>JAEFAB010000074.1 GCA_016292095.1 Eubacterium sp. | reverse complement strand
AGGCTAGACCATTTGCAAATGCAGCAACTTCATTTGGTGATTTTGCAAAGGCTACTACTCCTAAGACTGATTATCAGAGAAATGCTCAGACAGTTCCAAAGAGCACAGTAGAAGAAAAGCCAATCAAGATTCCTGAATTTTTACAGAATAAATAAGAAAAAACAAAATAAGGTTATTTATAGCTGTGGGTTTATTCCCACAGCTGTTTTTGTATCCGAAAAAATCAGAAAATGGTGTATGAAAGTATGAAAAACGTACACTGGTCTGAAATTTCTATAGATTGATATAATTGGGGGACAAACTGTGTGAAGGGGATGCGTATGATGAATACAGATGGTAACACATCTGTGAAAAAAGGTTGTCGTCGGTTCGCTTCGACGACAACCGGAAAAATAAATTGAACAAAATGTCTGTCGGAAACTTTTTTCGACGGACTTTTTTTATTGGAGAAAATATAATAAATCTCAAGGAGAAAGGGATGATTTGTTATATTTATTTGGATGTGTTTTTTCTGTTCAATGTATGTATGGACTTCTGCCTGTTGAGTCTTGTGCGAAGATGGAATGATTGTAGAAAAAAGAGCAGATACTGTTTTTACGGAGCGCTGTTTGGAGGTTTCTATTCCGTCGCAATTGTGATGATTAAACCGGCTTATGGAGTGCAGTGGTTTTTGACCTATCTTGTGGTTGGGCAGGTGCTGGTGGCAATCAGTCTGGAGTGGAGAGGTCTGCGGGAGCATCTTGTGCGTATGGTGCAGTTGTATCTAGGAACTTTTTTGCTTTGCGGAATGATTGTATTGGGGGCTGATATTGGCGGAAAGCAGAGGGTGGTGTATAGAACCACCGGGATTTCCGGAACCGTGGATGGAAAATTATGTGTGGCAATGGCATTCATTGTTCTGGTAATAGCACAGGGACTGTGGCAGAAATGTAGGCGGGACATCAACTTTAGAAAACAAATCATTCCGGTAAAACTTTGGATGCAAGGACAGGAGAAAACAGTCTATGGACTCTGTGATACAGGCAATGGCTTAGTGGAGCCCATTACGGGAAAACCGGTTTGCGTTTTGGCAACCAATCAGGTCAAGGAAAAGGAGAAGCCTGTGTATATTCCGTACAATACCATTGACCGGAGCCATGGCATAATGAAAGGGTTTTGGTTGGAACGCATGATGGTGTCGGACGTGGAATATGAAAATGTTCCCGTGGCTGTTTGCGAGAAAGAAGACGTATTTCATCGTGGATACGAAATGATTATTCATCCGGAATATTTTGAAAAAGGGGGAGAGAAAAATGATAGCAGAGAGAAGAAGAGAATTAAAAGAACACTTACGGAGCTTTAAGGGATGGATTTTTTCCGGAGAAGGCGAACTACGATACATAGGAGGCAGTGATGTGCTGCCGGAACCTTTGGAAAGTGAAGAAGAATCGGAATGTATCCGGAAACTGTGTGAAGAGCAAAACAAGGAAGCGCGAAGTACGCTGATTGAGCATAATCTGCGTCTGGTGGTGTACATTGCAAAGAAATTTGATAATACCGGTGTGGGCGTGGAAGACTTAATATCCATTGGAACCATCGGGTTGATTAAGGGAATCAACACCTTTAAGTCGGACAAAAATATCAAATTGGCAACCTATGCATCACGTTGTATTGAAAATGAAATTCTGATGCATTTGCGAAAAAACAGCAAGATTAAAATGGAAGTATCCATTGACGAGCCGCTGAATGTGGATTGGGACGGCAATGAATTGCTTTTATCGGATATTCTGGGAACAGAGGAAGATTTGATTTCAAAAGACCTGGAATCGGAAGTTGAGCGGAGACTGCTTTACAAGGCAATTGAAAAACTGAACGCCAGAGAAAGGGAAATTGTGGAAATGCGTTATGGGTTAAAGGAAAAGAACGGGAAAGAATTAACACAAAAGCAGGTGGCGGACATTCTTGGAATTTCCCAGTCCTATATTTCCCGATTGGAGAAGAAAATTATTAAGCGATTAAAACGGGAAATTTTAAAATATGAATAAAGAGCCCAAAAACTGTCAATGCTAAATAAGTATTGATGGGAGGTTTGAAATGGCTCTTTATAAAGTAGAAATTTGCGGAGTGAATACTTCGAAATTACCGTTACTTTCAGAAGAAGAGAAAAAAGAACTATTCAGAAAAATCAAAGAAGGGGACATGGAGGCGAGAGAACGTTATATTCAGGGAAACTTAAGGTTGGTACTAAGTATCCTACAACGGTTTTCAGGCAGCAAGGAAAATATGGATGACTTGTTTCAAATCGGTTGTGTGGGCTTGATTAAAGCGGTGGACAATTTTGATGATACACTGAATATCAAGTTTTCCACTTATGCGGTACCGATGATTGCAGGAGAATTGAAAAGATTTTTGCGGGATAACGCAGCGATTCGCGTCAGTCGTTCGGTAAAAGATGTTGCCTATAAGGCGATTTACTGCAGGGAACGCATTGCAAAAACCACAAACCGGGAGCCGACAATCGGAGAAATTGCAGAGGAAATCGGCGTGGCAAGAGAAGAGGTGGCGTATGCTCTGGATGCAATTCAAAGTCCGGTTTCTTTATTTGAACCGGTTTATGAACAGGGAGGAGATACGCTGTATGTAATGGATCAGATTAGTGATAAGAAAAATAAGGAAGAAAAGTGGGTGGAGAGTATTGTGTTAAGTGAAGCGTTGGGAAAACTTTCTGGTAGGGAACGAAAGATTATCGATATGCGTTTCTTTAACGGAAAGACTCAGATGGAGATTGCTGAGGAAATCGGGATTTCCCAGGCGCAGGTCAGTCGCCTGGAAAAGAATGCTTTGAAACTCATGAAAAATTATATTCGCTAACGGAAGAAGTGGTGCATAGAATAAAATAAAAATGCGAATTCAGGATTTAAAAAGAAAAGAAATTATCAATACCTGCTCCTGCAAAGTGCTGGGCTGCGCAAGAGATTTGGAGTTTGATTTGTGCTCCGGGGACATTCGTGCTTTGATTGTGACTGCGCCTTCAAAGTGGTTTGGATTCTTTTGCAGTGATTATGAATATGTCATTCCCATATCTTGTATTACCCAGGTGGGACCGGACGTAATTCTGGTAGAAGTGGAGGAAAACCGGGTTCGGCAAAAAGTCAAAATACCTTGACCGATAGGACAAATTTTTTTATAATCGTTTTATGTGAACCTAAAGGAGGAAGACAAATGAAATGTCCATATTGTGGAGCAGATGATACGAAAGTAATTGACTCGCGTCCGGCAGAAGATAATAGTGCTATTCGAAGAAGAAGACAGTGCGAACAGTGCTCAAAAAGATTTACGACTTACGAAAAGGTGGAAAGTATTCCGTTGATTGTTATCAAGAAAGGGAATATTCGAGAACCTTATGATCGCGGGAAAATCGAGGCTGGAATTTTACGTTCCTGCCATAAAAGACCGGTTTCCTATGACCAGATTGTATCCACAGTAGAAGAGGTGGAAAATGCAATCTTCAATATGGAACAGAAAGAAATTCAGAGTGAAGTGATTGGGGAACTTGTCATGGAACGTCTGAAGGCACTCGACCAGGTAGCTTATGTTCGTTTTGCGTCAGTATACCGTGAATTCAAGGATGTAAATACGTTTATGGACGAGTTGGCGAAATTGTTGAAATAAGGGGACAGAAGGAACATGCTGGAAAGATTTTTTCCTGATGAATATCTGGATTCAGTTTGGGATATTGATTGGGATATGTACTATAAACAGGGAATTAGAGGGATTATCTCGGATATTGATAATACATTGGTTCCCCACGGAGCACCTGCCACCCCTGAAATTGTTTCTTATTTTAGGGAGTTGCACGAAAAGGGAATTGACACCTGCCTGATTTCAAATAACAAAGAAGCCAGAGTGGAACCCTTTGCATATGCAGTAGAGTCAAAATATATTTTCAATGCCCATAAGCCATCCACAAAGAATTATGAAAAGGCGATGGAATTGATGGGAACCACGCGGGAAACAACCTTGTTTTTGGGAGACCAGATTTTTACGGATATCTGGGGAGCTAACCGCTGTGGAATGCAGACCATTATGGTAAAGCAAATAGATAAAAAAGAAGAAATCCAGATTGTCCTAAAACGAATTCCGGAAAAATTTGTTTTATGGAGATGGAGAAAGCGATTGATGAAGACAAAATAGAAATTGCCCGGTACAGTTACCGGGCAATTTTTTTAGTTGTCAAAATATTTCTGTTTAATGGTTTCCACCGGCATTTCCTGTCCGGTCCATAATTTGAATGCTTCGGCCCCTTGGTATAAAAGCATATAGAGACCGTTGAATACGGAACAGCCGGCTTCCTGAGCCATCTTGTACAGCTTAGTTTCCAACGGATTATAGATGATGTCGGAAACAATTAATCCTTCCCGTAACATTGACGAATCTTTAATCAGGCAACCGTCTACTTTCGGTGCCATTCCAACGGTGGTGGCGTTACAAAGAATATCGCTTTCGGCAATCGAAGCACCCAACCGTTCATCGGAATTCATTTCAATCAGATTGACCTTACAATTCGTTTTTGCATTGATTCCGTCAATCATCTTTTCTGCCTTTTCCCAAAATCGGTCTTTGATACTGAAGACGTCGATTTCTCTGGCACCGTCCAGGGCCGCCTGAACCATAATGGAAGATGCAGCACCGCCGGCTCCCAGTAAAGTCATCTTTCGGTCGATAATGGAATGACCCTTTTCCTTCAGGGAACTGATATATCCAATGCCGTCGGTATTGTGTCCGACAAAAATACCGTTATTGTTTACAACAGTGTTTACTGCACCGATCAATGAAGCCGCAGGAGACAATTCATCCACCAGCTGACTCATTCTTGTTTTATCAGGCATTGTGCAGTTAAAACCTGCAACGTTCAATTTCTTTAATCCTTCATAGGCTACTTCCAAGTTGTCTTCCGGAACGTCAAAACACAGATAAACATAATCTAAATCCAAAAGTCGAAAGGACTCGTTATGCATCAGTGGGGATTTACTGTGAGCAACAGGACTGCCGAGAAGCCCTGTGAGTTTTGTTGTTCCTGTAATGTTATTGATACATCCCATATTGCTACCTCTTCTTTGTTGATTTTTTTTCTCATATAAGTATAATTTTAAATAGTTAAAAAGTAAACAAAATTAAAAAGAAAGTGGAAATTATGAAAACATTAAAAACAGCACATATAGAACTGAATACAGAGGAAACAAAAATATGTGTTCCGATTATAGGAACGACACCGGAAGAAATTGCCCATCAGGCAGCGCTGGTAAAAGAAAAAAAGCCTGATTTGGTTGAATGGAGAGCAGATTACCTGAAGGATGCCGTTACCGATTTGGAAGTGAATCGTCAGTGTCTGAAAGGGATTAGTGATACGCTGAAAGATCTTCCGATTATTTACACCATTCGTACAAAGGCGGAAGGTGGAGAATGGGAAGTGTCAGATGAAATTTACAAAAAGGTATGTCTGAATGTGGCTTCCATCAGCGAAGAATATCATGTGGAGTTCATTGATGTAGAAGCGTGTCGGGTAGAAGGAGCAGCTTCTTTGATTGAAGAATTGCACCAATATCCGGTAAAAGTTATTGGCTCCAATCATCATTTCTTCAGCACACCGGATGAAAGTAAAATGATTTCGATTTTGAAACAGATAGAAGAAACCGGTGCCGACCTTTGTAAATTGGCGGTAATGCCGAAAAACAAATATGACGTGGAAAAATTGATGAGTGCATCACAGAAGGCTAATGAACAACTGACAAAACCATTGATTACCATGTCTATGTCCGAACTGGG
Organism: Eubacterium sp.; assembly: GCA_016292095.1. Taxonomy (GTDB): domain Bacteria; phylum Bacillota; class Clostridia; order Lachnospirales; family Lachnospiraceae; genus Eubacterium_G. Next base: position 59,172 of record JAEFAB010000074.1, on the reverse strand, counting down.
AACAGTTACCAGAGTCTGTACAAAACAGACCGGATCGGTAATAACTTTTGCAGCCGGTGTCGATGCATCAGCACCGGGACAGGCTTCTGTGGAAACTGTACGAAATCTGCTTCAAATCAATCGCGGTTGTAAACTGCGGGGTAATATCAGTTTGATTGGATTTATGGGAACCGGGAAAACAACAGTGTCCCGGGCGTTGTCTATGATTACAGGATTGGAAGAAATTGATGTGGACCAATATATTGTGAAAACCCAGGGAATGTCCATCAATGAAATCTTTGAGCAAAAGGGTGAGCAGGGCTTTCGGGACATTGAAACCGAAGCATTACGTACGATTTCGAAAAAGGAAGGACAGATTATTTCCTGTGGCGGTGGTGCTGTGTTAAGGGATGAAAATGTTGAAATTCTGAAACAGACCGGAGAAATCGTCTTATTGAAAGCAACACCGGAAACAATCTATGAACGAGTAAAAGATGATACCAGTCGTCCGATTTTAAAGAATAATATGAATGTGGAATTTATCAAAGAGTTGATGAGTAAAAGAGAACCGCGTTATGTATCGGTAACGGATTTACAGGTGTCGGTTGATTGTAATGACAGAGTGCAAGTTTGTAACGAAATTCTCAAGGCACTGAAAGAACGGGGCGTGTTGGAATAAGAATATAGAAGGAAAACTGTTTTTTGTAAAGAGTACTTGAATTATAGGGGCAAATAAATTATAATTGTATCAAATGTGCGTTTATACGTATGAACATTAGGAGGAAAAATTATGGTAACAGCAGGCGATTTTAAAAATGGTATTACGATTGAATATGATGGAAAGATTTTTCAGATTGTTGAATTCCAGCATGTAAAACCAGGAAAAGGCGCAGCGTTCGTTAGAACAAAATTAAAAGACATCAAAAACGGTGGTGTGGTTGAAACATCATTCAGACCAACAGAAAAATTTGAAAATGCTCATATCGACAGAAAGAATATGCAGTACTTATATAATGACGGAGATTTATATTACTTCATGGATGGCGAAACATATGATCAGATCGCTATCAGCAAAGATAACGTAGGTGATTCTCTGAAGTTTGTTAAGGAAAATGAAGAAGTAAAGATTTGCTCATGCAACGGAGACATCTTTGCAATTGAACCACCAATTACTGTAGAATTAGTAATTACAGAAACAGAACCTGGATTCAGGGGTAACACAGCTACAAATGCTACAAAGCCGGCAATCGTTGAAACAGGAGCTACAGTTTACGTTCCATTGTTCGTAGAACAGGGAGAAACAATTGTAATTGATACACGTACAGGTGAATACTCTAAGAGAGTAGGATAAGATTACAGCTTACTAAAGACTTTGGGATTTTCCCAAAGTCTTTTTTTCTTTGTAGGAAAGGTTTGAGAAGGTCCATCTTAAAAATGCTCCGAGAAGTCCCGTTAAAAGAAGGAAAGATGAAGAAACTGTGAAAAATGATGAGGGTTTCCCACCGGAGGTCAGAAAAGTGTTGTAACATCTGTCAAAAAAAGAGGTGTATTTATAGGGTTTTTGTGCAATAAAAATATATTTATTTCAAAAAAATGAAAAAATGTGTTGCAGAAACTGTTCAATTTGTTATAGAATATCAACAAAGGGTTTGACGTTGAGAAAATCAAATCTCAAAAAAGCGAAAACGTTTCGATTTTCGCATATTATTTTGTTAATTTTAAGGAGGAGAGCAAAGATGAGAAAATTTGCAAAGAAAATCACTGCTGCAGCACTTTCACTTGGTTTAGTGTTCGCTGTTAGCACAACATGTTTAGCAGAAGCATGGCAGAATTATTATGGAGCTGATCAGGGATGGAATGAAGGTGCGTCAGGAACACTGGAAAATGCAAACACATTTGCAGGATTCACAGCAAAACTTGAAAAAGTTGGATACGGCGGTATCTGGGGAGCACAGGTATTCCTTACAGAAGATACTAAGCTTGTTAATATTAAAAAAGGTGAAACATACACAATTAACTTTACTGCAAAGTCATCAAATGTAAATAAGTACATCTATGTAAAAATCGCTACAGACGAAGTGATTTCATATGCAACTTGGGTAAAGATTCCGGCTGGTTCTAAAGGAAAGAAAGTTAGCAGAACATTCAAAGCTAAAGTTGATGCAAAAACTGTATACTTTGGTTTAGGTGGAGAATTTGGTGATCGTACAGGTGTTGATGAAGATGCTGAAATCAGATACGCTATCTTTAAGAAAGATATAAAGGCAGCAGCTGAAAATGAACTTCCAAACGATGCAGACGGTGATCCAGATGCAATGACAGATATCTCTATCACAAACTTCAGCATTATTCCACAGACTAAGATTTCAAGTGCAAAATCACCTAAGAAGAATACTGTAAAGGTTAAAGTTAAGAAATCTGCTACAGGTATCAAGAAGTCAGTAGCTGGATACCAGTTCAAGATTGGTTCTAAGAAAGTATATAAGACAAAGCCATCTGTTACTTTAAAGAACAAGAAATTCAAGAGCGGAAAGAAAGTAAGTGTAAGAGTTAGAGCTTATGCTAAAGGAAAGAAATTCTTCGGACCTTGGAGCAAGGCTAAGAAAGTTAAAGTGAAATAATTCACTACATATGAATTTATTATCCCCCACATAGAAGTATGTGGGGGATTTTTTGCGTTTACCGAGAGGGGCGAAGGTCGAAATGGGGTCGAAAAAAGGCGAAGAGTTTTTTACATATTTGATAGAAAAGTGAATATAATAATAATGATAAAAAAATAATAAACCACAATATGGAAAAGGGGGAAATACAATGATTGACAAAGTGATTGAAAACAACCGAGTAAGTATGATAGGAGAGATTGTATCGGAATTCAGATACAGTCACGACGTGTTTGGAGAAGGCTTCTATATGGTAGACATTTCCGTGGACCGTCTCAGTGATTTAACAGACGTGATTCCACTGTTGGTTTCCGAACGTCTGGTGGATGTAACAGAAGACTACATAGGAAGACAGGTAGAAGTATCCGGTCAGTTCCGGTCGTATAATCGTCATGAAGGCACAAAGAACAAGTTGATTTTATCTATTTTTGTAAGAGAATGGGAAGAGGTTGACGAAGAGTTTGAAAGTGGAAAGACCAATCAGATCTTTTTAGACGGTTATATTTGTAAGGAACCGATTTACAGAAAAACACCGTTGGGAAGAGAAATTGCAGATTTGCTGGTTGCAGTCAATCGACCATACGGAAAGTCGGATTACATTCCGTGTATTGCCTGGGGCAGAAACGCAAGATATGCTTCATCTTTTGAAGTTGGGGGACATATACAGATTTGGGGAAGAGTCCAAAGCAGAGAATATGTTAAGCGTATTAATGAAGAAGAAACAGAGAAGCATACAGCCTACGAGGTGTCAGTTAGCAAGTTAGAATATCTTGAAGAATAAAAAATGACACCTATAAAAAAAACACACCTCATACGAATTTCGTTTGTATTGTGGGGGTGTTTTTTTTGTGATAAAATTTACCCGAGACTATGGGTTGCTTTAGAAAAGAATTATGGAGCAAAAAAAGAAGGAGAAGAATGAATATGAAGAAAGTATTGAAAAAGGTTGTTTCTGTATCGTTAGCCCTGGTTGTAGCAGCGAGCGGAATCAATTACACCAGCCCTGTTGATGCTGCAACAACAGTGGAAGAATGGAAGCAAAATGCAGTGATTACTCCCGGTGAAGGTTCGTTAATCGGTGCCGGGTATATTGATGTGGAATTTGACAATTCCATGGAAGGCTATACTTACACGGTTTATTTAGATGGAAAACCAATGTACTGGAACGGAGACGATATTGTTCGTACTGATATCGGGGAAGAAAAAACAGACAGTTCCGTAATCAAGCATTTTACATCAGAAGATACAGGAAAGACTGAAGTGTACACAACTACAGTCAGCAAACATGAATTGACAGTAAAGGCTGAAAAAGAAGGCAGTGAAGTTGTATCCGATACAAGAACATTCTATGTATCGAAGAAGGGATTAGCTCTCGGAGATGATATGACAGATAAAATTGCTTTAAAGGACTTGAATTGTTCCTGGTATTATAACTGGGGAACAAAGGCGTTCGATAATGATGTAGATAAGGATGTTGCTCATATTCCTATGATGTGGGGAAACAGATTGGGAGATGAACCAAATAACAAAGAACACAAAAATGATATTGAGGATATTCAAAATTTATCTACAAAATCAAATTATATCTTGGGATTTAATGAACCGGATATTCCGGGACAGGCAAATATGTTCTTTTATGATGCAATCGGTGTATGGAATCAGTATATTGCACCGTTGAATATGAGAAAAGTTGCTCCTGCTCCAGCAGCACCGGGAGGAAATTCTGGATGGTTAGCACAGTTTATGTATGGAGAAGATATTTGTAAGAGCCCTAAAAACCCTGAACAATGGGTAGAATTCAGAAGATTTGACGACAATGAATTCGCGCAGAGCACACACATCCGTGTAAACGGAGTACTAAATGACGAAAATGCATTTAATGATGTGGATGCTGTTGTTCTTCATTTCTACCAGGATCGAATTGATCTGGAAGGACTGAAAGGTGCGGTAGAAACGTTGTGGAACAGTTATCATTTGCCGATTTGGGTGACAGAAATTTCAGTATTTGGAACCAAAAATACCTCGAGAGACTATAGTTATGAAATTCCACAAAGAAGACAAGAAATGGCAAACTATGTAAACGGAATTGTAGAGGCACTTGATGCTTATCCTTTTGTAGAACGTTATTGCTGGTTCTCGTACAATATTGACAGTACAAATGACATTGATTCATATAATGGTTCCGGAGCGACTTCTATGTTTGAATTTGAATCGGGATTATACACTGAACTAGGTAGATTGTACTCAACCATTGGAAATCCTGAAGGCTATAATGCGACAACAATTCCGGATGAGAAGATGTTTGTTTTTACTGGAGAAGAAAGAACACTGCCGGAAAATACCACGGTACCTGTTACAACTGTAGCGGAAAGTACTACCGTAGCACCGACAGTAACAAAGAAAGTTGATAATACGACTGAAAAGAGTACGAAAAAACCAATTTCAAAAGTAAGTAAGCCAGGAACTGTAAAATTGAAAAAGGCAAAGAGTTTGAAGAAAAGAGCAGTTCAGCTTACTTGGGGAAAAGCAAGTGGGGCAAAGAAGTATGAAATTCAGTATGCGTTAGATAAGAAGTTTACAAAAAAATTAAAAAAGAAAATCTGCAGCGCAGTAACGCTTAAAATTTCAAAGCTTACAGCGAAAAAGAAGTATTATTTTAGAGTACGCGCAATTAATTCTGCGGGAAAAGGCTCTTGGTCAAATATAAAAACAGCCAAGGCAAAAAAATAAAAACAGCCAAGTGTATTTGAAATTTTTAATATAATAGTGGAGATAAAAGTTGGCAAAAAACAAAAATATGATTAAAACGTTTCAAAAATAGCGGTTAAACGATGGGAAATTATGCATTTTTAATAATACATTTTTGAGGTATCAAGGAATGTTTATGTTAAAAATGACGGTATTTAAGGATAAAAAGAGTTTTATTTGTGAAAACCTTCTATTTTGAGATTGTATTTAAAAAAATATTATGATAAAATATGTCTAACTGAAAATAAGAGTTTTCAAAACGTTTTTAAGGAGGAGTGAAAATGAGAAAAATTTTCGACAAAGTTATGGTAGGGACTTTATCCCTAGCGTTAGTTGCAACATTAGCAGTAGGAGTAAACACAGCAAAAAATGTAAATGCTGGAGATACTCCGGAGCCAGTTGAGGTTACATATTCAAATTGGTCCTTCTCACAGGGTGGACAGTATGTACCTTCTCAGGCCGGAAACGAAGGTTACATTGATTCAGTAGTAATGAACGGAACAAATGAAACCATCTCAGGTTGGTTAAGAGGAAACGGTGCGGAAGGTGCTGCCAATAATCCATCTGTAGGACAGACACAGTCAGCCACACAGGCCTCAAAAGGATTTGATATTAATATTGCTAATACTGGTTGGGATGCTATGTGGGATTTTAGTCCATATAGAATTAACCCATGGTCTATTCAGGCATTCGTTGATGTTCCTGCTATTCCAGGACATAATTATAAAGTAGAATTCACTGCATCAGCAGATGAAAAGAAGTATGCATATTTTGCAGTTGGTGGAAAGATTAAAGGAGATGATGGTTCAGAGGTTGATATCGCACCATATGAAGGTGATGTTATATCTGGAAACAAGCAGGTTGTTGCACTTGGAACAACTTCAAAGACCTTTACTTATACTTTCACAAACTGGGTTGGTTTAGATTCGTTCAAAACTACAGTTATGCTTGGAGCATTTGATGCACAGCAGGATCAGGGAGGAAATGATATTTCAGACATTGTGACAGCTGTTGAAAATGGATGGCATGGTCATGTATATGTAAGTGATTTCACAGTTACAGACTTAGGATTAAATCCTGAATATGTTGAAGTTCCTACAAAGTGGGAAGATGATTCTACAGCAGCACCTGCAACAACAAAGAAGCCTGTTGAAAAGACAACAAAGAAGGCTGTTGCAAAAGTATTCGCACAGGTTACTAAGGTTAAAGCTAAGAACAACAAGAAAGGTAAAATCACAGTATCTTGGAAGAAAGTTACAGGAGCTAAGAAGTATCAGATTAAGATTGGAACGAAGAAATATACTTCTAAGGTAGGAGCAAAGAAACTTGTTGCTAAAGGAACATTCAAGAAGGGCAAAACTTACAAAGTTAAAGTTCGCGCATTAGCAGCAAATGGTTACAAAGCTGGAAAATTCAGCAAGACAGTTAAGGTTAAAATTAAAAAATAATTGTTCTTTGAAAAAAGAAATTTAAGTAGTGCCCAATGCAGAAGCATTGGGCTACTATTTACGAGTGAAATAAGAGGAGGAATTAAAAGTGAGAAAGATTTTAATGAAAAAAATCACTGCAGTTACATTAGCAATGTCTATGGTGATTGGTTCTGCCAGCATTGTTTCAGCTGCTCATGCTGCAAATGGTGCAAATGTAGCTACATCAGGAAAGTGGTCAAGTTTTTCTGTTTGTGATGTAGTCAACGGTCAGAAAACAGAATGGGCGATTGCATTAGAGGAAGAAATCCAGAAAAAAATCAAACAGGTAGAAGCTGACTATGCAGCAGGAAGAATTACTGATGCGGAATATAAAGCAGGTTTGGAAGAGGCAGATAGCTACAAGAGTTATACAGAAGGATATTTTGTTTCTAATCCGAATGTAGCAGATGCTGTTTCATTTTATGTAAAGAACAGTGGATGGGATGGACAGTACAATGATAAAGGAAAACTTGTAGGTGATAACCCATACGGTTTACATTTTGAATTAAAAGGTATTCCGGTAGAAAAAGGACGTAGTTATACAATTTCATTCAATATTAAGAGTACATTATCAACAACAAAAGAATTGAAGGATGATGATGGAAATCCGATTTTGGATGGAAGTAGCCAGCCTATGAAAGAAACAGTTTCTCAGAAACATGCATTCTTTAAGGCTTATGATCCTGTTTCAAAGGGTGAACCAAAAGTTGAATTTGACAGCATCTCAGGTGCTGAATTAGATGGTTCTTTAATTTTAGATTCTACAAAGGCAGAAGGACAGAACATTACATGTAAAGTAACTATTCCTAAGACTTATGGTGGAACATCTATGGGAATTATGTTCACATTAGGTGCATACTTAAATTCATATCCGGATGAAATCGGTATGAAGGGTCAGGTCGATATCTCTAACTTAAAGGTAATCGCTGGACATCAGTACAAGGTTTCTTTCACAGGAAACGGAAAGACTTATGCTACTTATGTAAACAAAGGTGCTAGAGCTTCCATTTCATCTTCTACATCAATGAAGCTTGGAAAGAAGAACTATACAATTGATTACTATACATTAGGTGGTGCTAAGTATGACTTTACAAAGGGCGTAACAAAGGATATTACTTTAAAGGCTCATTATGTAAAGACTAAGAAACCAGCTGCTCCAAAGATTAAGAGTGCAAAGAGCCCATCTAAGAAGAAAGTTAAAGTTGTATTAAAAGGTGCGGCTAAAAATGCTGTTGGATACGAATACAAGTATTCTAAGAAATCCAACATGAAGGGTGCTAAATCAAAGAAAACTAAAAAGACATCTTTAACAATTAAGAAGTTAAAATCAGGTTCATTTGTTTATATCCAGGTTAGAGGATACAATTTAGACTCTCTTGGAAATAAAGTATATGGAAAATGGTCAAAGAAGAAAACCGCAGTTGTAAGATAATCATAATCTTTTAAACAGTTGAAAGGGTGGAAAGGGTTATATGGGTGCATATAATTCATTCTGCCCTTTTGTATTATAAGGAAAGATTCAAAAAACAAAGTATGATGGAGGAAATAAAATGAAAAAAATTATTTCTATGTTATTGGTGGCTGCAATGTTTGTAAGCGGAATTACACTTACAGAATCAAAAGCAGTTTCTGCTGAAACGAGTGATGAATGGAGTAAAACAGCAATTGTTGCTCCGGAAGAAGGAAAGTTAGTTGGTGCAGGTTATATTGATGTTAAATGGAATAATAACCTGGATGATGTAGCATCTTATGTTGTTTATGTGGATGGAAAAAAACTGAGTACATTAAACCCAACTACAGCAGAAGTGATGTCTGCTGAAATGTATACTACATCTGTTAGTAAACACACTGCTTATATTGAGGCAAAACTGAAAGACGGTACTACAGTAAAAACAAATACAAGAACATTCTATGTTACAAAGAAAGGTCTTGGTGTAAACAACAAGGACATGGGAAATGCTGTTGATCCGGCTGACCTGAATTTAGGCTGGTACTACGACTGGGGTACAAGTTCTTTTAAAGATATGAAGGAAAAGAACACAAAATTCTATGATTTGGAATTTGTTCCAATGATTTACGGTGAAGGTGGTTTGAAGACAGAAACTTTCACAAGAATTAAAGAAGCAGGTTATAAGTATTTATTAGGATTTAATGAACCGGATTTACAGTGGGAATCAAATATTCGTGCAAGTATTGCTGCATCCAGATGGAAAAACTACTTTGTACCAAATAAAGGAAACCTTAAATTAGGTTCTCCTGCAATTTCTACGGCAAGCCCGCTCGTAGAATCAAAGTGGTGGAGTGAATACTGGAATGGTTTATCTGTAAATGATAAAGCTAATACAACATTCATTTCTGTTCATAAGTATTATGAAAACTACAGTAGCAAAACATCCAAAGAATTTTTGTTAATGATTGATGAAACTTATGACAAATATAAGAAGCCTATTTGGATTACTGAGTTTGCGTTGTGGTTAAAGGGTGATGCAAATCAGAAAGAAAGAGCTAAGGCTGAAGAATTCCTGAAAACAATTTGTAAGGGATTAAATGAAAGAAGTTATGTAGAACGATATGCTTGGTTTGTTCCAAATCTTTATGGTTCTGATGCTTCATCATCTGCATTGTATGATTACGATACGGGTGTGCTTACAAACATCGGAAAGATGTATGCTCAGATTGGTAACCCTGCAGGATATAAGGCAAAAACCTATGGCGTAAATTCTTCGACATCAGTAAACACTTCTGTTGCCGGATGCGCTGCAGCAATCCAGACAAATCTCTTTGATGTAGGTGGAAAGAAGAAAGCATTTACCTATTCCATCAAGGAAGTGAAGAGAGCCTCCGGATACGAAGTTCAGTATGGAACCAATAAGAAAATGAAAGGTGCCAAGACAAAAGCCGTATCAAAGATTTCTTCAAAAATTAAAGTTACTTTCACAAAGAAACAGAAGAAACAAATCAAGAAAAAGAAATTGAAAAAGATTAAATATTATGTTAGGGTAAGAGCATATAAAATGATTCTTGGTAAAAAGGTATACTATGGCTGGAGTAAGATTACACCGGTTAAAGTAAAAACGAAGTAAAATGAGAAAAAAATCAGTAATAATCCTAGCATTAGTCGTATGTTGTGCAGCCATCGCAGGCGGTGTTTGCTTCGCAAAATATGACAATAAAAGCAAAACAGAAAATACCGCAAAACAGAGCAAGGAAAATGCGGTAAAAGAAGAAAAAAAAGATATTAAAGCGAACAAGGAGCAGTGGGAGAATACCGCAGTGGTTTCTCCCGCTGCAGGTTCGTTAAAGGCTGCCGGAACCATGAAAATCACATGGAACAGCGCAGAAAGTTTGGGGAAGGTTTCCGGATATAAAGTCTATGTGGATGATCAGTTGATTGAAACAACTGATGGGGAAACTACCACCTGTACTTATTACGATACAAAGGTTACAAAGCATACGGTATATGTTGAAGCAGATATGGAGAATGGGTCGGTTCTGAATTCTGATATCAATACATTCTTTGTAAACAAAAAAGGATTTTGTACCAACAAAGATATGGCGATGAATCTGGATGCAGTAGACTGGGGAGTTTCCTGGTATTATAACTGGGCGATGTATCCGTTCAAATACACTTCATTCCAGGATTTGGAATATGTTCCGATGCTTTGGAGTATTGGTTCCTCAGATGAACGTAATATGCAGTTGTTCAATGCGTATGATTTCACTTACATGTTGTGTTACAACGAACCGGATTTGGCGGAACAGGCAAATCTGACTGTAGATGAAGTTATGGGTGGATTAGAAACTGTATTCGCGAATAAAGGAAATGTTTTGGTAGGGGCGCCTGCCACAGCATTGTTGCCATCCTGGTCCAAGGATTGGTTCCAGCCGTTTATGAAAAAAGTGGATCAGAGAGGCTGGGAATTTGATTTTATTCCACTTCATCATTACTGGAACTGGTATGATGATGATGGTGTTGATGCCTTTATTAAATTGGTGGATGAAGCATATGAAATGTATCATAAGCCAATCTGGGTAACTGAGTTTGCCATTAGTGGGGTGCCAAGCGTGGACGCAAGGGCCAGAAAAGTTGTACGCCATTATATGAAGAAGGTAATCGAAAAACTGGATGAGAGAGATTATGTAGAGCGTTATGCCTGGTTCTCATTCCAGACAACTGACCGCAGAAACGGAGCTTCGGCAATGTTTAATCATTATACAGGAGATATTACCGGATTGGGTAAATTGTATATGAAAATCGGAATGCCAAAGGGATACGGCAAAAAGAAATACAGTACTCCGAAGGATAACCCGAAAGAAGATGTGGTTGTGGAATAAACGGTGTCAATTCGAAAAAGTCGGAATAGACTATAGTAAGTGTTGACAGACAATTTTTACAATGTTATGATAGAAAGAGTTAAACGATAGTAGAGGTCGCGCTACTTAAGAGTAAGAAATGGGATGCCCCGCAGGCAGAAGAACATTTCAGAAAGGATGTGGCGCCGAAGGTTAAATGTTGCGGAATATTTTTCCTGGGCATATAGTTAACAGCTATGTGACTGTCATCGAAAGATGGAGAGCTACTTATAAGCAGTGAGACTTGTAGGGAGCTTTGCATAAGCTCCCTTTTATAATGCATAAAAGTAGAATACTAAAGTTTAATGAAATACATATTATTTAGGAGGAATGAAACATGTCTATTTTTACAGGCGCAGGTGTAGCAATTATTACACCATTCAATGAGGATGAAAGTATTAATTATGAGGCATTTGGAAAGATTATCGAAGACCAGATTGCCGCAGGAACAGATTCCATTATCGTATGTGGAACAACAGGTGAAGCTTCAACAATGAGTGATCAGGAACACCTTGATACAATCAAGTATTGTATCGATAAAGTTGCAGGAAGAGTTCCTGTAATTGCAGGTACAGGTTCAAACTGCACAAGAGAAGCTGTAAACCTTTCAAAGAAAGCGGAAGAAATGGGAGCAGACGGACTCCTTTGTGTTACACCATATTACAACAAGGCTACTCAGGACGGACTTTTTGAATACTACAAAGCAATTTCAGATGCTGTAAATATTCCAATTATTATGTACAATGTTCCATCCAGAACAGGTACAAACATCTTACCGGAAACAGCAGTTCGTATTGCAAAGGGTGTTGAAAACGTTGTTGCAATTAAGGAAGCATCAGGAAATATTAGCCAGGTGGCAAAACTTGCTGCATTGGCAGACGGATGCCTTGATATTTATTCAGGAAATGATGATCAGGTTGTTCCATTGCTTTCCTTAGGCGGAAAAGGTGTAATCTCTGTATGGTCTAACGTAGCGCCAAAGCAGGTTCATGATATGGTTGCATCTTACCTTGCAGGTGATGTGGAAACAGCATTGAAATTACAGTTAGATGCCATTGATTTATGTGGCGCATTATTCTGCGAAGTAAATCCAATTCCTGTAAAGGCTGCCATGAACATGTTAGGTTATGAAGCAGGAATCGTTCGTGCACCATTGACTGAAATGACAGATGCAGGAAAAGTAAGACTTGAAAAAGCAATGAAAGATTACGGAATTTTATAATGCAAAAGAGAGGACGGAGGTTCATATGATAAATGTAATTATGCATGGCTGTAATGGCAAAATGGGTAGAGTTATTACAGACCTGATTGAAAACGATCCGGACATTCAGATTGTTGCCGGTGTGGATGCTTATACAGAAGTACCAAATAACTATCCGGTATTTTCCAACGTGAAAGAATGTGACGTGAAAGCAGATGCAATTATTGATTTCTCTACCGCATCTGCAGTAGATGATTTGTTAGATTACGCTGTGGATACACAGACACCTGTAGTGCTTTGTACTACAGGGCTGTCTGCGGAACAGCTTGAAAAAGTCAATGCAGCAAGCAAAAAAGTAGCTGTATTAAAATCAGCAAATATGTCTCTTGGAATCAACACATTAATGAAACTGTTGCAGATGGCAACGGAAGTATTGGCAAACAGAGGCTTTGACATTGAAATTGTTGAAAAACATCACAATCAGAAATTGGATGCACCAAGCGGAACAGCGTTGGCATTGGCTGACTGCATTAATCAGGTGCTGAACAATGAATATGATTATACATACGACAGAAGTACTGTTCGCGAAAAAAGAAAACAGAAAGAAATCGGTATTTCAGCAGTTCGCGGCGGAACTATTGTTGGTGACCATGATGTAATCTATGCAGGAACTGATGAAGTAATTGAAATCAAACACCGTGCATACTCCAAAGCGGTATTTGCAAAAGGTTCCATCGACGCTGCAAAATACCTGGCTGGAAAAGGTGCCGGACTTTACAATATGTCTGATGTGATTGGTTAAATTTGAATAAAAAAATTGAAATTGCGCAAACTATAATCGAACCAAGAAAAATTGGAGGAAGATTATATGAAAGCAATGAAAAATTTTGTAATGGTTATGATGTTGGTTGCAGCATCTGTTGGTCTGGTTGCCTGCGGAATGAAGGACAATGCAGATGAAGATACCGTTTCAACGGAAAAAGTAACAACGGAAGAAGAACGACTGGAAGATGAAACGGTAATTGATGAAGTGACGACAGAAGAGGTAACCGAAAAAGAAAGAAAAAAGGATCATAAAGACGACGGTGTTGTCGGCGATATTGTAGATGATGCCGAAACAAAAGTGGATGAAATTGAATCCGATTTGGAAGACTAGTCTACATGAAGAACCCCTGAAATGTTGAAACATTTTGGGGGTATTTTTATGGAAATTTTTCCGGTTTGGGGCATATAATAATGTGAACAAAAAGATAGGAAAAAAGCATGGCATATAAAATCATGATAGACGCCGGTCACGGAGGCAGTGATCCGGGAGCTGTATACAACGGACGACAGGAAAAGGACGACACGCTGGCTTTGGCAATGCGAGTGGGAGGATATCTGAAAAATGCAGGTTTTTCCGTAGACTACACAAGGACAACAGATGTCTATGACACGCCGTTTGAAAAGGCGACTAAAGGAAATGAAGCAGGAGCAAATCTGTTTGTATCAATTCACAGAAACTCCTCGCCTTCAGCAAACAGTTATGATGGAGTTCAGACGCTGGTTTACAATGACAGCGGATTGAAAGGACAGTTGGCAAGGAATATCAATGCAAATCTGGAGGCACTGGGATTTAGAAATCTGGGGGTAGTGGAACGACCAAATCTGGTGGTGCTGCGTCGGACGAAAATGCCTGCTGTTTTGGTGGAAGTTGGATTCTTGAATTCGGACAGTGACAATCTTCTGTTTGATGAAAATATTGATCGGATTGGTGAGGCTATTGCCGACGGAATTATTGATACACTGGGAAGTCAGGGGATTTACGGAAACGGTGGAATGAATTACAGCGTACAGGTGGGAGCATTCCGAAACCGGAACCTTGCAGTCAATCTTGTTTATGAATTGAGAAATCAGGGCTTTCAGGCAAACCTTATTTTTGATAACGGATTGTTTAAAGTGCGTATTGGGGAATTTGCAAATTTGGACGATGCAATCGGATTAGAACAACAGTTAAGAATGATGGGCTACAATACTTTTATTGTCTCCTGATTGAGAACTATTTGAGATTTCAATTTTGGAATGTTATAATGAAAAAAGTTTAGGAAAGGACTGAAGATCAAAGATATGAGAAACGGATTTTTAAAAGTTGCGGCAGTGACACCGAAAATCAAAGTAGGAGATTGTGGGTATAATGCCGGTGAAATATGTAAGAAAATTGATGAAGTATATAAAGAGAAAGTTCAGCTTGTAGTCTTCCCGGAATTATGTATTACCGGATATACCTGTAGTGACTTGTTTTGGCAGACTACATTGCTTGAAAATGCGAAAGCACAGTTACAGGTAATTGCCGATTACTGCGAGGGTATGGAAATAACCGTAGTGGTAGGATTACCGATGGTATACAAGAATAAATTGTACAATGTTGGGGCAGTGCTTTATGGCGGCGAAGTATGTGGTGTTGTTCCAAAGAGCTATTTGCCAAATTATTCGGAATTCTATGAGCAGAGACATTTTGTTTCCGGTAAAGACGTGGATGGAGAAATCCAGGTTGGCGTAGATGAAGATGGCGATGAAATTTGCTGCAGTTTCTCACCGAGAACAAAGTTTGTTTTTGAAAATATTCCGGGATTGGAACTTGCTTTGGAAATCTGTGAGGATTTGTGGGTACCGCACCCACCTAGCACAAGTCATGCTCTTCATGGTGCCACAGTCATTGCCAACCTTTCAGCCAGCGATGAACTGACCGGAAAAGACAGTTATCGAAGAACGTTAGTATCCGGTCAGTCCGCAAGAACTGTTTCAGCATACATTTATGCTGACGCCGGTGAGGGCGAGTCTTCTACAGACCTTGTTTTTGCCGGACATAATCTGATTGCAGAAAATGGCAATATTCTGGCAGAATCTCAGCGTTTCAAAAATGAAACCGTTATTGCTGATATTGATTTGGACCGTTTGGTTGCGGAAAGAAGAAGGATGAATACCTTTGAAATCGATGTGGAAGAAGAGTACACAGAAGAATATATTTCCATGGAACTTGTGGACAGTGATGTGAATCGTTTTGTGGATCCGGCACCTTTCGTACCATCCAACGAAGCAGAGCGAAACAAACGCTGTGAAGAAATATTAAATATTCAATCGATGGGATTGAAGAAGCGTTTAGAGCATACCAACTGTAAGTGTGCTGTTGTAGGCATATCCGGTGGGTTGGATTCTACACTGGCATTGTTGGTAACAGTTCGTGCATTTGATATGTTGGGGCTTTCCCGTAAAGGAATCCTTGCAGTAACTATGCCGGGATACGGAACAACAGACCGTACTTACACCAATGCGGTAACCTTAATCGACATTTTGGGATGTGAATTCAAGGAAATCAATATTTCCGAAGCTACAACCCTTCATTTAAATCAGATTGGTCACGATATGGAAAACAAGGATGTGACTTATGAAAATGCACAGGCAAGACAGAGAACTTATCTCTTAATGGACTTGGCAAATGAATTTAACGGAATGGTTATTGGAACCGGCGATTTGTCGGAACTCGCTCTGGGTTGGGCAACCTACAACGGCGATCACATGTCAATGTATGGCGTAAACAGCGGCGTGCCTAAAACACTGGTAAGACATTTGGTTCGTTACTATGCGGATACCTGTGAAGATGAACAGTTGACAAAGATTTTGTTGGACGTTTTAGACACACCGGTAAGTCCGGAATTATTGCCGCCAAAGGATGGTGTGATATCCCAGAAAACAGAAGATCTGGTAGGACCATACGAATTGCATGACTTTTTCCTTTATTATGTACTTCGTTTCGGCTATGCACCCAAAAAGGTATTATTCCTGGCAAAGAAAGCATTCCAGGGAAAATATGACGATGAAACCATTCTGAAATGGCTTCAGACATTTTACAGAAGATTCTTCTCCCAGCAGTTTAAGCGAAGCTGCCTTCCGGACGGACCAAAAGTTGGTTCTGTTGCAGTTTCTCCGCGAGGCGACCTGCGTATGCCAAGTGATGCCTGCGTCAAAGAATGGCTGGAAGAATTATACTAATCCGCGGATACTTTTGCGGAATCGATGAGATGGCAAATCTCATCATAATGCAAGGTATAAGTGTAATGATAATCTTCCGAAAACCGGATGTTATCTAGCGATTGGGTTGTAACAATCTGATTGGCAATATCTTCAAAAGAAGGCTGAACCAACGGATACATTGTAGCAATGGCATCGCTGACATTCTCCATTTTAATGGAATTAATATGATTGGAATCTAAAGTAACGGTAATATCCATTGGATTTCCGTTAAGCGTAATAGAAGAGGTGTAGACACCGGCATTATATATGTTGTCGGTAGTTTGCTCCTCTTTTTTTTGCCCGCCTTTTTGACTGAACATCAGGATTAGTGAAATCAAAAAAACAATCCCCAACAGTACAAAAACCACTGTATATATAAGTTCTTTTAAATGAAAAACCACAAATTTCGGATTACCTGACATAAGCACTCCTTCAAACGAATTAATGTTATAGTCTAATCTATTATTGCTTCCCGGAAAGTATGCATAAAAAACTTTGTGCATAGAAAGGATGAGTTATGATCTGGTTAGTGTATTATCTCAAAAACTAGCTGTTAAAAATGCATTTTTAGGTTTATACTACTACATATGAGTGTCATTTTTGGGACATCAAAAATGAGAAAATGTTCGTGAAAAGATGAAGCGAGGTAAACATCCATGGCATTACAATTTATTATCGGAAAGGCAGGAGCCGGAAAGTCATATCGGATGCATCAGATGATGATTGAGGCGGCTGGCCAAAAAGAAAATGAGAATTTCATTGCTGTTGTTCCGGAGCAGTATTCTCTGGAAACCCAGAAAGAAATATTGGAACAGCAGGAGAAGCACGGAAGCTTTAATATTGAAGTGACCAGCTTTTACAGATTGGCCTATGCGGTTTTTGAAGAACAGGGTTATACCGGATTTCAGGTTATGGACGACCTGGGAAAAACACTTGTGATGCGAAAAGTTCTGTTGCAGTGCAGAGAAGAACTGGTTATTTACAAGAAGAAGGCGGATAATCCGGGATTTGCCGAGAAAATGAAAAGTGTATTGTCGGAATTGAAACAATACGGAATATCTGTTGAGAATGTGGAACAGATGATGGGAGAAGTGGAGAGTCTGTCCCTGGTTCATAAGTTAAAAGATATTCAAAAAATCTATGAGGCCTTTGAAAAATATATTCAGGAGAAAATGATTACGACAGAAGATGTATTGAAAATTTTCTGTAAATATATTGCAAGCTCCGAACTAATCAAAAATTCGTCTTTGTACTTTGACGGATTTACCGGTTTTACACCGGTGCAGTATCAGGTGTTGGAGTTGTTGCTGAAATATGCCAAAGAAGTGGTGGTTGCCGTGACACTGCCGGAAAGAGAAAAGAGTTTTTCCAATTATTCCAAAATGGATTTGTTTGCGTTGAGCAAGGAAACGTTAAAGCACTTATCTGTTTTGGCAGAGCAAAACGGGGTCAATGTGAAACCTATGATCGTTGTTGGAAAAGACGAACCACCTTATCGTATTAGAGAAAATGAACCACTTTGTTTTGCGGAGAATAATCTGTTCCAAAATACCGGAGTGGAACCGTTGGAAATCAGAAATGAGGGGATTTCCATTGGTGAAATGAAAGACCCTTACGGAGAAGTTGTTTTTGTGGCTTCAAAAATATCTGAATTGGTTTCCAAAAAGGGATACCGATATAATGATTTTGCCATAATTACCGGAGATATGGAAACGTATTATCGTTTTGTGGACGAGATTTTTGAACAGTATGAAATCCCGGTGTTTATTGACCATAAGCGTAGTATTGCAAACAATCCGTTTGTAGACGGAATGATTGCAGCCATTGGCATGATTGAACAGGATTTCTCTTTTGATTCTGTATTTCGATTCCTGCGTTTGGGCATTACGGATATTGAACGGGAAGATATTGATTTACTGGAAAATTACGTCTTACGTTCCGGAAAACGTGGTTACAACAGTTATGCCAGAAAATGGGGAAAAATATATAAAAATATGGATGAGGATCACCTGGAACGGGTCAATGGAGCAAGAGAATCACTAAGGGAACTGATTGAACCTTTCCGAAAGGAATTAAAACAAAAAAATGCCACGATTTTGACATTAACAAAGGCAGTCTACCATTTTACTGTTTCTCTTGAAATACAACGAAAATTGGCGGAATACACGGCTGTATTCCATAAGAATGGAGAACTGAGCAAGGAAAAGGAATATCAGCAGACCTACGAAGCGATTATTGGGCTTTTTAATCAGCTGACCGGGTTGCTGGGGGACGCAAAAGTGACCCTGACGGAATATCGTAAAATTCTGGAAACCGGCTTTGAAACCATTAAGGTGGGAATTATTCCACCGGGGATGGATACGGTAATGGTGGGAGATATTGAACGCTCCCGATTAAAGGATACGAAAAAGGTGCTGTTTATTCTTGGAGTAAATGATGGCATTATTCCAAAACAGGCGCCGAGTGGCAGTGTTATTACGGACAGAGACCGTGAACTGCTGGAAGAAAAGAGTTACGTTCTGGCACCGACGGCAAAAGAAGGGTTGTTCCAACAGAGACTGTATTTGTATTCTCTGTTTGCAAAGCCGACAGAACAGCTTTATTTGTGCTACCACCAAACAGCTTTTGATGGGACAACGGCGAGAGCATCCTATTTGATTTCCGAAGTGGGAAGATTGTTTAAAAATATAAGGCGGTACGGAAATGAAAAGAATCATGTTTCTTATGATAGTATTTCCAACAAGCGAATTGCCATGTCTTATGTGGCAGAGCGGATACGGGATTTTGACAGTCTGGAAAACCCGCAGAAATTTTTAGAATTGTCCTCTTACATGAAACAGGAAGAAGATACCGGTGCACTGATGGACAAAGTGGAACAGGGAGCTTTTTACAAGATGAAACAACCGGTACTGACACCGGAGCTGGCGAAGAAGATGTACGAAAATAAAAGCAATATTGGAATTACACAGATTGAGCGTTTCGCAGGTTGTGCGTATCGTTTCTTCTTAAACGACGGATTGAAACTGAGAGAACGGGATGTCTTTCAGTTGGCGGCTTTCGATATTGGAAACTTATACCACGGGACTATTGATGATTTCTTCAATGAAGTTCAGAGACAAAATCTGGATTGGAAAACCATGGATTGGGATCAGGGAAAAGAATTGGTGGATTCCAGTGTGGAGAGAGTTGTGAATGCCTATGAGAATGATATGTTGGACAGTTCTGCCAGAAGTGCATTTATCAAACAGCAGGTAAAGGAAACTGCGGAATGTACGGTGGATACTTTGATCAAGCATATTCGTGCAGGAAAGTTTAAACCGGCGGAATATGAATTACGAGTGGAACATGGACGAATTGACCGTGTCGATGTATTGGAACAGGAAAATGAAGTGTATGTTAAAGTCATTGACTATAAATCGGGAAATACGACTTTTAGCATTCAGAATACGGTTATGGGATTGCAGTTACAGCTGATGATTTACCTGAAAGATGCAATTGCCTATGAACAGAAAAAGTATCCGGACAAAAAAGTATTGCCGGCAGGAGGATTGTATTTCCATATTGATAATCCTTATGTGAAAAAGCCTTCCTCAGATGTATCGCCGGAAGAAATGCAGAATGCAATCAATGAAAGTAAGTACGAAAAATATCGAATGACCGGTTTGGTGAATGACAATCCGGAAATCATTGAAGCAATGGATGAAAATGCCTTGAGTAAAAAAGGAAAATCAAAAGTATTGCCGGTTTCTGCAAAACGTGATGGCACGCCGGAGGAAAAAGGCATCTTGGATACAAAGCATTTTGAACAATTAATTGATTATGTTTCCGATGTGGCGGACCACCTGCAGGAGCAGATCTTTCAGGGAAAGATTGCAGTGAATCCAATGAAGGAAGCCTGTGAATATTGTAGTTTCGGAGCAATCTGCGGATTTGACAGAAAATTAGGTGGGCATTTCCGGGAACCGGATTCCTGGGATTTGCAACAGGTAAAGGATATGTTGGATAGGAAGAATGCCGGCGAGGAGGACTCGGCGAAAGAATAGTAGGAGAATTCAGATGAATTGGACTGAGAAACAGAAAAAAGTAATTGATACAAGAGGAAGAAATATACTGGTTGCTGCTGCGGCAGGCTCCGGAAAGACTGCCGTGTTGGTGGAACGAATTATTCAGATGATAACAGATTCGGAAAATCCGGTAGATATTGACGAATTGCTGGTAGTGACATTTACCCGTGCGGCTGCCTCGGAAATGAAGGAACGTGTTCGGGAACGTTTGGATGAACTGGCAGAGCAATTTCCGGAAAATGACAATATCAGGAAACAGCTGTCTTTAATTCACAGTGCTCAGATTACGACCATCGACAGTTTCTGTACCAGAGTTGTGAAGGAACATTTTGAACAAATCGATATGGATCCGAACTATCGCATCGGAGATGAAGTGGAATTGGAAATGATGCAGTCTGATATCATTCAGGAACTTCTGGAAGAGCGGTATGAAGAAGCCGAACCGGAATTTATGAATTTGGCTCAGCAGTACACTACATCCAAAATGAAGGATGAAATCGGGGGCCTGATTAAGGAATTGTATTATTCTGCCATTGGGCAGTATAATCCGGAAGAGTGGCTTCAAAACTGCAGTAAGATTTACGAAATCCAATCCGTGGAAGAGTTGGAAGAAACACAGTTATATAAAGACTTTATCGCTCATTACCGAAAGATTCTTGCAGAGTTTAAAAGCAGATTGGAGGAAGCGGCAAGCAGAATGTATCAGTGCAATGCATCGTCTACTGCGGAAGCATTGGAAAAGGTTGCTGATGTTGTCGGACTTGCTGCATCCAAAGAGCACTATATGGACATCAGAAAGGCATTGGAAGATATCAGAAAATCCGTCACAGTGAAATTTCCGGCGGACTTTAATCCGGATTTAAAAACGCAGATTGGCGGATTAAAGACTATGATTGTGAAATATTGCAAGTTCGAATTGTTGGATAAGGCCTTTAAACAAAATATTAAAGAAATTGTTGAAGAGATTAAAATGAGTTCCGGTTCCGTGAAGATGATTCAAAATCTTACAGAAGATTTTATGATACGGTTTCGCGAAAAGAAACTGGAAAAGGGGATTATTGACTTTACGGATCAGGCACATTTGGCTCTTCGTATTTTAAATGACAGAGACGAGGAAGGAAATCTCCATCCATCAGAAGTGGCAAAGAATATGGCAAAGCAGTTTTACGAAATCATGATTGATGAATATCAGGACAGTAACTACATTCAGGAGGCAATCCTGTCTGCAGTTGCAAATGGACGTGGTGTGAACAATATGTTTATGGTGGGAGATGTGAAGCAGAGTATTTACAAATTCCGTCAGGCGGAACCGAAACTGTTTTTGAGTAAATTCGATACTTATTCAGAGGATTGTACCCAGGATAGTTGCAGAATTATTCTGGATAAAAACTTCCGAAGCAGACGGGAGATAATTGACAGTGTTAATTATCTGTTTGATTATCTGATGCATAAGGAACTGGGAGGAATTGACTATAAAAATGAAAATCGTCTGACTTTAGGATCTGTGGACTATGATGAAGTACCGGAAGGACAAAATCAGAATACGGAATTTATCATTTTGGAAACCAAAGAAGCGGAAAATGAACCGGCCTTTGTAGCACAGAAGATTCGTGAAATCACCAACCCAAAAAGTGGGAGGAAGATTACGAAGAAAAAAGGGGAAATGCGTCCGGTGGAATATCGGGATATTGCAATCTTACTTCGCACGGTTAAAAATGTGAGCGAAAGTTATCAGGAACAGTTGGAGGCGTTAGGTATCCCTTCTTACGCAGAAAAAAAGACAGGGTTCTACGATACTATTGAAGTGAGGGCAATGATCGATTTCCTGACAGTCATTAATAATCCATATCAGGATATTCCGTTGGTTGGAACGCTGTGCAGTCCGATGTTCGGCTTTTCGGAAGAAGAACTTGCCAAAATTAAAATGGAGTCGCATCGAAAGAATTTCTACGAATCTGTGGAATATTATTTTTTAGATGGAACCGACGAAAAACTGAAGGCAAAAGTGGAACAGTTCCTTACTACGTTAAAGAGGTTCCGGGATATGGTTCCGTATACGACGGTCTATGAACTGATACAGGAAATCCTAAGAGTAACCGGATATGACTTATATATTCAGGCAATG
Source organism: Eubacterium sp. (assembly GCA_016292095.1). GTDB lineage: Bacteria > Bacillota > Clostridia > Lachnospirales > Lachnospiraceae > Eubacterium_G. Next base: position 36,523 of record JAEFAB010000074.1, on the reverse strand, counting down.
CCAAACGGACGTCGCCGTCAAATGAATTTAGAGGCATTAAAGGAAAAAGCAGTCAATTATGATGCGACCAGTTATAAAGGACTGTTCAACTTTACCCGTTATATTGAACGGATTAAGAAAGTGTCCGGTGACGAAGGAGAAATGTCTACCGTAGGGGAGCAGGACAATCTTGTAAGAATTATGACCATTCATAAAAGTAAAGGTTTGCAGTTTCCGGTGGTATTTCTCTGTGAAACTTCCGCCGGTTCCGGAAAGGATCGGGATAAGATCTTAGTGGATGACGATGGCAATATCGGCGTGGACTGTATTGATCCTGTCCTGAGAACAAAAGAAGAAACTTTCTATAAACGATGGATTAAGGAACGACAAAAAGAAGAAGATGTGGCTGAAAAGATGCGAATTCTTTACGTAGCCATGACCAGAGCCCAGGAGAAATTGTTTATTACCGGAAGATGTGCAAATGCGAGTAAAACCATAGGCGATTACGCAGGTCTGCGTTATTACCGCAATTCGGTGATGCCTTACACAGATGTTTTGTTGAAGAACAGCTTTTTTGACTGGATGGGGAATACCTTGGGGAAAAACAAAGCCTTTGAGGATGTGCGACCGGAGATGGAAATTCTTCAGGAAGAAGAGATGGAACTGAGAAAAGAGAACGAGGATTACGAGAAAGACAGTTGTTATTCCCTTTCTGTTGTGGAGGAAGAAGATATTTTCCGCCATTTATTTGAGGACCAAGTCAAAGACCAGATGGAAAAGGAAGAGTTCCGGCTGTTGTTGAAGGACGCTGCTTCCCAAGCAGACCCACAGAAACTGAAAGAAATGTTGGAATTTGAATATCCGTACAAAGACTACATTTCCATGTACTCCAAGGCAAGCGTTTCGGAAATTAAAAAGCAAAGTATGGCTTATGAAGAAATGCAGGATGGAACGGCGTTGTTTGGAGAAAAGCCGGAGCCGGAATTGGAAGAAATAATTCCTGATTTTGAAAAGCAACAAGATGCTGAAACAGGACTTACCGGTGCAAAGAGAGGTACGGCATATCACCGTGTCTTTGAATTGTTGGATATGTCCGTGGAAGAATATACTTCGGAAATGGTTGAACAGTTCATTGAGGAATATGTGGAAAAAGGTTTGCTTAGTAAAGAAGAAGCAGATTGCATTAATTGTGCAGATATTGTAAAGTTTACAGATACAGAGTTGTTCCGACGAATGAAGCAGGCGGCGCAACGAGGAGAATTATATCGGGAAAGAAAATTCCTGATGGGCGTTCCGGCAGCATCGTTGGCCGGAAAAGAGCATCTTGCTCCCACAGAAGACATGGTTGTCATTCAGGGAATTATTGATGTTTGTTTTCTGGAAAACGGAAAGTTTGTTTTGGCAGACTACAAAACAGACAAGGTGAAAACTTTGCAGCAATTGGTGGATAAGTATCACGTACAACTGGAAAGTTATCAGAAAGCGTTGGAACAGATTGCAGGAATTGAAGTGTCGGAAATGATTATTTATTCTGTGACACTGGGCGATGAAATAAAGATAGAAGAGGTATCAAATGATTATTCCGGAAAAAATTAAGCCGGGAGATGTTTTGGGCGTAACCGGAACATCCGGCGGAATTACAGATGAATTAAAAAAAGTAAGAGTTGAGAATGGAGTGAAAAATCTTCAGAAAAAAGGCTATCAGGTGCAAGTTAGCGATAATGTCTTTACTGCCGATTGGCGCGGATGCTGCGGCTCCGGAAAAGAAAGGGCAGAGGTATTTAATGATTTGGTAAAAGACCCACAGGTGAAAGCAATCTTTTCTCCTGCAGGGGGAGACTATCTGATGGAAATGCTTTCTAATGTGGATTTTGAAGCGATAAAGAAAAATCCAAAATGGTTCCAGGGGTATTCCGATAACACCGGTCTGGTTTATCCGATTGTTACCACTTGCGATGTGGCTGCTATTTACGGAAGTAACTTCAGCGATTTCGGAATGGAAACCTGGGGACAGTCCGTGAAGGATAATCTGGGGGTGCTGGAAGGAACACAAAAAGAACTGCAGTCCTATGACTACTTTGAAGCGGAGCGTCATGAATATGAAACCGGTTTAGAGGGATACTATCAGGATGAAGCAGTTTGCTGGAAGAATGGAAGAGGAGAAGAGATAATTGAAATATCCGGACGACTCATTGGCGGATGTTTTGATGTCATTGTCTTTTTACTCGGAACAAAGTATGACGGTGGAAAACAGTTTGTGGAAAAGTACGCAGAGGATGGAATCATCTGGGTGCTGGAAAGCTTCAATATGGAAGACGTGGTACTCATTACACACCTGTGGCAGATGAAAGAGCAGGGATACTTTAAAAACGTGAAGGGATTTGTTTTTGGACGACCTTTGATGTATAATAGCTGGATAGAGCAGGATTATCAGACTGCAATTATGTCGATTTTAGGTGATCTTGACGTGCCGGTAATCTTCGATGCGGATGTGGGACATAAAGGCCCACAGTTCCCAATGGTTATGGGATCCAAGGCAACGATTACCAGTAAAGATGGAAAGGGAGCAGTAAAGTATGCTTGAATTAAAAAACGTGAAATTCAGTGTTCGTGATGAAAACGGACAGGAAAAACATATTATTAACGGCGTAAACTTAAAGCTGGATGTGAATAAATTCGTAGCAATTACCGGACCAAACGGTTCCGGAAAATCCACATTAGCGAAATTAATCGTTGGTATTTTTGAACCGACAGAAGGTCAGATTTTATTTAACGGAACAGACATCACTCATATGTCGATTTCCGATCGTGCAAAATTGGGAATCAGTTTTGCTTTCCAGCAGCCGGTTCGATTTAAAGGAATCAAAGTATTGGATCTTCTTCGTATGGCAGCGGGAAAACAGTTGACCATTACGGAAGCCTGTGAATATTTATCTGCGGTTGGTTTATGTGCTAAGGATTATATCAACCGTGAGGTAGACGGAAGTTTATCCGGTGGTGAATTAAAGCGTATCGAAATCGCAACTATCATTGCCAGAGGAACAGAACTTTCCGTATTTGATGAACCGGAAGCAGGAATTGATCTTTGGAGTTTTAACAGTCTCATTAAAGTATTTGAAAGAATGCAGAAAAACAACAAAAATTCCATTCTGATTATTTCTCATCAGGAAAGAATTTTGGATATTGCAGACGAAATTATTCTGTTATCCGACGGATTGGTGAAAGCCAAAGGAACCAAGGAAAAAATCATGCCAATGGTTTTAGGACCGGGTAAAAACGGCGTTTGCGACAGACTGCAGTCGTAGGAAGGTTGAGCTAGGAGGAAATCGATGGATCAGATACAAATGGATTTGTTTGAGCAGTTGACGGGACTTCATGAAATTCCGGCAGGAGCTTATAACATTCGAGCAAACAGTCAGAAAGATAGTCGTAATACGACAGAAAATATAGATATTGTAACAAAGGACGATAAAGACGGCATTGACATTTATATCAAGCCGGGAACAAAGAATGAAAGTGTTCATATTCCGGTTGTTATCAGTAAGACCGGGCTGGAAGAATGCGTCTACAATGACTTCCATGTTGGAGAAGGTGCAGACGTACTGATTGTAGCCGGTTGCGGTATTCACAACGGTGGGGACAAACGTTCCAGACATGACGGAATTCACACCTTCTATATCGGCAAAAATGCTCGCGTAAAATATGTGGAAAAGCATTACGGAAAAGGGGAAGGAACCGGCGAAAATGTCATGAACCCGACTACTGTGGTGAACATTGAAGAAGGCGGCTATATGGAAATGGAAACAGTTCAGATTAAAGGAATTGATTCCACAGACCGTGTAACAACAGGAAAACTGGCAAAGGATGCAAAGATTGTGATTACAGAGCGTTTAATGACTCATGGAAATCAGGTGGCAACTACCCGTTTTGATGTAGATATGGATGGAGACGGCTCCAGTGCCAATGTCATTTCCCGTTCCGTTGCAAAAGATAATTCAAAGCAGACATTCTATTCTGTGATTAATGGAAATGCAAAATGCAACGGTCACTCAGAATGCGATGCCATTATTATGGACAATGCAAAAATCAGTGCCATTCCGGAAATTACAGCCAATGATTTGGAGGCTTCCTTAATTCACGAAGCTGCGATTGGAAAAATTGCAGGGGAACAGCTCATCAAGTTACAAACTTTGGGATTGACTGAAGAAGAAGCAGAAGAACAGATTGTAAATGGATTTTTAAGATAAGAATTAATACAGAGGTTTTAAAGAATGTTTTGAAACCTCTGTTTTTTTGAAAGAAAGTTGAGAAAATTGACGTTTAAATAGTATATCAATGACAAAAAGGAGGATTTGGGGATGAGATGTAAGAAAATTTTAAAGAGACTTGTTGTTTCAATGGTCATTGCGTGTTCCATCTTGGTGGCAACACAGGGAGTGTCAGCGAAAACAAAAAATTCAAAGGATATACGGAATCTGCAGAAAATTATATCGGTGCAGAAAAAACGAGGTGCAAAAATCAGTAGTGATATAAATAATAAAAAACAGTACGGATGGAATAAGAAAACCGGAAGATTGGAGAGAATAACCTGGAAAAAGAAGAAACTGAAAGGAAAGATTAGTTTCAATTCATTATCAGGATTGGAAGCAATTAATGTTTGTGATAACAAAATTACAAAAATTTCAGTGAACAAATTAAAAAACCTGTCGGAGTTTGATTGTTCTTATAACAAAATTACAAAAATTTCAGTGAACAAATTAAAAAACCTGTCGGAGCTTGATTGTTCTTATAACAAAATTTCTGCATTGCATATTGAAGGAGTAGAGATGTTGGAATTTTTCTCCTGCAATAACAATGGAATGAAAACACTAGAATTAAAAAATCTTGGATATATTCGAGTTGATTGTAGTCATAACAAGTTGAAAAGTCTGGATTTTGAAAATGTTTGTCTTGCTTATTTGTGGTGCGACCATAATCAACTGAAACAATTACCAAAGGATGCGGAGTGTGTTGAAAAAATTTTGGACTGTTCCTTTAATAAGATTAAGACATTGAGAGTTTGCTCGGATTTTATTTGGATTCTGCGATGCGATCATAACGAATTGAGCAGTTTAACCGTTGAAAGTCCTAGTGAGGAATTTTCAGAATTATATTGTCAGAATAACAAATTGACTTCCATCGACTTAACAGGACAGAATTATTTAGAAAAGCTTGTTTGTGATAAGTCGCTGAAAGTAAAGGGGCTTAAGAAAGGGGTTAAAGTGAAAAGGAAATAGGCGGGATTTCTGTATGTGGATATTTTATTTAACGAGTGCATATACTGAGAAAAAACGAAAATATCTATGAACCAAAAAATTGATAATCAATTAAATCTTGCACTGGAATTATCGGGACCAGAACGGGAAAAATCGGAAAGTTTAATGGAAGGAATCAATGGAACACAATGGGAATTGATTATCCGCTTTGAAAGTCTCGATGAAGCAAGAGAGATTCCGGGAATTCAAATTAAGGAATTGCAAAACGGATATGCCATTATTCGAGTTGCGGAAGAATGGATTGAAACGCTGGCAAGTCTTCCGGGAATTATATACATCGAAAAACCAAAGTCATTGGAGTTTTCGATTGTTACAGGAAAACGGGCATCTTGTATTGATGAAGTACAGGTAGAAGGAACTTTGGGGCTGACTGGAGAAGGTGTTCTGGTTGGAGTGATTGACAGCGGAATCGATTACACTCATCCGGCATTTCGCAATCCGGATGGAACGACACGAATTGTAAAACTCTGGGATCAGGTGACGGATAGAATATACGATAGGGAAGAAATTAACAAGGCTCTGAAAAGTTCAGAGCCTTTTCAAATTGTTCCAAGCAGGGATGTGACTGGGCATGGAACGCACGTGGCTGGAATTGTAGCTGGAAATTTTGCGGAGAATCCGGAAGAGCATCTGGGAATTGCCACAAGGAGTTCCTTGCTAATTGTGAAGATGGCTACAGCTTCTGATAATTCGTTTCCCAGAACCAGCAGGCTAATGGAAGGAATAGATTTTGTTGTTCAGGAGGCACGAAGGATGCAGATGCCACTTGCTTTGAATATCAGCTTTGGAAATTCTTATGGTTCTCACGATGGAAATTCCTTGTTGGATACTTACCTGGATTCGATTATCAATGACAATAGGATTTCCGTGCAAATTGGTGCAGGGAATGAAGGAGATGGCACAGGGCATGCCGGTGGTGTAGTGGAGGAAGGAATCCCAACGGCAGTGGAATTCCAAGTATCAGGTTTTCAAAGGGGATTCAATATTCAGTTGTGGAAAGATTTTAGTGATGTGTTCGTGGTTCAAGTAATTGCACCATCGGGGGAACGGACGGATTTTCTTCAGGAGGGGGAACGGGTTCGGAAATTTCAAATTGATCAAACTAATGTTGCGGTTTTGTACGGGATGCCGGTGCCTTATAGCAAATATCAGGAAATCTATATGGAATTTATCCCGGAGGGAATGTATGTGACACCGGGCATTTGGACAATTCAGATTTTCCCCGAAAGAATACGGGTAGGTAATTACGATTTATGGCTTCCCGGAACAAGAGTGGTCAATGAAAATACCGGCTTTTTGATGCCGGAGCCTTTCACTTCATTGACGGTGCCATCTACTTCATTAAAAGCAATCTCTGTTGGTGCCTATGATAGCAGAACGGATACGGTGGCAACGTTTTCCGGGAGAGGCTTTTTAAGGGAGACTAATCTAGTGAAGCCGGACCTGGTAGCACCGGGAGTAGAGATTGTTTCAGCAGCAATCGGAGGCGGATTGATGAGGATGACTGGAACTTCTATGGCAACTCCTTTTGTTACGGGGAGCGCAGCTTTATTGATGGAGTGGGGGATTGTTCGGGGAAACGACCCGTTTATGTATGGAGAAAGGTTGAAGGCGTACCTGATTCGGGGAGCAAGGCAGCTCCCGGCAACTCTTATGGTACCAAGTCCTCAGGCAGGTTGGGGTGCACTCTGTTTGAGGAATAGTCTATAGGTTGACAAATAATCATCAGATGCTATCATTATGAAAAAAGGAAGAGAGACCAATGAATCATATTAATACGACACTTTGCTATATCAAAAAAGATAATCAATATTTAATGCTTCACCGTACCAAGAAAGAGAATGACATCAATGAAGGAAAATGGATTGGTGTGGGCGGCAAGTTTGAAGAAAATGAAACTCCGGAAGAATGTATGCTTCGAGAAGTCCAGGAAGAAACAGGATTGACGTTGACCGAATATCGGCTCCGAGGTGTCATTACTTTTATTTCCAATGAATGGATTACAGAATATATGTATCTTTTTGATGCATCCGGATTTCAAGGTGAACTTCAGGAATGTGATGAAGGTGATTTGCAGTGGATTCCTCAGGAAGAACTTTTGAACCTGAACCTTTGGGAAGGGGATAAAATTTTTTTGCGCAAGCTGTTGAAAGATGACCGGTTCTTCACGTTAAAGGTTCGATATGAAGGAGAAAATCTGGTAGAAAGTGTGTTAAAGGAATATTAAGAATTACGCAGGGTTTTCAAGGGAGAAACGTTGAAAATGCCTGCGTTTTTAGTATAATGAATATTAGCTGTGTGATTTGAAATAATAAAGACACAGATAGAGAGGAAGGTGACGAAAGTGGAAAGAAAGAGTGTTTGGACCACATATGATGAAAAAGCAAAGGCAGAACTGAATCAGCTGAATGCGAATTATATTGACTTTTTGTCAGAATGCAAGACAGAAAGAGAATGTGTTAAGGAAATTGTGAAGCAGGCAAAGGAAGCCGGATACATTTCTCTGGAAGAAGCATTGGAAAAAGGTGTCGCATTAAAGACCGGAGACAAGGTTTATGCCGTTAATATGAATAAAGCGGTTGCATTATTCCAGATTGGAAAAAAATCCTTAAGTGAAGGAATGAATATTTTAGGGGCACACATTGATTCACCACGAATGGATGTGAAACAGAACCCTCTTTATGAAAATGAAGATATGGCGTATTTAGATACCCATTATTATGGTGGAATCAAGAAATATCAGTGGGTAACAATTCCATTGGCAATCCACGGTGTGGTTGCAAAGAAGGACGGAACGGTTGTGGAAATCGCTATTGGTGAAAAACCGGAAGATCCTGTATTCTGTGTATCGGATTTATTAATTCACCTTGCAGCAGACCAGATGGATAAGAAAGCCGCAAAGGTCATTGAAGGGGAAAACCTGGATGTATTGGTAGGAAATATGCCGTTGGATACAGAAGAAAAGGATGCCGTGAAATTAGGTGTCTTGGATATTCTGAAAAAGAATTATGATATTGAAGAGGAAGATTTCCTTTCCGCAGAATTGGAAGTGGTTCCTGCAGGACGTGCCAGGGAATTAGGCTTTGATAAGAGTATGGTAATGTCCTACGGTCAGGACGATAGAGTTTGTTCTTATACATCCCTGATTGCTATGTTGGAAGCAACGGAGTTAGAAAAGAGTGCTTGCTGTCTCTTAGTAGATAAAGAAGAAATCGGAAGCGTAGGTGCTACCGGAATGCAGTCTCATTTCTTTGAAAATGTCGTAGCAGAATTGTTGAACTTACAGGGCGAATACAACGATCTTATATTGCGTCGTTGCTTAAAGAACAGCAGAATGCTTTCTTCTGATGTAAATGCAGGATTCGACCCATTGTTTGCAGATGCTTTTGAAAAGAGAAGTGCCTCATTCTTGGGCAGAGGTGTGGTCTTCAACAAGTTTACAGGTGCCAGAGGAAAGTCCGGCTCTAACGACGCCAATGCGGAATATCTTGCAGCACTTCGTAAAATCATGGACGAAAATAATGTTCAGTTTCAGCTTGCCGAATTAGGAAAGGTAGATAAAGGCGGCGGCGGAACCATCGCATATATTCTTTCTCTGTACGGCATGGAAGTCATTGACTGTGGTGTAGCAGTTCTCAATATGCATGCTCCGTGGGAAATCACCAGCAAAGCAGATGTGTACGAAACATACAAGTGCTACAAAGCTTTCCTGAAGGACGCATAAAACAGTATAGGAAGAGAAAATGTGAAATATGTGGTTCGATTCTTGACGAGTCATAAGGATGTGTGCCGTATAGAATGGGAAAACGCGAAATATGTGGTTCAATTCTTGACGAGTCATAAGGATGCGTGCTGTATAGAATGAGAAAACGCGAAATATGTGGTTCAATTCTTGACGAGTCATGAGGATGCGTGCCGTATAGAATGAGAAAATGTGAAATATGTGGTTCGATTTTTGACGAGTCATGAGGATGCGTGCCGTATAGAATGAGAAAACACGAAATATGTGGTTCGATTTTTGACGAGTCATGAGGATGCGTGCCGTATAGAATGAGAAAACACGAAATATGTGGTTCAATTCTTGACGAATCATAAGGATGTGTGCCGTATAGAATGGGAAAACACGAAATATACGGCTCGCCATGCCGCGATTATAAGAAAATGATACCGTATAGAACAAGAAAATACGAAATATATGAAAAAAATAAAATGCATAAAATTAAATTGCTTGCAATTTAATTTTGGCTGTGTTATAATTTCTTCAAGCAAAGGAATACAGCTAATGTATTATTTGCAAAAAAATAAAAATACTATTTTGTAGAGGAGGAATGTATTATGGCATTAACACATGTAACAGATGCAACATTTGAAGAAGAGGTATTAAAATCAGATAAGCCGGTATTGGTAGATTTCTGGGCAACCTGGTGTGGACCATGTCAGATGCTTGGACCAATTGTTGAAGAAGTGGCAGGAGAAACAGAAAATATCAAAATTTGTAAAATGGATGTTGATGAAAATCCTGTGACAGCAATGCAATACCAGATTATGTCTATCCCTACAATGATTTTATATAAAAATGGTGCAGAAGAAGCAAGAAATATAGGACTGGTTTCAAAAGAAGAATTAGTGCAGTTCATTAATAAATAGTAGATAGGGAGAAAGGGAAAGTCTGGTAAAAAGGGCTTTCCCTTTTGTGCTAGAGGAGGAAATGCTATGTACGATATTATGATTATAGGGGCCGGACCGGCAGGAATGTCTGCGGCAATTTATGGATTGCGTGCAGGAAGAAGCGTGGTTTTATTCGAAGAAAAAGCTTACGGTGGACAGATTGTGAATACACCGGAAATTGAAAACTATCCGGGAATTGCAAAAGTATCAGGATTTGAATTTGCAACAAATCTTTTTAATCAGGCAAAAGATTTGGGTGCTGAAATAGTTTATGAGAAAGCCGAAAAAATTGAAAAGGAAAATGGTGTTTGGAAAATCCACACGGGAAAAGGTGAATATGAAGGGAAGACTGTAATTCTTGCTACAGGTCTGAAGCGCAGAACTTTGGGCTTGGAAAGGGAAGAAGCAATGATTGGTGCAGGCGTATCCTATTGTGCTACTTGCGATGGAATGTTTTTCAGAAATAGAAATGTTGTTGTCGTTGGTGGTGGAAATACAGCGTTGGAGGATGCGATTTTCTTGTCCAACTATTGTGCAAAGGTCTATCTGGTGCATCGTAGGGATTCCTTTAGAGGCGAACAGAAGCTGTCTTCGATTTTGCAGGAGAAGGAAAATGTAGAACTGGTGCTTGACAGTGTTCCCGTAGAAATCCAAGGGGAACCAATGGTAACCGGTTTGAAAGTAAAAAATGTGAAAACTAGCGAAGAGCGGGTTTTGGAAGTATCAGGAATATTTGTGGCAGTTGGACAGATTCCGGAAAACGAGAATTTCAAGGAAGAAGTGGAACTGGATAATTACGGTTATGTGGTGGCTACGGAAGCGTGTACTACATCTCAGGATGGCTTGTTTACGGCAGGAGATTGTCGAACTAAAGCGGTTAGACAGTTAACTACCGCTGCGGCAGATGGTGCAGTGGCAGCATTGGCGGCAAGCAAGTATATAGAAGAAAATGAGAATTAAATGCCATTCAATTGGATTATAGGGAGAAGTATAGGTGCATTGTCGTGATTTTGGCGACAATGCACTTTTTCCATGGATTGATAGTTGATTTTTTATAAAAAGTGTGCGATAATCTTGAAACAGATTTAAATATCCAGTAAGGGCCAGTACTGGTTTCGACAGGGGTTTGGAAGCTGGTGAAGCTATCCGCAGGTGATGCGTTAACTCACACAATTAAATTAAACGCTGATAATAAATTAGCATACGCTGCCTAATTATGGCAGCTGTCAGTTTTAGGACTCCTACACCCTGAAATTTGGCATCGACTTTTTGTAGGGCACCCTGGTTGCAAAGCTTTGCGCAGTCAGGAGATTTATGAAGCTACCAAAGGGTAAAGGATGTTCGTTTCCGTTACCCCGAGGGAATGTTAAATAACGAACTATGATAGTAGAAGAACGGTGGAAGGACTTTTGGACATGGGTTCAACTCCCATCTGGTCCACTAAAAAGACTGCATCTCGATTGAGGATGCGGTCTTTTTATATTTCTGAGATATCAATGAATTTCTTGCAACAACTAAGAAATATAGTATGATAGATATAGAAAATCATTTATAAAAAAGGAGGCAGAAAATGATTATTGTTAACACAGACTACATTGGAGGAAAAGAACTGGAAACATTAGGGATTGTAAAAGGAAGTACTGTACATTCTAAACATGTCGGAAAAGATTTTATGGCAGGATTAAAAACAATCGTTGGTGGAGAAATTAAAGGCTATACCGAAATGATGAATGAAGCAAGAACTCTTGCAACAAACCGTATGGTTGAGGAAGCACAGCAGATGGGAGCAGATGCGGTTGTAAACGTAAGATTTACAACTTCCGGAATTATGCAGGGAGCAGCTGAGGTTATTGCCTACGGAACTGCAGTAAAGTTTTTGTAAAATAGGAAGGATGGTTTTTTAACCATCCTTTTTTTGATATAATGTACGTATTATGGAGAATAGGAGGCATATTATGAGTAAAGTAAATGATTTTTTAACAGAGGCAGGAGTATTTTTTCTTGCAACCGTAGATGGAGACCAGCCAAAGTTGCGTCCGTTGGGAGCACATTTGGAAATGGATGGAAAGGTTATTTTCGGAGTAGGTGATTTCAAGAATGTTTACCGTCAGTTACAGAACAACCCGAAAACCGAGATTGTTGCCTGCAAGCAGGACGGACATTGGATGCGTTACACCGGAGAAGCAGTGTTTGAAACGGATGGAAAATATGCTGAAGCAATGTTGGATGCAAGTCCAAATCTGAGAGATATTTATAACGAACAGACTGGAAATAAAATGATGACATTTCATTTGGAGAATGCTACTGCAGTGGAAATCGTTGTAATGGGCGAAGGAACAAGCCTGCTGTAAAGGAAATGAAGTATGAATTATTGTGAACAAGAGATTCGGAAAGACTATGAAAATCTGACCAAAGATATTATTGAAAAGAAACTGACAATTACAACTATGGAAAGTGCTACGGCAGGACAACTTGCATCTTTAATTACTGACACAGAAGGTTCTTCGGCAGTATTCAAAGGTGCTTTTGTCACGTACTGTAATGAGGCAAAAATCATGCAGGGCGTTTCGGCGGAGGTGCTCGAAAAGTATTCTGTTTACTCCGTGGAAACGGCAAAGGAAATGGCGCAGGCCTGTGCCAAAGCCTACCGGGCAGACATTGGAATTGGTGTGACCGGAACTATGGGAAATGTGGATCCGGAAAATGCGGAGGCATCTGTTCCGGGACAGGTTTATTTTGCCATTGATTATCAGGGACAGGTTGATGGATTTTTTGTGGAAATAGAACCACAGGAAAGCCGACTGATGTACAAGCTTGCAGTGGCAAAAGAAATATATGATAAGCTCAAGGGAATGCTGTGAAAAACTTGGAACGAGTACTGACAAAAGCAGGGCTTGTATTATATGAAAAAAACAGTTTAGTTCATAAAATTAACACAGTTTCGGTGTTTAATGGAAGAAAGTAGAATTTCAGGAGGTGTTTTATGGAACAATTAAAAATATTGGTTGTGGATGATGAAGCAAGAATGCGAAAGTTGGTAAAAGACTTCCTGACGAGAAAGAATTATCAGGTGTTGGAAGCTGCAGATGGAGAAGAAGCAATTGATTTATTTGTGGAACATCCGGACATTGATTTGATTTTGTTGGATGTTATGATGCCGAAAATGGATGGTTGGGAAGTTTGCAGAGAAATTCGTAAAAACTCCAAAGTGCCTATTATGATGTTGACGGCAAAAGGTGAGGAAAGTGATGAATTGCTTGGCTTTGAACTGGGCGTGGACGAGTATATTACGAAACCTTTCAGCCCACGTATTCTCGTGGCCAGAGTAGATGCAATTTTAAGAAGAACAGGAAATCTGGGAAGCAATGAAATCGAACAGGCCGGAAGACTGGAAATCAATCAAGCTGCCCATACGGTGAAGGCTAACGGCGAACCTATTGAACTGAGTTTTAAAGAATTTGAACTGCTTGCTTATTTTGTGAAGAATAAGGGAATTGCATTGTCCAGAGAAAATATTCTCAACAATGTTTGGAATTATGATTATTTTGGCGATGCAAGAACAATTGACACCCATGTGAAGAAACTTCGCAGCAAACTTGGAGATTGCGGAACCTATATCCATACAATTTGGGGAATGGGTTACAAGTTTGAAGTGGATGATTAATAAGAAGGTAAAAATATGAGACATTCCATTGGTTTTAAATTAACAATTTCTATTATCGTTATTATGTCCCTGGCTATTGCTCTAGCCGGGGCTTTTGGCAGTGTATATTTGGGAAAATATTATGCAGGAAAGAAGCAGAAGTCAATCAAGAAGGTATATGAGAAAGTGAAGTCCATATCTTCGAAAGATGTGGATATTTCTTCTTCCGAGAATATTGTTCGTCTTACAGCAGTCTGTGAAAAATACGGAGCGTCCATGGTTCTCTTCGACAGCTCCTGGTCTCCGATTTACGAATACGGTTCAGGGAATATGCTGATTTTGCGTGGAAAGGATATGATTCTGGGAAATAACCGGGAGCAGAAAGAAGCACCGGAAATTATTGAAGAAGGAAAGAATTACAAGATTCAGTCCACGGAAGAAGAGGAAAGTTCCAGAAAATATTATGAATTGTTTGCTACATTACCTAGTGGAGGAATTGTGCTAATTCGTATGTCGGTGGAAAACTTTGAAGAGAGTATTTCCATCAGCAATAAATTTTATTTGGTAGTGGGAATTGTGTTGTTAATTTTAACAACTTTAACCATTATTCTGATTACCCGAAGATATACCAAACCGGTGTTACAGCTGGCTGAGATTTCCAAAAAAATGTCAGATCTGGATTTTGATACAAAGTACGAAGGAAATCGTAAGGATGAAATCGGGGTGTTGGGAGAAAGCATGAATGAGCTTTCTGAAAAACTGGAAGAAACAATCACGGATCTGAAAAATGCCAATGTGGAACTCCATCGGGATATTGAACAAAAAGAGCAGATGGATGAAATGCGAAAAGAATTCATCTCCAATGTATCCCACGAATTGAAGACACCGATTGCTTTGATTCAGGGCTATGCGGAAGGACTTCAGGAAGGGGTTATGGAGAATCCGGAAGATATGCAGTATTACTGCGATGTAATTGTCGATGAAGCCGGTAAGATGAATAAGATGGTGAAACAGCTTCTGAATTTGATTCAGTTGGAACAGGGAGAGAATGCAGTGCAGATGGAACGGTTTGATGTGGTTTCGGTAATTCGGGGTGTGATTGACTCTATGCGAATTAAGTGTGAAGAGCAGGGCGTTACCATTGCGTTTTCAGAGGAAAAACCTGTTTACGTCTGGGCAGATGAATTTCAGATTGAACAGGTGATTACAAATTACTTGAGCAATGCCTTACATCATGTAGATAAAACGAAAAAAATTAAAGTGAAAATATTATCAAAAGATGGTATATTAAGAGTGTCTGTTTTCAACTCCGGGGAGAATATTCCACAGGACGAGTTGGAAAATATCTGGGAAAAGTTCTATAAAGTGGACAAAGCAAGAACCAGAGCTTACGGTGGAAACGGCATTGGACTTTCCATTGTAAAAGCCATTATGGAGCGTCACGAAAAGAACTATGGTGTGGAAAATAAACCGGATGGCGTAGAATTCTGGTTTGAACTGGATGCACAGGCATAAAAAGGACAGGAGATTTATTATGATAGCAATAATTGATTATGATGCAGGAAATATCAAAAGTGTAGAGAAAGCATTTCAGTACATTGGAGAGGAAACTATTCTGACAAGAGATACCGATGTATTGCTGAATGCAGACCATGTCGTATTACCGGGGGTTGGAGCCTTTGGTGATGCAATGCAGAAAATCAAAGATTATCATTTGGAAAATACCATTTATGATATTGTCGATAAAAAGATTCCGTTTATGGGAATCTGTTTGGGATTACAGCTGTTGTTTGAAAGCAGTGATGAAACACCGGGAGTTTCCGGATTGGGAATCCTTCCGGGGAAAATTTTGAGAATTCCGGATGCGGATGGATTAAAAATCCCGCACATTGGATGGAATTCTCTGGAACTTACAAACAATGGCCGATTATTTGAAGGAATTCACAATGATGCCTATGTTTATTTTGTACATTCCTATTATTTAAAAGCAAAGGAAGAGGAAATCGTGAAAGCTTCTACCGAATATGGAACCCATATTCATGCTTCCGTGGAAAAGGACAATGTGTTTGCATGTCAGTTCCATCCGGAAAAGAGCGGTGACGTTGGCCTTGAAATATTAAAGAATTTTGCAAAATTAAAATAGGATTGAAGTAGGAGTTTAAATATGTTTACAAAAAGAATCATTCCATGTTTGGATATCAATAATAATCGAGTAGTAAAAGGAACCAATTTTGTGAATCTTCGTGATGCCGGAGATCCGGTAGAAGTTGCAAAAGCATACAATGAAGCCGGTGCGGATGAACTGGTATTTTTGGATATCACAGCTTCGTCAGATCACAGAGAAACTGTGGCAGATTTGGTACGTCGTGTAGCGGAACAGGTTTTCATTCCGTTTACCGTAGGTGGTGGAATTCGTACTGTGGATGACTTCCGTGCAATTTTGCGAGAAGGAGCCGACAAGATTTCCATTAACTCTGCGGCAATTATGAACCCACAGCTCATTAGTGATGCTGCAGATAAATTCGGTAGCCAGTGCGTTGTTGTTGCCATTGATGCCAAGAGACGTGCAGATGGTTCCGGTTGGACTATTTATAAAAACGGTGGTCGTATCGACATGGGAATTGACGCTGTAGAATGGGCAATGAAAGCTGATAAACTGGGAGCAGGAGAAATTCTTCTTACCAGTATGGATTGTGATGGTGTAAAACAGGGATACGATATTGAACTAACGAAAGTCATTGCAGAGAATGTATCGATTCCGGTTATTGCATCCGGTGGAGCAGGAAACTGTGAACACTTTTATGATGCATTGACAGCAGGAAAAGCAGATGCAGCATTAGCGGCATCTTTGTTCCACTACAAAGAATTGGAAATCAGTGAATTAAAGAAGTATTTGAATGAGAAGGGCGTATCAGTACGTCTGTAGAAAAGAATGAAATATTATTTTATTATTAACCCCAATAGTGGGAAACGCCAATTGGGTGATCTGGAAAATAAAATACATCAGGCGTGTCTGAAACGGAAAGTGCCTTATGAAGTGTTGTATACAAAAGCTCCGGGAGATGGACGGCGCATTGCAAAAAGCATCAATGATGCAGAAGAATGCGTTGTTTTTTCCGTGGGCGGAGATGGAAATCTCAATGACGTGTTAAATGGTGTTATTGGCTCGGAAAACAAAATTCTGGGGAATATTCCCTATGGAAGTGGCAATGACTATGACAGGACGCTTAGAAACTACGAGGAACAGTTTGTCTTGTCCGATGTGGGTGTGATTAACGGTCGCTATTTTATTAATGTGGCCTGCCTAGGACTGGATGCGGACGTGGCAAACAATTTGGAAAAAACGAAGAATAAGAAATGGATTCCGGTAAGCCAACGGTACAATGCCAGTTTGGTCTACACCTTTACGAAGTTTAAACCAAAGAAACTGAAGTTGCAGCTGGGAGAGTTTCAGACAGAAACAGACATTACCATTGTTGCAATCGGCAACGGCCAGTATTACGGTGGCGGATACCGTATTGCACCGCAGGCATTGGTAGATGATGGGGCTTTTGACATTTATATTGTGGAAAAAATGGCAAAACCGAGAATTCTCGGGGTGCTGACAAAGTTAATCCGGGGAACCCATGAAACGTCACCAAAAGTTAAGAAATACCGCAATGAGCATATTATTATAGATAGTGATGAAACTTGTGTGTTCAATGTGGACGGAGAAATGCTTCCCGGAAAACACTTTGAAATCAGTATCAGGAAAAATGCCGTAAAAGTATTTAACGACAGAACATTTATTAATGAAATCATAGAAGAAAACTAATGAGGAACAGATTATGGGAATGATTGAAAACGATTGGTTGGAACCTTTAAAAGAAGAATTTGCGAAACCGTATTATAAGGATTTGTACACTTTTGTGAAAGATGAATATTCCAAGACCGTGGTATATCCACCGGCCGAAGATATATTTAATGCCTTTCACTTCACACCACTAAAAGATGTGAAGGTATTACTTCTTGGCCAGGATCCATATCACAATGTGAATCAGGCTCATGGACTTTCGTTCTCCGTTTTACCGGGTAATGATATTCCACCATCACTGCAGAACATCTATAAAGAATTGGCAGATGATATGGGTTGCTATATTCCCAACAATGGTTATCTGAAAAAGTGGGCAGACCAGGGCGTGTTGTTATTAAACACCGTTTTAACCGTCCGTGCCCATCAGGCAAACTCCCATCAGGGAAAAGGCTGGGAACAGTTTACCGACGCAGTCATTCAAGCAGTCAATGCAGAAGACCGCCCTCTGGTAATCTTCCTTTGGGGAAGCCCTGCCAGAAAGAAAAAAGCAATGCTGACCAATCCCAAGCATCTGGTGCTGGAAGCACCGCATCCGAGTCCATTGTCTGCATACCGTGGATTCTTCGGCTGCAAACATTTCAGCAAATGTAATGAATTCCTCAAAGCCAACGGCATCGAACCTATTGACTGGCAAATCGAAAACATAGAATAGCATTGAGACGATTAAAAAGAATGTTGCAATAACACGATGAATGCTTGCATTCAAGAGGGATGTTGCAACATTCTTTTTAGTTGGCGAAAGCCAACTAGCGAGAGAACCGAAGGTTCGCGAGCTAGAATCGTCTCAAGGAAGTGAGGGGAAAGAATGTTGCAATAACACGACGAATGTTTACATTCAGGAGCGTTCGATTGTCTTTTTTTAGATTTTTCAGATATTATTAAATAAATGGAATTTTTTCCAACCTTTTTAAAAGTTGCTCGTCTTAATATGTGAACATGTTCAGAAAACGAGGTGGAATTCAATGAAAAATAAAGCAAACGAAACTGTAGAACAATACATTGACAGAATTTATGCATATGTAAAAAAGAGAGTGGCAAATGAAGCAGATGTAGAAGATATTACTCAGGAAATTGCTTTGAATCTTTACCGTTCATTATGCGTCAAAGACGTTGAAAATGTGGAAGGATTTGTGTGGGTAGTGGCAAAAAATACGCTGACTAATTTCTATCGAGGAAATGCAAAAACAAAATACAATCTCTCAATTGATGAGGGAACGATGGATTTTGCAGACGAGAAAGAAAGTGCTCTGAATAATTTGATTCACCGGGAAAATTGTGAACGGATTCAGCAGGAAATTGCCTATCTATCTAAAATTCAACGGAAAGTATTGATTCTATATTATTACGAAGAAAAGAAGCAAACAGAAATTGCAAAAATATTGGATGTTCCACTGGGCACGGTGAAATGGCATTTAAATGTTGCCAAGGCGGAAATGAAGAAAGGAATGGAAAAGATGAGAAACAGAAATGAATTGAAATTTAATCCGATAAACTTTAGCAATGTTGGGATGAGTGGGGGACTTGGAACCGTGGGGTATCCGATAAATTTTGTACGAAGTGCTCTGTCACAAAATATACTTTATAGCATTCAGAAAGAAGAATTGACAGTGGAACAAATCGCAGATCTGCTTGGGGTTTCTCCGGTTTATGTGGAAAGCGAATTAGAATATCTGGAAGAATATCAGCTGGTCTTAAGAAAGAAAAATAACTATCTCTGCAATATTCTGATTGACGAAGAAACAGAAGAAAACATTCACGCAACAGAAAAATTGTATGAAACAATCACAGGAAAAATTGCCAATCGGTTATTTGATGAAATTGTCCAAGGTGGGTACTTACATAGTGATGATATCGTTGGCCCCAAGGATGAGAATTTTAGAATGTGGTCGCTGATGTTCTATCTGCTGGCGACATCAGAGAATGGATTTCAAAAGAAGATTTCATTTCAGGAAGCTGCAACCATTCGTGCCGATGGCGGTGAAAATATTATTGTTGCTTCAGTAGAAAATGAAATAATAGAAAAACCTGCGCTTTGGAATGAATACTTTTGCGGACCGTGTTGGAACGAAAATGAGAATGTCATCCTATGGTTGATTGACGGGGAGTGGACAGAAAAGCGGGTGAATGAACATTATGGCGGTGCTAATATTGAACCGGAATTAAGGCTCTTGAAGCGATTTACCCAGGGAGAAGAGTTGAGTGTTGATGAGTATGTATTGATGTTGGAAAAGGGATATATTCGAAAGAATGGTGACACTTTTAAACTGGCAATCGTTGGACTGAGAGACGGCGAGACGAAGAAGAAGCTACTGTCTTTGGCAAAACAAATCAAGAATTCTGTATTGGAGGAATATCAGGAAGCGATTGATGAATACCGTCGCGAAGTGTTAGGGAGCGCTTATCTTCCAAAAAATACGAAAATTCAGCGGGACTTTACATCACAGCAGTTGTTTGGCGCCGAAGGAATGTTTATGAGGTACATTAAGGATGCATTAGTGAAAAGTGGAAGATTGAAAGATGTTTCGGAAGAGCAAAGAAGAAGCGTTTCGGAAATTTTGATTTTGAAGTAGAGTTGCATTAAGAAATGTAAAATAATCTTTTGCAGGGTACACATTTAGTGGTGGAAAAAACTGGGTGTACCCTGGAAATGGGAAAAAACGCAAAGTTAGGGTACACATTTAGTGGTGGAAAAAACTGGGTGTACCCTGGAAACAAGAAAAGTTTCAAAATCAGGGTACACTTTTAGTGAAGAAAAACTGCTGGATGTACCCTGGAAATGAAGAAAAACCCAAAACCAGGGTACACCACCAGAAAACAAAAAAGAAAAGTGTACCCTGGAAATGAAGAAAAACCAAAAACCAGGGTACACCACCAGAAAACGAGAAAGAAAAGTGTACCCTGGAAATGAAGAAAAACTAAAAACCAAGGTACACCGTCAGAAAACGAGAAAGAAAAGTGTACCCTGGAAATGAAGAAAAACTAAAAACCAGGGTACACCGTCAGAAAACGAGAAAGAAAAGTGTATCCTAGAAATGAAGAAAAAACCAAAACCAAGGTACAAACCCAAAAAGACACCCAGTTCGTAAATATGTGCTCAGTAAAGAGGTCACATATCCCAATTGGGTGTCTTTAATTTCTTATTTCTTCAATCGTTTATTGGCTGTAGCAAGCATCAGTTTGATTCGGTTCAGCTGGTTAACTTCGCTGGCGCCCGGATCGTAGTCTACGGCAACAATGTTTGCTTCCGGATGCATGTTACGGATTTTCTTGATAACACCTTTACCTACAACGTGGTTTGGTAGGCAGGCGAATGGCTGGGTACAAACGATGTTTGGTACATCGTCATGAATTAAGTGAAGCATTTCTCCGGTTAAGAACCAGCCTTCACCGGTCTGGTTTCCGACAGAAACAATATTTTCAGCCATTTTACTCATTTCCCAAATATCAGAAGTTGGGGAGAAGTACTTGCTCTTTATAAGTGCTTTTTTCGCCGGCTTTCTAAACCATTCTACCATCTTGATAGCAAGGTTGTTAATGATAGCATCTTTCTTACTGAAACCAAGCTTCTCATATTTGAAAGAAGCATTTCTGAAACCGTAAAGGAAAAAGTCGATTAAGTCCGGCATGACAGCTTCGGCGCCTTCCGCTTCCAAAAGGTTTACAAGATCGTTGTTGGCAGTAGGAGAGAACTTTACAAGAATTTCGCCAACGATACCAACACGAGGTTTTTTAATATCTTTTCTAGGAATCGCATCAAAGTCTTTAACAATCTGAACAAGGTTTTTCTTGAAACGCTTAAAGCCAAACTTCTTATCAGACAGTTCTTTACAAAGCTTTTCTTCCCATTGTTTATGGAGACGGTCTGTTTCACCAGGATTCAATTCATATGGACGTGTGCGGTAAACGACACGCATAAACAAATCTCCGTATAAGACGGACTGAATCATCTTTGTTAAAAGTTTTGGTGTAATCTTAAATCCACTGTGTTGTTCCAAACCGTGGAGACTTAAGGAAAGAACAGGAATATGTTCCATTCCGGCTTTCTCTAAAGCACGTCTCATGAAACCGATATAGTTTGTGGCACGACAACCACCACCGGTCTGGGAAATAATAACAGCCGTTTTGTCTAAGTCATATTTACCGGATAACAATGTTTCCATCATCTGCCCTACAACAATTAAAGAAGGGTAGCAGGCATCATTGTTTACGTATTTCAAACCATAGTCAATGCAGGACTTGTCACTTTCCATAAGTTGGAAGTTGTAACCACAGGAGTTCATAGCATGCTGAAGCATTGTGAAATGAATTGGACTCATCTGTGGAGTTAAAATCGTGTAACGCTCGTCGCGCATTTCCTTTGTAAATTCTTTTTTGTGATATACGGCAGACTGAATGTCACGATGGAATTCTCTTTCTGCACGAACACGGATGGCAGCAAGAAGAGAACGAACTCGAATTCTTGCAGCACCTAAATTGTTTACTTCGTCAATCTTTAAAACAGTGTAAATTTTTCCGGAAGAAGTAAGGATATCGCTGACCGCATCTGTTGTAACCGCATCCAAACCACAACCGAAGGAGAAGAGCTGGATTAAATCCAAATCATCTCTGTGCTTTACATATTCTGCAGCTTTGTACAGTCTGGAGTGATACATCCACTGGTCGGAAACAATCAACGGACGTTCAATATTTCCCAAATGGGAAATGGAATCTTCCGTCAAAACAGCCAAACCGTAGGAGTTAATCATTTCAGGGATACCATGGTTGATTTCCGGATCAATATGGTATGGACGTCCGGCAAGGACAATACCACGCTTACCGGTTTCTTCCAAATATTTTAAGGTTTCTTCGCCCTTCATTTTAATGTCTTCACGAGACTGCAATAATTCAGCCCAGGCCTTTTGTGCAGCATTTGTAACTTCAGTAACGGAAATGCCAAAGACTTTACCGAAAATTTCCACCATACGTTTTGTGAAGATTTCTTCAGAAGTTAACGCAAGGAACGGATTTAAAAACTTAATGGATTCATCTTCCAATTCCTCTACATTGTTCTTGATGTTTTCCGCATAAGAAGTAACCATTGGACAGTTGTAATGGTTGTTGGCATCCGGAGTTTCATCACGTTCGTAAGGAATACATGGATACCAGATGAACTTGGCACCTTCTCTTAAGAGCCAGGTAATATGTCCATGGGATAACTTCGCCGGATAACATTCGGATTCACTCGGAATGGATTCAATACCCAATTCGTAAATCTTGTGAGAAGATTTCGGAGAAAGCATAACGCTGAATCCTAATTCTTTGAAGAATGTTGCCCAAAGAGGGAAGTTTTCGTACATATTCAGAACACGAGGAATACCAACCACGCCACGCGGAGCATCTTCCGGAGCCAAAGGTTCGTATCCGAAAATTCTGTTGTATTTGTATTCGTAAAGGTTTGGCAGGTTTTCCTGATTTTTCACTCCGCCAATTCCTTTTTCGCAACGGTTACCGCTGATAAAGCGACGACCATCAGAGAACATATTAATTGTTAACATACAAGCATTGGTACAACCCTTACAACGAGTCATGTTTGTGGTGTATGTAAATTTGTTAATGTCATCAATGGAAAGCATTGTAGTTTCTTCCCCGTGATAACGTTCTCTTGCAATCAACGCAGCACCGAAAGCACCCATGATACCGGCAATGTCCGGACGGATTGCTTCTGTTCCTGCAATCTTTTCAAAACTTCGAAGAACCGCATTGTTGTAGAAGGTTCCACCCTGAACAACAATTTTCTTTCCAAGGTCAGATGCATCTGTAATCTTAATAACCTTGTACAATGCGTTCTTAATAACCGAGTAAGCGAGACCGGAAGAAATATCAGCGACGGTAGCGCCTTCTTTCTGTGCCTGCTTAACGTTGGAATTCATAAATACAGTACATCTTGTTCCCAAATCTGTAGGGTTCTGTGCAAATAAAGCTTCCTTTGCAAAATCCTGAACCGTGTAGTCCAAAGACTTGGCAAATGTTTCGATAAAGGAACCACATCCGGAAGAACAAGCTTCGTTTAACTGTACACTGTCGACGGTGTCGTTTTTAATCTTGATACATTTCATATCCTGACCGCCGATATCTAAAATACAATCAACTTCCGGCTCAAAGAATGCGGCAGCATAGTAGTGGGCTACGGTTTCAACTTCCCCTTCGTCTAAGAGAAGAGCAGCTTTAATGAGTGCTTCACCGTATCCGGTTGAGCAGGAGCGGACAATCTGTGCATCCGCCGGCAATTGTTTGTAAATATCTTTAATCGCATCAATAATTGTTTGAAGAGGGTTTCCGTTGTTTCCGCTGTAGAAGGAATAAAGCAATGTTCCGTCTTCAGCAACGACAGCAGCCTTTGTAGTAGTAGAACCGGAGTCAATACCAAGGAAGCACTTTCCGTGGTAATCAGATAATTCCCCTTTCTTCACGCAGTTTTTAGAATGACGTTTCATAAAAGCGGCATATTCCTGTTCATTTTCGAACAATGGATCCAGACGCTTGATTTCCATAGACATCTGAATTCCCTCGGACAACTGTGTATATAATTTATTGATATTAATCTGAACTTTTTCATCGGAATTCATAGCAGCACCACTGGCAGCAAACAGATGAGAATGCTCCGGTGCAACAATATGCTCATCATCCAGTTTCAAAGTACGGATGAAAGCGTTCTTCAATTCCGGTAAGAAGTGAAGAGGACCACCTAAAAATGCAACGGTACCACGAATTGGTTTTCCGCAGGCAAGTCCTGAAATTGTCTGATTAACAACCGCCTGGAAAATAGAAGCTGCCAAATCTTCTTTGGTTGCTCCTTCGTTAATCAGTGGCTGAATATCAGTTTTCGCAAATACACCACAACGGGCAGCAATCGGATAAATTGCCTGATAACTTTTGGCGTATTCATTTAATCCGGACGCATCGGTCTGTAACAGAGATGCCATCTGGTCAATAAAAGAACCTGTACCACCGGCACAGATACCATTCATTCGCTGTTCGATTCCGTTAGAGAAGTAAATGATTTTCGCATCTTCACCACCCAACTCAATTGCAACATCAGTTTGTGGAGCAAAATCTTCCAAAGCAGTTGATACAGCTACAACTTCCTGTACGAACGGAACTTCTAAATGATTTGCCAAAGCAAGACCACCGGAACCGGTAATCATTGGAGATAAGGTTACATCCCCTAATTCTCCCATTGCCTTCTTCAAAAGAAGTGCAAGCGTTTCCTGAATGTTTGCGTAATGACGTTCGTAATCAGAAAAAAGAATTTTGTTTTCGCTGTCAATAATCGCAATCTTGACAGTGGTCGAACCGATATCAATACCCAACCGATAATTTGTATTTGATGTGTTCATTTCATCCTCCTGGAGAGTGTTCTCTCTTCTTATTTATATTAAAGTATAATTTTCAAGTCTAAAACTATGATATTATAGTACAATTTGTCGAAAATTGCAATGGAAAGCGGTTTGACAAAAACAGGGGCAGAAATTATACTGTATAGAGGTTTATTTTACGAAAAAACGGAGGGGAAAATATGCCATCAAAATTGGAACGAAAATATGGAAAATATGCTATTCCAAACCTGACTTTATACCTGATTATCGGGTATATTGTAGGATATGTAATCAGTCTGGCAAATACTGAATTGTATGAAATGCTTTTGTTTGATCCTTACAAGATTCTTCACGGACAGGTTTGGCGTATTATCACCTGGTTATTTACAGCACCACAGGACTTGGGAATTTTTACTGTGGTGATGTTGTTTTTATATTACTCCTTGGGAACAGCTTTGGAACGTACTTGGGGAACTTTTCGCTATAACGTTTTCCTGATTTCAGGATTTTTATTTACGATTATTGGTGCCATAGTGATTTATATCATCATGGTAGTTTATTATTCCGAAACGGAAATGGGTGTTCTCTATGTAGACAATACCGCAGCATTCTTCGGAGCTTATGTGTCTATTATGGTAAGCACTTTCTACATCAATATGTCGATTTTTCTTGCCTTTGCAGTTACTTATCCGGATATGCAATTGTTACTCTATTTTGTCATTCCGGTAAGAATCAAGTGGTTTGCATATCTTTACGGGGCATTTATTGCCTATGATATTTTCTCAACCTTTAGAGACTGGAAGGATCTGGTATCCATTGCCATTATCCACACGGTTATAGTATTTATGTCCTTGCTGAACTTCCTGATTTACTGGCTGTTCGGTTACGGGAAAAATACTGCCAGTCATGTGAAACGAAATTATGCATACCAGAAATCCGTACATGAAGGAAATAAACAGCGTGTTTATAAAAACGGTGTAAAACATAAATGTGTCGTTTGTGGAAGAACAGATTTGGATCATCCGGAGTTGACGTTCCGTTACTGTTCCAAGTGCTCCGGCGGTAAGGAATACTGTCAGGATCATTTGTTCACACATGTACACAAGTAAAAAAAGATGGGAGAACGCAGATGAAACAAAAAGAGTTTGACAGAAGTGCCGGGATATTAATGCCCATTAGCAGTTTGCCATCTCCGTATGGAATAGGAACTTTTGGAAAGGATGCTTATGATTTTGTGGACCGGTTGGTTGAGGCACGCCAGAAGTATTGGCAGGTGCTTCCTTTGGGACCAACAGGTTTTGGGGACAGCCCATATGCTTCGTTTTCAGCCTTCGCAGGCAATCCTTATTTTGTGGATTTGGATATGCTGATTGAAGAAGGCTTGTTAACAAAGGAATACGTGGAAAGCTTCCGTTGGAACATGGAAGAAGGTTATGTGGATTACGGGTTGCTTCATGAATCCAGAAGCAAGGTGTTGCAGAAAGCCTTTGAAAACAGCAAGCATCAGGAAACGGAAGAATATCAGGAATTTGTAAAAGAACAGGAATTCTGGTTGAAGGATTACTGCCTGTATACTGCCTGTAAAAAACATTTTGAGGATATTACCTGGCAGGAATGGGAAGATGATATCAAATTCCGAAAAGAGAGTGCAGTTGAGCATTACAGTTTATTATTGAAGGATGAAATTGCATTTCATATGTTTGTGCAGTTCAAGTTCTACCGGCAGTGGAATAAACTGAAAGAATATGCCAATGAAAACAAGATTGAAATTATTGGGGACATACCAATTTATATGGCAATGGATTCTGCTGATGTTTGGCAAAATCCACAGATTTTCCAATTGGATAAAGATTTAAATCCAAAGAAAGTGGCGGGCGTGCCACCGGATGCATTTTCTGAAACAGGACAGCGCTGGGGAAATCCATTGTATGATTGGACCCGTTTAGAGAAAGAAGATTTCGGATGGTGGAGAAAGCGCATGAAACATTCTGCGAACCTCTATGACGTCATTCGAATCGATCACTTTATCGGAATGACAAAGTATTATTCCATTCCGGCAGAAGATGAAGATGCAACCGGCGGAAAGTGGAAGGACGGACCGGGAATGAAACTGATTCGTGCCATCAATGAATCCGTTGGAGAAAAGCGAATCATTGCCGAAGATTTAGGAGTGAAAATTCCGGAAGTGGAAGAAGTGCTTAAGGAAAGCGGTTATCCGGGAATGAAAGTTCTGGAATTTGCTTTTGACGGAAACCGCAAAAATGAGCATTTACCATACAACTGGGATGCGAACATTGTTGCATACGGCGGAACCCACGATAACGATACCCTGGTGGGCTACTTTACCGGATTGCAATGGTGGGAATTGGGATATATCCGTGAATACATGGGAAATAAGCATGCTTCCATTGAGGAACTGGTGGACCATCTGTTCCGTGAAGCATATGCCAGTGTTGCTAACATTGTTATTTTCCAAATGCAGGATGTTTTGAAAGTGGGAAGTCTGGGACGAATGAACATTCCGTCTTCCATGGGAACAAACTGGCGTTGGAGAATGTTAAAAAATCAGGTTGACGCAAAGGATATAGAACGCTTAAGATATTTGTGCGATATCTATGGCAGATAGATTGAAAAAGGTACTACACAAAAAACAAAGGAGGACTGAAAAATGGAAAAGAAACCATTTGTAACATTAGAGCAGTTAAAGGAGATTGAAAAGACATACCCAACCCCTTTTCATATTTATGACGAGAAAGGATTTGTAGAAAACGCAAGAAATGTCAATAAGGCATTTTCATGGAATAAGGGATTCCGTGAATACTTTGCTGTAAAAGCGACTCCAAATCCATTCATCATCAAGCGTTTAAAGGAAGAGGGAATCGGCGTAGACTGTTCTTCTTATACAGAATTAATGATTGCTGAAAAGCTTGGATTTAGAAACAATGAAATTATGTTTTCATCCAATGAAACACCGGAAGGAGAATTCAAATACTGTAATTCTTTAGGTGGAATTATCAATTTGGATGATATTACAATGATTGATTTTATGGAAGCTGAATGCGGTATTCCGGAAACCGTATCCTGCAGATACAATCCGGGTGGGATTTATGAAGTATGTAACGGAATTATGGACAATCCGGGAGATGCCAAGTATGGTATGACACCGGAACAGATTCGTGAAGCGTTCCGTATTTTGAAAGGCAAAGGCGTAAAGCATTTTGGAATTCATGCATTCCTTGCCAGCAATACCGTAACAAACGAATACTATCCAATGCTTGCCAAGGATATTTTTGAATTGGCGGTTTCTTTGAAGAAAGAATTGGATGTTCATATTGCGTTTGTGAACCTTTCCGGTGGTGTTGGAATTCCTTATACACCGGATCAGGAACCAAATGATATTTTCGCAATCGGTGAAGGCGTTCATAAAGTATATGATGAAATCTTAGTTCCGGAAGGAATGGATGATGTGGCAATCTATACGGAAATGGGACGCTTTATGATGGGACCTTATGGAGCATTGGTAACAAAGGCTGTTCACGAAAAGCATATTTACAAAGAGTATATCGGTGTAGATGCTTGTGCAGTAAATCTGATGCGTCCTGCAATGTACGGTTCTTATCATCATATTACCGTCATGGGAAAAGAAAACGAACCATGCGACCATACTTATGATGTGGTTGGTTCTCTTTGCGAAAACAATGATAAGTTTGCGGTAGACAGAAAACTTCCAAAGATTGATTTGGGAGACTTCCTTGTAATCCATGATACCGGTGCACACGGTTATGCTATGGGTTATAACTATAACGGACGTTTGAAATCTGCAGAATTATTGTTGAAGGAAGACGGCAGTGTAGAACTGATTCGTCGTGCGGAAACACCAAAGGATTATTTTGCAACCTTCGATTTCTGCGACATTATGAAATAAACAGAAAACAGTTGATGGAGAGTAAGATGAAAAAAATCGTAGGAGATTTATTAAAGAACAGAAATGTAGAAGAAAGCCTGAAGGCATATCCAAAGCAGTTCAAGGAACTGAACTATGAATATGCATTGATTCGTATGGCAATGAACTACTATACATACTATACGATGGTGGAAGAGGATAATGGACTTGTGATTGATTACCACAAGGAACTTTCCACCCTCCATCAGATTATTGAAAATACATTTTATAAAAATGAAGCGGTATCTGAGGCCGACATCACACAGGTTGAGGCAATCCGAAAAGACGTGATTGACAATGTACAGGATTTGACCTGCTATGTGGATATGTTCAACATTTATGAGCATGCTCTCAACAGAGTGGAGTACCGGTTTAAAGATGAAGATATTCCGGAAGGCTACAGTGACGAAGATTTGACCAGAAAACTGATGCAGTTCATTCTGGAAGATGAAGACCGTATGGCAATCAATCAGAAGATTAGTCAGGTTATCGGTCAGTTGCCACTGCGTCTGACAAAGAACAAATTCTTTGAAATGTTGACACAGGGGATTTCCATCTATAAAGAGGGAACAAAGAAAAGCCTGGATGACTTCTTATACATGATTAAGACCACCAGCATGCTTGAAAGAACCGAATCCATGCAGGAAAACTATCCGCATCTGGAAGAAATTTTTGATGAATTCAAAAAAATCGAATTCAAGTCAATTTCTAGTGAACAATACGACGATATGCGTTATAATATAGATAAATCTTCAGAGTATATTGAAGATACTATGAACGGATATTTGATGTTACAGGAAATAATTAATGACCTGTTGTTGATTTTATATACAAAAGATGCTTCGGCAGAAAATGATACCATCGCTGTCTGTGAGGATATCATCAAAAATACCAATCTGTTATTCTTAAAGAAGTTTGCAGAGAAGAATGAAGATGAAATCATGGATATGTTTGTGGCACTGGAAGGATGTCAGGAGGAATTGTATCCGAAACTGACTTCTTTTGATGTGACAGATCAGATTAAAGAAAGCTATATGGAACAGATTGGAAATCTGGGACTTGAGAATGAGTACGCTACAGTTTTCCAACTTCCAAAACTGAATTCCGACAGTATGTTTATTGACTTAGAGGAAGTGGATGAAACGGAAACTGTTGATGAGGCTTATGTGGTACAGCAGCAGGAAGCATTGATTGCAGCTTATAGTGCATTGTTCAAAGACAATGAAAAGATGATTAACAGAGCGGTAATGTCCATGGCATTATCGGAACTTCCGGTGTTCTTTAATAATATCAGCGAATTGCAGGATTACATTTATAACAACTTGTCTATTTGTACGGATAAAGCAGAAAAACTTGCGTGTATTGAGATATTAAACGGAATCATGGAAGCTTAAAACGGAGTTTGTTTATGATTTGGTATAAAGATTTATACGTTGGATATAATCTTCTTGAACGGAAACGGGAAGTAATGCGTAAAATGAAATGGGGAAAGCAGCAGTTTAATATTTTTGCAATTACACTGTCCCCGAATGAACATGATTTGTTGGAAATATATCCATCTAATGTGTTGACACAAAAGCATTATCGAAAATCGGATTTGGTGGTTGTGGGCATTGCCTACGGAAAAGAAGAAGCAATGGATATGATGCAGCTGGTCCTTCAGGATTGTATGGAGGCAACCGGTGATTTAGATGTGAAATCTTATATTAGAAATAATATGCAATAAAAAAGAAAGCAAGGAAAAAAGAGCCTATGATATTACAGATATTACTGTTACTTCTAAAAATAATCGGAATAATATTATTGGTTGTTTTATGTCTTGCTTTACTTTTGTTATTTTTTCCTATAAAGTATATAGGAAAAAGTGATATCCGGGACAAGCAGGTTACTTATCATTGCAAGTTCTGGTGGTTACTACATATTATCCATATTTCCGTGGAAGGCGAAAATGCTGATGGCCAGGCCGTTGTAAGAGTATTCGGAATTCCGGTATACCGAAAGAACTTCCGGGAAGAGGAAGAGGCAGAGGAAGCGGTGCAGGAAACAACCGCAGCAGTGGAACGACCTGCGACCTCCGATATAACACAAAACACCGGCATTTCGGAAGGTGCACCGAAACCACAGCAGACAGAAACAGCAGAAGAGAAGGACGAACCGGAAAAAATTCCGTTTACGGAAAAAGTAAAACAAATCATTGCAAAAATAAAAGAATTCATTCAAACGGTAAAGGATATGTATAGCAGCTCCAAAGAAAAGGCCGTGGCAGCGAAGAAAAAGTTTGACCATACGAAACGGGTGCTGAAAGCAAAAACAACCAAGCGTGCCTACCTGTACGTCAAGGAAATGGTAATTAAACTGTTGAAGCATATTCGTCCGAAAAAAGTTGAAGGAGAATTGGATTTTGGAATGGAACAGCCGGATCAGACCGGACAGATTCTGGGCTATGTGTCTATGGCAGCAGCAATGTTTCGGATTCCGTTGAATCGAATGAACATCCATCCGGACTTCGAAAAGAAAGTTCTGGAAGGGTATCTGAACATAAAAGGACGATTTCTTTTAGGAATAGTACTTGTATATCTGTTAAAAGTATATTTTAATAGAGATGTGAAATTAGTAATGAAAAAATTGGGAAAATAGAGAAGATTGATAGATAGGAGGCAATAATATGGCAGAAAACAACAAGACCACAGAAGAATTAATGAGAGCAATGGAAAAGTTCCTGACAACAAAATCCGTTGTAGGGGAACCGATTAAAGTTGATGATACCATTCTTCTTCCAATGGCAGACGTTTCTTTTGGAATGGGAATTGGAACTTTTTCCAAAGGAGATAACGGTACCGGTGGTGTTGGTGGAAAAATTACACCGACAGCAGTATTGGTTATGAAAAACGGTACTTCAAAGATTATCAGCATTAAGGAACAGGATGGATTTTCTAAGATTATGGATCTGGTTCCGGATGTGGTAGACAAGTTCACCAGCAAAAATGATGATGATTTTTCCGGAGAACCGGAGGAATAAGACTAAAAAGATAAATGTGCAGCATATACTAAAATAAAAAGAGGAAAATGAATGCGGAAAATCATAGGCTTTGCACTTTTCTGGATGGCAGTAGGAATGATTGTTTCTTTGTTTATGGAGAGCAGTTTCGTTTCGGTCTGTCTCATTATTATGTGCATGATTCTCGGATTCAACTTGTTTTGCTGCGGAAAGATAGGAAGATAGCATGAACATAGCAGAATTATTCAAACAGGATAAAACAGTATTTTCTTTTGAGGTGTTTCCGCCAAAGAAGGAAAGCGGTATTGAAACCGTTTATGAAACATTGGGACAACTTACGGATTTAAAGCCGGACTTCATCAGTGTTACTTACGGAGCAGGAGGAAGCGGAGTGGCAAATGCTTCTACGACAGATTTATGCTCTCACATTAAGAACCGGTTAGGTGTTGAAACCATTGCACACTTGACTTGCCTATACAATACCAGGGAAAGTGTCGATGAAATTCTGGAACAGTTAAAGTCTCAGGGCGTGGAAAATATTCTGGCATTAAGAGGCGATGCCAATCCTGATTTTGCTATTAAAGATGATTTTCATTATGCCTCAGAATTGACAGAATACATTTTGTCAAAGAACATGGGATTTCACGTTTCCGGTGCGTGTTATCCGGAAGTGCATCAGGAAGCAGACAGTATGCGTACGGACATCATGAATTTAAAGAAGAAAATTGATGCCGGAGCAGATCATTTGATTTCCCAGTTGTTTTTCGACAACAATGCATATTATGATTTTATTGAAAAAGTACGAATTGCCGGAATTGACGTTCCTATTGAAGCAGGAATTATGCCGGTAACAAATAAAAAGCAGATTGAACGTATGGTGTCTATGTGCGGTGCCAGCATCCCGGCAAAATTGTCGAAGGTTCTTCAGCGTTTTGGAGATAATCCGGAAGCAATGAGAGATGCAGGAATTTCCTATGCAATCAATCAGATTATTGAATTGGTTTCCAACGGCATTGAAGGAGTACATATTTATACAATGAACGACCCATATGTGGCAAGAAAAATTACAGAAGGTGTAAAGAGCATTGTAAATGCTTAATGGATAGAAATGGAAAGTGTTCAAAGTGTTACAATTGAACAGATTAATTTTCAGGAGGCTCTAAGGTATTTGGGATTTCGGGGAAAGGAACCGGATGATACTACAATGGAGCTTCTTTTGTCATGCGAAAAGGAATTACGTCAGGTTCTGGACGGAAAATTCCTGTATAAGGTTTTTGATTTGGAAGGGGGACAGGTTCCAAACTGTTCCTTTGAACTTAAAGGGGAGTCTATTGCAAAACATTTGGACGGCTGCGAGAAAGTTGTCTTTATGTGTGCCACGATTTCGGCCGGAGTGGATACCTTGATCCGCAAGAAGCAGATTTTAGGAATGGCGGAAGCTATGATGATTGACAGTCTTGCTTCTGTGGCAGTGGAACAGGTTTGTGAAGAGGCCGAAAAAAGAATTATGGAAGCATTTCCGGGATATGAACATACCTGGAGGTTTGGGCTGGGATACGGAGATTTCCCTCTAGCGGCCCAAAAGGAATTTCTGGAATTGCTGGATGCACCAAAACGAATTGGCGTCTGTGTCAACAATGCCTCGATGCTGACACCGGTAAAATCCGTAACCTGTGTTTTTGGACTGGGGCATCAGTTGAAAAGAGAAAATGTGAAAAGTTGCGACTTTTGCAATATGAGAGAACAATGTCAGTTTCGAAAGGAAGGAAAGAACTGTGGAGAATAAATTATTTAAAGGTGATTTTTTGATTTTAGACGGAGCAATGGGAACAATGCTCCAGAAGAAAGGAATGGAACTCGGAACCATTCCGGAAACATTGAATATTGAAAAGCCGGATTGGATTGTGGATATTCACCGCAGTTATATTGAAGCCGGTGCTCAGGTGGTATATGCAAATACCTTTGGTGCGAACCGCTATAAAATGGAAAAGTCCGGTTATTCCGTTCAGGAATTGATTGGAGCTGCTATTGCCAATGCCAAGAAAGCGGCAGAAGGGACAGAATGTCGTGTGGCATTGGATTTGGGACCCATCGGACAGCTTTTGGAACCGACGGGAAGTCTGACGTTTGAAGAAGCCTATGATATCTTTTTGGAGGAAATCAAAGCGGCAGAAGGGGCAGACTTAATTGTTGTGGAAACAATGACTGACTTGATGGAAACCAAGGCTGCTGTTTTGGCGGCGAAGGAAAACACAGATTTGCCGGTAATTTGTACCATGACCTTTGAGGAAAACAGAAGAACCTTTACCGGTTGTTCCGTGGCGGCAATGTGCCTTACCCTGGAAGGGATGGGGATTGATGCAGTGGGTGTAAACTGTTCTTTGGGACCGAATGAATTGATTCCGATTGTAAAAGAAATCGCAAAGTGGACAGAAATCCCAATTGTTGTAAAACCGAATGCGGGATTGCCTGATCCGGTTACCAATTTGTATGACGTGGAGCCGGAAGACTTTGCAGATGACTGTATGAAGATGGTTGAGATGGGCGCTTGTGTTCTGGGTGGTTGTTGTGGAACGACACCGGATTACATTCGTGCAGTTAAAGAAAGACTGGAGGTGCGAAAGCGCGTTCAGGTCCGGACAGAAAAAGTGTTGTCTGTTTGCTCTCCACTGAAAACCGTTGTAGTGGATGAACCGAGAATTATCGGAGAACGAATCAATCCTACGGGAAAGAAGCGTTTTAAACAGGCGTTAGTAGAAAATGATATGGATTATATCCTTTCACAGGCAATTGAACAGATTGACGGTGGAGCGGATATTTTGGATGTTAATGTAGGACATCCGGAAATTGATGAAAAGGAAATGATGATTCGCACGGTAAAGGCTTTGCAGTCTATCGTGGATGTGCCGTTGCAGATTGACTCCACAAAGCCGGAAGTTATTGAAGCAGCGTTGCGTGTTTATAACGGAAAGCCGATTGTCAACTCCGTTAACGGAGAAGATGCAGTCCTTGATAAGATTTTGCCGGTAGTAGCCAAATACGGTGCGGCTGTAATCGGATTGACCTTAGATGAAAACGGAATTCCACCAACAGCGGAAGGCCGTGTGGAAATTGCAAAGAAAATTATGAATCGCGCCATGGAATATGGTGTGAAGAAAGAAAATATTATTATTGACTGTTTAGTGCTGACAGTTTCTGCAGAACAAAAAGCTGCCCAGGAAACATTGAAAGCATTGCATACAGTAAAAACGGAACTGGGCTTAAGAACAGTTCTTGGAGTGTCCAATATTTCTTTTGGCCTGCCAAACAGAGAAATGATCAATAAGACATTCCTTACAATGGCTCTTGACCAGGGACTGGATCTTCCGATTATGAATCCGAATGTTCCGGCAATGGTTTGGGCATTAAAGTCGTATAAAGTTCTTGCAGCCTATGATGAAAACTCTATGGATTTCATTGATTATTGTAATAACAATCCGATTGAAGTTGCTGTTGGAAAACCGGTGGAAGTGAAAGCGACTCCGGAAGGCAAGGTTTCTTTGGGAAGTCCTAAGGCAGATGCTATCTTAAGAGCAATGGAAACCGGTATGAAAACAGATGGAAAGAAACTCACTGAGGAATTATTGCAGGAGCAGGATGCCATGGAAATTATCAATGGAATTCTGATTCCGGCATTGGATGTGGTAGGAGATAAGTTCGAAAAAGGAAAGATTTTCCTTCCGCAGTTAATTCTTGCAGCGGATGTGGCAAAAGAGTGTTTTGAAGCCATTAAGGGCTATCTGGCCGAAAATGGTGCGGCTTCAGAATTGAAAGGGAAAATCATCGTAGCAACGGTTAAGGGCGATATCCATGATATCGGAAAGAATATTGTGAAAGTTATTTTGGAAAACTACGGCTATGATGTAATTGACCTGGGACGTGACGTAGATCCGATGCTGGTTGTAAACACTGCCATTGAACAGGACGTTCATTTGGTTGGATTGTCAGCACTGATGACTACGACTTTGGGATCTATGGAAGAAACAATTCAATTGCTCAGACAGCATAACGTAGACTGTAAGGTTATGGTAGGAGGCGCGGTATTGACTCCGGACTATGCGATAAAGATTGGGGCAGACTACTATGCAAAAGATGCAAAGATGAGTGCGGATATTGCAAAGGAAGTGCTGGGATAGGACTTTTTTGAAGTGGATTTTATGGAAATACCATAAGATGTGAGAAAATTGAAATGTTAAGGTACACTTTTTAATGACAAAATTTGTCGGTGTACCTTATGGTTTGGAAAAGGAGTAGCGTTAAGGTACACTTCTGGAAGGCGATTTCCCTGATCGTACCATAAGATGTGAGAAAGTTGAAATGTTAAGGTACACTTTCAGAGAACAAAAAATAGCTGGTGTACCTTGAGGTGAAATAAAAACTAAAAGGAAAGGTACACTTTAAGGCATTAAAGCGAGGAAAGTGTACCTTTATAATTAAGAAAAATATGAACGCAGGGTACACTTTAACTTGCTAAAGTGACCTAAGTGTACCCTGATATCGTTCAAAAATCAATTCTTATGGTAAAATTCGCCTGGACGAAAATTTTCGGCATACCTTAAGGAACTTCGTTGTTACATTTGCTGTGCAAATGATTTTTTGTTCATGTATTGACGCTCCGCTCATTTCCATAAAAGAAGACAAATCCCCTTGCGAACAGGGGATTTGTCTTCTTTTATGGAAATGGCTGAACTTGTTTGCAAAAAGTACTTGCATTTTAGTTGTCGTTCTGT
>JAEFAB010000073.1 GCA_016292095.1 Eubacterium sp. | reverse complement strand
ACTCCCATTCCTGCAATGATACGTTCCCCATCAAGACACAGGTACCAACCGTTTTTCGTATCATTGTTTAAGAATGCATCCATGCATTCCAGGTATGCTTCTTTCGGCACACCCCACTTATTGTGGAACCATTCTGCTGCTTCGTCCTTTAATTCAG
The DNA here is from genome assembly GCA_016292095.1 of Eubacterium sp. Taxonomy (GTDB): domain Bacteria; phylum Bacillota; class Clostridia; order Lachnospirales; family Lachnospiraceae; genus Eubacterium_G. The sequence continues at coordinate 3,883 of JAEFAB010000073.1, read as the reverse complement.
GGACTTGATCCAATGTGAAATACTTGTAATTACTCATAATCTCCTCCTTTATGCTGAACGTCTCATTTCTCTTAAAATTCTGCGAATACTTTTCTCTGATAAAGAATATTCATATGCAAGCTCCGACACCGATTTTCCTTCACGATGCATCTCGCAAATCTTGTCGTTTCGTGTCCGATAATAGACTCTGGAATCGGTCTGGCTTCCCCACTCCTTTTTCTCTTTGCAGGGAATGTAGATGTTGACACCACTTGCATACTGCTGAATAATTTCAATTACTTCCTTGGGCAGAATTTCTTCCGCTTTGATATAGCTCATGTAATCCTCCTATGATAGTTTCGGATTCATCTGAGCATAAGTTTCCATTTTATTTTATGCCCAGACTACTGAGCGATAACATATCTTTTGCGCATAAACACTACCAATCCTTTCCTCTTTACCCTGCTTCCATCATACAAAATAAGAAAGCCAATGACAAGCCCATCTTTACTTCTAAACAAAAATGGGCTTTGATCAGTTTTAGAACTGTTCTCCGACAAAAATATTCTTCTCTCTGAAAACGTTTCTCAGTAATTCTGTTTTTCCATGAACTGTGACATCCAATCGAAGCATTGCCTCGTCCAGGTTAATTGCACCAATTGCAAGCTGTCCCAATGCCTGCACGGATATTTCCAAATCTGCTACAACATCTTCTGTAACTTCTGTAACATCATTCGCCTGTACCCTGAAAATCCGATTATTTTCTTCAATGATGTCATCCGTCACCTGCACCGTGAAATCACATCCCAAAGGCTTATGAATTACTTCCAACAATTTCTTTGCATTGACCACGCGAACCATAAAGCTCTGCAATGTTTGCTTGCGGATATCGTATGCCCGCGGCGATTCAATTATACGAAGAAGATCAATTCCCTTTGGAAGTGGAAGCTTGATTTCTCCGTAATCCGCATCAAATCTTGCCAGGAATCCTAAGATTGCATAGAATCCGTCGCGGCAAGTCCAGGCACATTCCTCTACCTGCAAATAGGCTGTAGGATCCTTGCGAACGTCTGTAAAAATAAAATAGGCGATTGGCTTGCCATCCTGCTTGAAAACGTAAGAGAATTTTCTGTCTATGTAAGGGTTATCCACCTTCATATGTTCAGCCATCTTCTCCTCGTCGCGATCCATTGCCAAATTGTATTTTGAAACAAATTCCTTGTAGACGGCAAGAAACTCAACAACCGTTTCTCCCGGTTTCCAATTAACGACTTCTCCGTCAAACTGATATTGGCACAAAACCGATGGTGCAAAGTGGTACTCATTCATATACGTAACAACTTCATAACCCACTTTTCTGTAAAAAGCATGATTAAAAGGATACAGCGTAGATATCACTTCACCATTCCGGTAAGCATCCGGCAAAAGTTTCCGAAACATCTCACGAACCGCTCCTTGATTTCGATACTCCGGCAAGGTTGAAACCGCACCAATTCCGCCGGTAGGCACCACTTGTCCGTCCAAATAAAACCCAAAACGATGGTTGATGATTCTTGCCATCATAGTGCCGTCATCATCAAATGCTCCCCAATCGTCATGCTTTTCCGCCTCGATTTCTTCACGCTTTGCTTCTACATCTTCCACCCGCATGTGAAAACAAAAAACTGAAATCAGATAGGCATCAAATAAATCCTTTTTGTCTAATTTCTTTATCTTCATTTTTGTATTCTCCAACCAACTTCAAAAATCTCTTATCATTCATCTGTTCATTTGTGATGTATTCTCCATCAAAAAACACCGCATAGGTCGTAATTGGTGTTGGTGCTTTTCTTGCATCCTCTTTATTCTCGATGTGAATTGCCTCAAAATCGATTCCGTGCTCCTCAGCTGTCTTCTCAACCACTGGCACATACTTTGCATTAAACGGACATTGGTTTGTGTAATAAAGAACGTATCCCTTTTTATCAATATGAGGATGCTTTGCACATTCTTTCAATTGCGGTTTCTCTGCATCTTTCTCAAATGGCAGGTACCATAATTGAATTCCATTATCTGCTTCGTCACACACTTCAAAACCTTTGTATTTCAAATACTTTGGATCTGCCAAAAACGGCTTCTTCTTTGCTGCCGCCAAAATACACAGTCCCTTTTTCCCCTGACTCTTGCTGTCTTCAATACATTCGTTCAGCAAATCACTGGAATATCCTTTTCCCTTGAACGATCCTGACACCCAAAGGCAATCAATATACATATATCCATCGGCATCAATCGGATTCCACGCATTCTCTGCCGGAATGTATTCAATAAAACACTTCCCACGCTCAATGCTTTTTAAGAATACCAATCCCTCGTCAAACCGTTCACGCAACCAAGACTTCTTAGATGCCACCTGCACATCATCATTTTTTGAAATTGCACAGCAAATGTGCTCTGTTTCAAGATTATCTTTTGTCACTCGAATGTATTCCATCTGTCTCCTCCTTTATCATATAGTACTGTTGCAATGGGAATTATTTCTAATAACCTCTTAAATCCCATTCGCTAAAAAATTCATATTTGTTTCCTCCTTGATTTTGATACTCACATCCTACTCATATGGTACCAAAATATCTAGCAACAACTGTTGGCATTCATAAAAAAAATGCTACTTTTCGTGTCATGTAGAGATTTCCCTTAAAAACCTTTTACAGATTAATGGTGGCATCCACCGTGTCCGCAATTATTTCCCTCGTGATGTTCATGCCCGTGATGATTACAAGTTGCCTCACTGACTTCTTCCAATGTCCCCTCCAAATAAGATTTAATTACTACATCTGTATCACCGGATGTCCCCGCATATACCTTAATATCGGATTCTTCCATAGCAGAAATAGCTCCTCCACCTATTCCTCCACAGATTAAAACATCTACGTCCTGATTTCGAAGAAATCCTGCTAATGCACCATGACCGTTTTCGCCGGTTTCTACCACTTCTGAATTTTTTACTTCTCCATTTTCAATCTCATAAATTTTAAACTGCGGTGTTCTTCCAAAATGCTGAAAAACCTCTCTTTTTTCGTAAGTTACTGCTACTCTCATCTTTTTCTCCTTTACATTATTTCATATTTTTTTCAAAACGAAACATTCCCTCTGGAAATTGTTCATCTGTTTCGTCATCTTTTGTATCTGGGTCATTGGGATCTTGATGATAACTATTGAAAAATTCAACAATATGGAATCCACATCGATTCACATAAAAATGAATGTTTCTTTTTTCAAAATAAGGTGTACATGTTTCCCACACTAATACCTCCGGATGAAGTTTCTCGACCTCACACCAGGCAGCATAGCCGATTCCCTTACTATGTTCCTCTGGAGAAACGAATAGAAGTTCCAACTCTCCATGTTCACCTTCTACCTTTATTACTAATCCCCCTACAATCTTTCCATTGCAAGTAATTCGATATGCCTCTCCGCCATCTATGGATTTCTCAATGGTATCCCGGGAAATAATCTGTTCGTCTTCTTCAAAATGATTATCCCTCATTCCAAATTCTTCCATCGCACCATAATTGAAGGCTTTCTGATTATCCTTTATAAACTGCTCCCTATCCGTTTCACGAAAGGGTGATAAACAAACTATTTTTTTATTCATATTAAAACACCTTTTCTTTTATCTAGTAATGCAATCACATCTTTTTTCTTAACTTTATAGCGCAGTGTCCATTCGCATTTTGCTGCACTACAATACACCTAATAACATTTCTTTCGCCCACTGATACTGACCTTTGTCTTTATACTCACGATAGAATACTTCTATCATCATGGTCAAATACAAAATAATATCGTACCAACGAAGTCGGCGTAATTCATTTTCAGAAAAATCAACTATTCCAAATCCTTTTAAGAAATTCTCATTTCTATT
>JAEFAB010000072.1 GCA_016292095.1 Eubacterium sp. | reverse complement strand
GTGCATTATAAATCTCTGGATTAATCGGGAGATATTTTTTGCACATCACCTCGTAAGAAAGTATTTTCCCATTTGCCACTTGATGTTCTCTGTGTTCCACCTGACGATAACGCCTTTTCCTATAAAACTCACCTGATGGCAGTGAAGCATCAAGCAAAACTGAACCATGTTCTCTAATAATCATATCTTCCAAATAATCTAGCAGAGCAGTTCCTATTCCTTGTCCTTGATACTTCGGCAATACAAATAAACGGCATAATTGATTATCATCCACAGTCGCCGTTCCCACCGGTATATTTTCACGGTATGCAACATAAGTTTTTTTTGCCAAAACATCTTTTTTTATACTTTCTGAATTATGTAATTCCAAAAAGAAAGTCACAACTTCTTCAGAATAGTATTTTGGATATATTTCTTTGATAGTTATCGCAACGATTTCTTCAATCATTGGAACCTCTTCTATCTCTGCTTTCATAATTTTGAATTCACACATTATTGATTAACCTCCCCAAATTCCGATTTATAAAAAACTAATCAATCCCAACATGCTCAAAACCAATGGAATCATCATCCACATTAATCAAAAGGTAAGAAGCGCCTTCCAAGCCGGTAGCAGAAACGGAAACTACGTTTCCCTTCACAAAATTCTGATGAGAATGACCAATCACACAGAGATCATATTGTTTGACCTCTTCGCTTTTGCATGCTTCATCAAACGCCCCTGTTTTTAAACTTGACAATGGCAAGAATGGATATGCCTCATCAACGTCCCAAAATAAGAAATGTGAAAAGCGAATGATAAGACCATTGTATTCTTTTTCATAGAACAACGGCATCTGGCTAATGAACTGCATTTGTTCCTCTGTAAGTTTTTCCCTTATTCCGTCATAATAGTCTCTCAAATATTCTACATCAGGATCAATATCCACTCCATGCTCCGCATAGAGTTCACAATTTCCTTTTATACAAAGTGCTCCGCTGTCCTTTAATAATTCCAGGCATTCTATCTCTTCGTTTCCACGCTGAAAAATATCTCCCAAGAATACTGTCATATCTACATTTTGTTCCTTGATTTGTTTAAGTACTGCATTTAATGCTTTCAGATTTCCGTGAACATCTGAAAATACCGCTATTTTCATCGTCAATTCCTCCTATAAGTTTAGCTGCATAAAAAATCCAGAACTGCCTGATTAAACTCCTCCGGATGCTTGGCTGCTATAAAGTGATCCCCCTTGAGAAATACAAGTTCTGAATTCGGAATACTTGAAGCAATCAGTCTTGTGTGTTCTTCCTTTATCATATCCTTTGTACCAGCAATAACTAAAGTTTTTGCCTTTATTTTTGCAAGTTCTTCCGGTTCCACGTTTGGATCGTTTACCATCAAGCCTAACATTTCCGCTTTCAATCTTGCGGAATCACTTTTTTCGGAAAATCTCTTTGCAAACTTATAACCTATTTCAATTGGAATCTGTACGGAACATCTTACTCCATTTGGATTCAAATTTGCCCCATTCAAAATCAGACGATTTACTTTATCCGGGTAACAAATGGCAAAGACTATAGCAATATTCCCGCCATCCGAAAAGCCAAGCAAATGTGCCCTCTCAATCTGTTGTTGTTCCATGAAACAGAACAGGTCGTCTGCAAACTGCCGTATGGTGAATGTTTTATCGCCTCTCGGTGTTTTCCCGTGCCCTCTGGTATCGATTGCATAAACATGATACTGTTTTGAAAGCACATCAATCTGCCCCTGAAAATATTCGCTATTCTCTCCGTTTCCATGAAGCAGAATGATTGGTTCTCCCTTACCTTTTTCTATAAAAAAATGTTTGATGTCCATCATATTCCTTTCATTTTATACATCTTTTCATTACAGTTCTTTCATCATTTGGTCAAAAACATTATGCTCTCTATTCTTTTTTGCCATATCAATCCCCCAATAACTAGAGGATTTCGAGAAACACGGGGGAACTATCTCCCCCTGTGCTTCTTCTTTTTCTTTTGCTGCTTTAGTTCAAACAATCTCTGCTTTTTAGCCTCTTTCTTTTGTCGATGATTTGCTTTCGAAATTTGTTTGTTCTGTTCCTGTTGCAACTTTAATGCCATCTGGGATTTCGTCCCCATCGGAGTCTCCTGCATTTGTTTTTTAGCATCCCGTTTTAAACGTTTCGGATTCTTTTTTTCATCCTTCACAACAGTTTCAACAGCCGGACTAAAATGTAATTGATAATAGTGTCTTGTGATAAACTTGTTAATTTCATAATCTTTGGGTTCTGCACCAAAAGTTATCTTTACCACAAATAATTTGCCGTTTTCAATTCTCTCGAAAACACCAACCCAAAACGGATTTTCAAAAAACACTATTAACTTAATACTTTCTTTGTCCACAATCATCCCTCCTTTGAAGTGTCATAAATTACAAAGAATGGACAACCCGGAGGGGCAGGTTACTTACCCTGTTTTCACAGGACGGCCGGGCTACCTACCGGCTCTAGCACATTTTACAATGCACATTGCGTTTTTATCTTTGCTTTCCGATTAGAAAATTTGTCCCGGAAGTTTTAATTTTTCCTTTGGTGGGAAACCTTTGTCAAATTCGTCAACCTCATCGTCTGGAACATAATAAATTTCCGGTGTCTGATAAACACCGGTGATTCCATCAAGATATCCCGGAATCAGTTCCTTGCATAGAAAGAATGATGAATCCGCATCATCCGGCAAATCATGATATCTGATTCCAAATTTGCTGGAATAGTCCAATCCACTTTTACCGTAGAAATCAATATTGCCTTCAAACAAGACCGCACCAAACCCAAGTTCAGTAGCTTTTTCCAAAGAGTAATCCAATAGCATTTTCCCATAGCCCTTACGTTTCAGTTCCGGCGTAATGCATATTGGCCCCATTGTTAACACAGGGATTTCTCTTCCGTCATCCGCTTTAATGATTGTCTTTGCAAACACATTTTGCCCGATGATTTCACCATCTTTTTCCATGACAAAATTCAATTCCTTAATACAGACATCATCGTCTCTGAGAACATGCATCAGGTAATGCTCTTTGCACCCTGGGCAATACACATTCCAAAATGATTCTCTGATAAGATTTTCTACTTCTCTGTGGTCTTCTCTTTTTTCTAATCGAATAATAATGTTATTTTTCTTCATTTTTTAATCCTCCTGAATATTGTTAACTTCAATTGCCTCTCAGCGGGAGGTTTGGTCCATTGTGTCAAACCTCCCGGTTATGCCACAATAGGTAATGTGTTGTACTTCTTCAAACAGCACTCTCCTTATAATAAAATATTTATAATCAAGCCTTTCGGCAGATTATTCCAAAAGCTTCTGTAGGAGGACTTGCTCTCCCCTCGGCACATTTCGTCAAATGTACACTGCGGAATTACGTTCGCTTTCTAAATTTACTCAATTTCATTCGTAGCATTCTCTTAGTTTCTACGAATGATTTTCTCAATCTTTACTTTTCATCCGTAGCAACCGCCTAATATCTACGAATAAATTTCTCCATTTCCACTTTTCATCCGTAGCCATTTCCTAGTTTCTACGAATGAATTTCTCCTTTTCTAATTTTCATCCGTAGCCAACGCCTAATTTCTACGAATAAATTTCTCCTTTTCTAATTTTCATCCGTAGTAACCTCCTAGTTTCTACGAATGAATTTCTCCATTTCTACTTTTCATCCGTAGCCACCTCCTAATTTCTACGAATGATTTTCTCAATCTTTACTTTTCATTCGTAGCCACCGTCAAATCGTGTTTCGCAAGTCATCTAATAACTCTTAAATGAGTTTTCTACTCCATCTCCCCCTTGGAAGTATTAAATTTCCTTTGCCTGGAACATTTCCATTGGCTGCTCGTACCCTTTTATGTTCAGAATCAATCCACCGCAATCCTGATATCCGAGTCTTCTATAAAAGTGTTGAGCATCCTCATCAACTTGTGTGGAGGTAAGAACCATCCCATGTCCTTTCTCCTTCATTTCATTTTGCCAATGCTCCATTAAGGCTATTCCATATCCTTTCTTCTGAAACTCTTCCCGAATGTACAGCATTGTGCAAAATGGCACATTGTCCCAAAACATATTATATCTTAAGATGCCCACCGGTTCACTGTCTACGAGGATGACATATCCCTGTCGGTCTCTGACTTTTTTGTCAAATTCTTCTTCTGGCAAGTGTTTGTCCAGTTCATACCAAAACGTCTTATCAGCATTTGTTACATATCTAATTTCAACCATAACATCCTCCACACTCTTTACATTGGTGTCCCCACTTCAATTAAATTTCCATCTAAATCATAGAATCTAACAACTTTTTGTCCCCAGCTATGAGTCATCAACTGATTCACATATTCCGTTTCCGGATAAAGTCGCTCCAATTTTTCTACGAACACTTCGAGGTCATTTTCTTCGAAATACAATTCACAGGAATTACTCTTTCCGGCAATGTTTCTATCCAGAAAATTTTCCCAGATTGTTTTATCCTGAAGTACTAGTCCTTCCGTCAAAATCACATTGCCTTCCTTGTCCCAATTTTCAAAGGGGCCGTTTTCCAAATGATTGTCAAAACCATACCAGAACATCTTCGCCAGTTTCAATGGATCTGCAGTCATCGGATCCACAAAATGATATCCTTCCGGTAATTCTGCATTCAGTTCCTTGGAAAAATGAAAATGCAATTCTTCATAATCATATTCACAATGATATCCTCGTTTTTTCAAAAGTTCCATAAGATATTCCTGACCGTTAAACAACATCATCTGCTGCTTTCCGTCAAATCCCATACTAAATTAATATCTGTTAATATCTGAAATTGTTTTGTTGTTATGCTCATTTTTCACTCCCCTCTTTTAATGTTTCTATTTATTTTCCCATCGCTGTTTAATATTATCAATGTACCCTCTCTTACCAACATCCTGCTGATTATTCCGGTACCATTCAAAGGCCTGTTGCAATCCTTCCTTCAATGGTGCAACATCCTTCAACAATTCGTTCTGCTTCGTCACATCCAAGTAATACTCGTAATCAGCAAAACAAAAATATTCCCGTTGCCATATATCTTCCATTACCGAAACAGTCTCTAACTTTGCACCAACAATTTCATAACAAAGTGCTACCCAGTCCTTCACACTGATTGCCTCTTTGTTTCCAACATTGAAAATGCGCTGCTGCGGTTTCTCATTTATAATCACTTCCATCAATCTGCATAAATCCTTTGCCAGGAAGAACTGCATTTTCATTTCTCCGTTCTTAGGCAGATAGAAAGGTCTGTTCTGCATTGCACAATCAAATATAAATGCCTCTCTGTAAACGTTATTGTATTTTCCATACAAGTATGGCGGACGTAAAATGTAAGCTCTAGGAACTCTTCTTTGCAATTCCTGTTCCGCTTCTATTTTGTCAGTCCCGTAAGTTCCCCAATACTGATTTGCACCAATTGGTTCCTCTTCTTTAAAAGGCTGCTTTCCAGTATCCGGATACACTGCGCTGGAACTTACCATAATGTATTCATCAAAGGACTCCAATCCATCTAGCAAATCAGAAATATCCTGTTTCGTATATGCAGTCACATCCAACACAACATCAAAGTGTTTCCCTTTCAGACTATCTCTTAAATCATTTCGATCCTTACAAATCAAGGTAACGTTCTCAAGTTGTTTTTTCGTATCACGATTCAATACGTAAACATCATATTCTTCCTTTGCCGCAAAGTACTCTGCTACCGTCTTACTTACAAATACAGTTCCTCCGGTTACTAATACCTTTTTCATTCTCGTCCTCCACTACAGTTTCTTTTTCATATAAAATCCGTTTCCCATATCTCTTGTCTTCTCATAACCACCTTGCTCATATAACTTGATGGCAATCGTATTCTTTCCTTCCACCCAAAGAACACTTTCTTCACAATCATGTTTTCGCGCAAATTCTTCCAAGGCTTCCATCGTCGCTTTGCCCAAACCGTTTCTTCTAAACCTTTCATAGATTTCAAAATCGCACACGAAAGACTGCTTCTTTCCTTCGCAAAGTTCATGCAAAAACCAAATAAATCCAACGGTTTCCTTGTTCACCTCATCCACAATATTCATCAGGAAATTATCCTTCGTCTGAAGTCCATCCGGAAGCATTTCTTCTAATTCCTTGATAGCCGCTTCCTTTGCATGCTCATAAGACATTTTTTCCCATTCCATCAATTCCTCAATATGAATTCGCGTACTTTCCTTCATATAGGAATTGTATTCTTCGTCATTCATTATTTTAAGTTCAACCATTCTCTGATTCCCCCCATAATTCCGTTCTGTTTTCGTCCTTTTCTATTTTACTTGATTTGTTAAATGCTGTCCATTGAAGTATGAAAAAGTCGCCTTGCAGGCGACTTTTATGAAATCATCTAGAAAATCTCTACCTCTTCCTTATTATTCCATTCAAATTCTACTGACTATTATTTTATCGATTCAGCCTTGCCATAGAAGCAATTGTAGGAATTTTCATTGGGCATACATCCATGCAGGAAAGTGCTTTGGAACAAGTTTTTCCAAAATGCTTTCGATATACTTCTTTTATTTCAGTTAATTTTGCTTGGTTTCTTGATGCCACCAAATAGCAATCATTTGCAAAAAGAGCACCATAAAAGTTCTTTCCGCTTACATAGTTTGGACAAACCTCCAAACACAGTCCACATTTCAGACATTTTGCCGCCAAATACTGGTGTTCATGATTTTTTTCATCTGTCGGATTATATTCTTCAATGCACACATTCATCTTTTTTAGATTTTCCTGAATCGCTGTTCTATCTACTACTAAATCGTGAATTACCGGAAATTTTTGTAGCGGTCTGATTTCAATTTCTTTCCCTTTTAAATCCTTTAAAAATGTATTGCACGCCAGTGCCGGTAATCCGTTAATCACCATTGCACAGCCTCCACATATTCCTTGCAAACAGGAACATTCCCAACCAATTCGTGTCGTTTTATTTCCCTGAACATCTACAATATCATCATTGTAATTCAGATAATCTAAAACACCGGCCACGGAGTTATCCTTCGGACCATCGTAATGAAATACTTCCCAGTATGGTTCTGATACGGGAGACTTTTGTCTTAAAACTCTAACTTTCATAGCTTCTCTCCTCATCTAATCGTACCTTATATTCTCCATTCGCGTAGGAAATAATTGTTGCATATTCAAACTGAGCATCCTTATCAGAATAATCTCTGCGATAATGTGCTCCCCGGCTTTCTTTTCTCTGCTTCGCACAAGTAAGCGTTGCTCTCGCCAATGTGAGAATTCCTTCCAAACTATAATTCATGTATGCCATTACACTACTGTCATATTGAATGCGATTCGCTATAGAAAGATAATACTCAACATCTTCAATTCCCTTTTCCAGAGACGTTTCATCTCGTACAATGCCCAAATACTTCTGCATTGTATCAGCCAGCATTTCTCGTATATACATTACCGGAAACTGACTCTTCCCGGTCATCATTTCCTTTAAGATTCTATTTTCTTTTTCCAATTCTTTCGTAAAATCAGGCTGTTTCTTTACAACTGTTCTTTCTATGATTTCTTCTGCCGCTCTCTTTCCACTATACAGAGCCGCCAACAAGGAATTTCCTCCCAGACGGTTAGCTCCATGATACATAGACGCACATTCCCCAACTGCAAACAAGTTACGAATATTCGTCTCATGATTCAAATGCACAGCAAATCCTCCCATAAAGAAGTGTACTGATGGAACCACAGGAATTGGTTCTTTTGTAATATCAATATCACCATACTTTTTACAGAGTTCCTTGACCTCCGGAAGCTTTTGCTCAATCTCTTTCGGTGCCAAAAAGGAGATATCGAGAAAAACCTGCTTTCCGATTTTATCAATTTCCCTTGCAACTACATCTCTTGTCTGGAGATTCCCACGGGGACCATATTTTTCTTCCATGAAATAGATTCTTTTTCCATCCTCAATATAAAACAGTCTTCCCCCTTCCCCTCGAACAGCCTCTGATATCAGCATTTTCTTTTGAGAGGTTTCCATCGTTGTAGGATGATATTGTATAAATTCCAGATTTTTCAGTTCTACGCCCTGCATAAATAACTTCCCGGCTGTATAGCCATCACACTGTGTGGAACCGGTGGTTTTTCCAAACAATCCATTCTGCCCACCAGTGGCAATCACTATAGCATCTGCATAAACCGCATCCAACTGCCCTTTTGCTTCGTCAAACAGCACTACCCCATAGCAAACACCATCTTTGATTAGTGCGGAATGAAAACAACTCCAAAGTCTCCTCTGAATCACACCCGCCGCCTCATATCTTCTGACTTCCATAACCAGTGCTGAAACAATCTGTTTTCCTGTGGATGCCCCACAGTAATACGTTCTCTTGTAAGATTGTCCACCGAACGCACGTCTTACAAGATTTTTCGAATCATCTGTAGAAAAAACTGTTCCGATTTTTTCTAAGTATTGAATGATTTCTTCCGCACTTTCACACAAATTGGTTACAGCCACGTTACCTCCCAGATTGCAACCACCTTTCAATGTATCTTCAATATGTTTCTCTACAGAATCTCCCGGCTCATGTTCAGGCAATACTGCATTAATCCCTCCGGCTGCCATCACTGATTGGGAGCGTTCTGATGGGAAAGGGGATACCAAACAAACGTGAACTCCCCTTCTCGCACATTCGACAGCGCATGCCATTCCGGAAATTCCACTACCTATAATAACAACATCCTTCATTTATGCCTCCCGTCATCTGATAAACATTGCCATCTGTGTCTTAACTACTGCAATAACAGCAACGCTAAAAGCAATCGCGCCAATAATATATATCACTCGGTCAATTATTATCTGTTTATTTCTGGAAGCCAAGATTCCAAGGGTAATTAGTGCTGCTGTGACAGAAACCGCCACGTGTGTAATTACTGTTGCAAAAAACAACACTTCCATAAAAATCAACAATCCAAAAAGAAGATTATTTCTCTTTCCAGCACTATATTGCAAGAGTTGAAATGTATTGATGTGCAAAATCAAAAGTGGAAAAATCAGTGCTGCAGAAACCCGCTGAAGAATCGTGCGCATATTTTGTTTCGGATATAGGTCAAGCCTTGTTCCATCTGCCTGAAAAAATACAATCGACATCCCACATATGGCATGAAAACAGGTTAGTACCATAAATGGAATTGCAAATGCTTTTGTCAATACCGGATTATAGTAAAACGTGATATACGCAAATACACTGTACCCAATATGCAGCATCAAAAACATTATTGCCAATAGCGACAATGTAGCATTGATTTTTTTCAATTTCATAATCTTCCCCTCCTTATTTTATAATTCCGATCTAATAAACAACTATATCCGTTTTAACCATCTCATTTTCCAATGAATTGTCTTACTGTCTTCACTTGGTTGTTCAGCATATCATATTCTAACTCTTTCGTTATTCGATTCAGTCCTGATGCTTCTAACGTTATGGTTCCATCATACGCAATATCCTTCAGAAAACTGAAAAATTTCTCGAAGTCGATATTGCCGGCACCAACCGGAAGAACCCTCTCTCTCAATGTCTCCCATTCCATATATCCGCCGGCATAATCATTAACGTGGTAATGTTTTACATGGTCAATTTTGTCAAAGCCATAGATTCCATCCATTTGCCCGTGAAAAGCAGCCATCTTCGTGTCAAAGATATAGGAAACATCCGGGTATCTTTCTATAAGCCAATTCCAATTGCAAAAAGGATTATACTTATTGCAAATCACATTCTCAATCAATAATTCAATTTCATAAGAATCAGAGATTTGTCTCAGTTCTCCATACGCTTCAATATTCTTCTCAATCTGCTGATCCGATGTTGTTCCGTTCCACAGGTGGAACACTGCTTTCTTAGCACCAATTCCCTGAGCAACTTTACAATTAGTTTCAAATCGCTCCACAACCTTTGAAAGCCCTTCCTGTACAATCATTTCTCCCATGGATTTTTCAAAATGCATCACAGGAATCTCTGTTTCCAGACTCCTTACTACTTCGACCACTTCATCTTTTCTCTCATACCAGTCTCTGTACATCATGAATTCCAATCCATCACAATCCAGTCGGGGAACAATCTCCTTTAACAACCGAAACTCTTTTCCATTCACATAACCTAGTAATGCACCCGTTGATATTAACACTTTCATTTATTTTCTCCTCAACATTTTCTTTCGTCTTTTCTCTGAATGTACTTTACATTGGTGTTCCAACCTCAATTAAATTTCCATCCGGGTCATAAAATCTAACCACTTTTTGTCCCCAACTGTGAGTCATTAACCGATTTACATATTCCGTTTCCGGATAAAGACGCTCCAGTTTTTCTACGAATTCTTCAATATTGTTTTCTTCAAAATATAATTCACAGGAGTTATTTCTTCCTTCAATATTCCTTTCCAGAAAATTTTCCCAAATAGTCTTGTCCTGAAGGACTAATCCTTCCGTTAAAATCACATTGCCCTCATTGTCTAGGACAACATCAAGCCCAAACAAATCATGGTAATACTTCTTGGATTTTTCGATATGCTCTACCACAATCAAAACATTTCTTAATCTCATAATAATTCTCACCTCTAATACCTATTCCACATCAAACAGGTTTTTGAATATTATTTTACCATATTACCCAGAGTACTGACTACCTACACTTCTCCTGCTTACTTTTTATAGCAATACCAATGGGTTCCTTTTCCATATCCTATTTTTTCGTAAAATGGATTTGCGCCCCCTGTCATTACCGTTGCGCCAAGAGCTTTCATCCTATGATAATGTTTTGAAAGTGCTGCAACAGCTAAACCTTTTTTTCGATGCTCCGGAACGGTACACAACGGTTCCATATAGGCCAGATGATTTTCTTCCACCCACCACATTCCCGAAAAGCAGACATACTCTTCATTTTCATCTGCAATGATTACATCATACTGATGGGTAGAATGCGGCGAAGGTGCAACAATCGGACCAATGACTCCCTTGTAAGACTTTGCAGGTGTCCACTGGTAGGAATTGTCCTCATTGTCCCAATTTTCAAAGGGACCGTTTTCCAAATGATTGTCAAAACCATACCAAAACATCTTCGCCAATTTCAATGGGTCTGCAGTCATGGGATCCACAAAATGATATCCCTCCGGCAATTCCGCATTCAGTTCCTTGGAAAAATGAAAATGAAGTTCTTCATAATCATATTCACAATGATACCCACGCTTTTTCAAAAGTTCCATAAGATACTCCTGACCGTTAAACAACATCAACTGCTGCTTTCCATCAAAACTCGGCATATGATTCTCGGCATAATCAACCATTTCCTCTGCCAAAAATTCATATCCCGGACGTATCTTAAAATATATATCCGTAATAGGATTTTCATAGAACACAAATCCAACCACCTTGTCTCCATCCATCCACAACAGGTCCAAATAGCAGTATGACGTATCCATCCAGGATGATTGAATCGCATATTCAAAAAACGGTGCCTGAACGCCATCCGCATTTTCATCATATACCTCTACCATAAAATCCCATACTAAGTTAATATCTGTTAATATCTGAAATTGTTTTGTTGTTATGTTCATTTTTCTTACCCCTTCTATTTCTTTATAATTTCTTGATCATATAAAATCCGTTTCCCATATCTCTGGTCTTCTCATAGCCGCCTTGCTCATATAACTTAATGGCAATCCTGTTCTTTCCCCCATAATTCCGTTCTGTTTTCGTCCTTTTCTATTTTACTTGATTTGTTAAATGCTGTCCATTGATGCATGAAAAAGTCGCCTTGCAGGCGACTGGTATGAAATCATCTAGAAAATCCTCGTTCTCTACGAATGAATTCATGTCTTCTCCTCTTTCATCCGTAGCAAATTCCTAGTTTCTACGAACACATCTCTCTATCGCTCATTTTCATACGTAGCAATCGCCATATCATTACGGATACAATTTCCCTGTTTTCAAATTTCATTCGTAGAAAAAAACTTATTCCTACGTATACATCTCCCTATCTCTTATTTTCATACGTAACAGTCCTCAATCCACTACGTATACACCTCACATTTTTCTATTTTCATTCGTAAAAGTCCCCAACTTCCCACGAATGAATTTCACACATTCTACAATTCCATTCGTAATTCGTAGGCCCTCATCATGTAAACAAGCCACCGAAACCGCTACACTTGTTTCAGGATTGTATCACGGTCGTCAAATGCGCAAAAGCAAGCTTTCTGCATTTGCCCTCGTCGTGTAAGCAAAAAAGTGCCCCAAACCCACTGGTTCAAGGCACCTCGTCTCCTACTTTTCTGCAATTACGCTCTGCAAATTATTAAATTGAATTCGCTTGCTTCCGCGAAGTGAATATCCTCTCTTCTTCATTTCCTTTAACAAAGTTTTCATAAAAAATCCATGGGTTACCAGGATGCAATCTTTCCCTTCCGCTTCACAAATATCAATTGCCTTATTCGCTCTCATTCTCGTAGCAGTAATATCTTCCTCCGTGCGCTTATTTTTAAAAAGCCATTGTCCTCTTCCCAAAACGTTCCACACCCACAACGGATAAGACTTCTTCGTATCCTTAAAGGATCTTAACGGCACTTCCGAAATTTCAGGAAGTTCCACAAACTCTCGATTGCCAAACAAACTTCTGGCCGTCTCCTTGCTGCGGGATAGCGAACTGACGTAAATCACATCTGCACCATTTTCCAAAGATGTCTTTTCTATTTTGACAATGGGTGCTTCATTGTATCTTGCACATGCCTCATCAAATCCCGCCGACGTACACTTCTTCGGCCATTTCATATCCACTTTTCCGTGACGGATAATCGTTATCTTCATTTCTCGTTGTCCTTATTTTTTGTTTTGATTGGAATTACCCACCAGAACGATATTGCTGCAACGGCAATATATGCAGCTACCGGACATAGCCCTCCAAGAATTGCTGCTCCCGTATAAATAATCAAGCTGGCAGTACTGCGGAATTCCAAACTGAATTTTGTTCCACAATGATTTTCTTTGAAAATAAAATAATACATCAAATGAAATGCAATGCATGCCAGGACACCGTCCGAAAATGCTTCCAGTCTGTTTTTTTCCATGGGCACCTCCCTTGTTCCATTTAACTTCAATTAAGTATTATTTTACCATACTTCATAACGCAAGTCATTGCCTCATCTTTTCATAAGCGACGAGTTTCCCCGTCGCTTATGTTCATAGATTTCATTATCGATTAATATAATCATTAATATCTTTGTCCGTAATAATCGAATAGACTTTTGCTCCCCATTGTTCTTCGATCATCTTTGCACCCAATCCATTCTTGATGATTTCTTCATTCTCTAAATTTGCAATTACCACAACTGCAACCACTTCAATCTCTGCTTCTTCTTTCAGAAGTTCGATTCGTTCACATATGCTTTTCCCGGTAGTTATCAAGTCATCTACAATAATGACTTTTTCTCCATCCTTCAATGTATGACCACAAATTTTTCTTCCTTTGCGGTCCGGAACTTTTCTGTCAAAACAGAAATCTGAAGTAATACCATATTTCTGAAACAACGCACATGCTGTCGCCGTTGAGAATGCGATTCCATGGTATGCAAGTCCCAACACTACATCATAGTCAATATCATTTTCCTTGATACAATCTGCAAAGAACTCACCAATTTTTGCAATCTGTGCATTAGTTGTAAATTTTTCAGCATCCAGATAGTAATTCTTTTGTTTCCAATTTTTCAGTTCGAACTCACCCAACTGCAAGATTCCATTGCCAAGCATAAACTTTACAAACTGCTCTTTCCTTGTCAAAGCATTCAATTTATATCCCATTAATTCATCAATACTAATTCCAAAGTATTCTGCAAGTTTCGGCAAAATCTGAATATCCGGAAGTGCGGAACCATTTTCCCATTTGCTAACTGCCTGCCCTGAAACTCCAATTACCTCTCCTACCTGCTCCTGTGTCATTCCCTTATTCTGACGAATTCTTTTAATATTATTTCCTATCATCATATTTGGCTATTCCTTTCTATTCATTTGATAAGGCACCTTATACTATATTGATACCATACAAACATGCACTGCACAAGCGAAGGGATGTTGCGATTTTTGAAACCACCGGTTGAATTATTCATTTTCCCTATTGACACCATTTTCATTTTGCGTTAATATCGTCGTAATATTTTTTGAAAGGAGTTCTTCCCATGTTTCAGTTAGTATCCAGAAATACATACACCAATACCAACTCCGTGCGCACCAATAATGTGTATGGTTTTAATGATGTACGTAAATATATGGATACCATGGAAGAATAAGTTTCAGCATAACGGATTATAATATACTGACCACTTATCTTTTCTGGATAAGTGGTCTTTTATTTTTAGGAGGTAAGTAAAATGGATTTACATGATTTCAGAGATGTTGCAGAAAATTATGACCGCTACCTGGAGGTAATGTACTCAGACGGGTTTGACAGACACGAAAACTTTCAGGAGTTTTATTTGAATCTTGCGAAACAGTATGGTCAGGGAGGCACTGTGGATATTGCCTGCGGCACAGGAGCGGTATTGCTTTATCTGGCAGAAAGAGGAATTGAAATTGACGGAACAGATTTATCGGAGGAAATGTGTAAAGTGGCTGCACGAAAAGCTGAGGAACAAAACTTAAATCTCAATATTTATCCGGCTGATATGACAAAGTTTAATTCCGGGCGCAAATACTCCCTTGCAATTATTGCCAGAAGCGGATTTATGCATCTCCCAAATCAGCAACTTCAGATTGATGCCTTGAAAAACATTCGTGAGCAATTGTTACCAAATGGAATTTTGACTTTTAATACTTTTGATCCTTGGCCACCGGTACAAGCGGAGCAGATTCATTCCACACCGGATGATTACGTGTTCCGTTTGGAATATGTCAACGCCGACGAGAATAAGGAAAAAATATACAATGCAATATCCTACGACCCAATTACTCAGCAGATGAAGGGCAATTGGAAATTTGAAACTTATAATGACGCCGGAGAAATTATTGGCGAACGAATCAGACCACTTTTAATGAGACAAATCTACCGTTCAGAAGTATTTCTTTTGGCAGAGCTTTGTGGTTTTGAAGTAATGGATATTTATCGAGGTTACAACGGGGACAAAGAAGATTTAAACGATCCGTCCACGGCCTGGAAATACCGGAGTAACCTCATATGGATTTTGAGAAAAAAAGATTAGTGGAGGAGTTACCTATGAGTTTGAAACAATTAAAAGAGCTTGTACAGCAAGGCAAATTGGTATTGCCCGATTACGAAAATTGCATTGCCAACCTTCCAAACTCAGTTTTGAAAAAATTCGGATTGGAAACGGTAGGAAGTTCGCTTCCATTGGCTGACCAATATATGGAGAACCATTATAAGAATGTTGTTGTGCTGCTTTTGGACGGGATGGGAACATACATCCTGGAAAAGCACTTAGAAAAAGACGGTTTCTTTCGAAGCCATCTGAAGGGAACTTACAGGTCCACGTTTTTATCAACCACGGTATCCGCAACCACTTCTGCCCTTTCCGGCTTGCAGCCCTGCGAGCACAGTTGGCTGGGCTGGGATTGTTACTACCCCCAGGTCGACCAAAACGTAACTGTATTTTTAAATACCATTCAGGGAACCGAGACTCAGGTGGCTGATTACAATGTTCCGTGGACCGTAACGCCATACGAAGATGTTGCCGCGCGGATGAACCGTCTGGGAAAAACCGGCTATATGGTTGCACCGTTTATCGAACCGTACCCGCAAAGTCTGGAGGAAATTTGCTCCAAAGTGAAAACACTGTGCGACCAACCAGAAGAAAAATACATTTACGCTTATTGGAATGCACCGGACGGACTGCTTCATAGATACGGATGTGATTCTGACATTGTCCACAATGCAATGATTGAAATGGAAGCTACAGTAAAAGATCTGTTCGAGTCTCTGAATGACACGTTATTGCTTATTACTGCAGACCACGGGCACCTGGACACAGAGGCTACTATCATTACTGATCACCCGAAAATCATGGATTGTCTGGAAAGAATGCCTTCTCTGGAGCCACGTGTTCTTAACTTGTTTGTTAAAGAAGAGCGGAAAGAAATTTTCGAAGCAGAATTTCAACGGGAGTTTGGCGAGAAGTTTGTTCTTCTTACCACAGAGGAAGCTCTGGAACTGAACCTCTGGGGAACCGGAACCCATCATAAAGAATTCCGTTCCATGCTTGGAAACTACATTGCCATTGCCACCAGCAACCTGTCTATCTTCAATGACGAGGAAGTGTGGCTTTCCATGCACGGAAGTCTGACGCCGGAGGAAATGTTGATTCCGTTGATTGTGCTAGAAGGGTAAAGAAAACTCCGAGGTATGTGCCTCGGAGGTATTTTTATCCAATAATCTTTTTACAAAATTCATTGATTTCATCTCTTCTGCCTTCTACCGCTTCCTTATATTCCACGGAACATAACCCAAGACTTCCACAACACTCAATCTCCAAATGTCCATAAAAGTGTTCGATACTTTCAATGATTCTTTCACACTCCTTCATCCCCGGTCCGGTACGAAGCACAACGGCATATCCTTTTTTACCTGCCGGAATCATTAAACATTGTCCACCCTCATGAATGATTATACACCTCTAGCGATCTAATTCCGCAAACTGCTCGAGAAGATTGTATATCCCATCTTCTGAGAGAACACCTCTCTTTAAGTCTGTTGGAAGCAACCCGTTTTCATCCAGAATAAAGTCCTGCTTCCACTCTTCGCTCTGATAGTACTCTTCCAGCATTCGTATTTCCGACTGAATAAGTGAACAATCCTCAATTTCGTCATCCATTTTTCTTATTTTCCTTTGTACCTCATCAAAGATTTCTTCCATTTTTTTGATGCGGTTTATGGATTCCTCAACCTTGTTTGTCATATTGTACTCCTTTACTTCATCTTTCTCATGAACTTATAGCACAAACCATTTTAGCTATTTTGACATCAACTTCATCAACATACCCAATATCTTCCTTCAAGTCCCACAAATTTATTTCATCAAACTCATCATCTTCTTTTCTCTCAAATGGAAATAATTTACTTTGATATCCGACGAAAACTGCCTGATATTTCACTGTTCCTAGAGAATCTTCAACTTTGAACAATCCCCGAAATTCCAATTCATTATTTCTTTGATGTGTTTCTTCATATAATTCTCGAATAGCAGCCTCCCGCGCTGTTTCCCCTTGGTCTATTCCTCCTGCTGGAAATTCCCATTGATTTCGCCAACTATTATATCCAACAAGGAACTTGTCTGAAACAACTATAATCGCATATGCACCGGTAACATTCTCATACCTGCATATATCACTTTCTGGTATGGAAATATATTCAAGCAATTTCCAACCACTCTTATTTTTTGCTAACATTGTTTCCCCTTTGCCATCAACAACAATTCCTCCTCCGTCTCAGCATCAGCTTTATAAGGATAATTCTTCAAAATCTTATAGAAATCATTGTAATACTTCTCTGCCTTTCTTTCATCCTTTTCTACCAATAACGCATAAGCATACTGATACCTAGGCGTTGAAATCATTCTTCCGGCCATTTTCAGAAAAGCTTTCACCTCTTTATCTTCATAGAGTTCATCAATTTTTTCTTTTGGATAATCTGATAAGATTCTGCAATACATCAACTCCAGTTTCACCATATTCGCATGAATTCCTGCCATTGCATCAACGTGATCCAACAAAGCCTCTCCTAAGTCCATTGCCTCATCGATTTTCCCTAAATCCATTAATCTCACAAATCGATAAATCAGTACCGTCACAGAAATAGAATCGATTATACTGTCACTTTCGCAGATTTCGAAATATTCTTCCGGCATATCCTGAAGTCTTTTTCCCATTGTCATCTGCTCATGAATATAAAAGGTATTCACAAAAGCCTTCAATGCGTTCGGATTCTTCTTCAATTTCAATATATTCATTCCATCATTAGGTACCTGCCTTGTTGTCATTGGAATTCCATTTTGTAATACTTGTACAAATCCTGTTGCTGAAAAGATACTTAATATCGTGCGAACAATTGCGTTTCCATCCCATAAAAGCAGTGCAATTAAAGCAATCATTGCTGTAATCAAGTTCATTAGAACGCCACCGAGATTATACAAAAGGAAAGGTACTTCTTCTCCCTTTTCCTTCGGTGGAATCATAAGACATTGTCCTCCGGTTCCCGGAACGGAATACTTTTTTAATTGAAGTTTCCCATCATTATTCGCCAATATGATATTTGCAATTCTAAATGATGAAAACCGATACCCACTAAGCCAACCAAAAAGCAAATGTCCCCCTTCATGAATAATTATATGTACGAAGAACATCACCACCATTATAAATAGTGCAATAACCAATGGCACCAATGACTGCACCCTCGTCGCTTTTCCCCCATACATTTCTTTTTCGATTCCACTGGCCGAAATTCCGGCAATCGCGCCAACTATCATGAATCCGATAAATCCTGCAGCATCCATCAATCTTTTTTTCAAGTTCTCATCCTCCCATTTTCCGAACACTCCTACGCTCTCCATTATATCAAACTTACGCTATCTATTCCACATTCCGCTCCCCTTTATCAACTCCACTACACCATTGGAAAGTTTTAAAGGATACTCATACCGATACGCAATATTTTCTCTATTCTTACAACCAGCTTCTAACAAATCGCAATTCAAAATAAAAGAGAACCCCTTAAGTACATAAATTTCCTTTGGAAGTTCTCCTTCATTTTTCCTATCATTGTATTAACAGATTATTCAACTCTACATTTTCTACTCCATCCCTTGATCATCTTCCTTTT
>JAEFAB010000071.1 GCA_016292095.1 Eubacterium sp. | reverse complement strand
GTTACGCTGGGACAGAGAGCATCATTAACAGTAGGTGCTACAGGTCACGGATTAAAATATCAGTGGCAGATGAGTAAAGATGGTGGTCTTACATGGACTAACTCATCATCTGATGGATATAACACACCAAACTTAAGTTTCGTAGTAGCTGAAGCAGCACACGGAAGAATGTTCAGATGTGTTGTTACAGACCAGAATGGTGATAGCGTTGAATCAGAAGGCGCAGTAGTAATGGTTGACACATTGAAAGATACATTAATGGTTATTGCTAACCCGCAGCCTAAGACAGTTTCTGTTTCTTCCAGAGCAGAATTTACAGTAGGTGCTACAGGAAATGGATTAAAGTATCAGTGGCAGATGAGTAAAGACGGTGGTCTTTCATGGCAGAATTCATCATCTGATGGATACAATACACCGAAGTTAAGTTTCGTTGTTAGTGAAGCGGCACACGGAAGAATGTTCAGATGTGTTGTTACAGACCAGAACGGTGATAGCATTGAATCAGAAGGCGCAGTAGTAATGGTTGATTCTTTGAAGGATACATTAATGATTATTGCACAGCCTCAGGATACAGTAGCAGCTCCTTCACAGAGAGCAGCATTCTCAGTAGGTGCGGCAGGAAACGGATTGAAGTTCCAGTGGCAGATGAGTAGAGATGGTGGTCTTACATGGGCTAATTCTCAGTCTGATGGATATAACACAGCAAGATTAAGCTTTGTTAACTCTGATGCAGTAAACGGAAGAATGTTTAGATGTATCGTTACAGATCAGAATGGTGATCAGATTATTTCTGAAGGTGCAGCAGTTCTTTCAAGCAATTTAACAGACAACTTGTTAGTATATGCTCAGCCTAAGGATTCTACAGTAAATGCTGGTGACAGAGCAAGCTTCTCAGTTAGAGCTACAGGTACTGGATTAAAATATCAGTGGCAGATGAGTAAGGACGGTGGAAACACATGGACAAACTCAACATCTGACGGATATAACACAGCTACAGTAAGCTTTAACACAACAACTGCAGTAAGCGGAAGAATGTTCAGATGTGTCGTTACAGATGCAAACGGACAGACAGCTACTTCAGCAGGAGCAACAATCACAGTTAAATAATTATTTGATGCATATAAATGGGTTCGGTTTATCCGGACCCATTTTTTGCGTTGTATTAGAAGAGTCATAGGGTGTGAAATTGTGGCAAAGTGCTGTACAGTTGAAGCAAAAATCAATATATGATATTATGTTTCATAGTGAATATGTGGGTGAAGAAGGGAAAAGAACAATGAATTTTGTGGAAAAAACAGCGAAAATTAATAACTCAACAATTGGAGAAAATCATAGAGTCTATTTTAACGCAACAATTACAAATTCTACCGTAGGAAGAAATGTAAGTGTAGGAAACGATGCGTTGATTAAGAATGCGACAGTAGGGTCATATTGTGAAATAGAACGAAGAAATATCATTCGAAATGCAACAATTGGTAATGGCCTGGTAACCGGACATGGTGTTACGATTATGTGGTCGGAAATAGGAGCTTTCTGCAGTTTTTCACGAATGGTAGATATTGGTGGGAATGCTCACAGTATTGCATCGGCAACAACAATGCCAACATATAAAATGAATCAGCTGGTAACCGGAAAGATTGTAGAGCATCCGGATGAAGATAAAGTTAAAGTTGGAAATGATGTTTGGATGGGCGTAGGCGCAACGGTTTTGAGAAAAGAGAATATTGAAATCGGAGATGGCGCTGTAGTAGGAGCCGGAGCAGTAGTTACAAAGAGTGTTCCACCATATGCAATTGTTGCAGGGGTTCCGGCAAAAATTATCGGATATCGATTTGAAAAGCATATTATTGAAAAATTATTGGAAATAAAATGGTGGAATTGGCCAATCGAAAAAATTATGGAACATTGGGATTTGTTATCTTGTGAAATGACGGATGAAGTCATTGATAAACTTTATGAAGTAAGATAATAAAGTAAGTGGAGTTAATTATTAATGAATGAATTAATGCTTAGTATTTATGTTCCGGTATTTAATCATGAAAAATATATCGAAAAAGCTTTGGACAGTATTTTGATGCAGGAAACAGAGTATTCTTATGAAGTACTTGTGGGAGAAGATTGTTCAAAAGATAATAGTCGTGAGATTTTACGGGAATACGAACGGAAACATCCGAACAAAATAAAAGTGTTTTATCGCGAAAAAAATATGAATAATGAAAAAGTTCGAAATAGCATTGATTTGCGTATGCGCTGTAGAGGAAAGTATATTATTATTCTTGAAGGTGATGACTATTGGACGGACCCGTTAAAGATTCAAAAGCAAATAGATTTTTTGGAGAAACATCCTGAGTATTGGGGAGTTACTCACCGCTGCGTCGTTGTTGATGAAAATTCGCAACCCAATGGAGAAAAATACCCGGAAAGTGATGAAGGAGAGTATACATATAAACATTTTGTCAGTGAAATAATGCCTGGTCATTCTACGACATTCATGTATAAAAATCCGGAAGTGTATAAGGAGATTGATACCGGTCTAATGTATCAGAATTTGGTCCCGGGAGATCGACTGACGTTTTTCACCATTCTTCTGTATGGAAAAATATACTGTATGGACGATGTTATGAGTGCGTATAGGCATGTCAAAAAAGGGGGCACGAGTTACAGCGCAACCTTGAAGTACGATTTTAACAGACAAGAAGACTGGCATCGGGAATTATGTGTTTTTGCTGAAAAAAGTCAAAACAGAAAAGCATTCAGATATGCAAAGCTGCTTTATTTAAGACACATACTGATTGCATTTAAACAAAAAGACTGTTCCTTAAAGGTTGCATTGAAAAAAGCAAGAAAGCGTAAATGCTCTCTGATTGATTGGGGCTTGTATACAAAGTGTTGGATTAGACATCACTTATTACAAAAAAAAATATGGGTGTAAAGACGTTTAAAAACGGGGCGCATAAAGTGAAGTTGGAAGGAAACGCAGTATAATGACTCGAAGTGAAGTTTATCGAGCAAATGTAAGACAATTATTGCTGAATACTAAAAGTATTTTAATAAATATATGGAATGGACTGCCTTTGGCTGTATTTTGCGGAGTGGTTACACTTTTAATTGTTCTTTTTGTGTGTCGATTAAAAAATCAAAAAAAGCCCGAAAGAAAGAAACTGATTGGGTGGATAGGCTTGGCTTTTTATTCAGCACTTTTGGTGGAACTTGTTATTGTATCCAGACCGATAGGAAGTGTAAAAGAACCGATAGATTTTATTCCTTTCAATATGCCGGGAGGAATCAACTTAATTATTCTTTATGCGGTTGCAAACGCAGTGGCTTTTGTACCACTGGGTATTTTTTGTGCAATGAGCATTGAGAAAATGAAAACAGTTTCCTTATGTATCATACTTGGTTTTTTGATTAGTTTTTGTATTGAGGGGATACAGTATTTTTTATGTTGTGGTGTAGCACAAACAGAAGATGTTCTTATGAACACGATAGGAAGTGGTTTGGGATACTGGGGTATGAAAAAAATAATGGAAAGAAAGCGTTGAGGAATGCACTGTGGAAAAGAGTGTTAACAATTATTTTATAGGAGATCAGTCAGCAGAAAAGTATGTAATCTTTGAACACGCAGACAAAACATGGTTTTTGCCAAGTGGTTCATTGGGACACGCGTTGGCGTTGTATCAGCCATCAACTTTAAAAGGAAAAATGTTGAAGGTTGCAGTCCGCATTGGAAGTGGAAACAAAATTGGTGAGAAAATCAATTTGAAGCAAAAGAAAATCCGCTTGAAAGATGAGATTTTGGATCAAATTGAGAAGATTACAGGATTGGACAGAAATGAATTTGAAGTGGCTGCTTATCAGGGAGATACGACTTCCTGGCAAAACGAAAAGGTAACCCTTCAGGTTTACAGTGGAAATCAGATTGAGTGTTTTTTGAAACTGACGGAAAATGAAAAGGTATCAAAAAATTTCTCTCATGAGATTAGAGTGCTCCGTTATTTGGAGGAGAAAGAAATACCAAATGTCCCGCGCATGTTGTTGGACGAAAAAATCAATGGGATTCATTTTTTTGCCCAGTCAACAGAGAAGCGGTTTGGTCAAGGGGTTAAATTAGAGTTGTCCAATAAACAGTTGGATTTCTTATGGGATATTAATCAGAAAACGGCGGAAAAACTGAATTATGAAGAATCGGAGTTTGCATATTATGTAGAATATGTAAAAGGGCAATTATCAGTATTTTCCGATGCGCAGCAGGAAGTGTTGAAACAGGGTATTTCCTGGGTGGAAAAGCGGTTGAAAGAAGAACCGTATATTTATTCTTTTTTTCACGGAGATTTTACACCGTGGAATGTGTACTATAAAGATGGTGAATTGAAAGCCTTTGATTTTGAATATGCGCATTTTTCCATGCCGGAATATATGGATATTTTTCATTATATTACACAGGCATCTATGCTGGGGAAAAAAGCAGAAATCGGTGGCGTGATTCACGACTACCGCAGTTATTACCACCGATTGGAAAAGTATGTGGCAAATCCGGATTTCACGTATGCTTGTTATGTTCTTTTCATCATTGGTTTCTATATGATGAGAACAGAAAATGCCACAGAAGTGTTGAAAGAAAAATTTACGTTATGGCTCCAACTATTGGATTATTTAACGGAAAATATTAAATAGAAAATGAGGTACGTATGAAAGGTATAATTTTAGCAGGAGGGTCAGGAACGCGTTTGTATCCGTTGACCAGGGTGACATCAAAGCAGTTGTTGCCGATTTACGACAAACCAATGATTTACTATCCGTTATCCGTGTTGATGAATGCAGGAATTCAGGAGATTTTGATTATCTCCACACCGGAGGACACACCGAGATTTCAGGAACTGTTGAAGGACGGAAGCCAGTTTGGAATTCATCTGGAATATGCTGTTCAGCCGAGTCCGGACGGATTGGCTCAGGCATTTATTATCGGAGCTGACTTTATTGGTCATGATAGCGTGGCAATGGTTCTCGGAGACAATATTTTTGAGGGACATGGTCTGAAGAAACGTTTGCAGGAGGCTGCAAAAATTACAAAAGGTGCGAAAGTGTTCGGTTACTATGTAGACGACCCGGAACGTTTCGGAATTGTGGAATTTGATGCGGAAGGCAAGGCGATTTCCATTGAAGAAAAGCCGGAAAAACCAAAAAGCAATTATTGCGTTACCGGTTTGTATTTTTATGATAACCGCGTAGTAGAGTATGCGAAAAATCTGAAGCCATCTGCCAGAGGAGAATTGGAAATCACAGATTTGAATGCGATTTATCTGGCAAACGGAGAGCTGGATGTAGAAGTGTTGGGACAGGGATTTACCTGGCTTGATACAGGAACACATGCCAGCCTGGTGGAAGCCACAAATTTTGTGAAAAATATTGAGGACCATCAGCATAGAAAAATTGCATGTCCGGAAGAAATTGCATATCTGAATGGTTGGATTAGCAAGGAAGAAATTCTGGAAGCATATGAATTAATGAAGAAAAACGAGTATGGACAATATTTGAAGGATGTTGTAGACGGAAAATTTATTGATCCATTGCGATAGATTGGGAGAAAACAATGAAGGTTTTAGTGACAGGAGTCAAAGGACAGCTTGGGTTTGATGTTGTTAATGAATTGAAAAAACGAGGATATGAGGCTGTTGGTGTGGACATTGAAGAGATGGATATTACAGATGAAAAATCCGTCCATAATGTTTTGCATCAGGAACGACCGGAAGCAGTAATTCATTGTGCGGCCTGGACGGCTGTTGATGCTGCGGAAGAGGAAGAGAATATTCCGAAGGTTATGAAAGTCAATGTTCAGGGAACGGAGAATATTGCCAAGGTTTGTAAAGAACTGGATGCAAAGATGATTTATATCAGCACAGATTATGTATTTGACGGACAGGGTGAAGAACCTTGGAAGCCGGAGGATGAGAGAGCACCTCTGAATGTTTATGGAGAATCCAAATACCGGGGGGAACTGGCAGTTCAAAAATATTTGGAAAAATATTACATTGTCCGTATCGCCTGGGTATTTGGGAAGAACGGAAAAAATTTCGTGAAGACTATGTTAAATCTCGGGAAATCCCATGATGCCTTGACGGTGGTTGCAGATCAGGTGGGAACGCCTACCTATACGTATGATTTAGCGCGCCTGCTTGTGGATATGGTGGAAAAGGAACAATACGGGATTTACCATGCTACCAATGAGGGCGGATATATCAGCTGGTATGACTTTACCGTGGAAATTATGAAACAGGCATCGGAACTTGATGCGGTTTATGGGAAGGTAAAGGTTTCGCCGGTAGGAAGCGAGATGTATCCGGCAAAGGCAAAACGTCCGGAAAACAGCAGAATGGATAAAAGTAAATTACGGGAAAAGGGATTTAAACCTCTTCCGACGTG
Organism: Eubacterium sp.; assembly: GCA_016292095.1. Lineage (GTDB taxonomy): Bacteria > Bacillota > Clostridia > Lachnospirales > Lachnospiraceae > Eubacterium_G. Next base: position 28,877 of record JAEFAB010000071.1, on the reverse strand, counting down.
GCAGGATGCCCTGCACAGGTATTTGAAAGAGATTGAAGTCTAAAAACCTATGAAGAAATAGCGGTTATGCGATTTGCATAGCCGCCTTTTTATGGTACAATAAAAAGGATTATAGTCTAAAAATGGAAGACTATGTGCTAGGAGGAAAATATGAACATTATTGTAACAGGCGGTGCCGGCTTTATTGGCAGCAATTTTGTATATTATGAATTGGAAAAACATCCGGAAGACCGGATTATTTGTTTGGATAAATTAACGTATGCGGGAAATCTTGCAACGTTGGATGAAGCGATGAAAAATCCGCAGTTCCGTTTTGTAAAAGGAGATATTGCGGACAAGGAATTTGTTGAAAAATTATTTGAAGAAGAAAAGCCTGATATTGTGGTGAACTTTGCAGCGGAAAGTCATGTAGACCGCTCCATTGAGGATCCGGGAATTTTCCTGCAGACGAATATTATCGGAACACAGGTGCTGATGGATGCCTGCAGAAAATATGGAATTACAAGATATCATCAGGTTTCTACAGATGAAGTATACGGAGACTTACCGTTGGATCAGCCGGAACTGTTTTTTACGGAGGAAACACCAATCCATACATCCAGTCCGTACTCTTCCAGCAAGGCCGGGGCAGATTTACTGGTGTTGGCATATTACAGAACATACGGATTGCCGGTGACAATTACAAGATGCAGTAATAATTACGGTCCTTATCATTTCCCGGAAAAATTAATTCCATTAATGATTTCCAGAGCGTTGGCAGATGAAACTCTTCCGGTTTACGGAAAAGGGGAAAATGTCAGAGACTGGCTTTATGTAGAGGATCATTGTATTGCCATTGACCTGGTAATGAGAAAAGGTCGCGTTGGGGAAGTTTACAATATTGGCGGACACAACGAGAAGACAAATCTGGAAGTTGTAAAGACGATTTTGGAACAGCTTGGAAAACCGGAGAGTCTGATTACTTATGTAACGGACAGACCGGGACATGACATGAGATATGCCATTGATCCGACAAAAATTCATCAGGAATTGGGATGGTTGCCGGAAACAAAATTTGAAGACGGGATTAAGAAAACCATTCAGTGGTATTTGGATCACAAGAGTTGGTGGGAAAACATTATCAGCGGTGAATATCAGAATTATTTTGAAAAAATGTATGTTGATAAAGAACGTGCATAGAAAATTGGGAGATAATAGTCATGGGACAGATAAAAGTTACGAGATGTGAAATTGAAGGATTGGCGGTAATTGAACCGAAGGTCTTTCCGGATGAAAGAGGCTACTTTGTGGAAACCTATAATCAGAGAGATATGGAAGAAGCAGGGCTTGGTATGGTCTTTGTTCAGGATAACCAGTCTATGAGCAAAAGAGGCGTGCTTCGAGGACTTCACAGACAGTTGAACTTCCCACAGGGAAAGCTGGTTCGTGTAATCCGCGGAAATGTATTTGATGTTGCTGTAGATTTGAGAAAGGGGTCAAAGACTTACGGAAAATGGTTTGGCGTGGAACTGTCAGCAGAAAATATGAAGCAGTTCTATATTCCGGAAGGGTTTGCTCACGGATTTCTGGTTCTTTCAGAAGAAGCGGAATTTTGCTACAAAGTGACAGATTTTTATCACCCGGGAGATGAGGCCGGAATTATGTGGAATGACCCGGATATCGGGATTGACTGGCCAATACCGGAAGATATGGAAATTATTTTAAGCGAAAAGGATCAGAACTGGTCCAAATTAAGTGAAATCAAAGAATGATTTTAAAGGTGAAAGGATAACGGAGAATGAGATTTATTGTAGTATATAGCAGAATAATCATTGTGGTTGTTTTTCTTATTATTTCCGGAATATTCACGTGGAATTATTATCAGAGCAGAAAAAGTATTAACTATAACGGACCTGTTTTTACTGTGGAGGAGGAGCTTTTGGAATGCTCCGTAGAGGATGATAGAAAAGCGCTATGTAAGGGAATTGTTGCAACAGACCGGGAAGACGGAGATTTGACAGATAAAATCATTGTTGAGTCTATCTCAAAGTTTGTGGATAAAAAAGAACACATCTGCAATATTACTTATGCAGTGGAAGATTCGGAACATCATGTGTCCAAAGTTTCCCGGAAGATTAAATATAAAGATTATGAATCACCGAGATTCATTTTGTCAGAGCCCCTCTGTTTTGATGTGGGATCTGATACCACGGTAGTGGATGTATTAGGGGCAAAAGACGGTGTGGATGGAGATGTGACGGGAAAAATTAAAATCTTGTCCAATACGACAGCCACTAGCGTAGCAGGAAAATATACAGTAACAGCACAGGTTACAAACAGCTTGGGAGATACTGCAAAGTTCAAAGGTCTTGTGGTTATTAAGCAGAGAAACAATCTGAGTCCGGTAATTAATTTGAAGAGAAACGTCGTTTATTTGAAGGTTGGTAATCTCTTCAATGCAAAGGACTACATTGATTCTGTAAAGGATCCGGATGGAAAAGATATGAGTCAGGGTGTTGTGGAAGTCACCAATACGAATGTGAATATGAAGAAGGCAGGTTTTTATACTGTAGAATATACTATTAACGGTGGAAAGAGTAATGAAAATACTACTTATCTCACTGTAATAGTGGAGGAATAGGGATGACAGATAACAAAATTTTTACATTGGAAAATTTGAATATATATTCATTACTGATGGATTTAGTACGTCGTCTGTGGTTTGTTTTCATTGTAGTATGTATTGCTATTATGGGACGTTACACGTATCTGAAGAAAAATTACGTTCCGGAGTATTCCAGCACGGCGATTTATGTTGTGACTCCGAAGCAAAGTACAGGGTATGTGTACACAAACAGAAGATTTGCGGAAAGCGTAATTACGGTTTTCCAGAATTTGATGACAGCAGATATTATGCAGTCAAAGCTTCATTCGGACTTGCATATTTCCATTATCGGAGGTAAGACAAGAGTTTCTCTGATTGAAGGAACCAACTTAATGAAAGTTGAGGCTGTGGCTAATGACCCGATTGTAGCTTTTCAGGCAATCGGTGCTATCATGGGGAACTATGACGAACTTTCTCCGTATTTAAGCTCGGATGCGGTTTTTGATGAATTGCGCGGGGCAGAAGTGGCAACGCAACCGAATAATACGCTTGCGCCACAAAGGGAATCTTTAAAAGCAGGCCTTTGGGCAGGGCTGATCGTTTCCTTGATTATTCTTGCAATCAGCTTTTTAAGAAGAACCGTTAAGAGAGAAAGTATTATTGAAAATGAAATGGATACAACTCTTTTAGGTACCATTTATCATGAAAATAAGAACCGTACCTTGAAGGCGAAAATCAACAAGATGGTAAAGGCACTGCTGATTACCAGCCCGATTATTTCAAACAAGTTTATTGAATCAGTGGACAACATTCGTGTCAAATTGGAATACGAAAACCAAAGACATCCTAGTAGAAACGTATATATGATTTCCAGTGTTTGTGAAAACGAAGGAAAATCTACGGTGGCGATTAACGTGGCACTTTCCTTTGCCAAGGAAGGAAAGCGTGTTGTTGTGCTGGATGCGGACTTTAGAAAGCCGGCGATCTACAAAATGATGGACGTGCCAAAGGGTGCCGTTGTGGATTCTGCAAAACTTCTGCAGGGACAGTGTGGTTTGGATGAAGTATTGTACCATGATAAAAAGACCAATTTGGATTTAATCCTTTCTTCTAAAGGATATTCCAATACAAATGAATACATGAAGTCCGGTGCTATGAGAGACCTGATTCGAAAATGCAGTCGTATGGCAGACTATGTAATTATTGATACCCCGCCAATGGCACTGGTATCTGATGCGGAAGCACTGCTGGATCGAGTTGATTTCTGTATGCTTGTTGTAAGACAGGATTTCTCTTATCAGAGAGATGTTGTGAAGTGTATTACAATTATGAATAATTCCAATGCAAAGATGCTTGGTTGTATTTTGAATGATTATAAAGATCTTCGGACAAACCTGAAGCCTCATACTTCTGCATATGGCAATTCAGAGGGAAAGGTGGTGGAAATTTATGACAACGAATAAGGCGAACTATTCATCATCGAAGGAAAAGCAGGAAGAAAGAAACGCTACGGAGATTGTCTTTGCGTTTTTAAAAGTAATCAGAAAATTCTGGTGGGCTATTGTATTGTTAATGGTTGCAATGGGAATTTTGGGATTTTTCCGATATAAGAAAGACTATGTACCGATTTATGAATCGAAAGCAACTTTTTCCATTACGGCGGCAAGCTATAATGGAGAGGAAGACCGTTCTTATACAAACAACAGTCAGCTGGCAGAAGAGTTAAGTGTAAACTTTGACTATGTTATTAACAATGAAGTCTTTTATGAAATTATTGAAAAAGACATCGGCTTAACGTATATGCCAAGTCACATCGAGATTTCATCGGTAGAAGGAACAAACATTTTAAGTATCGCCGTTACAGGTGAGGATGCGCAGCTGAATTATGATGTTATTCAATCCGTTGTAAACAATTATAGCAGCGTAGCGGAGTTTGTTTTGGGAGATACAAAAATTGATATTTTGGAAGCTCCGATTGTTGCAAAAGAACCGAATAATCCATACAGCCCATGGGCGGATATTTTCCGGTTTATGCTGATTGCGTTGGTAATGGGAATGATTCCTTGCGGATTTTATGCGTTCTTTGTTCGAACCATTAAATCCACAGAGGATGTAGAAAAATATTTGAGTGTTCCGTGTTTTGGTGCTTTGCCAATCGTTTTCATGGATCGAAAACTGGTAGGAAAGAAGTTCTGCTCGGTAATTGATAAAAATGTCGGGTTCCGATATCTGGAAGCAATGCGAAGCGTTTCATCCAGAATTGAACGTGTACTGAAGAAACAAAACTGTAAAGTAATTTTGATCACCAGTACGAAAGAAGGAGAAGGAAAAAGTACACTGGCAATGAACCTTGCCTATTCTCTTTCAAAAGCACAGTGTAGAGTAATGCTGGTGGACGGCAATTTGAGAAATCCGAGTCTGAGAAAAATGACCGGTGTGGAAACCGTGGACTTCTCGCTGGAACAGTTTCTGGATAAGAAAGTTAAGAACAGCGATGCCATCGTTAATATTCCGGGAAGCCGTGTACTTCTTTGTGCACCGAATCTGAAAAGTACAAATCCTGTACAATGTCTGAACTCTGAAGAAATGGAACGCTTTGTTCAGGAAGTTCAGGATGTTGTGGATTACGTGATTTTTGATGCACCGCATTGTGGAGAAACTTCCGATGCAGCTGTTTTGGCAAAATATTCCGATGGTGTGGTTTACGTTGTTAAAGAAGATGAAATCCGTGTGAACAAAATTATGGATACAGTTCAGGAATTCTCTTATACGAGAACACCGATTATCGGATGCGTTCTGAATGGCTCTATTCGTCGTATGAATTCTCTTTATGGCTATGGTTATGAAAAGCATTATGGCTATGGAAGATATGGATACGGCAAGAAGTATGGCTATGGCAAAAAATACGGTTCCGGAAAGCGTTATGGCTATGGTAAAGGCTACGGAAAAGGTTATGGTTACGGCTATGGTTACGGTTATGGATACGGTTACGGCTATGGCTACGGAACTTACGGAGAATATGGCTACGGCTATGGTGAATACGGAGAAGTATCTGAAGAAGAATTCAGCGTACAGGAAAAGAAAGTTTCCAAGAAGATTGCTTTGACAACCACAGAGGAAGAAAAGAAAGCTTTGATGGAAGAAAAGAAGCAGGAAGATAATTCTGCAGAAGAGAAAGAATAAATAAAAACCTGATTGTTTAGTTTATACTAAATAATCAGGTTTTTTATTTTAATCAGTAACCGGAATTCCACGGTGCTCTACGGAAGTAGAGAAAACAATCTGTGTCTTGGTACTTCCAAAGGTCTGTAGTTCGCCAATGAAGTGGTCCAATTCTTCCGTACTTTTAAACATTACTTCGATTAACATCGCATAGTCTCCGGTAACGCAGTTACATTCTACAACGTTATTACAACTTTTGATGTAAGGATAGAAATCCTTTTTCTGTCCCGGATGAACTTCAAGATTAATAAATGCCTTGATGTGGTAACCTAATTCTGCAGCATTTAGTTTGGCACTGTATCCGGTAATAATTCCGTTTTTTTCCAAACGCTCAATTCTGGCTGAAACAGCAGGAGAAGAGAGGTATACCTGATTGGCAATTGCCTTAAGGGGGATTCTGGCATTCTCATGGAGCAATTTAATGATCTGCTCATCGATATGATCTAATTCATGTCTCATAGTAGTACTCCTTTCTTATTTGTTTTTCAGTCGCTTGCTTAATAAAGTAAAATATATTCGACCAAAACTTAATAAATTTAAAAAAGTTATGGTAAATACTTTATAAGTATAACACAAAAAATAGAATAAGTAAAAAAATAAAACGTAATATATTCTGTAAAAGTTGATTTTTTATGAAAAAAGTTTTACCATAGGAACATTATTAGGGGAGGACGAAATGTACAATATTCTTTTAGACGGAATTCTTTTATTCTTTATATATGGCTTTTTGGGCTGGTGTCTGGAAGTGGTTTATGTAGCGATAAAAAACCGAAAAGCGGAAAACAGAGGGTTTTTAAACGGACCGATTTGTCCGATTTACGGATTTGGAATGTTGTCGGTTATTTCGGGAAATTTGACGCTGGGATTTTTAAATAATAATTTTGTGTTGCTGATCGTAGGTGGAATTATTTGCTCCGCCATTGAATTGATTGGCGGATGGATTCTGGATAAGGTATTCCATATGAGATGGTGGGATTATTCCAACCGAAGATTTAATATTGGTGGATATATCTGTTTGCGCTTTAGTATTATTTGGGGTGTAGGCGTTGTATTTGCAGTTCGTTTACTTCATCCGTTGGTATTCCATTTGGTTCATAATCGAAATGTGGTGTTGAAAATTGTGGCAATTTGCTGTTTTACAACTGTTTTCCTGATTGATATGGTGGTAACATTGAAGAAGCTGATTGGTATCCGACAGAGTTTGGGACAGCTGGAATTGGTGGCAGAAGAACTTCACGAAGTGGGAGAACAGTTAAAGGATGTGATGGGAAATTCGGCAATTGCTTTGGCTGATAACCATCTGGAACGACAGAAGGAACTGATGGAAAAGAGAGACCTTCTTATAAAAAGGCTGGAAAAGCACAAAACGGTAGGATTTCGCCATGCTCCATGGTTGAATAAAAACGGAAAAAGTATTAGGATAGAAGAATACGTAAACAACATTCAGAAGAAATTGGATAGTTTATTAAAGGGATAATCAGAAAAGGCAGGTAACATTATGGATTTAAAGGGAAAAAACTTTTTAAAATTACTGGATTTTACACCGGAAGAAATCAGCGGAATGATTGAATTGGCAGCTGATTTAAAGAAGAAAAAGAAAGCCGGTGAATTGGTTGATGTTTTAAAAGGAAAAAATATAGCAATTATTTTTGAAAAGACAAGTACCCGTACAAGATGCTCTTTTGAAGTGGCAGCACATGATCTTGGCATGGGTGTTACATATTTGGATCCGGATGGTTCTCAGATTGGAAAGAAGGAAAGTATTGCCGATACGGCACGTGTTCTGGGAAGAATGTTTGACGGAATCGAATACCGCGGTTTCGAACAGACCATCGTTGAAGAATTAGGAAAATATGCCGGTGTTCCGGTATGGAATGGTTTGACAAATGAATTCCATCCGACACAGATTCTTGCGGATTTTCTGACATTGCATGAAAAGTTCGGATACCTGAAAGGATTGAAGTTTGTATATATGGGTGATGCCCGTTACAATATGGGAAATTCTCTCATGGTTGGATGTGCAAAAATGGGAATGCATTTCGTAGCATGTGCACCAAAGAAATACTGGCCAAATCAGGAACTTGTGAATGAATGTAAGGCAATTGCAAAAGAAACCGGTGCCACCATTGAGTTTGATGAAAACCCAATGACCGCTACCAGAGGAGCAAACGCAATTTACACAGACGTTTGGGTATCCATGGGTGAACCGGACTCTGTATGGGAAGAACGAATTCATGATTTAATGCCTTACCGTGTAACAATGGATTTAATTAATAATGCGGCAGAGAATGTTGTGTTTATGCATTGTCTCCCGGCATTCCATGATTTGAAAACAAAGATTGGAAAAGAAATCTACGAAAAGTTTGGTCTGGACTGCATGGAAGTAACCGACGAAGTGTTTGAATCCAAGTATTCGGTTGTTTTCGATGAAGCAGAAAACAGAATGCATACAATTAAAGCTGTTGTGGCGGCAACGATGGGTGCAAAATTTGAATAAGAAAAAACAGATCCTGCAATGCGATGTTCATTGCAGGATTTTCTTTGCCTGCAAATGTTTGTTATATTTTCTGAATTTTTACAAATAATAGAAGTATTAAGTTGTATATGGAGGATGAAAAATGAAAGCAACAGGAATTGTGCGAAGAATTGATGATTTGGGAAGAATTGTGGTTCCAAAAGAAATTCGACGAACTTTGCGGGTACGGGAAGGGGACCCCATGGAAATATATACCAATCATCAGGGAGAGATTATTTTGAAAAAGTATTCGCCCATTGGTGAAATTGAAACTTTTGCAAAGCAGTATGCAGAGAGCCTTGCCCAAATTTCAGGATACAAGATTATTATCAGCGACAGAGATCAGATTATTGCCGTGGCGGGCGGAGCAAAAAAGAGTCTGCTGGGGAAAGATATCAGTACAGAGTTGGAAAAACTTATGGAGGATCGAGATGTCCTTTCCACAGCGGATGGAACAACGAAGGGAATTGTCATAACCGAAGGAGAAGAAATTCCAAAAGGAGGGCAGGTAATTTACCCAATTATTTGTGAGGGAGATGTGATAGGAAGTGTCGCAATTTTAGCCAAGGAAGAACAGCAATCAGTCGATGTGACAGAACAAAAATTGGCAGGTGTGGCAGCTTCGTTTTTAGGGCGGCAAATGGAGGGCTAAAGCCCTTTAAAACAGCCATTTTTCCTTGACAAACATTGGTAAATAGAGTATAAATTTATATAGATACGCGAGGAAAGAAGTATCGTGAAGATAATAAGGAGGATATTATAATGAACAAGACAGAATTCGTAGCAGCTATCGCTGAAGAAGCTGGAATTACTAAGGCTGATGCTGATAAGGCAGTGAAAGCATTCGCAACAGTAGTTGAAGAACAGTTAAAGAAGGGTGAAAAGATTTCTTTAGTTGGATTCGGAACATTCGAATCAGTTGCTAGACCTGAACGTCAGGGTGTTAATCCTGCTACAAAGGAAAAAATCACTATTGCAGCAGCTAACGTACCTAAGTTCAAAGCTGGTGCTGGATTAAAGAAAGCTTTAAACTAATTTATAGTAAATCGTTTTGATGAAATGAGAATTAAAGAACTGTTACTTCTGTGACAGTTCTTTTTTATTATGAGATAGAAAGCAGGAGAAGGTATGAGAATTGACAAGTATTTAAAGGTGTCCCGTATTATTAAAAGAAGAACCGTGGCTAATGAGGCTTGTGATGCGGGAAGAGTTCTGGTAAACGGAAATGTAGTAAAGGCATCTTATGATGTTAAAGTAAATGATATTATTGAGATTCAGTTCGGACAGCGTACCGTAAAGGTAAAAGTGTTGAATTTGAATGAAACGGTAAAAAAAGAAGCGGCAGCAGAAATGTATGAGGACTTAAGTCAGTAAGTATGGCATAGAATGAACCAAAGGTATTTTGGGGAGAAGAAAATGGAACAGGAAGGGAACGCATCTCACAAACTGTGCCTGGAACAACGAAAGTATCTGGAACTTGCCGGAGTTTCGGACGTGATATCTTTTGATGAAAAGCATATTTTGCTGGAAACTACCATGGGAATGCTGGAAATCAGGGGAAATACACTGAAAGTTCAGAAAGTTCGTTTAGATAACGGGGAATTTCAAATTGAGGGTATGGTGGATAGTTTACAGTACTCGGAGTTGAAGAACTACAGACAGAAGGGAAAATCTTTCCTTAAGAGGGCGTTTCGCTGATGGAGGGGCAGATTGCACAGGAAACCCAGTTGGTTCTCATCAGTATTTATTCCGGAATGGTGCTGGGGATGTGTTATGATGTGATTCGCATCGGAAGGAGGATTAAAAAAGCTTCTCCGATTCGCAGTATTTTAGAAGACGTGGTTTTTTGGACCGCAGCATCCATTTATCTGTTTCATATGTTCTTACGGTACAATTATGGAAGTCCACGCTATTATGGTGTGGGAGCAGCGGCAATCTCCATGATTTTGTTTGAATGGATTGTGGGCAGACATTTTGTTGCATGGGGTTCAAAAATCATTAAGAGATTCATGTTAATTGTGCTAAAACCATTGAAAAAAATAGGGAATGGATTTACACTGATAGTTAGAGCGTTGAAAAAACATTTTAGGGTGAAACGAAGAAGATATAAAGGTGGAAAAAATGACATCTGATAATAGAGGAAGAGTCAGGAGATCGGATCGACCACAGGGAAGCAGAGAAGTGAGACGACCGGTACCTCAGGAGCGGCGTACATCCACGAGACGATTGGATGAGATTCGTCGAAAACGAATAAAAAACCGACGGATGATTTTATCTGTTAGTATTGTGGCATTTCTGTTTTGTCTCGTACTGGGGATTCAAATGATTCAGAAATACAGTACGTTAAGAGAATTAAAGGAACAGGAAAGCAAATTACAGGAGCAGTATCAGGCTGAACTGGAATTGTCTCAGGAATTAAAGGATAAAGAGGCTTACGTTAAAACAGATGAATATGTTGAGGAAATGGCAAGAAGACTTGGCTTGCTGTATCCAAACGAAATTATATTTAAAGCAGACAGATAGGATAGAGTTTCTCGGAAGAGAGGCTCTATCCTATTTTTTTCAGGTTTTTTGATATCTTAAACTGAATTCGTGTCGAAAACTCTAGGAAAATGAAGGTAAAAAAGCGACAAAATAATTTCTCCGCAAAGGGTATACTACGGGAAAATCAAAGAACAGGAGGAAGATATGCGACAGAAATTTTTGAAGCAATTCTTTTTACTAATGATAGCAGGAGTGCTGTGTTTTATACCGTTGAGAGGATACCATCCCTTTGCAATCGGCTGGTTCTCCGCCTTGTGTACATTGAATGTGTTACCTATGCTGGCGCTACCAATGATGATTTATTTACTGTACATTAGCGGAGGGGTTTTGCTTACCATGAAATACGGAATCTTTATGATTTCCTTTTATCCGTTTCTTTCGGCATACCGAAACCGGGCGAAATCCTTCCATTATTTTCTGTATTCTTTTATCGTCCTTCCTTTTGCTATGGCAATGGAAGGGATGGACTGGCTGATGAATGGGAGGAGAATGGAACAATTAGTATTAATTGTTCCCATGATTTTACTGGAATGGTCCACTACGGTAATTTTTACTTATTTCGTAGAAAAGTTTATGACATATATGCCGCTTCGTGCCAGCGCTGCCAAGGAATGGAAGCGAATTCAGCTGGAACGGGGAGAGGAAATGCTTCGTGCTTCTTCTGCTTTCAAAAAGATGGCAACAAAAATCAGAGGCTTGTCTTGTGTGGAAAACAGTCAGCCCCAGGCAATCGATAATATGGTGGAAAGGGAACTGCAGGACAATCTTTGTTTCGGCTGCGAGAACGGGCAGGTTCAATATATGGAACGGATGAAACTGAATTACCTTTGGTACAATAAAATGCTGGAAACCCGGGAAGCAATGGCAATTCAGTTAAACGAGATGGCCGGGATGATGGAACATTTTATCAAGCAGTCGGAGAACGTTAAAAAAACGTTGTGGGGAATGGAAGATCATCTGAAGAAGCTGTTGAAAGAACGAAAGATTCTTTCAAAGAAAATTATTTTGCGGACGAACCATAAAGACCGAGTGGAAATCCGATTGTGGGCAAAAAAGAACAAAAACGTGGAAATTAAGACGGAGACGATGGAGAAGACTTTGGCAAGAGCCTTGGCAAAACCGATTCGCAGTGCGAAAGAAACATTGCCGGAGGTAACAGAGCATTACAGAGAGTATGTTTTCTATGAAGACGTCAATTTCCACACGGTTAATGGAAGTGTTCGAAGGGCCAGAAGTCAGGAGAAGGTTTCCGGGGATGATTATACGTATGTGGAAATGGATAACGGTCAAACATTTATGAGCATTTGCGACGGAATGGGTTCGGGAGAACAGGCAAAAAATTACAGTGAGATGGTGATTGACTTGTTGGAACAGCTGCTAAACAGCGGATTCAATGAATCGACAGCGCTGAAGCTCATCAATTCCGTGATGCTTTCGGGAAATCAGTGGCAGGAACCGGCAGCTTTAGACATGGCATTGATTGACCGATACTCCGGAATCTGTCAATTTTTGAAAATGGGTGCGGCGTGCACTTATATTAAACGGGGAAACTGGGTGGAATGCATTAAGTCCACTTCCTTGCCGTTAGGGGTTATGGAAAATGTGGATATGGAGACCATTACAAAGAAGCTGTACGATGGAGACTTTGTGATTATGATTTCCGATGGGATTGTTGAGGCGTTGCAATGTGAAGATAAAGAGGAATATATGGGGAGAATTATTATGGATATCGACACCTTAAATCCCAGAGAAATGGCATTTCGGATTCTTTCCCGTGCCCTGGAAGTGACTGATGGAATTCCCAAAGATGATATGACGGTATTATGCACCGGAATTTGGGATAGATTGGACTAAAATAAGGGGACTTTATTTGACAGAAAAACCTGCGTAAACTATTATTAATATAGTGGTAAAAATGACGTGAAATAAGTGGAAAAGGCAGGAATGGACTATGAAATTGAAGGTATATGAATATATTAGGGAAAAGAGAATATTTGAGCAGGGGGATAGCGTCGTACTGGGGGTTTCCGGCGGCGCTGATTCCATTTGTATGCTTTCGTTATTAAGCGAATTAAAGGAGTCTTTGGGAATACAAATTTATGTGGTTCATGTAAATCATATGATTCGTGGAATTGAGGCACAGAAAGATGCGGATTTTGTTCAAAGACTGTGTAAGAAACTGAATGTTCCTTTCTATCTGGAAACAGTTAATGTTCCGAAGATTGCCAGCGAAACAGGCATGACGGAAGAAGAGGCAGGAAGAAAGGTTCGTTATGAAATTTACGGAAAATATATGGAGCTGCTAAAGGCACAGAAAGTTGCGGTAGCCCATAATCAGAATGATAATGCGGAGACCATCCTGTTTAATCTGTTCCGTGGGACCGGGCTGAAAGGGTTAACGGGAATCCCGGTGAAAAGAGATTATATTGTCAGACCGCTTCTGGGATGCAAGCGGGAAGAAATTGAAGCATATCTGAAAAAGAACGGTTTGGAATATCGTTCCGATTATACAAATAATCTGACAGATTACAGCAGAAATAAAATCAGATTGGAACTTCTTTCCTGGGTTCGGGAAAATATCAATGTAAAAGCAGAATATAATATTGTAAATGCGGCTGAAAACCTGCGGGAAATTTCTGAGTTTATGGATATCCAAATTCAGCAGGCCTATGAGGAGTATGTGGAAAACGGTGTCATTGCTCAGGAAGCATTTGCATTGCCGAAGGCTTTGGTGAAAGGCGTGATTCGAAAGGCAATTGCAGAACAGGCACAGGGACTGAAGGATATTACCAAAAGCCATATTGAACTGATTATTAAACTGTCTAAAATGCAGGTTTCCAGAAGCATTGATTTACCGTATGCTTTGAGAGCGGTAAAAACATATGAAGGTGTTGCTATTCGTGAACGCAATACACAGAAGATTGTGAAAGAAGAGAAAGTTCTGTTTGAAAACGGAACAATTTATGAAAATCAGTTCTTCTGCCTTGCAGAGGAAACAGAACAGTTTGACAGGGACAATATCCCGGAATTGATGTATACGAAATGGTTTGATTATGATAAAATAGAAAAGTTAAGTGCCAGAAATCGACAGCCAGGAGACTTCCTGTGTATTGATGATGGAAAGCATAAAAAACTGAAACAGTATTTTATAGATAAAAAAATTCCGAAAGAAGAAAGAGAAGAGCTTTGTTTATTGACGGAAGGCTCTCATGTGCTTTGGATTGTGGGACACCGAATCAGTTCCGAGTACAAAGTGACAAAAGATACGAAAAGGATTCTTCGGGTGGATTATCGTCAGGGACGGTGAGGTCAGGCCAATGAAAGAAAACATCCGCGTAATGATTAGTGAAGAAACAATTGAACAGAGAATTTGCGAAATTGCGAAAGAAATCAGTGCTGATTATGCAGGAAAAGAACTGTATGTAATCTGTATCCTGAAGGGAAGCGTCTTCTATACCTGTGATTTGGTGAAACGTCTTACTGTACCGACTAGGATGGATTTTATGAAAGCATCCAGCTATGGAGCAGGGACGGTAAGCAGTGGGACGGTCACGATACAGAAAGATTTGGAAGAGAGCATTGAAAACAAAGATGTGTTGATTGTAGAAGATATTATCGATACCGGAAATACTTTAGCAAAGCTTCTGGATCTTTTGAAAGAGAGAAAGCCTGCAAGTATCCGGACGACTGCGTTGTTGGATAAACCGGCAAGGCGGGAAGTGGATGTAACCGTTGATTATGTTGGATTTGAAATTGAAGACCGGTTTGTAGTGGGCTACGGACTGGATTATGACCAGAGATATCGAGATTTGCCGTATATCGGTGAAGTTCAGTTATAAATTTGAGAAAACATATTGTATGGAGAAGGAGGATTGATTTTTGAATACAGGAAAAAGTAAGTTTTCGAGAATATACTTATTGGTTGCAGTGGCTATGCTCATTGGATTGATGGTATATACTTCGGACAACTTTAACCAGGGAGAGTACAAGTATAATGATTTTATGAAGGATTTGAAATCCGGAAAAGTCACAGAAGTTACAATTAAGCAGAATAAGGAAATCCCGACAGGACGTTTGATTGTTTCGTTGGGAAAAAATAAAACAGAGTCGGTATATGTTACAGATGTGAATAAAGTGCTGGAAGATTTAGAGGAATATAATCAAACAGCGGAAAAAGCACTGGAACCTACCGTTTTGGATGTTTCCAGAGACAGCGTTTTTGTCACAACGATTTTGCCGGTTCTTTTAATGATTATTCCAATCGTTATTATTTTCTTTGTGATGAATGCCGGTGCCGGTGGTGGCGGCGGAGCAAAGATGGCAAACTTTGGAAAGAGCCGTGCAAAGATGGTTGTAGAAGTCAAAAACATGGACTTTACAAAGGTTGCAGGATTGAGAGAAGAAAAAGAAGAGTTAGAGGAAATTGTTGATTTCCTGAAAAATCCGAAAAAATACATTCAGTTAGGGGCAAGAATTCCAAAGGGTGTATTGTTAGAAGGTTTGCCGGGAACCGGTAAAACTCTTTTGGCAAAGGCAACTGCAGGCGAAGCAGGAGTTCCGTTTTTCACAATTTCAGGTTCTGACTTTGTGGAAATGTTTGTAGGTGTCGGTGCTTCCCGAGTAAGAGACTTGTTTGCGGAAGCAAAGAGAAATTCCCCTTGTATTATCTTTATTGACGAAATTGATGCGGTAGCGCGTCGTAGAGGTACCGGTATGGGCGGTGGCCATGACGAACGTGAACAGACATTGAACCAGTTGTTAGTGGAAATGGACGGATTCGGTGTTAATGAAGGCATTATTGTAATGGCTGCAACAAACCGTGTGGATATTTTGGATCCGGCGATTTTAAGACCGGGACGTTTTGACCGAAAAGTTTTAGTGGGAATTCCTGATGTGAAGGGCAGAAAGGAAATCCTGGAAGTTCATGCAAAGAACAAGGCATTGGGAGATGATGTCGATTTAGAAGAAGTAGCAAGAATCACGGTAGGATTTACAGGTGCCGATTTGGAAAACCTGTTAAATGAAGCGTCGATTATGGCTGCAGTAAAGAATAAACAGTTCTTGACACGGGAAGAAATCAATGAAGCAATGATTAAAGTCGGTGTCGGAAAAGAAAAGAAGAGTAAAATTATTTCTGAAAAGGATAAGAGAATTACCGCTTATCATGAGGCAGGTCATGCAATTTTATTCCACGTTCTTCCGGATGTGGGACCGGTACACACGGTTTCCGTGATTCCGACAGGAGCAGGGGCGGCCGGTTATACCATGCCATTGCCGGGAAAAGATGAAATGTTTATGACCAAGGGAAAAATGCTTCAGGAAATTATGGTAAGTCTTGGGGGACGTATTGCGGAAGAATTAATTCTTGATGATGTGACAACAGGTGCTTCCCAGGATATTAAACAGGCAACCTCCGCTGCAAAGGCGATGGTTACAAAGTATGGATTTACCGAGAATTTGGGCTTAATCAACTATAATGATGAATCGGATGATGTATTTATCGGAAGAGATTTAGCACATTCCAGAGGATATGGCGAAGAAACTGCTTCAGCCATTGACCGTGAAGTAAAAGGCATTGTAGATGATTGTTACAAACAGGCAAAACAGATTATCGAAGATCATATGGAACAATTACATGCTTGTGCTGAATTGCTGATTGAGAAAGAAAAAATCGGACAGCAGGAATTTGAAGCGCTGTTTGTGTAATTAGTTAAAGTGAGAAAAATATGGACAGACAAAAAGAAATCTTGTTCCATGACGGAACAAATGAATTTTGTAGTTATAATAAAAAAACAGGTGAATATACTTTTGTGATACGTACAGCCGGAAATCTTCAAAGCGTTTTCTTTGTGATGGATGGCAAGGAATACGAGATGGCTCCGGTGGAATCAGATGAGGAACCGGTAGTTGTTCCGGAAGAGGAAGAGAAAAAAGAGATTATTCAGTACTTTCAAGTGACTTTGGCATTGAAGGACGGAGAAAAAATCTACTATCATTTCTGTCTTACGGAAGAGTCCGGCAGAGTTCTTTATTATGATGCCATTGGTGCATCGGAACATCATTCCGGAGATTTTGAATTCTGGATGACACCGGGATTCTTTACACCGGATTGGGCAAAGGGTGTGGTAATGTACCAGATTATGGTTGACCGCTTTTGCAACGGAGACAAAACCAATGATGTTTATTCCAACGAATATGCGTATATTGGCAGAGGTGTGGATAAAATTGACGATTGGTACCAGAATCCTGCAGTGGATGGAACAAGACAGTTCTATGGAGGAGATTTGCAGGGGGTAATTGATAAACTGGGTTATCTGGAAAAAATCGGTGTTCAGGTTATTTACTTTAATCCGTTATTTGTATCTCCTTCCAATCACAAATATGATACGCAGGATTACGATTACATTGATCCTCACATTGGAAAGATTTTATTTGACAGTGGTGAATTGTTGAAAAACGGGGATATTTGCAATGAGCATGCGGATCGTTACAAGGTGCGCACAACCTACAAAGCAAACCTGGAAGCAAGTAATGAACTGTTTATCGAGTTGGTCGAAAAAGCTCATGCAAAAGGAATGAAAATTATTATTGACGGAGTTTTTAATCACTGTGGATCGTTCAATAAATGGCTGGATCGTGAAAAGCTGTACCGTGACAACACGCATTATGAGGCCGGAGCTTTTCAGAGCAAAGAAAGCCCATATAACAGTTATTTTAAATTCTATCAGGAACAATGGCCGGACAACGGCTCTTACGAGGGCTGGTGGGGCTTTGATACATTGCCGAAACTCAATTATGAGGGAAGCGATGCATTGTGCAATTATATTTTGGAAATTGGAAAGAAATGGGTATCTCCTCCATACAACGTAGATGGATGGAGATTAGATGTGGCTGCTGATTTGGGACACAGCCAGAAATTCAACCATGAGTTTTGGAGAAAATTCCGCAAGGCGGTAAAGGAAGCAAATCCGGAAGCCATTATTCTGGCAGAACATTATGGAGATGCCAGCTCCTGGTTGCAAGGCGACCAGTGGGATACGGTTATGAACTATGACGGGTTTATGGATCCAGTAACCTGGTTTTTAACCGGTGTGGATAAGCATTCAGACAATGCTAATCCGGGAATGAAGGGTGACGCGGAAACTTTTGTCAGAACCATGCAGTATCAGATGAGTAAGTTGCAGAATCAGTCGCTGCTGGTTGCGATGAATGAGTTGTCAAATCATGATCACTCCCGATTTATGACAAGAACGAATCAGATGGTTGGACGAATCGGAACAGCAGGACCGGAAGCAGCATCCGTCAATATTAATCCGGCGATTTTTAAGCAGGGTGTAATTATGCAGATGACATTGCCGGGAGCTCCTACACTGTATTATGGTGATGAAGCGGGCGTGTGTGGATGGACGGATCCGGATAACAGAAGAACCTACCCTTGGGGACGGGAAAATCTGGAAATCATGGAATTCTACAGAGAAGCCATTTGTATTCATAAACAAAATCAGGTTCTGAAGACCGGTTCTTATTTGCCACTAGTTTATGAAAAAGATATTCTCAGTTATGGAAGATTTAATCAAAAAGAACAGATATTTGTAGCGATTAACACTTCCAAACATGAAAAGACTGTCAACATTCCGGTTTGGAAACTGGGAAGTGAAGACGGAACAGTTTATGAAAAATTAATTGAAAGCTATGCGGAATTCTATAATTGCAGCAGAATAAAAGTGCAGCAGGAGGAAGGGCTGATTACTTTGACGTTAAAGCCTGAAACATCCGTAGTGTATAAAAAAACAGTCGTAAAGAATTCTGAGATTTCACAGAAGATTGAGGTGTTAAAATGATATTAGGAATTTATGGTTCCGGTGGAGCTGGGAAAGGTGCGAAAGAAATTGCAGACTTACAGGGGAAATGGTCAGAAATAGTATTTATTGATGATACTGTTGAACCGGACACGTTCAAAAATTGTAAGAGAATGCCTTTTGAGCAGTTTTGTGAAAAATATTCTCCTTCTGATGCAGAAGTTGTAATTGCGCAGGGGGAACCGGAATTTAAAAAATTATTGTTTAAAAAAGCAAAAGACCAAGGATATAAATTGGCAAATGTTATTCATCCGTCCGTTTATGTTAGCCCTGATGCTCAATTAGGAGAAGGGATTATAGCACAAATGGGATGCATGATTGCCGTGGACACGAAGATTGGCGATAATGTAACATTAGAACAATATGCTGTTGTGGCACACGATTCGGTAATTGAAGAACATGCGCAAATTTCAGCTTTTGTGATGATTGCCGGAAATTGTGTGATTGGAAGCGGAACCTATATTGGAATTGGAGTTCCGGTTCGGGATTCTATTACAATCGGGAAAGATTCGATTATTAGTATGGGGTCGGTTGTTCAGAGAAACATCCCTGACGCTGTTATTGCTATGGGAAATCCTGCAAGGGTAATGAAAAATCGAGATGGAGAAAGAGTGTTTAAATAATTAGGAGGATATAAGGAGATGTCGAATTACGAGAAATACGTTCAGGCATTTGTTCGTGCACTGAACATATCAGAAGAAGAAGTAACATCTGCTACTTATAAAGAAGGAGATTGGGATTCTGTAGGACATATGATTTTAATCGGTGAAATAGAAGATGCGTATGGAATCGAGTTAGATACAGATGATATTATTAATATTAATTCCTTTGAAGAAGGAAAAAATATTTTAAAGAAATATGACATTGAAATGTAAGAGAATGCAAATGATTGAGGAGAGTAATCGATGTTCGATTTGAAAAAATACAATAACAATGTAGCTCTGGTTGATGATAATAATTTGCAGGTAACTTATGCAGAGATTGAAAAAATTGGTTATGAAATTGCTACGGTGATGGGCGAACGATGTGTTGTTGTCGTTTTGGCGGAAAACAGCATAGCTTCTGTTGTTGGATATATTGCTTTTATGAATCATAAATATGTTCCAATGATGTTGAATGCAAATTTAGAAATTCGACTAAGAGATAATTTGGTGGACAATTATAAACCAAAGTTTATTTGGGCTCCAAAGGCATGCATTGAGGAAAATGAGATTGCCGGATATCAGGTGGTTTATGAGTTGTATCATTATGTTTTGTTAAAATCCAAAGAAATGCCGAAGTATGAATTGTATTCGGAATTAGCGTTATTGCTCACAACTTCCGGATCGACAGGAAGTCCGAAATTTGTGCGTCAGAGTTATACAAACGTTTTAGAGAATGCAAAATCAATTGTAGAATATTTGAAATTAGACGAGACAGAACGGCCAATCACAACATTGCCAATGAATTATACATACGGTCTTTCTATTATTAATAGTCATATTCTGGTTGGAGCAACAATCCTTGTCAC
Organism: Eubacterium sp.; assembly: GCA_016292095.1. Taxonomy (GTDB): domain Bacteria; phylum Bacillota; class Clostridia; order Lachnospirales; family Lachnospiraceae; genus Eubacterium_G. Next base: position 8,643 of record JAEFAB010000071.1, on the reverse strand, counting down.
AAAGAAAGGACTGATGGAAAAGGCATTTTGGGACTTTATGAAAGATCAAAGAGCAACTTCCTTTGGGGGCGTCCCTTACACCTATGAAATGCTTCATCGCTTGAGATTTTACAGAATGGACTTAAAAGATTTGCGATATATGACGCAGGCAGGAGGAAAAATCACTCCGGAACTTCATGCAAAATTTGCGGAATATGCACAGGAACATCATAAAAAGTTTATTGTGATGTATGGCCAGTGCGAAGCAACCGCCAGAATGGGGTATCTTCCTGCAAATAAATCCTTGGAAAAGTGTGGTTCCATGGGAATTGCAATACCGGGAGGAACGTTCCGGTTAATTGATGAACAAGGGGACCTTATTGATGAAGTTCGTAAGACGGGAGAACTGGTCTATGAAGGGAAAAATGTTACGTTAGGATATGCAGAGTGTCTGGAAGATCTTGCAAAAGGTGATGAAAGAAATGGAATACTTTATACCGGAGATATGGCGCAAGTGGATGAAGATGGATATTATTATATCGTCGGAAGAAAGAAAAGATTTTTGAAAATTTTCGGAAATAGAGTAAATCTGGATGAGGTGGATCGTCTGATCAAAGCAGAATTTGACAATATTGAAGTGGCAAGCGCGGGCGTTGACGATCACATGTATATTTTTATTGAAAATGCTGAACTGTCAAATCGGGTGAAACAATTTATTATTAATAAGACAAAATTGAACTCGTCTGCTTTTAAAGTTGTTGTCATTGATGAAATCCCTAAAAATGATTCGGGGAAAACCCTGTATAAAGAATTAAAAAAATATTATTAGAAATGTTTAACATAATGAAAGAACCTTCAATGTTGAAAACTCAACATAAGAAGGTTCTTTTGTCGTATATGGTTAATCTATTGATTAATCTTTTTTCATTTTTCTGCTCGCTGCAATTCCACTACATGAAAGTAAGAGAATTGCTACTACAGCAGCAGTGTTAGTAGAAACACCTGTCTTTGGTGAAATGTTTGAGTTGTCAGGAGCCTGAGTAACCGGCTGAGTTCCTGTTGTTTCTTCTTCATCGTCATCGTCACCATCATCGCCATCATCGCTGTCGTCGTCATCGTTATTATCCGGAACGCTTTCATCTTCAGCATCATCGAACGTTGCATCAACATCGATATCACTGTTTGGAATGATTGTGATTGTATCAGAAGTTAAACTTCCATCAACAATTGTAAAATCACCACTGATATTCCACTTTCCAAATTTCTTTCCATCAAAGGCAGAAGCTGTTAAAGTAACCTGCTTTCCATCTTCTACCATACCTTTACTAACGGAAATGGAACCGCCCTTAACATCTGCGGAACCGCCGTCTTTGCCAATGCTCTGGCCGGCAACGGTAATCTTGTATAAATCCACAGCACTCGGACTGTTGGCAGCCATAACGCTAATAGAGGACAGTGTCATAAGTGCTACGAGAAGCACTGCCATTAATTTTTTCATAGTTAACCTCCTAATCCCTATACATAATAATCTAGAATAATCATACTATTTTTTATAATAAAAGTAAACAATTAGTCGTTTGCTTCGTTATAATACACTTTCAGAATAACTTCGTACAAAGCTTTTTCATCAGGATAAAACTCTGCATGTTGCTCTCCCATTTTGACGTCGCCCTTGATTGGAACAAACTCAACATCTTTACTGGAATAAACATCCGGCAAAACAGTTGAAGCAGTATATACAACCTGATTGTAACTGAAGTTTGTATAAGTGTAATCGCCGGCAGTATTGTACAAATCAGAAATGACTGAAAAATCCGAACGGATTTTGGAAATCATTTTATTCATATAAGCATTCAAATATTGCTTTTGCCGTTCAAGTCGATCGTTGTTGGATTTCAACTTGGAAATATCTCGGTACTTAACATAAGACCAGGCGTCTTGTCCCATTAATGTTACTTCCTTGCCCTTCGGGATATTGGAGTATTCGGTGTTGACATCTTCCAAAGAAGTTAGCGTAACTCCGCCGGATAAATCATTCAGTGGACCGATACCATCCCAGTTCAGGGCCATATAGGTGTTGAACGGAATGTTGTAGAAAATATTGGATAACGATTTTAAGGTGTTTTCACAACTGGTATCTTTCCCGTTTCCATATCCGTAAGCCAAGCATATTTGCAGTTTCTCAATTCCAAGTGCCTGACCGGAAACAGAATAAAGACGAACGTCGGTCATTGTTTCTCTGGAAACAGGGATAACGTAACATTTTCCTGTTTCTGTATCGTAGCTGAAGATGTAAATGGCGTCTGCTTGTCCGGCATTTCCGATTTCTTCAGTTCCCAGTTCCGAACGGTCAATACCGAGAAATACAATGGAAGCCATATTCTCGTTGTACACATATTTTTTCCCGTTATAGTAAACAACTCGGCCGTCATTGTAAGAATAGGTATCCTTATAAGTTCGAATACTTGCGGTTTTGTTTCGTTTCAAGAATTCTCTCTTACCCAGGTAATTCATGGTGAAGAGAACTCCTACAGTAATCAGAATAATAGAAAGTAGAAACAAGGGAATTCCCAACAGTATTTTTTTCTTTTTACTCATCTTCTTTCGATGATGTTTTCGTTTTACTTTTTTATATTTAATTTCTCCGGAAGCAGAAACACGGGATACTTTTTTTGTGTAATCCCGGTGATGATGTGAATGAACCCTCTTTAAAGTAATGGATTCCGATGGAGTGGAAGGGGTTTCATCCTTTGGAGTTTCCGGATTATTTGGTAATTGTGTCATCAGTTAATACTCCTTGAACAAGATATCGTTGTGTATCTACAGAGGTGCATGTACTCAATGTTAAAATATGGTCTTTTGTAGTAACCTTAATACCTTCTCTTACATTGGAAACCATAGATTTCGGTTTGGTCAATGAAGAGATGTATTCCTTCAAATCTTTTTTCTTTGAAAAATCAAAGGTATTTAAAATGTGTCTGTTATCATAAATATATGCCGATACAATGGTATAAGTCAATTGATGTCCCGGTGTATAAACGGTAATGGTGTCGTGCTTTTTGAAAAACTTTGGATCTTCAAATCGATGAAGTGTTGCAAACATACTGCCGTTTAACATATTGTGTCCGTAAAAAACTGTAACAGGATCGTCAAATGATTTTGTATTTAGTCTCTGGCTGTAAATCATTCCGGCAAATTCATACTTCTGCTCGATGTTATGGTCCAGATAGAAATTATCATCTTTGTCAGGAGACGCCTGAACAACCGGGTAATCTACATCCGTGCCGGGAATGGTAATCCAGGCATAAACATCGGAATTCTTTTTCTTTAATGCTTTGAAATCAATAGGGTTTTCCAAGTGGCTATCGTCGCCATCCACTGCAGTGGCGGTGGTTTCGGTTTTGTAATCTGAATATGGATTTTTTTCCGGCCCGTATATGCGAACCAACCATATTGTACAAAGCAATATGGATAAACAAGCGAAAACAAATATAATTCTGGAAATGATATTTTTTTTCATAGATCCCTCCAAAAGTTATTTCATTTCATAACAAAAATCCTGCACCCACATTATAGGTACAGGATTTTTGTTATAACATTATTAACATTCTGAATATTTCTTCATAGAAACAACTGCAACACCTAAAGCTGTAATCATTACTACCAATGAACCACCCAGTTCATATCCTGTCTTTGGTGAAACAGCGGAAGTGTTTGCATTTCCTTTATTTCCACCCTGATTATTGTCGCCACCGACATCATTTTTATCACCTGAACCTGAACCTTTTGTTTCCTGACCGTTTTCAGGAAGAACAGTAGCTTCAGGACTCGATGCTGCATAACACATAGTAGAAAAAGCAAAGATCATAAGAGCTGTTAATAACATAGCAAATATTTTTTTCTTCATAAATTCATACCTCCGCTCAAAGAAATAGATACCTTTCTTTATTATACAGCATAATAATGAAAAAAACAAACTCTTTCTTTTATCAAAATTTAGTCAATTCTTTCGTAGAATAAATCTAACAGTGTTTCAAAGAAAGCTTTCTGGTCTAAAAGGTACTGTGCAGTTCCGTCATCTTTCTTTAACTGATAGGTTCCCTTTGTTCCGACAATATCCAAACCGGAATAGGTTGTAGCCAATGAGGAAGACAAATATACCATTTCGGGAACAGTAAAGTCAGATACGGTGTAATCGGACGCATCATTGTAAAGCGTCAGCGGAACCTGGAAATCTTCCTTGATTGCAGGAACAATCCGATTGGCAAATTCTGTAATGTACTGTTTTTGGCATTCCATTCTTCGCAAGTTGTCGTCCAGCAGAGAAGTATCTCTGGTACGAACGTAGGCTTCTGCCATATCTCCCTTTAATGTTACTTTTTGCCCTTTGGTAAACTGTCCAAAGGTATAATTAGGAGTTAAGGAAACTCCGCCGATATCATCATTCAAAATTTTAATTGCTGACAAATCAATGGCATAATATGCATTGACCGGAATGTTGTAAAGGAGTCGTTGAACGGAACGAACCTGATTTTCCGCACTGGTCTTCTTTCCGTCACCATAGGCAAAGGCAAGACAAAGTTGCTGATTGACAGTTCCTTCGTAGTTGCCGGCTTCGTTGTAAAGGTTAATGTCTACCATGGTATCACGGTTGATTGCCAACGTTCGGATTTTACCGGTCTTTGTGTTATAAAGAAGCAGGTACAAAGCATCGGCCTGGCCGGCAGTTCCTGCTACAGCGTTTTGTTTCAATTCGGTATTATCAATACCCATGAAAAGAATCGTGGACAAATCTTCATTGAATTGGTATGTATGTCCTTTGTAAACTAGCGTCTTACCGCCATCCTTGTAATCTTCAACGAATTTTGGAATGTTCATATCCAACGTATTCGTGGTAAGTCCTTTCTTACCGAAATGTCGCATAATAAAAAATGCAGAAATAGATGTGACAATCAACAGAAGGAAGAAAATGATTATCCCAAGGATGATTTTTTTCTTCCTGGACATTTTCCGCTGTTCGGAAAATGATGACGAATGGTGGTGGTGTCTGTGACGCTTGCTTCTTCGATATTCTTTTTCAACAGTATTCCAGTCGACATCAAAGCCTTCGGAATCTTCTTTGTCAATAATTATATCCGGATGTTTATTCATCTTTAATCAATACCCCCTGAACTAAATAACGGGTGTCACCTTCATAATTGTAGGTACAGGTGCTTAAGGTTAAAATTTTACTGTCTTTTGTGAGGCGAATATCATCCTTTTTTAAAGAACGAGTATTTGCCACCAGTGATGTAGGATTCTTTGTGAATTTCAGATAATCCATCAGCACGGATTTCTTTGAAAAATCAAAAGAATTCAAAATATGTCTGTTGTCATAAACATATGCGGAATAGATTTCATAAGTTAGCTTTTTCTTCGGTGTGTAAATGTACATATATTTATGTTTTTTGAAAAATATGTCATTTCTAAAATCATGAAGGGTAGCCATCATACTTCCATCAGCCATGTTGTGACCATATAAGACCGTAACCGGGTCGGAAAAATCTTTGGCATTCTGCATTTCCGAATAGATGGCACCGGCGGAAGAACTTTTCTTCTTGATATTTCGATTTAAATAGAAGTCGTCATCTTCTCCGTTTGACGGTTGGACAACCGGATAATCCACTTTTGTTCCCGGCACATAAATCCAGGCATAAATATCGGAGTTGGTTTTGTGTAACTTCTTCCAATTAATTCCGTGGTTGTCTGCAACCTGAGATTCTCCGGCGGATTCGGCAACTGTCGTTTCGATAAAATTAGCTCCGTCATTGTCGCTGTCATGGCGATAGTTTTTAAATAAATATGCCGAGCAACAAATAAAAATCAGAATTGAAACAACGGAAACTGTCCCCCAGAACAATTTTTTAAACTTTTTCATATTCCTCAGACCTTCTTTTTTATTAATAAGTCAATAAATAGTATATCATTGATTTGAAAGAGTGTAAATCAACGGGAAACAGAATAAAAAATCTATTTGCACTTTTAAAGGAAGTATGGTATATATTTATTGTTGAAAATAAATGGGCAGATTCCCGAGTGGCCAAAGGGGACAGACTGTAAATCTGCTGCAACTTGCTTCGGTGGTTCGAAGCCACCTCTGCCCATTCTTTTTTTTTCAATATGCCGGCGTGGCGGAACTGGCAGACGCGCAGGACTTAAAATCCTGTTGTAGCAATACAGTACCGGTTCGATTCCGGTCGCCGGCATTAAAGAAGATGTAGTGAAAAGCTACGTCTTTTTTAAATTTAAAAAATGAATGAAGAGGATAGTTATGAGAGTAGGTTTTGGCTGTGATCATGCAGCAATTGATTTGAAAAATGAACTAGTTGCATATATGACAGAAAAGGGATATGAGTGTGTAGACTACGGAACAAACTATGACGAAAACGGTGAAATTATTAAATGCGATTACCCACAGAAAGGCCAGGAAGTCGGAGAAGCTGTTGCTTCTAAAGAAGTAGACTACGGGGTATTGATTTGCGGAACCGGAATCGGAATTTCATTATCTGCAAATAAGGTGCCGGGTGTCCGTGCTGCTGTTTGCAGTGAACCATATTCTGCAAGACTTACAAAACAGCATAATGACGCGAATATCATTGCTTTCGGAGCCAGAGTTGTAGGAAGCGAATTGGCAAAAATGATTTTGGACGAATTCTTTGGTGCCGAATTTGAAGGTGGCAGACATAAGACCCGTGTGGATATGATTGCCGATATTGAAAACAAATATATGAAATAGTACTTATATCATAGAAAGAGAGCCTTGACAGAGGTTCTTTTTCTATATATAATAACTTTATCGCGTTAAAGTGTAACGGTTTAAAGCGTAAATGATTATTATTTAAAAACGGAGGTTAAGAAATGACATCTACAGCGATACTTAGTGGAATTATGTTGGTAGTTTTCTTCACAGTTATGATCTTTGTAGGTTATGGTGCAAGAAAAGAAGCAACAGACGTAAACGGATTTGTATTAGGTGGACGTTCCGTAGGACCATGGCTTACAGCTTTTGCATTTGGTACATCTTACTTCTCCGCAGTAATCTTTGTTGGTTATGCGGGACAGTTTGGTTGGAACTTCGGTATGTCTGCTACATGGGCAGGATTAGGAAATGCATTTATCGGATCTCTTCTTGCATGGAACATTTTAGGAAGAAGAACTCGTGTAATGACACAGCATTTGGATGCAAAGACAATGCCGGATTTCTTTGGAAAGAGATTTGAGTCTACCCCTTTAAAGGTGGCAGCATCAGTAATCGTATTTATTTTCCTGATTCCTTATACAGCATCACTTTATAATGGTTTGTCCAGTCTTTTTGGAATGGCATTTGATATTCCTTATTGGGTAATCATTATTGTAATGGCAGTACTTACAGGGGTATATGTAATTGTTGGTGGTTATATGGCTACAGCAATTAATGATTTTATCCAGGGCGTGATTATGCTTTTCGGTATTGCTGCTGTAATTTATTCAGTAATTCAGGATAATGGTGGATTGGTAGAATCAATGAAGGGACTTTCCCAGATTAGCGGAGACGCAGGCTGGAACGGTGCTTACTCATCCTTCTTCGGACCGGATCCATTAGCATTGTTATTCGTAGTAATTTTAACATCTCTTGGTACCTGGGGACTTCCACAGATGGTTGGAAAATTCTATGCAATCAAGAGTGAACATGATATTCATAAAGGAACAGTTATTTCAACAATCTTTGCAATCGTTGTAGCTGGTGGATGCTACTTCCTTGGCGGATTTGGAAGATTATATGCAGATAAGATTGCTGTAAATCCTGAAACAGGAAAGCCATTATTCGATACGATTGTACCGACCATGCTTTCAACACTTCCATCGGCAATTATTGCGATTGTAATTGTGTTAGTACTTTCAGCATCAATGTCTACACTTTCCTCTTTAGTACTGACATCTAGTTCAACATTTACATTGGATGTAATTAATCCATTAAGTAAAAAAGAAATCACGGAAAAGAAACAGGTAAGCATTATGCGAATCTTTATTGTATTCTTTATTGCTGTATCTGCAATCATTGCAATTGTTAAGGACGCATATCCAACCGTAACATTCATCGCACAGATGATGGGTGTTTCATGGGGAGCATTAGCAGGAGCGTTCCTTGCACCATTCTTATACGGATTATATTGGAAGGGAATCACAAAGATTTCAACAGTTGTATGTTTCGTTTGGGGATGTGCAATTGCAATTTTCCAGATGATTATTACATTAGCACAGATTGACGTAACAGGATGGGGACCAATTCTTTCTTACATCTTTAAGTCATCAATCAATTCCGGTGTAGTAGCAATGGTTGGCGGATTAATCATTGTACCGGTAGTAAGTATCTTCACAAAGAAACAGGAAAAAGAAGAATTAGACGGAATCTTCAGCTGCTACAGCAAACACGTTGACACAACAGCAGGTGAATACTTGGAATAAACAATGAGGTAAATAAAAAAAGAAAACGATGCATTGTGCTTTGATATGATCCTCCTTAAGTAGACAAGGTAAATAACCAAATCTACTTAAGGAGGTTTTTTATGTCAAAATCCCCATTTACTCCAGAGTTTAGAGAAATGGTATCAAAATTGTTTTTAGATGGAGAGTCTTCAATTGAGT
>JAEFAB010000070.1 GCA_016292095.1 Eubacterium sp. | reverse complement strand
TTCCGGGTACTCCTTCCTTCTCGATTTCTTCCTGGCGTACCCGTGTTTTCGCCAATTTTTTAATTTTCCGGGTACTCCTTCCTTCTCGATTTCTTCCTAGCGTACCCGTGTTTTCGCCTCTTTTTCAATTTTCCGGGTACACCTGCTTTTCAAAAGTCTTTCCAGCGTCTCCAAATGCCTGCGTATCATCGTCTTTACACAAATCATTAGAGACTTATTATAGCACCTGATGGCGTCAAGCACAATACAAACATTACGTTGCATTTAAACTTTTTCTTGCCAAATTCCCAACTACCTCGATTCTCCACCACTCTTATCAATTCTCCTTGAATCCCCTCCACCACATAAAAAAGGTCTGAAAAGTGAATCACTTTCCAGACCTTCTATATTCAATCAATTATTTACTTAACTTTTCATGAATGCTTGCAGCTGCCTGCTTACCTGCTCCCATGGCAAGGATAACTGTTGCAGCACCTGTTACGGCATCACCGCCGGCATATACATTGTCGCGAGTTGTTTCCAATGTTTCTTCATTTACTACGAGACAACCACGCTTGTTTGCTTCCAAGCCTTCTGTTGTTGTACGAAGTAATGGGTTTGGTGAAGTACCGATTGACATGATAACTGTATCAACGTCTAATTCGAAGTTACTTCCTTCGATTTCCATAGGACGTCGACGACCAGATGCATCAGGTTCTCCCAATTCCATCTGAACACATTCCATCTTTTCAACACGACCATTTTCATCTCCGATTAATTTTACAGGATTATGAAGTGTCTTAAAGATAATGCCTTCTTCCTGAGCATGATGAACTTCTTCTTTTCTTGCAGGAAGTTCTTCCATACCACGACGGTAAACAATATATACTTTTTCAGCACCGAGACGAAGAGCAGTTCTTGCAGCATCCATTGCTACGTTACCACCACCGACAACGGCTACGTTCTTACTCTTAATAACCGGAGTATCGTATTCATCTAAGTAAGCTTTCATAAGGTTCGCTCTTGTGAGGTATTCATTTGCTGAGTACACACCCACTAAAGCTTCCCCTTCGATACCCATGAAGGATGGAAGTCCTGCACCGGAACCGATGAATACAGCCTTGAATCCCATATCCATAATTTCATCTACAGAAAGGACACGACCGATTACCATGTTTGTTTCAATCTTAACACCTAACTTTTCAAGGTTTTCAACTTCCTTCTGAACAATTGCTTTTGGAAGTCTGAATTCAGGGATACCGTAAACCAATACACCACCTGCCTTATGGAAGGCTTCGAAAATAGTTACTTCATATCCAAGTTTTGCAAGGTCTCCTGCACAAGTAAGTCCTGCAGGGCCGGCACCGATAACTGCAACCTTGATTCCGTTTGATTCAGGCTTTTCAGCAGCATCATTACTGTGTGCCATGTGATAATCTGCAACAAATCTTTCCAGACGTCCGATAGAAACCGGTTCACCCTTAATTCCGCGAACACACTTTCCTTCACACTGATTTTCCTGTGGGCAAACACGTCCACAAACAGCCGGAAGTCCGTTTGTGCTTGTGATAATCTTATAAGCTTCTTCAAATTCTCCGGCAGCTACCTTTGTAATGAATTCTGGAATTCTTACGCAAACCGGACAACCACTCATACATGGTTTATGTCTACAATTTAAACAACGAGTAGCTTCTTCCATAGCCATTTCTTTTGTATAGCCCTGTGCTACTTCTTCAAAATTTTTATTTCTTACATTTGGATCCTGCTCAGGCATAGGAACCTTTGTTAATGACATATTTGGCATTATTCTGCACCTCCTACCTGTTCTGCTGCCTTATACATACGGCAATTTTCTCTATCATGCGCTTCAAAGTCTCTATATGTAGAGTTACGCTGCATTAATTCATCATAATCTACCTGATGTCCGTCAAAGTCAGGACCGTCTACACAAGCGAACTTAATTTCTCCGCCAACAGTTACACGGCATCCACCGCACATACCTGTTCCATCTATCATAATAGGATTTAAAGAAACCAATGTCTTAATATTGTATGGCTCTGTCACCTTGGAAACGAACTTCATCATTGGGATTGGTCCAATGGCAATAACTAAGTCATAGTTGTTTCCTGCATCAATTAAGCTCTGAAGCTTGTTTGTTACAAAACCTTTTTCTCCGTAAGTACCGTCGTCTGTTGTGATGTAAAGGTTATCACATACGTCCTTGTACTCATCTTCTAAAATTACAATATCTTTGCTTCTGAAACCGGCAATAACATCAACCTCAACGCCTGCATTGTGCAAAGCTTTTGCTGATGGGTATGCAATCGCGTTACCTACACCACCGCCGACAACACATGCCTTCTTAATGTCACCAAATTCTGTTGCCTTTCCTAATGGTCCGACAAAGTCTAACAGTGCATCGCCTTCCTTCATCTGGGACAATAACATTGTGGTGCGTCCAACGATCTGGAAGATAATTGTTACAGTTCCCTTTTCCGGATCTGCATCAGCTACTGTAAGTGGCATTCTTTCTCCAAGTTCATCAATTCGAAGAATGATAAACTGTCCTGCTTTAACCTTTTTTGCAACAAAAGGTGCTTCAATGTCAAGACGTACAACGGTATCGTTTAATTGCTGTCTCTTAACAATTTTGTACATTTGTGTTCCTCCTAAAATGTTTCTTAATCATCTAAACTTCAATTTACTGCTATGGTTTAACAAAAAAATTGCTAAACTTTCTATTTTTCAGTCTCTAAAATTTGCAGTTCGTTTTAGTATAACACATTGATAATTATTTATCAATCATAAAATCAATGGACAATAAGACAGAAAAACAGCGAACTTCCTTTCGGAAATCCGCTGTTTCATTGTTTGTTACTTCATTTTTATCTTCTTTACTTTCGACCACTTTCCGTACTGTCTTTTTCCACTTCGCTTCTTATTAAAGGCACGAATTTTAATAAAATACTTTGTTTTCTTTTGCAGTCCCTTTAAAGTGATTTTCGCTTTATTTTTCTTGATTAATTTATCTTCGTATCCCTGGAATTTTTTGTTATCACAAAAACGAATCTGATAACCAAGGGCACCTTTCACTTTTTTAATTGTGATTTTCGCTTTCTTAGCATTCTTTTTCTTTTTCGCAGATTTGATTTTTACCTTTGCCGGCTTTTTGATTTCTGCTTTCTTTGTTGTTTCCCGATCAACCGTATCCTTTTCCGTTGAAACAGGCTCTGTTGAAGCTTTTGTTGGATTTCCATAATTCACATAGGTTTGTCCTAACTCTGTTAAAACACCTGTTGAATTGGTCCACAGTGCAGAGGCACCATTGGTATTGTCAGTTGTGTCAAAAGAAAACCATGAATAGCGCTCTACATATTTTCGTTCATTCAATCCTTCAATAACTTTCTCCATAAACAATTTTACAGAAGATTTTTGTGAACTGTTATATCCCCAACCGCTAATTGCAAATTCTGTAATCCAAATAGGCTTATGATATTTTTTATAAGTACCATCTACAACTTCTGTTAAAAATGTATTTGCTGCTGAAGCACCACCGTAAGTGCCATAATAGCAGTGCAACGGAATAAAGTCATAAGTGCTTGGATCAACACTGTCTAAGAATGTTCTCGCCCAGCTGCCACTACTCCATGCCGGACACAGTGCCGGTGCTGGTGTTCCCAAGTACTTACTCTTTCCCTGAAACTTTGGCCAGTGGTCAATAGCGGTTTGAACATTAATGTTACTACCTCCAACGCTGTTCCCCATATCAGGTTCATTGTATCCTAATAAATAGCGATAATTTCCAGCGGCTATTTTTGCAAGGTTCTTATCCTCATCTCCTGTTCCCCATACCATTGGCACAAACTCAATTTGATTATAAGTGGTATATCTAAATGGGGTGTTTCCCCAAGTGTAATACCATGCCATATTCATATTTGCAGGAGATAACTTCTTTCCCATTCCGTCATTAACTGCAAGTCCTTTTTTAGAAACTCCAAAGGTTGATTTAGATGAAGTAATTGAAGTTCCGTCTTCAAAATTTGCCTTTACATATGCAGTATGATATGCAACTTCTGTTGTATAGTACTCATAAGATGTTTCTTTCTGTGTGACAACCTTTGTGTCATTGATATATAACGTATAGTTTTTTGCATCACTAACACTGTTCCACTCAATTCCAATATACCCTGCTGCTACCAGCTTATTATTTGCCGGTGCAATAATAGATACTTTCTCTGCTGCGGAAACCGTTGTTTTTCCGGAATAATCCGAAAAAACAGAGAACATCATTACAACAACTAAAAATCCTGCAAATAATTTTTTTTCTGTTTTCATTTTTTCCTCCTTATTTTCACACGTACTTTCTTTGACCATTTACCATAATATTTTCCGGTCTTGTCTTTGTAATATGCTCGAACCTTGATGTAGTACTTTCGTCCTTTTGCAAGTCCTTTCAAGGTCAGTTTCGTCGACTTTGTGCGAATTGTCTTATCCATATAGCCCTGGAATTTCTTGTTTTCACAATATCTGATTTGATAACCGGACACGCTCTTCATTTTCTTTAAGACAATTTTTGCTTTCTTCGCATTCTTCTTTTTGCTTGCCTTCTTAATCACAACTCTTCCAGGTTTCTTAACTTCTGTTTTCGGGACAGTTGTTTTCCCATCTGCTAAAAGAGAAGTGACTTCTTTCCCTGTCGTTTCCACATTCTTTGAACCGGTGCTTCCAACTTCCTGAGTTGTTACAACTTTTGTTGTTGTTCTCTGTGTAGTAGGATTCTGTCTTCTAGTTGTTTGAGGTTGTGTTGTTGTCTCATCCACAACCACATTGTCTGTACCGTAAATCGCAAGATCTAAAATGGAGTAACCATACCCTGTGGTTCTGCTGGTTCCGTTAATTCTCACATAACGGGCTGATTTCAGATGACTAAATTCAACAATATCACAACGCTCACCTTGACTGCTACTAACTTCAGCTACCTGTTCGTAAGTCCTTCCATCCGTAGAAATCTCAATAAAATATGTTGCAGCTGATGCATTCTCCCAAATAATATCAACCTGTTTAATATTTCGTACCGTTCCCAGGTCAATGGTAAGGGACTGAGGATCTACACCATGCTTTGATTCCCAACGGGAAGTAAAACTGTTATCAATGGCATCCTCCGGTTTGTTTCCTCCCTGTACAGAAGTTGCGGAAAGTGAAACCCCGTTTTTTGCCACATAGTCCTCACACTGAACTTTATTAATTGTTACTGTATTATCCAAAATAGTTTTTCTATTTACAACTGAGGTAATGTATTCAGGCTGTGGTAAATTGCGATAATCGTATCCTTCCGGATTTCCTTCATCCACATATATTTCGCCCAACTCCGTCAATTTACCGGTGGCGTTGGTCCAAAGAGCAGAAGCACCATTATTTCCGTCGGTTGTATCAAATGAGAACCATGAATAACGTTCCACATAAGCTCTTTCATTTAATCCCTGAATAACAGTTTCCATAAATTCTTTCATGGACTGTTTCGCATATTCATTATCATATCCCCATCCGCTAACGGCAAACTCCGTAACCCAAATAGGTTTGTGATACAACTCATATGTGGCATCCACTACATTTTCTAAAAAGGAATTTGCTCCGGCTGCACCACCAAAAGTACCATAATAGCAGTGTAATGGAATAAAATCATAATCATCTTTTGACACGCTGTTAAAGAAAGTTCTCGCCCAGTCACCACCAGTCCATGCCGGACATTGTGCCGGTGCCGGTGCTCCAAGATAATTACTCTTCCCTTGGAATTTTGACCAATTTGCAATTGCAGTGTTGACAGGAACATCACTTCCTCCAATATAATTTCCATTCTGATCCCACATCGGATAATCCGGTTCATTGTATCCTAATAAATAGCGATATTTTCCTGCGGCAATTTTTGCAAGATTCTTATCCTCATCTCCTGTTCCCCATACCATTGGCACAAACTCTGCACTTTTATAGGTTGTATAGGAAAAAGGAGTATTTCCCCAAGTATAATACCATCCCATGTTCATTTCCAACGGAGAAATATTTTTGCCCATATTGTCGTTGACGGCAAGTCCTTTCTTCGTTACAAAAAAGTTACTTACCTCCGATGTAGCGGACGTTCCATTGTTATAAAGAGTTTTTACATAAACTGTAAACTTCTTTACCTGTGTTGTGTAATACTCATATTCTGTCTTCGGTGTCGCTGTCACCTTAGCATTATTAATATACACTTCATAGTTCTTCACCGAACCTTGTGATGCTTCCCACGCAATACGAACATATCCTGCAGCTACCAAAGAATTATTTCCAGGTGCAGTAATCGTCGTTGCCTCTGCTGCCTGAGTCTTCTTCTCCCCCATTGTTCCCGGAATCAATGCCAGCACTAATGCAATTGCCAGGATTCCTGCAATGATTTTTCTCACAGATTTCATTTCTCTCCTCCATATTCAATTTTAACCCGTTCAATCTCCTGATTTGATTATAGAAGTAAAAACGTTTTTTGAAAAGAATCTTTCCGTGAAAAAAACACTTTTATTCAATATTTACGGCATTGATGATTCCTCAAAAGCTATTTCCTCATAGTTCGGATTTACTACTTTGAGGATTTGCTCATACAGATAGTTATGTGCTGTATAATTTTTCATCATTCGTCTGCTATACAGGTAATCTGCAAGGTACGCAACAGAGGTTTGCATCATATTGCTATAGACATAAGTTCCATCTTCTAATTCCGCATAGACTCTTGTGGCATAAACTGTATTAAATGCCTTTGCATTCTTTCTTCCAAAAGACATTAACTGTGCAAAATTAATTGCGGTAGAAGATTCAGAATATCGCGTGTTCAAAGTTGCCTGAGGTGTGGCTTCAAAACTTCTGATATATGTATTTGAAGAACCTACCACCATATCTTCTTCTTGAATTCCTGTGGACTCTGTTCCGAATAGATTTCTGATGGCATAAACAACCCCATAGGACTTTACACGCTTCCCACCAATCTGCGGTTCCACAGCGCCAATAACACGGTAGCCTTCTTTCGTAGTACTGAGCTGATACCCCAACATTTGAACCTGTGTTTTCGGTTCCACTGTCGTCGGTTCTTCTGTTGTCGGTTCCTCCACTTCGCTTCCGTACACTGCAAGGTCATAAATGGAATAACCATACGGTGTCGTTCTACTTGTTCCATTAATTTTAACAAATCTTGCTTCCTGCATTTTTGCTAGAGTAATACAATCCCATCTTGCCCCCTGACTACTTCTTACCGAAGCAATCGATTCATAATTCACACCATCTGTGGAAACATCAATAGAATACCGTTCTGCCGAAGCACCTTCCCAGACAATGTCCACTTGTTTAATCTTTCTCGTTTCTCCCAAATCAATTGTCAGAGACTGGGGATCCACCCCCTGAACAGACTCCCAACGGGAAGAAATGCTATTATCAATGGCAGCGACTGCCTTATTATTTCCAAGTTCCGAAGATGCTGTAACGGTCACGCCGTTCTTTGCCGCCTGGTCTTCATAAACAACATCCTTAATCGTTACGCTGTTCGGAAGAAGGTCATTTCTGCTTGAAATTGCAATGGAATACGGCTCGTTTTCAAGAGTACGGTGGTAATCGTACCCTTCCGGATTTCCAAGACTTACATACATTTGTCCCAACTCTGTCAGTTCGCCTGTAGCGTTGGTCCAAAGTGCAGACGCACCATTATTTCCATCGGTAGTATTAAACGAGAACCAGGAATAACGTTCCACATAGCTTCTCTCATTCAATCCCCGAATCACCGCTTCCATAAATTCTTTTGTTTTCTGCTTTCCGTTTGCATCATTGTATCCCCAGCCACTAATGGCAAATTCCGTAATCCAGATTGGCTTATGATACATGTTGTAAGTTCCATCCACCACTTCTGTCAGAAATGTGTTTGCCGCCTGGGCACCGCCATATTGACCGTAATAGCAATGTAACGGAATAAATTCAAAGGAATCTTGGTCAACCCCGTTCATAAAACTTCTGAACCAGCTTCCGTTGCTCCATGCCGGACACAATGCCGGCGCCGGTGAACCTAAGTGAATATCTTTTCCGGTTAAATTCGGCCAATTGTTTAATGCCGTTTCCACGGTCATATTGCTGCCGCCAACATCGCCACTCATATCCGGCTCATTGTATCCAAGAAAATATCGGTATCCTTTACTTACCGCATTATTGATGTTATTTGTTTCGTTTCCTTTCCCCCACTGCATTGGAACGAATTGCGCATAACGATAGGTTGAATGTGAAAATTCCGAAGTTCCCCAGGTATAGTACCAACCTATATTCATTTCCAATGGAGACAGATTTTTCCCCATTACTTCATTAACTGCCAATCCTTTTTTCGTCACAAAGAAGGAACTGCTTTCTGAATTTGCCCAACTGCCGTTGGTATAAACCGTTTTAACATACACATCAAAACGCTTCACGCTGGTGGTATAGTACTCGTATTCCGTGTTTTGGGTTGTTACCACCTTTGTGTTATCAATATATACTTCATAGTTTCTTACGGAACCGCTTGCTGCCTTCCAGGCGATCTGAACATAGCCGGCGGCTACCAATGACTGGTCGATTGGTGCCGTGATTTGTGTTGCTTCTGCCGCATGTACTTCTTTTACTCCCATAGTAACCGGAATCATGGCAAGCACTAAAATCAAAGCCATTACTCCCGCCAATAATCTTCTTGACTTCATCCCTTTACTCCTCTGCATAGACCACGGCACATTTTACTGCCCGCTTCCATCCCTTCAATTTTTTCTGTAACACCTCTTCTTCCATTTGATATTCAAAAATTCTATCAATGCTGCAATTATTTACAATTTCTTCTTTCCCACTCCAGTAACCGGTAGCAAGTCCGGCAAGATATGCGGCTCCCAGACCTGTTGTTTCAATAACTTCCGGTCTTACCACTTCTCCCTGAATTAAATCAGCCTGAAATTGCATCAGAAGATTGTTGTTGCAGGCACCACCATCCACCTTCAGCTTTTTAATTTCCGTTCCTGCATCCTGCTCCATTGCTTTCAATACGTCATAAGTCTGATACGCCAACGACTCTAAAGTAGCGCGAACAATATGTTCACGTCCTGCACCTCTCGTTAATCCGACAATCATTCCTCTGGCTTCCTGCTTCCAATACGGTGCCCCAATGCCGGTAAATGCCGGAACAACATAAACATCATTGGTATCTTCTACAGAAGCTGCCACAGTTTCGCTCTCAGGCGCATTAGCAACAAATCGCAACTGGTCTCGCAACCACTGAATTGCAGCACCGGCAATAAACACACTTCCTTCCAATGCGTATTCCACCTTCCCACTGGATGCGGCAATCGTCGTCACTAGTCCGTTCTTTGAAAAAACCGGCTCGTTTCCTGTATTCATCAATAAGAAGCATCCTGTTCCATAAGTGTTTTTTACATCACCTTTTTCAAAACAACACTGACCAAACAGAGCTGCCTGCTGGTCACCTGCCACACCACTAATCGGAATTTTTGCTCCCAATATTTCTTCCTTGGCAAATCCAAACACTCCGCTGGAAGGGAATACTTCCGGAAGCATTGTCTTTGGAATGTTCAACAGCTGTAGCAGTTCATCATCCCACGCCAACTCCCGAATGTTATAAATCATAGTTCGGGATGCATTGGTATAATCCGTTGCATGAACGGCTCCACCGCTGAGTTTCCACATGAGCCAGGTATCAATGGTTCCAAACAAAAGGTCACCCTGTTCCGCCTTTTCTCTGGCCCCTTCCACATGGTCTAAAATCCACTGAATTTTTGTTCCGGAAAAGTAGGCATCCGGCACCAGACCGGTCTTTTCCCGGATGGTGTTTTCCAGTCCCTGTTCTACCAATCCGTCAATAATCCCCGAAGTTCTGCGGCACTGCCACACAATGGCATTGTACACAGGCTTGCCCGTGTTTTTGTCCCAAACCACTGTGGTTTCCCTTTGGTTTGTAATTCCGATGGCTTCAATCTCCTCGCCACGTACTCCGGCCTCATTCATAACCTGTTCCATTGTCAAAAGCTGTGTCATCCAGATTTCTTCCGGATTGTGTTCCACCCATCCCGGCTTCGGAAAAATCTGTTCAAACTCCTTATTTGCCTGACAAATCACTTTGCCGGAATGGTCAAATAGAATTGTTCGGGAACTGGTAGTTCCCTGGTCCAGTGCCATAATATACTTTCCCATAAATGTCCTTTCTATCATCTTACATATTTTTTTCTTCTGCCCGTTAACAAAAATCCGCTTGCAATCATCGAAGCTCCGAAGAAAAACCACACATAGCGTTTTGCTCCGTCTCCGGTAGGAACGGTTCCCTTCGTCCCCTCTGACCTTTTAGAAGTAGCATCATTAATCGACAATTCTGAAAGAAGAATTCCGTAAGTCCCCGAGGATTCTATTTCGCATACTAAATCATATCGTGAACAATCGATGTCATCGTTGCTTTCTTCTTCACTTTCGTTATCTTCATCGCTCTCCTCGTCCAAGTCATCTTCCTCTACGTCTTCCTCGATGTCATCATCTTCATCCGAATCATCCACGTCTTCCTCGGATTGTTCATACATGCCTGTTTCTTCCTCGTCAAACAAGTAGGTTGAATAGAACTGAATATCTTCGTTCTTTTCCTGGAACACCTCCGTGTCGTATCCCAGATACTCCCGCTGATACGGGAAAAAGATTCGAATATACTGATCCTTTTCACAGCTATATTCTTCTTCTGTTATAGCGTGATAAAAACGAACTTTATACGCCTTGGCAACTTTTCTTTCAGATTCTGTATCATTGTCATATTCCGCGATTCCTAAAAATCCCCCTCTCTGATATGCCAGATAAAGTGCTGCATCTTCCTGCAAAGGAGTTCGTTTTTCTTCGACTTCATCCTCGTCCCAATCTTCTTCGTCCTCTAAATCATCCTGGTCATCTTCCACGTCTTCTTCGTCATCGTCTGCTTCATTGCTCTCGTCATCATCTTCTTCGTCATCATCTTCTTCATTATCTTCTTCGTCATCCGATTCCTGCTGTTTTTCCAAGTATGCTTCATAGGATTCCTGCAGCGGATCTGCTTCAATTTCTTCTGCTTCTATTTTTATGTACCACGGCGTGTCATCTCCAATAAAAATACCAGTAGCCTCATCTGTATGATTTTGTTTCGCCACTTCCTTCAGGATGTCCCGAAACGGCGAAACCCTCTGGGCATCCTCTTCATTGGTACCCCAATCATTTGCAGGATTGATTTCATTTGGAGCATTCTGATAAATCTCGTATACTTCCTTCATATCATAAGGGCTCCCCTTTTCTATCAGGGAATCCACATCTTTGGCAAAATCTCCACTGATAGTTGCTTCCTCCGTAGTCATTTCTTCAGTTGTCGTATCTTCTGGATTTTCTTCTGCAGTAACCGGCTTTTTAATAGTAAAAGTTGTTACCATTGCCATGCATAGCATTAAAGATATTATTTTATTAATTTTGTGTTTTGTTGTCTTTTTCATAACCAACCTCCCTTTGATATTTTATCATTTTTTCATAAGTATATCTATAATAATCCCTCTAATACCTGCAATGTTATTATTTATCATGTGCAAAAAAGACTACCTCACTGCAACCGGTAGGAACAAAGCTTTGCTCCTATAATTATTACAGTGAAGTAGTCCATCTATAATAAACAACAGGTTGTTAACTGTTGCCTGTTGTACCTCGGGCATTGCCCATCTACTTTATCTTATGCAACGTTTCCCATTTGGTTCCGCTAATCTTCATAAACAATATGGTTCAGCGGATCAATCTTTTTGTCTTTTTTGGACAATGCGAAATAAAGATTGTCACCTTCCTTGGTGTAGTAAGCAGACGGTTTTCCAACATAAGCAATCACCTGTCCTGCTTCCACATAGTCCCCCACTGCCACTTCCGGATTGGTGACTTGTCCATAGGTTGCAATATAGTCGTTTCCAACTGCCTGCTTGATACACACTCCCAGTTCCTCGCTGTCTTCAATTTTAGTAATTACACCGGCAGATGCCGCCTTGATAGCAGTGCCTTTGCTACTCTGAATCACAATGCCGGGACTGGTTTTGTACTCATCCAAGGTGGAATAATATACTGTACTTTCCATATCAAAAGGAATAATAATATTCCCTTCTACCGGCCACAGCAATTTACTGTTTTTATTAAACTTCAGCAATTCAATCTGGGCGGTAGCCTCCGAAGAAAGTCCGCGATATTCTTCGTTCGCAATCGTTCCGGTTTCGCTGTTTGCTTCAACGGTCTTCTTTTTCACTTTTCCGTTGGTACTAACAATGTTTTTCTCGCCTTCCTTGTGTTCTTTGTCTTCTTCCTGAGGACCGACACGGTCTCCCTGGGATGCAATTTCACTTTCAAATTCTTTGACGATTTTCTGTGCCACATCCATATTGCTCTCTGTCGTAATTCCAATTTCAGCATCTGATGTTCTGAAACTTGCTCCTCGTTGTCCTAAAAAAATAGTTCCTGTGGCAACTGCTATTAATGCCACTACACACACAGCTACTGCTGCAATAAATTTCTTATCCATACTTATCACCTCAAACATAGTATGAACAATTTTAAAATTTTTATTCAATATTTTTCACAAGCGCTGCATCATAAAAAGTCTTTAAAATTTTATCGTACTTCATCCCCTTCCTTGCCATATTTCCGGCCTCATTCAAACTCATTCCAAACCCATGCCCGCATCCTCTTGTTGTAAATCGTACTTTCTCTGCTTCCCAAGTTACATCCATTGCCGGTGACGAGAGTCCCAGAGCATCCGCAAAATCCATCCCGTCAATTTGTACATCTCCCAGACAAAAACAGCACAGATATCCCTGCTGTTCCTTCTTTGTTTCCTGATACTGCTTCACAAAAGTTTCTGCGCTGATTGTATCCATCTCATCCCCCTTTTGATAAATTACAATTCCATGTTGCTTCAACTTTTCAAAAATCTCCGGAACTCCAAATTCCTGATACTGCGTATATCCTGAAGCCTCCATATCCATACTGCATTCCACCTCTTTTAAGTACGAAAAATCGTCTCCAATCGTTTCCTTTCCTCCTCTGGTTTTCCCATTGCTTAGCCGGTGAAACAAAGGCAAAATCAGTTTTCCTTCTATTTTTAAAACCCGTCCTTCAGTCTCCCCCACAATCTCCTTTAATTCCTTCATCTTCTTTGTGTAAATTTCTCCTTCGCCCAAGCCGGAGAAATTCGCCACCATCCCCGATACCTTGTTTGCCCGGAACATTTTTTCTTCCTGAAACCATAATTGTTTTAACTGACTTGGTGTCTTGTAAGGCAGGCCGATTTCCCGGGCCTTCATGACTTTGTTCCCATCCATCGTATGTAAAATATTGGTTCGAATTACCACCGCCTGGGCTTTTAACAATTCTCCGGGACTCTCGTACGGCATTTCCGCCATCAGCACCAAAGGAATAAACTGCTCCAAATCCATTTCCATTTGCGCATTCTCCATCTCCAAAATGATAGTTCCGGAAGCGGATTGACGGTAATGGTTTGGCGAAGTAACCAAAACCACCAAACATGACACAAACATAGCACATGCCAAAAGAAGCTTCTTGTAATTCATAAATTCTCCAGACAAAATTTACTTCATTATATGAAAAAAGAACTGCCAACTTGACAGTTCCTGTAAAAAAGGGCCGGCACAATACCAGCCCTTCAAATATTACATTTTTACTTCTACCTTTTCCAGGTTCCAGATTTCTGTTGCATATTCTTCAATTGTTCTGTCTGAAGAGAACTTACCAACATTAGCAACATTGAGCATTACTGATTTTGCCCAGCCTGCTTCATCTTTGTATTTTTCTTCAATACGCTTCTGTGCTTCTGCATAAGAGCGGAAGTCCTTTAAGATGAAGTATCTGTCAGCTACTCCTGTTTCTTCTTTTGTAAGAAGAGAGTTGTAGATTGGACGGAAAAGTTCCGGATTTTCCGGTGAGTAGAATCCGTTGATTAACTGCATCAGAACTTTTCTGATGTCCATATCTGTGTTGAAAATCTGCATTGGATCATATCCACCGTAGTTTTCGTAATTGATAACTTCGTCGGAAGAAAGACCAAAGATAACTGCATTTTCTTCTCCAACTTCTTCTACGATTTCCACGTTTGCACCGTCCATTGTTCCAAGAGTCATCGCACCGTTTAACATGAATTTCATGTTACCTGTTCCGGATGCTTCCTTGGATGCTGTAGAAATCTGTTCAGAAACATCGGATGCCGCGAAGATGATTTCCGCATTGGAAACACGATAGTTTTCAATGAAGACAACTTTCAATTTACCGTTGATAGATTCGTCGTTGTTAATTACTTCAGCAACGTTGTTAATCAACTTGATTGTAAGCTTAGCAATCTTGTATCCGGCAGCTGCCTTAGCACCGAAGATAAATGTTCTTGGTGTGAATTCTCTTTCCGGATGTTCCTTGATTTCATTGTATAAATACATCACGTGTAAGATGTTTAAAAGCTGTCTCTTGTATTCATGAAGTCTCTTAACCTGAACGTCGAAAATAGAACGTGGGTCAACTTCGATTCCATTGTGCTCCTTGATGTATTTTGCAAGACGCACTTTGTTCTGATACTTGATGTTCATGAATTCAGCCTGAGCCTTCTTGTCATCAGCGTAAACTTCAATTCCTTTAATCTTTGAAAGATCTGTAATCCAGTCATTTCCAACTTTGTTTGTAACCCAGTCAGCCAACAATGGATTTCCGTGAAGAAGGAATCTACGCTGTGTGATACCGTTGGTCTTGTTGTTGAACTTATCCGGCATCATTTCATAGAAGTCTTTTAATTCCTGGTTCTTCAGGATTTCTGTATGAAGTCTTGCTACACCGTTTACAGAGTATCCGGCTGCAATAGCAAGGTGTGCCATTTTCACCTGACCATCATAGATGATTGCCATCTTTGCAACCTTATCATGATTTCCAGGGTATTTTGCTTCAATTTCCATACAGAATCTTCTGTTGATTTCTTCGATAATCTGGTAGCATCTTGGAAGCAGTCTTGAGAATAATTCAATTGGCCACTTTTCCAATGCTTCAGCCATAATCGTATGGTTTGTATACGCTACTGTGTGTGTAGTGATATCCCATGCATCTTCCCATTCCAGCATATATTCATCCATTAACAGTCTCATTAATTCCGCAACAGTCAATGTCGGATGAGTATCATTCATCTGGAATACAACCTTCTTTGGAAGGTCATGTAAGTCATCATGGTTCTTTAAGAATTTCTTGATTGCTGTCTGCAATGAAGCAGAAACAAAGAAATACTGCTGTTTCAAACGAAGTTCCTTACCTGCGTAATGATTGTCGTTTGGATATAATACTTCAGTGATTGTCTTCGCAAGGTTTTCCTGTTCCACTGCTGCCATGTAAGCACCCTTATCAAATTCATCCAAGTTGAAATGAACGATTGGTTCTGCATCCCAAATACGAAGAGTATTAACTACATTGTTTCCGTATCCAACGATTGGCATATCATATGGAATCGCATTGACAGACTGATACCCTTCCTGAATAAAGTGGTTTCTTCCGTCACGGTGTTCTACCTTAACGAATCCACCAAACTTAATTTCACATGCATACTCCTCACGCTTGATTTCCAATGGATTGATATGTCTCAACCAATCTTCCGGAATTTCCTTCTGGAATCCGTTTTCAATTTTCTGCTGGAACATACCGTATTTGTAACGAATACCACATCCATAAGCAGGGTAGTTTAAGGTTGATAAACTATCCAGGAAACAAGCAGCAAGTCTACCAAGACCACCGTTTCCAAGCGCTGCATCCGGTTCCTGATCTTCAATGACATTCAGATCCAAACCAAGTTCTTCAATGGCTTCTTTAATTTCGTCGCGCTCAGATAAGTTAATAATCATGTTTCCTAAAGCACGACCCATTAAAAATTCCATTGACAAATAGTATACAGTCTTTGCATCTTTTTCTTCATAAGCCTTCTGTGTAGCAATCCACTGGTCAATTACAATATCTTTTACTGCATAAGCTACACAAACAAATTTATGTCTGTCACTGATTTCTTCCAAGGTCTTTCTGTAGAGCATCTTAGCCTGATCTCTTACATGAGTCTTAAACTCATTCTTGAAAGCCTCTGTTTCACTAATAACATTTCTTCTCGCCATATATGTTTCTCCCTTTCAAACGATTAAGCTTTTTCAACACCGAAAGTAACTTTTTCGCCGTTGATGTTCCACTCTTTCTCGTATCCGCTTATTTTACCAAAAGCAACCGTTTCTGCCAACACTTCGTCTTTAATTTCATCAATATTGTCTTCAATCACAGTCTTGATCTTATCGTTTTTATCCACATTGACGATGATTTTATCCATAACTTCGAAGTCCGCTTCCTTACGCATTGTCTGAATCTTACTGATGATTTCACGAACGAAACCTTCTTCAATCAGCTCATCAGAGAGATTTGTATCCAACACAACTGTGATTCCCTTGTCACTTTCAGAAACAAAGCCTTCTACCTGTGCATTGTCGATTAACAAGTCTTCCATTTCAAGAACAACTTCATTACCATCAAAGTCAAATGTTAAAGGATTTCCGGCATTTAATGTTGCCATTGCTTCATTGCCGTCAACGTTTGCCAACGCTTCCTTAATCTGTCCAAGGAACTTACCGTACTTCGGACCAACAGTACGAAGCTGTGGTTTAAATGCGTAAGAAGTAAATGCACTAACATCCTGAGTGAATTCCACTTCCTTAACATTCAATTCTTCTGCAATGATTTCCTTGAAGAAGTCAGAAAGGTCGAAGTCCGCCTTTACGAACATCTTGCCGATTGGCTGTCTGTTCTTAATACCGGATGTATTTCTGCAGGCACGAGCCAATACAACCACATCCAATACCTTTTCCATATTATCTTCCAATTCTGCATCAATATACGCTTCATTAACTACAGGGAAGTCACAAAGATGTACAGATTCCGGAGCGTTTGCATCTACGCTGCAAACAAGGTTTCTGTAAATATCTTCTGCCATAAACGGAATCATTGGAGCTGCTGCCTTAGCAACAGTAACCAATGCAGTATATAAAGTCATATATGCATTAATCTTATCCTGTGGCATATCTTTAGCCCAGAAACGTTCTCTGGAACGACGAACATACCAGTTACTCATTTCATCTACAAATTCATCCAAAGCTCTTGCAGCTTCAGGAATCTTGTAGCTTCCAAGAGAATCATCCACAGTCTTAACCATAGTATTCATCTTAGACAATAACCACTGATCCATTACAGAAAGTTTATCGTAATCCAATTCGTACTTAGTAGGATCGAACTGGTCGATTTCTGCGTATAATACATAGAATGCATAAGTATTCCAAAGAGTTCCAAGGAACTTTCTCTGTCCTTCCTGAACAGTCTTTCCTGAGAAACGGTTTGGAAGCCATGGTGCAGAGTTGATATAGAAGTACCAACGAATTGCGTCAGCACCGTACTGTCCCAATGCTTCAAACGGATCAACTGCATTTCCCTTAGACTTACTCATCTTCTGTCCGTTTTCATCCTGAACGTGACCTAAAACGATAACATTTTCGTAAGGCGCTTTGTCAAACAACAATGTTGATTCTGCCATCAAAGAATAGAACCAACCTCTGGTCTGATCCACTGCTTCAGAAATGAATTTTGCAGGGAACTGCTGTTCAAATAAATCTTTATTTTCAAATGGATAATGATGCTGTGCGAAAGGCATTGCTCCTGAATCGAACCAGCAGTCAATAACTTCCGGTACTCTCTTCATCGTGCCACCACATTCATTACACTTGAAAGTTACTTCATCAATATAAGGTCTGTGAAGTTCCACATTGGCATTGTCAGGATTTCCTGAACGTTCAGCAAGCTGTGCTCTGCTTCCGATAGATTCCTGGCAACCACAATCACAACATTCCCAAATGTTGAGCGGTGTACCCCAATATCTGTTTCTGGAAATACCCCAGTCCTGAACATTTTCAAGCCAGTTTCCAAAACGTCCTTCTCCAATAGAAGTAGGAATCCAGTTAACAGTCTTATTGTTTGCAACAAGTCTGTCTTTTACTTCTGTCATCTTAACAAACCATGATTCTCTCGCATAGTAAATCAGCGGAGTATCACATCTCCAACAATGTGGATATTCATGTTCAAATTTTGGTGCATCAAAGAGCTGTCCTCTGGCATCTAAATCAACCAATACCTTTGGATCTGCATCCTTAACAAATAAACCGGCAAACGGAGTCTCTTCCGTCATTTCACCCTTATCATTAACAGTCTGAACGAATGGAAGGTCATACTTTCTACCAACATTGGCATCGTCTTCACCAAATGCAGGAGCAATATGAACAATACCGGTACCGTCACTCATAGTAACGTAAGAATCACAAGTTACAAAGAAACCTTTCTTTCTCTGCTTATCAGCCGCATCCTTTGCACATGCAAAGAGTGGTTCATATTCCTTGTGTTCCAAATCCGTTCCCTTAAATGTTTCCAGCACTTCATATGCCGGTGTATCATCTTCTGCCAATTTACCTAATACAGTATCAAGCAATGCTTCTGCCATATAATAAGTATATCCATCGGCAGCTTTAACCTTACAATAAGTATCATCAGGGTTCACACAAAGTGCAACGTTTGATGGTAAAGTCCAAGGAGTTGTTGTCCATGCAAGGAAATATGCATCTTCGCCAACGACCTTGAAACGAACGATTGCTGAACGTTCTTTTACAGTCTTATAACCCTGAGCCACTTCCTGTGCAGAAAGCGGAGTTCCACAACGAGGACAATAAGGCACAATCTTAAATCCTTTGTAAAGGAGCTTCTTGTCCCAGATTTCCTTCAAAGCCCACCATTCAGACTCAATAAAGTTGTCATCATAAGTAACATATGGGTCATCCATATCAGCCCAGAAACCAACTGTTCCGGAGAAGTCTTCCCACATTCCCTTATATTTCCAAACAGATTCTTTACACTTCTTAATAAACGGTTCCATTCCGTATTCTTCAATCTGTTCTTTTCCGTTCAATCCAAGAAGCTTTTCAACTTCCAATTCTACAGGCAATCCATGAGTATCCCATCCGGCCTTTCTAGGAACATATTTTCCCTTCATTGTCTGGTAACGTGGAATCATATCCTTGATAACACGAGTCAAAACGTGACCGATATGTGGCTTACCGTTTGCAGTCGGCGGTCCGTCATAGAAGGTATAAGTTTCTCCTTCTTTACGACTATCCATACTCTTTCTAAAAATGTCGTTTTCTTTCCAGAATTTTTCAGTTTCTTTTTCTCTGTCAACAAAATTCAGGTTTGGTGATACTTTCTTGTACATTGTTTACTCCTTTCTTTCAAATGCCTTCTTTTACATACAAGGCGTTATACCGACATTCGCAAAATGCTTCGCATTTCACTCATGGTGCGGTATTTTTCAAATGCCTCTTTTTCATACAAGGCGTTATACCGCATTCGTAAAATGCTTCGCATTTCACTCATGATGCGGTATTTTTCAAATGCCTTCTTTTTACAAGGCGTTATACCGACATTCGCAAAATGCTTCGCATTTTACTCATGGTGCGGTATTTTTCAAATGCCTTCGGCATTTGTTGATAAGATAAATATACACCAAATTATGCAAGCATATTTGTTGCATATTTATCTTATCAAAACGCCTTGTACACTTGAAAAATTACTAACGCACAAAACGCCCGTCCTGTAAAGGACGAGCGTAATAATACTTCGTTTAACCACCTGTACAGCATACTCCGGAATTTTCATTCCTTTTATATGTGTTCCCTTTAACGGAGGAATCCGTCAACGCCTACTTTCAACATCAACCAAGTCTTCCTAGAAAGTCCTGTGATTTTCGGGTTGCAACTCCAGAGTGATATTCATCATTCAACTACTCGTACCTGCTCTCACCACCGCAGGCTCTCTGTGACTTTCGTTTGAATAACTACTGTCTCTTTCAAAGTCTTTTCTAATCTATACTCTTGCTATTCTAATCGAATCCTACAAGATTGTCAACATATGGGCTTTATCTTTTGCATCATATGATTTTTTTCTTTCGTTCAATAATTTCCTACGCAATACTCTCTAACTGTTCACTGTGATCTTCATAAAAAATAGATGCGCTTTAACACGCATCTATTTTTATATAACATAATCACCTATTTAGTTTTACGGTTGTGTAGGTACATATACTCCACTACCATATCCATATTCTAATCTTGTAGTTCTATGGAAAGCACTATGCTGTGTAAATACCGCATGACCTAAAATATGTGAATACAAGTATTCATGTGCTGTTGCATTTGGCATCTTACTATTTTTATATAAGTCATCTGCAACTTTTGCCATAGATGTAACATATGTGTTTGCCGCATAAACAATATTTCCAGCTGTATCTACGAAATATGGTCTTACAAAAATTGTATGTTCTAAAATCGCATTATCTATATCATACATTGTCATGGCATAGTACCGATGTGTTGTATCTTCCGGTTTCCATTTTGGCAAAAAAGCTTCTGCTGTACATGCAAACCCTACAGTGTCGTTACCATTATTCACGCCTTCGAATTCCCACGCTTTGTCAGACACACCTGTATCATCTAAAATGGTGTCATACTTATCATATGTATTATTAGCATCAACTCCAGTATTATTCGTATCCAATGTGTAAACAGTTCCAAAATGAGCTACCGTATGACTAACACCTTCATCATCAACGATTGTTGTAGCATTCGGAACTTTTGCAATCATTCTAAAGCCAGTTCCGCGTTTAGCATTATTTGTATTAATCTGGAATCCTTCTACAACTAAATCTTCACATGTAGTACAAGTTTTTACACGGTCATCCGGATCAGGTGTATCAACATGTTCTGTAACAGTTACACTTGTAAAATCAAGAATTGTACCATCCGGCATACCTTCTGGGAATAACATTATTTGTCCATGTGCAGGATTAGTTCCTGCTGTAAATGTTCCCGTAAAAGTATTTGTACCAGCGGTAACACTAGATGTTCCAGAAGTTGGAACACGGACAATCCCCGGAATCTGCATATAAATATTTCCGCTAGTATTTGATGAAAATACTACTTCGTAATCATACTGCGTTCCATTCGTTAACCCAGCCACGTTAATTCCAATCTGCGAATCATATTCAGCTGAACTTGTCCCTTGAAGTTTAACCTTCATATCATTATAGGCACCTGTTCCCAAATACCAGTGAGTTCGAGCAGTCCACCCTGGAAACAGTTGGAAATTTCCTACTGTAATCCAACCATTAACAACCTTTGTATATCCCTGTGCATCTGTTGTAGGTTCTGGTGCAGTTGTTGTCGTTGTCGTTCCAGACGAAATAGTCTCACCACTACCTGAAGGCGTCCCTTTTTTTAACACAATATTCAAGGTCTGTGCTTCATCTGTTCGTGTGATAAGAATATCGTAATAATTATTATCTGCCAAAACAGTTGGGTTTAACTTTACTAATCCATTTCCCTTCAAAGAGACGACACCTGTTGCCGGTTCCTCTCCATTAACAGTAATTGTATAATTCTCTGCTAGTACTGCTCCAGAAAAGACAATCTGAAATGTAATTCCACCATCTCCATACCATACATCACCATAGCCTAGCAAATTGTTACTTACTACACAATAATCCAACGAAAGACCTTCTGCTCCATTACAAGCAATTGTTGAATACGTCAATGCTGCATAATTAGTATCGGCAATTACATTTTCCTTTTTTAATATCGTCACGGAGCTTATTACCAAAGCAATAGCACACATGACTGCTATTATTTTTCTCGTTCCATTTCCCATAATAAACTCCTTTCATTAATCCCATTCGAAGTCTGCAATCGTTGTCCACGACTCATGTGGATTTGTACTCATTTCAACCCACTCATCTGTATTTTCTTCTCCAAGCATTATATCTTTATCCACCTCGAACTTAATCACATTTAACTCAGGTGTTTGGTATTTCATCTTATTATTCATTGTTTTTCCCTCCATTGTATATATATAAAGTTTAACTCATAATAGTGGTTTCATCAAGCAGAGGTTCAACTCTGCTTGATAAAACAAAACTAACACCCGAATTTTATTCGGTAGTATATGCATTGGAAATAGCTTTGCCCCAGCTGTATTCTACCTGAGGGTAGAAGCCTTCGTAAGCCACACCTGCATTGCTATAGTTACTAACTTCATTTACAATCCAATCAAAAATTGTATCGTAATCTGCATCTTGTGCATCGTTCAAGGCTGCCAGTAAAGCTGCTTGCTTTTCTTCTCCCAACAATACACTTGTGAAATCATTATGCTCTCTATTGCTGTAAGTGTAACCATACTTCGCAACACCATTTGCATAGTATTCAAAATCTTTACGAATATCCTGAATATATCTCTGGTATGTTGTTCTGTCTATTGTTCCATATTGTGGTGTAAGTGCTTTGTTCATAGCATTTGCAATCTTCTTAGAGTTTTCGCACATCTTCACTACGTTCAGAATCTGATCGTACAAGAAGTTATGAGCAGTTTCTGTTGACATCATTTCATTATCATATAAGTATTTTGCAATTTCGTATGTGCTAACTGTATAAATATGTTCACCATATTTAACTGTTCCATCTTCTAAGATTGCATAAGCTCTGAATGAATAATGTTTCTGAAGGTTATTATAGTTGTATTCCATTTCCTTCATTGTTAAAGAGAAGTAATTTGTCTTCACTTCTAATCCGCCCCATCCATGCAAGTTCTGTGCTGCATGAGAACTAATATATGCATTGTCACTGTCAAGAACCATTGTAGTTGAATTGATTTCTGTATCAGCTAATTCTGTCTGTGCGTAAATCAAACCGGTTTCTACTGTTGCTACCGCTTTTCCTGCATAAGCACCTTCTGTTCCAAGGAACTGCTTACTAGAATGGGCTACTACTCTGAAGGTTGGCATATATTCTGATACACCGCCTTCTGCGTTGTTTGTGTTCACCTGGAATCCTTCGATATCAACTGTTCCATCTGAAATGTCAACCGTATATTCCTGTGTAACCATTGTTTCCTGCTGACACCACTCTGCCTTAATTCCGATTGTAAATTCACTTCCATCTATCTGGAGTAATTCCTTTGTCTGAGCATCAACAGGTAATTCATAAATTCCACCTTCTGTTGCAGTATCATTTGTAAGAGCTACTCCATCTTTCTTAACACCGGTTACTTTTGTTTCACCGATATAGAATGTGTAAGAGTAATCATGATACAACTGATGATTTGTTTCTGTAAAGCTTACATAGAATGCGTCTGTTCCGGACCATACACTCACATTCTGTGGTTCGTCAATTTCCGGAATATTTGCTACCATTCGAATTGGAATGTTAACATAACTTCCAGTATGTTCCGTATCATCATAGTAAACCTTCAATAAATAGTATTCATTGTCGGTATTGCCACCTTCTGGACTGTGAATTGGCAAATCTTCTATCATTTCAGGGAATTTAATTAAGATTGTATTTGCTCCCTGAAGTCCAAATATTTCCGCTGTAGGATCTAATCTGATTTCTCCCGGATTATTTCCTATCTCATCCAAATCATCACTTGCAATACCTGGAACAAATTCATCATTCTCATCCAAATGAGCATATTGAATTGTCATATGCCATGCATTGGAATTCATTGTACAACTTCCATCTGTAGTAATAGCAATATGGTTTCCATTGTATACTGTAATTCCTGCCAGACCTAAATCTTCCGCATCATAGTAGATGCTTCCATTTACTGTATTATCATTGTTATGATACAACAACGGTACTTGATCCGGGTCCGAATTGTCACTAGCCTGAGCTTTAATCCATACACCGGAATCTCCCGGTACTTTAAATGCTACTACAATATAATTTTCTGTATCATTTGCATTTATATTTGTGATTTTTGCAATGTAATATTTTCCTGCTGCAAATGATCTTGTATGGAACTGCCATCCATTTCCGTTAAAGGTCTGAATCAAACCATCTCCTGCATGTCTTGTTGTATATGTTATGTCATCTGTTGCAAAGTCATAGTTTTCAATATCAGTGGCACTTACTTGTGCAAATTCAAATTTAGATAAGCACGTTGCTGCCTGACCTTGTTCCGGAGTATTATACTGGATCATCTGATAGTTATTATTAAATGATAACTGTGTATACTGTCCACCATAACTTTCCCAGGTGGTTACAATATCTTCGTAATCCATATCCGCGATATTTGTGTCAATAACCTTAAATTCAATCGGTCTCCAATCGGAACCATTATTCATGCTAACAACCTTTGTACCATCAGGAAGATTACTTACATTTCCTTTTGCTTCTTTGTTTCCATTCGTATAAACATCTTCTCCATTTACTACAGATTGTGATGTATAGAATGGTGTCCAATCCATTGGTTGCTGTTCAAAGATTACTGTCACAGGGAATGTATAAGAGTTATTTGTTTCATCCAATTCATTGATATGTCCAACACCTGCCTGCTGATCATATCCTAAATCATCAGCGTTAATAACAATGTTGTAATCTCCCTGTGCCTTTACATTTATATCTTGAATTTGTAAGTTTACTGTACTACCAACAGGTAAGCCGGCTACAGTATGTGTACCAATTACCTGTTCGATATTCTGTCCTACTGCCGGCATATTTATACCGAGCCATGTAGAATAGTGTTCCATATCATCTGTTCCAGGCATTACCTGAGCGGTACCAATATTTTTAACTGTTGCAGTCAATGTAAAAGGTACTTTCACTTTGTATACCTGTGTGTTTGATGTTACAGCTGTAATAATCAAATCAGCTTTTGCCTGTGCCTTTGCATAATCATAATATGTAGATTCTCCGGTAATTGTTTCATCATATGTTGCTGTAATTTCTACATATGAATCATGATCCAAAGGTCTAGAGCTAGAGAATGTATAAGTGTAAGTTCCATCTGCCAAAGTTGCATTTGGATTTCCACTCGTCGTATCAATCACTTCTGTATAAACAGTTCCGTTAGATGTATAAGAAATCTTATATCCTGTAGCAGATGCTCCAGCATTCCATGAAGCAGATACAACGTCATTTGTATTTGTCAAGGTAACTGTTCCACTGTCTACAACTTTAACACGAACATTTTCACTAATATTGTTTGCTTCCCCTGCTGTTCCTTCTGCAACATTATTGTCAGCATCAGCATGTCCTGCGATATCTATATATCCTCTCTCATAATCTGCTGCCACAACTGTGTATGTAAATTCATATTCGATTGTGTCGTTAACATCTAATGTAGTAATTCCTTCTGTTGAATATGCACCATCAGTACCATTGATTCTAAGTTTTTCAACAATATTTCCTCCACCTGTTACTGCATCCGCATTACCAACGTTAGTCATTACCATTGTTACATGAATCACATCACCAACTTTGTAAGCAGTCTTATCTGTTGTCAATGAAGTAATCACTAAGTCAGGCATTGGTATTTCAATAACAGATACTGTGAAAGTACTGATATTATTTTCTTCATTACTTTCTACAACAGTATTTCTTTCATCCACTTTGTAATTCAATGTTTTTTCGCCTGTCGTTGTTGGATGATATCCTGTCACATAATCCGTAATTGTTTCATTTGGCTCTAAATCAATCACAATTCCTTCTTTGTACTTTGTCCATGATGCCCCGTCTGACGCCCAAATAACTAAGTCATCTGTAACTGCCTGTGCTGTACCTTGGTTCTTTACTGTAAATACAATGTCATTATCCACATCCATGATTGCATTGCCATTTCTAGCATCTACAGAAGTTGCAACCAAATCAGCTAACGCAGTTCCCTGTGCATAATTGACTTCATCTGTTCCATAAACAACTTTTACTGTTACAGATGTATTATTCTTTAACGCTGCAGGGAATGTATATTCCGTAGCCGCTGTTGAAATTGGAACAGTACGTTCAATATTATCTGCTGTCGTATAAACAATTTCTGCACCATCCGGTGTTCCGGTAATTGCAGGCCATGTGGCTTTTACATTCGTTCCGTCATTTGTGAGATTTAATACTTTCACGTGTTCATAGAATTTGAAACGTCCAACTTTTTCATTATCAGCTTCTGATAATTCTGCTATATGCGCCTCAGGATCTACGACAGCTCTAAAACTTACAATACCCAAATCATCTATGCTTTCATTTTGAGTAAGCGTGTACTGCCATGAAACAGTTCGTTCTTCATCAACAGCTATTGAGTCCTCAACCCCTCTATCAATGACCGTCTTATAGTCCAAACTTGTTTCCGACGCATCATTTACAGATTTTTTGTATAACCAAACAATCAAGTTGTCTGCATTTGGATCTGCCACTGCATTACCAATATTCTTTATTTTTACATTAACAGTAATAGTATCACCTATGTAATGTACTCCACCCGGAATACTGATATCAGATATAACAAGGTTCGGTTTTTCTTCCTGAACGATATTAACCGTCGCAGTTGCTTCTCCAGTCTTCACTCCGGTTTCTTCCTGTCCAGGTCCAGCCGGGAGACCATAGTAACTTTCTACCTTCACAGTATGCTCGCCTGCATTATATCCTGAATAAGATGCATTGAGTGTAGCATTGGCACTTTCTAAAGTATCGTCAATATATACCTTGTAGTAATAATTTCCAGACAGATGATCCGGAACATTACTATTCCAACCTACCTGAATGCTACTATCTGTAATATCTGATCCGTTTGGAATTGGCGAGCCAATTGCCTCTGTAACCTTATAAACGTCTTTTGCTACTGCATCAGAAAGTGTCATACTGGCACCTTCTAATCCTTCCAAGTCAAAAAGCAAATCATATGTATCCAAAACTGGAGTAAATGTAAATGAGTAATGAAGAACCGCTGTACCTGTTTGCTCATCATATACGAATGGGTACTCTGCAGCCGGACCATCTAAAGTTGCATCATATCCTGGTTCAGTATCTACATTTCTTGGATCCTGATATACCCAACGTAAACCAGCATTTATCTGATCTTGTGTTAATCCGTAAAGTTTACCTGCATATGTATAATTGCCATTATCATTAGCAATTTCATCAGCAACACATTTAATGCCTATTTTTAAACTTCCAGGATTTTCTCTTATAGAATTGATAATATCTCCATCTGTAATAGTTAAATCAAATGAAATATTAACTAATCCACCTACGTCTTCAACGTTCAGATGTCTATCGTAAATAGCTGCTTTTGCCTTCCATTCAGCTGCACTTTCAATATTTGTAATACTTACGGAGCCATCGTTATTGTATGTAGCCTTTAATCCGGATGTTTCTCCATCTTCCGGAGTAATGGTAAAGTTCCACTTACTTGGAACACCTGTATCATTCCAAATATCTGTTCCATCACCATAAATATAGTTTAAGTTTAATGTAAAGTTGTCCGTTCCAATTACTTTCTTCGAATTTACATTTTCAAATAATGCCGGTGCTGTTCCTTCTGTAGGAATAGCAACTACAGAAACTGAATGTGTTCCTCTAGTCTGAGCCTGATCATTTTTATCCAATGTACCATTTTCAGTATCTACTAATGCATAAGCCGGAAGTTTATAAGAAGTTTCTGTAATTTCATCTTCCCAAAGTTTACCATCTACATAAACTGCATAGGTATGTCCAGCTACTGCATCCCAAGATAAGTAATCACAACGTTCCTTTTCCCATGCAATCTGATTATTGCCTGTCTTATGAAGTGTAGAATCTACTACTTCCGGATCCTTATACTTGAAGGAAACTGTCTGCGAATCCACTTCACTTCCTGCAACATATGTTTTTAATACAACATTATATTCTCCATATGCAACTCCTGTTAAATCAAGAGTTGTGGTTCCTGTTGAAATATTATTTGTTGTAGAACCATTAAATGTTACTGAATATGTTGCTCCTGCGGTAGTTGCATCAGCACTTGGTGTCCACGTCATTACACCTGCCTGAGTAATTGCAATACCTGTTGGTGTATAATTCGCCTCTGTCTGTTTCTTAAAATAGACAACTGCTTTTTCATCATCATTGTCAACGAACGTCAACTTATAAACTGTATTGTTTGATGCGATCAAACTTGTAGGAAGCCAAACTTGAGCATTTCCTGTGTTTGTTAAATCTGTACTTCCTAACGTTGCTGACTTAGGAGTTGTATTTATTTGACCATAGAATGGAAAATAAATCCTTTCTTCCATTCCCTGCATTGTTGCACCAGCTGTGTTAACATTAAACGAATAGTTATTTGGAACATAGTACCAATAATGTGAAGAATTAGGTACCTGTACCCATCCCGAATCATTTACCCCTGGTGTGATATCTCCTCCAAATACTGCAAGTTCATATGCAGACATTCCATAAGCTGTAGCATTACCACTTAACGTGGTAGCAACTATCTTTACATATCTGGCATATATCGGTTCAAATGTACTCAATTTATCAGGATTGTTTCCACTCACCCCAGATACTGTATCAACTGTTGTATAACTTTCTCCATCTGTTGAAACCTGAACGGTATAAGCAGTCGCATAACTGTTCTCCCAACACACTAATACACGGTCTATTGAATATACTGCTCCCAAATCTACGCCAAAATACGTATTATCAACAGCTTTATCTGCTTGCCATCTATTTCCAGTGTTTCCGTCTACCAAATTATTTGCAGCTCCAGAATTAGAACCTACCATCGGTGTTTTATTACGTGCCAAGTTATCCAACTGTCCTACACGATTTTTAAGAATTTCTTCTTGTGATGCATTTGGAATAGTAACCTCTGCTTCACCTCTTCCAATTAAATTATCTTCTGAATCATAAGCTTCAACAATAATTGTATATGTATTTCCATATTCAACAGTAACAGAACTATCTCTTGTTCTTGAGACTGTATCAACTCCCGTCATAGGTTGTTCAGCTTGAGTATTGAAATCCCAATTATTCGCTGCAATTACACTCTTTCCTGGTGCAACGCTGTTAAGGTATGCATATGCATGTGCTGTTCCAGTTGGGTTAGCCCAAGTTGCACTGATTCTATAATTTACTGCACTAGCATTAAGAGAAATGGTTGCAACTTCCGGTTCAGGTACTGGTGCATTATAAGTCACTGTATCCAGTGTCGTATAAGTACTTCCACTATCTGTACTATATGCAACTGTAATATCTGTTCCGTCTTCAACTTCATAACCATTTGTTGTTAAGTTATAGCTTGTTGTTCCTGCCGGTACATCAACAGTCTGCGCTGTGTAATCGTCATCAATCTGCTGTACCAGTGCTTGTTCCGGTGCTCCCGGCGCTGTATATTTTCCTGAGAATGTAAGGCGATATCCTGTTGTGCCTTCCATTGCATCCCAAGATACTACCACCTCACCGCCGGTAGTATCAATTGTTGCATCATAAGAAACATCCCATGTTTCATCTAAACCTGCTATTCTCTCTTGGAAATAATTCTTAACCTGAGCTACAGCACTGGTAGAATCATTTGCAGCATTGTAACTTGTGTAAGCAGTCGCTCCTGCAACACCATTAGTAATCATCTGCATATATCCGTATGAATCACCAGTATCCGCTGTATTAATCGACCATCCTGCTCCACCATTATTTCTTGCAGAATAGTTTCTACTTGCAGAACCAGCAATACTCGTTACCAATGTATCAATACCACCATTATTTGCATACAAGCTCATTACATATGGGCGAATTGATCTGTATTCATTTACCACTGCTGTCTTGAATGCAGGAATGTTCATCAAATGGTCAAACCATGGCATTCTTCTCTGGTATTCTCTTGTATACACTGGATTATCTAAGTTGTTATCACTGGAGTAATCCATATCCCAAAGTGGTCCGCCATAAATCTTTCCATTGTGAACATAAAATCTTGTAGAACTCTGATTAAAGTCCTTTGTAGTCATAATTTCACTGACTAAGTAAAACTTAACAAAGGATGTTAAATCAATGTCAGCTAAAACTGCATTCCACTTCGTCTCATTTGTAGGATCCTGTTCCGCTGCATATAAGTCATCTTCAAAATCATTAAATATATCAGCCACATCCGCTTGTTTCTTTTCAAAGAACGTTTGTTCGCCAACCATGCTGGTTGAGCCACCAATATCATCAGCTGTTTCCGGTGATCCAAAAATAAATGTCTGTTCATAACGACTTGTTGTGAAATTTGCTTCCTCACCGATTGCATGAATTTCTTCTAATTCGAGCAACGCCTCTGTATTGTATGTTGATGCATTCTGCGAATCAATATTAACACGTCCTGCTCCGGTTTCCACAGATTCAATCAACAAGTAATTACCCATATAAACTCCGTTAAAATACAAATCAACGAATTTACATTGGCTGTTATAGTCAGGCGTAGCATTATCAGCCCATACATGATGTGCAATATCAAATCCTAAATAATTACGAATTAAGGATTTGTCAAACGCATTTGCAAGAAGACTCCACTTCTTTGCTGGTGATGCTGAGCCATCTAACCCAAACAAATCTCTTCCAGAATTGAACGTAATGTTATATGCTTTCTTTACCGCTCCGGCCGTAGAGTTTCCACGCACCTTAACAGTAGTCTTTGCTGCATCTTCACATACTTTATATGGATTTTGTACACCATCTTTATCAATTACTGTGATTGCAGCTGCTTGTTTTCCTACATTAACCTTATCAATTACTGTCTTACTTTCCTGTTCTATCGGCGATAAAGATGTATTATCTGTCTGAATGTAAATCTGTGCAATATCCCCATTGGTTCCTGCAGATGCTGGAACATTAATTGTTGCGTCTACAGAAGCAATTGTTTCATTTCCGTTTGCATACTCACCTGTAATTGTAACAGTGTGTGAGCCCGGAGAAATTTCTTCCGCTTCCAAATCGGCAACAGTAAAGAAATCTCCACTACCAGACAATGTAATATCTGTCTTAACGCCATCTACATATACATCATACTTGGAAATAGTATTTCCAATATTATCAAATTTTGCAATATATTTTCCTGTATATGCAGAGTAATCATCAATCATAAAGTTGCCGGCGCGATCCGGAACATCTACATACAACGTAAATTCAACATTAAGATTTGAATTACCAGCAGTATAGTTACCAATGAACTGTATCGTATTTATTCCATAATGGAATTGTGAAAACATACAATTACGATTCAATGCATAATCTGCTGATGTTTCATCCACCTGTGTTCCATTTAATTTGATGTAAGATCCAGTACCACCTACACCATGTGCGCCTGCAGTAATATTGATTTTATCTGCATGAATAGTGAAAGTACCACCTAGGAACTTGTCATCACCATTTCCAGGATTTGATGTTACATATGCATATCTTGCTCCACTACCAAAGTAAGCTGTCAAATTTGCATCTGTCTGCCAATTCAATGTAGGTTCCTCTGTAGATGTTTCTACTGACGAAGTTTCTTCAATAGGTGTAGTTATTTCTGCAGCTGTTGCAGCTTCTGCTGCAGCCTGAGTACTATATGTTTTCAAGCTGATATTGGTAATCTGAACTGTTGCAGCATTGGCAGTAACATTATTAATCTTTCCCATGCAGATATCAAATACACCTGCATTTGTACTCTGATTTGCCTGGAACACTAATGTCTGAGTAACAGTCTCTCCAGCGTTAACCTGAACCTGCTGAGCCGGAACGCCCTTTCTACTATAATCTGACCAACCTGATGAATTCTGTAGTCTTAACTCAAACCATTTCTGAACATCAGATGTAATGGTATATTTTGCAACGTACCATACATTTTCCACGATATTCAAATTTTCAACTTTGTATTCATTGTCGTAAGGATTTCCACCTTCATATGTTGGAATACTAAGTATTCCGCTATTCTGCTTAGCTACCGGAATCAATTCAGTTCCATCCACTATCGGTTCCGGTGCAGCTGCCTCAGCGATTGTTAAGGTAGCTGTCGCCGTTGTATCATTATTTGGATTACTGTTTCCTCCGTTTCCAACAAATGAAATGGTATATGTCCCTTCTGTATTTACAATCGCTGTAATTTCAGCAATCGTAATACTTCCACCATTTGTGATACCACTTTTTAAAGGCGTAGACGCCAATCCGTCTCCTGAAATCGTAGCATCTACAGTGGTTGCATAATCCCCATTCCATGCAAAGTTAAAAGCATTATTATTATTACCATTGTTTGTAAATCCCACAATGGTTCCGCTTACTCCGCTAATAGAATAGGTATAACCAGCCGTCGTGATTTCCATCGCCTTTACCGTAGTACTCGGACTATACTGTAACCCGGTTATCACCATAACCAGAGCCAATACTACGGAAATAATTTTTTTCATCGTTCCTTTCATACTTTCTTTTCCTTTCTTTTTATTATTTAGACCATACACTTCAGTTTCTTCCCAGTTTCCTTTAAAGTCTTCTGCGAGACTTTCGATTCAATTAGCACCCTTCCAGACGATTCTGAATTGCTGCTAATTGAACCAAAAGTCAACTCCCTTTTTTACTTTGTTTTTTCCCACTTCTCCTCTTTTTCCTAAAAAAGGGTGCACTCCACCAAAGTATACTTAGTCTATCATAATAAATATATCATTTTTCAACTCCTTTTTCAAATAATTGAAACGGTTCACAACACTTTATTTCAAATTCCTTTATACACTTGGGGTTGAATGTCGCAAGCGTTTTCTGCAAACCGTTTGTTTTTGATAACAATGTGATATAGTATGCATTTTATCGCATAAAAAAAGCCCTTACCGCTCTTTACGGTAAAGGCTTTTCAAAAATAAACACTTTTAGTTCATTGGTGCTAAAGCATCTGACCAATTGAAATCTTTCTGTTCATAGTTCGGATTTACATAGGATAAAATGTCTGTAAATAAATAGTTATGTCCGGAAAGATTATTCATCTTTAAGTTCTGATATAAGTAATCAGCTACATTGTAAACAGTCATATGTTTTACATCGCTGTAAACAACAGTTCCGTCTTCCTGCACTGCGTATGCTCTAACGCTGATTGGTGCAGTATAGAAATTGACATTCTTAATGTTTTTCATTACCATTGCATAACTCTGACCTTTTTTACTCTTACTAAAGTTCACAGATAACGTTCCTTCTTCACTGTTTTCGTATGCATAAACAGTTGGAGCTGTGCTGTCCAGTACCATATCGCTATCTGATGCGTAGTCACTAAGTCCGTAAATCAAGCCAACTCTTGTTGCTTTTGTTGGATTGTTGATGGAATAAACCACACGATATCCTTCGTAAACGGTACTGATCTGGCTACCGTTAATAGTCACTTTCACTGTACCAGGATCGGTTTCTTCGTATGCTTCTTCAGCATTGATTCCCCACTGCTGGCAAAGCCAAGCATTTCTGTTATCAAGCCATGTTCTTAAGAACTCAATTGGTTCCTGCCATGTTCTCCATCCTGACTCAGCTGCATAACTGTATCCATCTTCGTTAGTCAGTTCCCAACCGGCACCAAGATTCACCTTAGCTTTATAATTTCTTTCAAAGGATGCGCCATAAGTTTCCACAGCCTTTTCGATACCGATTTCTTCTACGGAATCTTCTCTGTAGAGGCTCTGAATTTTGTACTGAAGTTCCGCATATCTTTCTTTTACTTTTTCCATAAAGTATGGATTCTTCAACAATTCACTATACCACTTCATGCCGGTACAGTAATATCCTGTGTAGCTAAGACCATCATCCCCGTAATAATCGTGATACATTGTACTCTTGCAGTTACCACTGGATAAATCCAAATCCCACATTGGGCCTGCATAGATTTTGTCACCCTTAATGTAAAATCTTGTTGAGCTAAAGTTAAAGTCTACGTTCTTGAATAATTCATTTACAATATAGAAGTCTACAAATGTATCTTCGTCAATGTACTGAAGAATATCATCATAATCCTGTGTTTTCAATACAGTCTCGAATTCTTCCAGGTAGGCTTTGACATTGGCAATCTTTGTATCTACCTGTTCATCTGTTAGATCATCACCACGTTCCGGATCATTGATGTCAAATGTTGTTCCCAAAACACTTGTTGTAAAATGATCCACATCTGTTTCATAATCTCTGTGTCCTAATTCCAATAACACATCATTGCTGTCTGCCACATAAGCATCAACATTGACACGTTCCTTCTTGGCTTCCACTGCTTCTGTCAGCAAATAGTTCCCCTGGAACACACCGTTTACGTAAACTTCTACGAATCTGTTGTTGTTTGTATAAGTTACGCCGTTTTCTCTACCGAAGTTGTAAGCAAGGTAGTTACGAAGCAGGGACTTATCAAAAGAGTTTGCAAGAAGACACCACTTCTTTGCTTTTCCCATACCAAGTACGGACTGTTTCTTGTTGAACTTAATGTTATAAGGCTTTTTCGGCGCTCCGGCTGTTGTGTTACCACGAATCTTGATATTACAGTCAGAAGCAGTCAAATCTTTGTTCTTACCGCCTTTTTTGTCCACTACAGTTACTGTAACATCTTTATCCTGATGATATTCTGTTTCAATTGTCTTTTCGGTGTAAATATAAATCTGAGGTACTTCTGTGTAAGTTCCCTCATCTGTTGTTACCTTAAAGGTTGTGGTGATTTCACCGTTTTCTGTTCCTTCTGCATCCACGGTTGTCACACGCATTGTATGGGTTCCTGCAGCTACTCCCTGCAAGTCTTTTGCTTCGATATAACTTCCGGATGAAGCAATATTCTTGATTGGTGTTTTACTGTCATCAATATATACGTTGTAACTTGCAGCACCGGTTGCTTCGTTAAAGT
Organism: Eubacterium sp.; assembly: GCA_016292095.1. GTDB lineage: Bacteria > Bacillota > Clostridia > Lachnospirales > Lachnospiraceae > Eubacterium_G. The sequence goes on along the minus strand of JAEFAB010000070.1, from coordinate 7,322 downwards.
AAATCATATACTTTCCTGAATATGCAAAGTAGTTTTCTACTTTCAGATTTGCTAATTGTTTGATTTCTTCTTTCTGCGCATCGCTTCCGAAAATTCCCATTTCATAAATGGAAAATCCGTAAGTTGTTGTTCTTGTTTTACAACTAATACGAATATAACGGGTGTTGATTTCAGAAGAAAATGTCAGTTGTTCTGAACGCTTCTGAAATGTAGTCTGCACCTCTGTTACATCCTGATAATTGATTCCGTCATCAGATACCTGAAGTACATAATCTGCTGCAGAAGCACCTTCCCAGTAAATTGCCAATCCCTTAACTGCATAACTGTTTCCCAAATAAACTGTCAGGTCCTGATTGTCCAATCCTTGAATAGATTCCCAACGTGTGTTAAGTTTCCTGTCAATTGCTTTATCAGCTTCCTGCAACTCTGTAGTTGCACTTGCTCGAAGTCCCGTGTAATGGGCATAGTTGTTATATTCCACCCCATCAATAGTTACTGTGTCGGAAGTAATCATTCCAATAATTCCTGCATCTTCTCCGTTTACAATGTTCTGTGTGCAGGTAACCCCTTCCAGGTTAATCGCATCTGCGTTTGCTGTCTTAATGCCATAGAATGTAATACTTGTGGACATCAAAACAACAGCCATCATTCCTGACAGCGTTTTTCTGAGTACTTTTCTCATTTCTTCTCCTCCATATTCATTTTTCTCCGACCCTTTCAATAGGAGTGATTATACCATACAAGCCGTTTTCATTCAATGAATATCCTATGATTTTTTCACAGTTTCATCATAGTTTTCAGAGCAAAAAGAAAGTGCGATTCCGAAGAACCGCACCCCTTTTTTATGAGAATTTTGCTACTACTTTGCTCCAATCATATTCTACTTCTTTGTAAGTAGGATCTACGTAAGCTAATATTTTCGAATACAAGTAGTTATGTGTTGATAAATTGTTTGATAATGTATTGCGATACAGGAAGTTTGCCACTCTGAATACAGTGTATGCACAAGTGTTGCTGTACACATAAGAACCGTCGCTCATCTTTGCATATGCACGTACAAAATAGGTTGTGGTAAACGCTGCAGGTCGAACATTGTCCTGTCCTGTGTTCATTACCATTGAGTAGTAAGATGCAGTAGCAGAATCACCCATCTGCTTTGTCATCTTGTTTTCTCTCGGTGCTGCAAAGGATGCAACAAACTGACTCTCTGAGCCAACCAATACATCATCCATTGTAATGGAACCATCATAGTCCAATCCATATACCAGACCGGTTTCTACAGGTGTCTGTCCGTTTACGGTTTCTTCTACCTGGAAGATTACTCGAAGTCCCATTCTTCCGTCTTCCCCATTGTATGTGGAAGTCATCTGGTATCCTGTGATACCTAAATCGGAAGTAATTGTTGAATCTGAATTATACTCGCTTTCGTATGCGGTATAGTCGATACCCCACTGGGTACAAATCCATTCATTTCTGTTCTTTAACCAGTTTTCCAAATAGGAAATATGCTGGTCGTAAGTATATGTGTTATATGGGCTGTCAGTACTATAGCTATAACGATATACTCTGTATTCAGCACCATCCGCTACATTTACAGACCAACCTGCTGTGCTGTAGTTTCTGATTCTGGAAGCTTCCATCAACGCTTCGTTCTGATGAATCTTTGAAAGTCCCAATGCATTATCACGATAGAGATTCTGAATCGTTGGCTGCATTGCTTCATACTTGGCCAATACTCTGTTCTTGAAGGTATTGTTCTTCATCAGGTAATTAAACCATGGATTAACATTCTGTCCACGGAATGTGTTATAAGTTCTGCAGCTTGCATCTCCGGAGTTTCCGGATGACAAGTCAAAGTCCCAAAGCGGACCTGCATGAATTGTCGGTGCATCATTTTCGTCATAAGTAATGTAGAATTTTACAGAGCTGTATCCGAAATCTACCGTCTGGAATAATTCATTAACAATGTACATGCTGACGAAAGAATCCACGTCAATATAGTCAAACACTGCATCGGATGAAGTATTTACCAATGCCGTTTCAAAGTTATCCAAGGTAGTAATCATATTACTAAACTTCGGATAATTCTGACGAAGGTTTGCTGCAATGGCGCCAGATGATGTTACGCCTGATTCATAAAGTGCTTTTACTTCATCTTCCAAATCTTCACAGGCAAAACGTCTTCCAAGTCTGGATGTAGTATAGTATGCTGCTCCATCAGCAGATTCATCTTTATCATTCTGTTCTAATTCAATTAAAACATCTTTTCCATCTTCATTGTAAGCCACACCAGAACGACCGTTGTCTGCCGGTTCACTCATGACATAACTTCCCATCAGAACGCCATCAATGTATAAATCCACGTAATGCTCTTCCGGTGCTGCCACGCCGCCTAAAGTTCTACCGAAATCCATGGCAAGTTTATTTCTCATCAATGTCTTTTCATAGGCATTGGCAAGAAGACACCATTTCTTTCCTTTTGCGGCACCATCCATAACTTTCTGTTTGCTGTTAAATGAAATATTGTATGCTTTCTTGTCAGCAATCGATGTGGAATTTCCACGAAGTTTAATACTACCGCCTTCAAAAGTATTCTTGATTGCATTGTCACCACTGACAACAGTTAAAGATGCTTTCGTCTTTGATGCTTTTATAATTTCATCATCTGAGTTTGTTACCACGTATACACGAGAAACATCTGTTGGATCTGCAGATGAATTAGTTAATGTTGTTACTCTTACTTTTGCGGATACCTTTTCGGACGTATTTCCTTCTGCATCTACAGCCTGAACATAGAGTTTGTGCAATGCATTGTCTGCATATGTTGCAAATACAGATGCATTGATAAATTCGTCTGTTCCTGCCACTGTAGCAAGCACTGCGGAATTATCCATATAAATGTTGTATGATACTGCATCGGCAGTTTCCTTAAAGCATACTTGATAACCTTTTCCGTTTCCGTAGAAGTTGTATGCTGCCACACCGGTTGGTGCAGCAAGTCCCGGTTCTTCCGTAACCGCTTCTGTGGTTGATTCTTCCTCTGAAGTTGCTTCACTAGAAGATTCTTCCTCAGAACCTGCTTTGTAAATATAGAGTTCAGCCATCACTTCGCCGTTTCCTTTTTTTACAATCAGGTCATTATACTGTTCTGTAATTGCCGCTATATGAATCCAAACGCCGGCACCCTGCACATCATAAGATGTGAAGGTTTCATCGTTTAAGGTAAAGCTGGCAAATTCTGCTGATTTAAATGTAACATAAATGCCCGGCTGTGTTGCCTGTCCGGTCTGAATGTTTACAACGTCCTGTAAGCCGCTATTGTTCACAACAGCTACTTTTACTTTGTTTACATAATCTCCGGCAGTTCCATCACAACCAATAAAGTTCACGCCACTCCAGTCATAAGACTGAGCGTCGCTTTGCGCTGCTGTAACAGACTTTGGTACGTAGTGCATTGTTACTACCACCAGTGCCATTACTAACAGCAATGATAATCCCTTTCTTAACATATAATAATCTCCCACTTTCAATAAACAATCCTTTTAGTTTCTAAAACATTCCAGGATCAACGGTTTTTTCCTTCCAATCAAAATCCACAGCTTCATAGCTTGGATCTACCACTTTCAAAATTTCTTCATACAGATAATTGTGTGCTGCATAAGTTGACATCAATCCGTTATCATAAACTTTCTTTGCAATAGCGAATACAGAAGACTGCTGCACGTCACTGTATACATAGGTTCCGTCTTCCAGGCGAGCATAAACTCTTGTGGCATAAACGGTGTTGAATGCCTTAACATTCTTTCTACCAAACTTCATTACCTGAGCAAAGTTAATCGCTGTTGTTGAATCGCCATACTGTGCATTCAATGTTGCAGAATCATTTGCTTCAAAAGCTTTTACATATGGATGTGTTGAATCAACCACCATATCTGCATCGGTAACGTCTGTATCTGTTGTTCCAAAAAGGTTCTTAATTGCGTAAACTACACCGTAAGATTCAACGTTCTTTCCGTTGATTGTCGGTTCTACGGAACCTACAACTCTATATCCTTCATGCTTTGTACTAATCTGATATCCTCTGATTTTTACTTTGGTCTTTGGATCTACTGTAGTAGGTTCTTCTGTTGTCGGCTCAGCAGTTGTTGGTTCTGCTGTAGTCGGTTCTGCAGTTGTTGGTTCTGCTGTAGTCGGAACTTCTCTCGGTGTGAAGGTGATGGATTTCATCTTCAATTCTGTTCCGTTTGGCATTCCGGAAAGTTCGAGAACTACCTTATACTGACTTTCCCCACTAACAGAAGTGGTATAGTTTGTCGTTCCTACTGCTGTTGTCACGTTCTGCTGGTTTCCATCGGTACCGGATCCTTCTTCAATCTTTGCAAGAATGGTTCCTGCTTTTGTTGACTCATATTTTACTGCAACATCGTAAGTCTTTGTTGGGTCTAATCCAGTTACAGGATATTTCATCTGAAGCCCCCAGCTTCCTACTTCACCGCTGGCCTCATCTACTCTTACTGTAAGGTCCATGTTATTTCCGGTTCCTTTGTAAGACATTTTTCCTGTAGTCCAAGAGCCGTTTGCAGCATAAAGAGTGAAATCTCCTACCTGCAAATCTGATGCTGGCACTGCTGTAAATCCATCAGCAGGCTTTTCTGTCGTTGGTTCCTGTGTTGTTACTTCTGCTGCTGCCTTTTTAATCTGTACTGTAGTTGTCTTGTTTCCACCATAGGTGATGGATACTGTATTGTCTCCTGTCTTCAATGCTGACAGGTATACCAATGCACCGGCACCTTCTACATGGACACCGGCATTATTTCCGTTCAATGTAATAGAGTTAATTGCTTCCGGAACGTTCATGTAAATTCCGTCTCCGGAGTAATTTCCTTCTGTCCATCCGGGATTCTGTACGTTAACAACTGTTGCTGTTGTTCCTGTATAATATGTCAATCCTGTACTGTTTGGAACTGCTTCCCAAGTACCAACAATCTGTTCTGTTGTTGGCTGTGCTGTGGTAGGTTCAGCAGTTGTCGGGTTATTGTTTGACTGTTTTGTAATCGATACATTTGTAATGCTAAAAGTTGTATCCGAATCAATATTTGCAAGGTCAAATACCAGTTCTTCTCCGGCTGTTCCACCGGTTGTAAAGGAACCGCTGAATGTATTGTTTCCTGCAATGATTCCCTTATTAACGATTGTTCCAACGCCGTTTCCGCCAAGGTCACGGTTTACAACCAAGGCACCTGTTGCCTTGCTGGATGTTGCATTAATTGTATAGTTATATGTTGTATTTGCTTCTAATGAGATTTCAGGTTTTGCCTGAATACCCCAGTCCCAAGTTGGTTTTGTCTGCACATAAACTGAGAAATCGTTGATAGAGTTTCCACCCTTATATGCTGCTGCTCCATCACCTACGTAATATCTCCATGCTCCAACGTCATTCCAGTTTCCTTTTCCACAAGCTGTGTATCCGGCCGGTGTTGAACCTCCACCACTGTTGGAACCATTATAAGAATATGCACGTACATAATCTACTTCCATTGTTGCTGATTGGAAGCTGTTGTTTGGTGCAACACCACCGGTATACGGTGTATTGTTACTTCCTAATGCCAAGTTTAGAAGGAAGTAATGCGCCTTCTGAAATGCATACGCATTATTAGCTCCAAAGTATCCTGTAAGATAAACATTTCCGTCCACATACCATTTTACAGAACTTTCATCCCATGTTACACCATAGGTATGCCATGCAGTAATACCATTGTTCGCATTATCATTAAAATAATAATAGTCTCGGTTTGAATAACTTCCCCAGAATACATGAGCATCCGTTCCGTTTTCACCCCAATGAAGTGTTCCTTCTACATAATCACGTCCGTTGGCATGTTCCATAATATCCAATTCTCCACATCTTGGCCAAGGCAATCCGTCATCACCCATCATCCAAAATGCAGGCCATACACCATCCTGATTTCCACCTAATACTCTGATTCTGGCTTCCATCTTTCCATATTTAAAGGACTTTCTTCCTGCTGTTTTCAATCTTGCAGATGTAAATCTACATCCATTATAGTTTTCTCTTTTAGCAATCATTTTTAATGTCCCATCAGAGACATAACTGTTGTCCGTTCTGTTTGTGTAATACTGCAGTTCGTTGTTTCCCCAACCGCCGCCGTCAGTACCACCTGTTTCACGAATCCAAGTGCTGGTATCCAATGCATTTCCATTAAATTCATCACTCCATACCAAGTTCCATCCGGATTCTCCCGGGCCAGCTACTTCTGCCTGTACCGTCTGCTTTTTAACAGGTGTAAAGACAATAGAAGTCACCACAAGAGCTGCGGCTGTTACATATGCAATTCCTTTTCTCAACATAACATCTTCTCCTCTTTCTTTTTTTCTCCTGACAAAGTTTTCCTACATTCCACAATCCTATCATATTGAAATTTTTCAAACAATCGAGCTTAAAATTTTACACCCTTTTCTAAAAAATTTACACCTTTTTTCACAACAAAAAAAAGCGGAGACCTTTCGGTCTCCACTCAATTATTTGTTTCTTAATCCAGATCATCTACTGGGGCATAGGTGCTGGGCCAGTGAAAATCTTTTCTTTCATAGCTTGGGTCAACTACCTTAATGATTGTGTCATACAGATAATTGTGTCCTGCTTCGCTTGTCATAAGATTTCTGTCATATGCTGCCTTAGCAATGTTGAATACTGTAAAGTTAACTGCATCACTGTATACATATGTTCCATCTTCTAACAATGCGTATGTTCTTACACAATACTCTGTTACGAATGCATTCACATTCTTACGACCAAACTTCATTGTCATTGCGTAGTATGTAGCTGTTTCAGAATCTCCAAACTGAGTATTCATAATACCTGCAGATGTACATTCATAAGCTGCTACATATTCGTGGGTTGATCCAACTACAAGATCATCTTCTGTGATACCTGTATCAGTCTTTCCATTCAATGTCTTGATTGAATAAACTGTACCAAACTTCTGAACTCTCTTTCCGTTAACCTTTGGTTCAACAGATCCGATCACTCTGAATCCTTCGTATCTTGTACTAATCTGGTATCCTTCAACCTTAACAGTTCCGTTTACTTCTTCTGTTGTAGTTTCAACTTCTGTTGTGGTTTCTTCTTTTGTAGTTTCTTCCTTGGTTGTTTCTTCCTTCGTTGTTGCTTCAGTGCTTCCTTCCTCACCTGCTCGCCTTCCCGTTGTCGTCACCCCCCCCCCCTCCACCCCCCCCCGCCCCCCCTCCCGCTCCGCCCCCCCCCCCCCCCCCCCCCGCGGCGCCGCCCGTGCAGCGCCGCT
>JAEFAB010000069.1 GCA_016292095.1 Eubacterium sp. | reverse complement strand
GACACATTTATTTTAGCACAATAAATTTTTAGTGTATACGTTTTTTACGATAAAAGACGAATTAACCGAAAACAACTTATATTTCGATAATTCCTGCCTCCACCATGGATGCAAAGGCTTTCAGAATTCCCAGTTTTGCGTGGTACCAGGTAAGTCCCCCCTGGAAATAAACCGCATATGGCGGCTTAATTGGTCCATCTACACTCAGTTCAATGGACGAACCCTGAATAAATGCTCCTGCAGCCATAATAACCGGTGCATCATATCCCGGCATATCCCATGGTTCCGGCGAAACATAACTGTCAACCGGTGCAGCGGCCTGAATTCCTTTACAAAATGCAATGACAGCCTCCGGATTTCCAAATTCAATACACTGGATAATATCCGTTCTTGGTTCTGTTGATTTCGGAACCACTTTGTAGTTGAACTTTTCAAATAAAGCTGCCGCAAACAATGCACCTTTTTTCGCTCCTGCCACTACGGTCGGTGCTAAAAACAGCCCCTGGTATAAAGTGTTGATAATACCCATATTGGCACCAACTTCTTTTCCGAGTCCAGGCGTTGTTAAACGGTACGCACATTGTTCCACACATTTCTTTGTTCCACAAATATATCCGCCGCTTGGAGCCAATCCTCCACCGGCATTTTTAATCAATGAACCAACAATCATGTCTGCACCATAATCGGATGGTTCCATTAATTCCACAAATTCACCGTAACAGTTATCGATCATCACAATAACATCCGGGCGAAGTTTCTTGACTTCTTTAATAACGGTGCCGATTTTTTCAACCATCAGGGAAGGTCTTGTTGCATATCCTTTCGAACGCTGAATTCCAATCAGCTTTACATCCTCTGTTAATGCATTTTTTATTCCTTCGATATCGAATTCACCGTCTTCCAGTAAATCCACCTGTTTGTACTTCACACCATATTCTGCAAGACTTCCTGCGGAAGGACGAATTCCAATAACTTCTTCCAAAGTATCGTATGGTTTCCCGGAAACATACATCATAGTATCTCCCGGTCTTAAATTTGCAGACAGGGCAATTCCCAACGCATGGGTTCCACAGGTAATCTGAGGACGTACCAATGCATCTTCCGTATGGAAAATATCTGCATAAACCTGTTCTAACGTATCTCTTCCTAAATCATTATATCCATATCCGGTAGAAGTATGAAAACAAGCCTCGGACACTTTATTTTTCTGTAATGCATGAAGCACTTTCATCTGATTGTATTCTGCAATTCGGTCTGTTTCTTCAAAAGCATCTTTTAGAGAAACCAGTACTTCTTCTGCTAAATTAACAATTGTTTCTGAAATTCCTAATGTTTCGTAAATCTTTTGGATTTCTTTCATTCAATAATTCCTCTTTCTTTCAGACACTGTAAGAGATAAGCAAGAATTTCATCTTTGTTATCATGAAATCTTGGATAATCCACCATAGTGACTTCTTTTTCACGTCGAAACCATGTTAACTGTCTCTTGGCAAAGTGTCTGGTATTTAATTTAATTTGGTAAATTGCCTCTTCCAGGGAACATTCTCCCTTGCAATAGGCAATCATTTCTTTATAGCCGATTCCCTGCATGGATGGAAGACTTTCCTGATAACCTTTTTCAAGCAACTGCTTTACTTCTTCTTCCAGTCCCTGTTCAATCATCAAATCCACCCGTCGGTTGATTCGATCATAAAGAACATTGCGATCCGTATTTAAAACAAAATATACAAAATTATAAGGGGAACTGTTTTGGCGTTGTTGTTCATTATGTTCGGAAATTTTCTGCCCGGTTTCATGGTAATATTCCAAGGCACGAATAACACGCTTCACATTGTTGGCGTGAATGGATTCCGCAGCCTTTGGATCCACTTCCATCAATTTCTGATAAAGTGCTTTTCCACCGTCCACTTTTGCTTCTTCCTCTAATTGTTTCCGATATTCATGTTCTTCATCCGTAGATTCAAATTGAATATCGTACAATACGGACTGAATGTAAAATCCGGTTCCGCCCACCAAAATAGGAATCTTATTTTTGGCATAGATTTCATCCATATACTTCTTGGTAAGCTGTTGAAAACGATGAACATTAAACTCATCATCCGGCATTAATTCATCAATCAAATAATGAGAAACTCCCTGCATTTCCTCCGGTGTGATTTTTGCCGAACCCACATCCATTCCTTTATAGATCTGAACGGAATCCGCACTGATAATTTCACCGTTAATTGCCTTCGCCAGTCGAATCGATAATTCAGTTTTCCCTACTGCGGTAGGTCCTGTTAATATAACTAATTTCTTTTTCATAATTAAACAATTCTTTTAAACTTTTTATCTAGTTCATACTTTGACATCGTAATAATTGTTGGACGGCCGTGTGGACAATTATATGGATTTTCCAACTGTAACAGCTGATCCACTAACGCATCCATTTCTGCCGGTGTTAAAAGATTATTTCCTTTCACCGCTGCCTTACAGGACATGGAGGCAATTTTATCTGTCACCATGTCAGGAACCATTTTTCCTGCTTCCGCAGAAAGGTTATCGATTATTTCCATCAGAACATCCTCCGAATTGAGAGAATATAAATCGGACGGAACGCCGCGGACAGCAAAATCCTGACCTCCAAAGCTTTCAATTTCAAAGCCGATTTCTATAAATTTATCCAGATAACGATTCAGCAAATCCGCTTCTGTCATGGACAGACTGAGAATAATCGGCTGACTCATCATTTGGGTATGTACTTCTTTCTTTTGAAGTTTTTCCATAAACTGCTCAAACATTACTTTTTCATGGGCAGCATGCTGGTCGATAATGTACATTTTATTATCGTATTCAATAATCCAATAGGTATCAAAGACCTGACCGATTAACTTATGTTTCGGTTTTGCCGGAGCTGTCAGGAAACTGTCGTAAACATCCGACAATTTCTGCTGAAGAGGTGCAGCATTCTCCACACTCTTTTCAGGTGTGACAACTTTTTCCTCTTCTTTCGGCGTTTCAAATGGTCTGTTGATTTTTCCCGTTGCATAAGGTTTTGCAACCTGTTGTACTTCCTGAACCGTGGTTTTCGGCTGATAAACGGTTCGTCGGTCTAAAGCTTCCTGTTGTTGTTCTTTTCTGTGGAATTCAAAAGGTTCCGGAACAGAAATCTTTTCTTCTTTTTCTTCCTTTGTTTCTTCCAAAACCACATCAATAATATTCGGCTTTTCCAGTAAAGCATCATGTAAATTTTCCATAATCCACGGATAAATGGCTTCTGCCTTACGGAAACGAAGTTCCATCTTTGCCGGATGAACATTAACATCCAGCAATTCGGAAGGAATCTCAAAGTTCAGAACGCAGAAAGGATATTTATGCTGCATTAAAATGAACTTGTATCCATCCTCAATGGATTTATTAATAATATTGCTCTTAATATATCGACCGTTAATAAAATAGGTTTCACAGTTTCTGTTTCCACGGGAGATAATCGGTTTCCCAATAAAACCGTCCATCTTCATGAAATCATTTTCTTCATGAATTTCAATTAAATTGTCGGTGATGTCTTTCCCGTAAACACTGTAGATTACATCTTTCAAATTTCCATTACCGGCCGTATGAATTTTCGTCTGACCATTGGAAATAAAATGAATGGAAATATCCGGATGGGATAGAGCAATCTTTTCAATGATATCGGAAATATATCCGGTTTCCGTCTGTGGGGTTTTCAAAAACTTTCGACGTGCCGGGGTATTAAAGAAAATATTACGGACAATAAAGGTAGTTCCTTCCGGAGCACCAATTTCTTCCATCAGTTTTTCTTTTCCACCTTCAATTTTATATCGGATCCCGGTTAAGTCCTCCTGCACTTTGGTAATCAGTTCTACCTGACACACTGCAGCAATACTGGAAAGCGCTTCTCCTCGGAATCCTAAAGAAGAAACTGTAACCAAATCCAGTGCCGTTTTAATCTTGCTGGTAGAATGACGCAAAAACGCCACCTGAATATCCTCTTTTTCGATGCCGCTTCCATTATCGGTAATTCGAATAAGCGAAGTTCCGCCGTCTTTGATTTCCACTGTAATCATTGTGGCTCCTGCATCAATGGCATTTTCCAATAATTCCTTGACTATGGAAGCCGGACGGTCAATTACTTCACCGGCAGCAATCTGATTAATTGTATTTTGGTCTAATACCTGAATTTTACTCATACAACGATTCCTCTTAGAGCTGTTAAAAATTTACCATCTGTTCTTTAACTGATTTTGCAGTTTATATAAATAATTCAGTCCGTCAATCGGTGTCATGGAACCTAAATCCAGTTCCTGAATTTCCTGAACAATTTCATCTTCCCGTACCGTATCAAATAAAGTCATCTGATGGGCATCCGGGTCCTCATTGATTCCCGGAAGTACTTTCGTTCCCGGAAGCATTCCTTGGGCAATATCCTTAGCACGCATAGTAATGTCTGCGTTACTCAGTTCCAGTACCAGTTCTTTTGCACGATCAAGAACAGAATCCGGTACGCCTGCCAACTTGGCAACCTGAATACCATAACTCTTATCTGCACCACCGTTAATAATCTTTCTTAAGAATACAATATCATCTCCCTGCTCTTTCACGCTGATACAATAATTGTTTACTCCCGGAAGAGTTCCTTCCAATTCTGTTAATTCATGATAATGCGTTGCGAACAATGTCTTGGCACCTAATATCTTTTTATCGCTGATGTATTCCACTACAGCCCAGGCAATACTCAGACCGTCAAACGTACTGGTACCGCGACCGATTTCATCTAAAATCAACAAACTGTTCGGCGTAGCATTTCTTAAAATATTTGCCACTTCCGTCATTTCCACCATAAATGTACTTTGACCGCTGGCCAAATCATCTGATGCACCAACACGGGTAAAAATCTTATCACAAATGGAAATATTCGCTTCCCTTGCCGGCACAAAAGAGCCGATCTGAGCCATTAATGTAATCAAGGCCGTCTGACGCATATAAGTGGATTTACCAGCCATATTCGGACCGGTAATAATTGCAAGACGGTTGTTGGACTGATCCAAATAAGTATTGTTGGAAATAAACATGTTTTCATCCATCATTTTTTCCACTACCGGATGTCTTCCGTCTTTAATATCTATAATTCCCCGATCATTAATCTTCGGTTTCACATAGTGATTTCGCTCCGCAACAAATGCCAGTGATGCAAAGACATCAATCTGAGCAATAGCTTTGGCAGTCATCTGAATACGATTCATTTGATCGAAAATCGCATCTCTGATTGCTGTGAAAATATCATATTCCAATGAGAATAATTTATCCTCGGCACCGACAATAATTTCTTCTAATTCTTTTAACTTGGTTGTTGTAAAACGTTCTGCATTGGTAAGCGTCTGTTTACGAACGTAATCTTCCGGTACCAGGTCTTTGAAGGAATTTGTCACTTCCAAATAATATCCGAAAACTTTATTGAACTTGATTTTCAGATTTTTAATTCCGGTTCGCTCACGTTCTTCCGCTTCCAATTCTGCCAGCCAGACCTTTCCTTCTGTCTTGGCACTACGAAGTCTGTCAATTTCTTCATTGTATCCCGGACGGATAATGCCTCCTTCTTTAATTGCAATCGGAGGGTCCTCAGCAATGGAAGAATCAATCAAATCCATAATATCCTCTAACGGATCCAATCGTTCAAAAATATCTTGGAACAACGGCGACTTAAAGTCGGTAATAATATTTTTAATATGCGGAAGCATCGATAAGGATGTCTTAAAAGCAATTAAATCTCTCGGGTTTGCAGAACGATAAGAAATTTTACTGAGCAAACGCTCCAAATCATAAATCGGCGACAAATACTCCCGCAATTCATCACGGGTAATCATGGATTTATTCAATTCCGCAATCACTTTCTGACGATTGATAATTTCCTCTTTGGAAATTAACGGCTGTTCAATATAACTTCGTAATGTTCTGGCACCCATTGCTGTTTTGGTCTTATCCAGAACCCAAAGTAAGGAGCCGCGTTTCTGCTTTTCCCGTAAGGTTTCGCACAATTCCAGATTTCTTCTTGTGGAAGTATCTAAAATCATAAACGTATTGGTTGAATACGGAAGCAGTTTTGTAATATGTGACAGGGAATTCTTCTGTGTTTCATACAGGTATTTCAATAAAGAGCCTGAAGAAATCACGCCTAACAACATGTCAGAAATTCCAAGTCCCGCTAAATCCGTCAAGGCAAAGTGTTCCTTTAAAACATCGGAACAGATATCTTCATCAAAATACCACTGTTCCAATTCAAATACGGAAATGTTCAAACGATTTTGTAAATCGGAAATATCCAAACCACTCATCAGAAATGCATGGTTGCAGATAATCTCGCTTGGCATAAATTTATTAATTTCATCCAGTACATTCCGTTCGGAGTTCACTTCCGTAACATAATAATCACCGGTAGTAACATCTGCAATGGAAATTCCGAATTTGTCACTGATGTAAGCAATAGACATCAGGTAATTGTTCTTTCCTTCATCCATTGCTGCCATATTCAAATTCGTTCCCGGGGTTACGATTCGTACAACTTCACGCTTAACCAATCCTTTTGCCTGAGCAGGATCTTCAACCTGTTCCACAATGCAAACTTTATAACCTTTGGAAACCAAACGGTTTAAATATGTATCGACTGCATGAAAAGGAACGCCACACATAGGAGCTCTCTCTTCCAATCCGCAGCTTTTCCCTGTTAATGTAATTTCCATTTCCCGTGATGCCGTTGTGGCATCATCGAAGAACATTTCATAAAAATCCCCCAGTCTGTAAAAAATAATACAGTCCGGGTTCTGATTTTTTGTTTCTAAATAATTTTTCATCATAGGAGTCAGTTCATCAAAATGATTATTCCAGACATCCTGCATCATTGGAGGTAATCCCATTTTATTCCACCATTTCTCCCATATAATAAAATCCTTTTGCTTCCTTTAAATGAACGGAAACAATTTTTCCAATCAGCTGCTCGCATCCCGGAAAATGAACAATGGCATTATTGCTCAATCGACCGGACACATATCCTTCCAGTTTTCCGTTCTTTTCTTCCACAAGAACTTCCTGGGTTGTGCCTTCCAAAACACCGGTCTTTTCTTTGGAAATTTCATTGACTAAATTTAACAAACGGTTAAACCGTTCTTTTACCACGTCTTCCGGCACCTGATTTTCCATTTCAGCAGCAGGGGTTCCGGAACGCTTGGAATAGATAAAGGTAAACGCCGAGTCATAACGTGCCTTTGCCACGACATCCAATGTTTCCTGGAAATCTTCTTCCGTTTCCCCTGGAAAACCAACAATAATATCCGTAGTAAGACCAATATCCGGAATTTGCTGACGCAATTTATCCACAATGGTCAGATAATCTTCTTTCGTATAATGACGATTCATTTTCTGCAACAGATTTGAACTTCCGGACTGTAACGGTAAATGCATATGCTTACAAATCTTTTTGGAATTTGCCATTACTTCGATTAATTCATCGGACAAATCTTTCGGATGAGAGGTCATAAATCGAATTCGTTCCAGACCTTCAATCTGTTCCACACGACGTAACAGTTCTGCGAAGGAAATCGGATGTTCCAGAGTCTTTCCGTAAGAGTTTACGTTTTGTCCTAAAAGCATGACTTCCACAACGCCATTCTTTACCAGAGATTCAATTTCTTTAACAATTTCTTCCGGATCTCTGCTACGTTCTCTTCCTCGAACGTAAGGAACGATACAATATGTACAGAAGTTATTGCATCCAAACATGATATTAACACCACATTTGAAATCATATTTTCGAATGGACGGCAAATCTTCTACGATTTCCGTTGTTCCGTCCCAGATGCTTTCTACCGTATGACCGGTAAGTAATCGCTCATATAACAGTTCTGCCAAAGCAAAGACATTATGTGTTCCAAAAATCAAATCAATGAATTTATAGCTTTTATTTAATTTATCAACCACATGCTGTTCCTGCATCATACAACCGCAAAGTCCAATCAGCATATCCGGATTTTTCTCTTTGATTTTATGAAGATATCCAAGACGACCATATATTTTCAGGTTGGCATTTTCACGAACCGTACAGGTATTGTATAATACCAAATCCGCATGCTCGTCATCGGTTTCTTCATAACCGATTTCATGTAAAATACCAATCAGTTTTTCAGAATCCTTAAAGTTCATCTGACAGCCAAATGTAACAACACAGGCAGTCAATTTTCTGCCTAATTTCTGTTCCTTTGCCTGAATCAACTGACGACATTGGCCCATATAATATTTTTGCTTTTCTGTTTCATTTTTAAATTCCATTGATGTACCTCATTTATTTATTAATCTGAAAGAATCCTGTTTAAGCAAATATCGTGTTGCTCTAACGGCAGTTCCCTTAAAACCTGAAAGGAAAAACCTACCCCAATTGAGTCCATCGAATTCTTTTCAAAAAAGCGGTCATAGAAGCCACCGCCATAACCCAGACGTCCTCCGGCATGTGTAAAGGCAACCCCGGGCACTAAAATCAAATCTGCTTTAGGGGCTTTTTGACAACGTTCCTTCGGCTCCATCACATGAAAGCTTCCTTCTTCCAAATCCTCCATAGAATTCACCTGATAAAAGAAAATCTCTTTTCCTTCTACTCTTGGCAAAGCCAGTACTTTTCCCTGTCGAAAACATTCTTCAAACACCGACCCCAAAGAAACTTCCTTTTGAACAGCAAAATATGCATACACCACGGAAGCCTTCTGAAAAGAAGGGGTTTCCATAATCTTACGGCATATGCAATCGCTTCGTTTTTGATATTCTGTTTCTGACAATTGTTTTCTTTTTGCAATAATATCCTTTCGGATTTCAGATTTTTCCGGTTTCATTATACTAATGCCTCTTCGGTTCCAATTTAGAAAGACTTCCGTCCGGATTTTTAATTCTGACATTATCAAGATTTGCAGATAAATTATTGATAATCGACATCCGATATTCGGTTCTTAATTGCTGCTGTTCTTCTTTTTCGGCTGCAGTCAGTCCTTCGCTTTTGGATTTATGATATAACTCATTAATTCGTTTGATTTTTTCCTGATCCATGAATACTCCTTATTTTAAGAAAATAAATGTTGTTTCTCTGTTTGAGGAAACGGCACCCAAATATTCTCCGTTTTCCTGTAACACAACTTTCTTTGACGGGAACTTATTGATGTTAACAAAGTTCTTTTCCTTTCCGAAAAGATTCTTTTCGGAGGAAGTCGAAATAATGGTTGTATTGTTAATATATTCGATATTGAAATCTTCCGAATATGTTGCAGCAATTTCATTGGTCACCAGATTAAAGAACTGGGTTCCGGAAGAATTCTTTGTCAACATATACGGTGTTTCGTCAATTACGGTAGCATTTTTCAATAAAGAATCATTTAAGCTGGTGTTATTAATACAGGTATACAGTTCTTTACTGATAATATTGTAGAAAATAACATTTTCTTCATTGCTTTCAAAGTTATACTTGGAATAAATCAAGTAATTTTCAATGATTTTTGCATGCACGATGGTTGTGTCGTAATAAGACTGGTCAATGGCACTCATTACCAGGTTTTGTCTTTCCAACTGCAGGTCACTGACAAATTGCTGAATATTAATGACAAACAAAGACTCTACCGAAGCATCTTCTTTATCGATTTTATCTCTGATACGATCTTTGAATAAAGAAAAACCGGTCTTCATAATGCAGTTGTTTTCCCCACAAGGAAGCATATACTCAATTCCGTTCTTCACAAGATTTTCATCGTAAATACAAATCTGTTTGTTTTTAAGGAAATTAAACAGTAACAAGGAATGCTCATAAAAACCTTCATGTCCCTGATTTCCCTTTTTCTGAAGAAGAGATCTCTGAACAATTAAATTGGAATCATCCAAAACAAAAATCTTTATTTCCTTCATTTTCGGATATAACGTAGCATCATCTTTTAAAGTGATAATTTTTGTACTGGTATGGTCTACAATGTTATATCGGATAATATTGAAAATGTAGCCTTCCAACGGTAATTCTTCATATGAAGTAAAATAAATAAAGTCCGAATCAAACTGACAGTTTGTAATCTGGAAAATATCCATCTTATCATCATGAGGCATTACTTCTTTGCGCACATTTTCTTCCAGATAATAAAGGAAATAGCGCACCTTCGGCAAATCATCAAAAATTCCTTCCGTATATTCTTTTTCAAGTATGATATCTTCTTTCAGGTGAATACAATTAAAATATTCTGCCTGAGCAAGAAAACGAATATTCATAGTTACTCTCCTATCGTTTTATACTAAAAACGTCCATCAAAACCTTGATACACATCATATAATAATACTACATTTCGCACAATTATTCAAACGGACGGTATCGCGAAATGAATTGTTCAAAGATTTTCATTCCGTCAATGGCTGCAGAAGTAATTCCACCGGCATATCCTGCCCCTTCTCCTGCCGGATAAATTCCGGAAATATTAGACTCAAATGTTTCATCACGGACAATACGAACCGGCGAAGAAGTTCTGCTTTCTAAGGCCAGCATTAACGTATCCGGATCGTCAAATCCCTGAATTACGGTTCCGAAATAGCTCATTGCTTCCTGAATGGCGGAAGTCATATATTCCGGCAAGATTTCATGAAGGTTCGCCTTTTGAACGGCACCTTTTACACAAGGAGTAACTTTTCCGAAAGCGGTTGTTGTATCCTTGGAATTGAAATCCTCCAATCGTTGCACCGGAATTTTTCCCTGACAGGCTTCGTAGGTTTTCTGTTCCAATCGTTCCTGCAATTCCACACCTGCCAACGGATGATCCGAAGGAAAATCTTTTGGCGTAATAGTTGTTACAATAGCACTGTTTGCATTGGAGGAATCACGTTTCTGATAACTCATACCGTTAACGCACAGCATCCTGTTTGCAGAAGACGAGTTGACTACATAACCTCCGGGACACATACAAAAAGAATATACTCCCCGATCCTCTTTGGTATGATATGTAACTTTATAAGGTGCAGCACCTAAACGGTTGTCTTCAAAACCATACTGGGACTGATTAATCATTGTTTGTAAATGTTCAACACGAACTCCCATTGCAAAAGGTTTCTGTTCTAAAACGAACCCTTTTTCATATAGCACACGAAATGTATCTCGAGCGCTGTGACCAATTGCAAGAATACAGTGTTCCGTTTCAAGCCACTCTTTGTGATTCAGTTCTAAAGCCACCAGACGACCGTTTTTCACCTCAAAATCTGTTACAGTGGTGTCAAACAGAAAGGTTCCGCCGTTGGCAAGAATCTCTTCCCTCATACTTTTTACAACCTTACATAAAACATCCGTACCGATGTGAGGTTTTGCATCATAGGCAATCTGTTCCGCTGCACCATGTTTTATAAAAGTATTAAGAACATAATGAATGCGGTGCTGTTTATCTTTAATTCCCGTGTTCAGTTTTCCGTCGGAAAAAGTACCCGCACCGCCTTCTCCAAACTGTACATTGGAATTTTCATTCAATTCTCCGGTTTCCCAGAAATGATTAACATCTTCTATACGTTTTTCCACGGCACTGCCTCGTTCCACAACGATTGGACGATAGCCGTTTAAAGCCAGTAAGTAGGCACAGAACATTCCTGCGGGACCAAAGCCCACAACAACCGGTGAATGTTTTAAAGGTTCTGTTCCGGAAATTTCATAATGATGTTCCGGAAGCTTCTTTAAGACCTGAACGTTCTTTCCACGTCCTTTATACTGCTTCACCGTCAAAAGAACCGTAAACAATTTTACAATTTGTTGTTTCTTTCTGGCATCAATAGAGTATTTACTGATTTTCGCCTCAATCAAATCGGTTTCTTTAACTCTGGCAATCCGAAGCGCTTCCTGAATAGCGTCTTCTTTGGTTTGTTCGATATTCAGTTTAATATTCGATACTTTTAAATAAATCATTTACTACTGTTTTCTCCCGCAATATAACCGGTGGACCATGCCCACTGTAAATTATAACCACCACAGATTCCATCGACGTCTAACAGTTCTCCGCAAAGGAAGAGCCCCGGACATTGTTTCGACTCCATTCGGCTCACATCAAGTTCTTCCAGCGGTACGCCTCCCTGTGTAACCTGTGCGTATTGGAAATCCCTTCGTTTAGAAACTGTAAACGGATAATTTTTCATGAACAAAAAGAACGCCTGAAACTCTTCAAAGGAGCATTCTTTCATCAATTTCGAACCGGAAAGATTTGCTTGTTTCAAAAGAACTTTCAACAACTTTTCCGGAAGGACCGGAGCCAGTAGATTTTCAAGAATTCCTTCCCTCCGCTTTGCGTTCAGACGTTGAAAAAGAGTTTTCACAAACGTCTGATACTCCGGTTCTTCATATTCCGGCATAAAATCAATATATAAGGTATCACCTGCTTCTACAACATGACTGAGATTGAATACCGGAATCCCGGAAATTCCGTAATCGGTAATCTGTAATTCTCCCTGTTGTACTACTCCTGTTTCTTTCCGGATTTTCGCCTGAATTCGTACACCGGAAGCTTTGTTTAATTCATCTCTTCCAATTAAAGCCGTTAAAGCCGGTTTCAGTTCTGTCACAGAGTGCCCCAACTGTTTTGCGATTTCATATCCGGAGATTCCTTCAACGAAATCATTCCATCCGCCGGTAGCCACAATCAGGTGGTCACAAAACAGATCAATTCCCACATTAACAACAAATCCATCTTCTGTTTTCGAGATACTATGTATTACATTATTAGTTTTGATTTTCACATGAAGTTCTCTTGCATAATCCGTCAATGCATTGGTTACAGATTGTGCCTGATTACTTTTCGGATAAAGACCCTGATAATTCTTTTCCACATAAGAACAGATTCCCAATTGTTCAAAAAATACTGTCACATCTTCGGCACCAAACTGTCCCAATACCTGAGAAATCAATTTATGATTTCCGTAATAAAACGGAACATAATCCTCCTCCGAATCCAGCCCCATTAATTTTCGGTTCGTAAAATTGCACTTTCCGTTTCCTGTTACAGATAATTTTTTCCCTGCTTTTTTCTGTGGTTCAATTAATGTTACCTGAGCTCCGGTTTCAGCTGCACGTATTGCCGCCATCAGTCCGGAAGCTCCGGCTCCGAGTACTATAACTTTCATCTTTTTCTCCATACTGTTTAACTGGTATGGGCCTGTAAATACTTAAACAGGCCTTCCATGGTTTCCAGATAAATTCCATTTTCCAATAAATGGATATCTCTTACGGAACAGTCGCTTTTCCGAATGTCTGTTTCCGCAATCATATGCTCTTTCGTTTTGTCATAGATGACAATTTTATTATTCTGTAGTTTTAACCAAAAACCTTGAACCTCCCCTGTTGAAGCCGGTTCATAATTTGCCACCGCATTGGTTTTGGTAACCGGTGGTTCCTCCGCGGCAAACCGCTTTCCTGCCAGAAATGAAACTGCCATCCCCATCATAATTACACTCAAATAAAAAATATATGCTCGTTTATTCATTGTAACTCCTTTTCTATCCGGCTTTAGCCGATAAAGTTTCCCCTAAACTCATGCATATATTTTTTACAGTTTCAAATATATTATACTATAAAAGTTTTACCTTTTTACAAAGACTGATGATAGCCGTTCCCTTTGGCATGGACAACAATTCCTCTTCTGTAATGGTCTTTGTTTTAATTAATACAACCCCATAAGTCACCGCTGCCATTCCCATGGAAAGGAATAATGCAATGGCATTCACAGGGAGCAGATAATAACAAAGATGATAAACGCCCAATGTTATAACTCCCATAATCGCCGAAGCAATAAACGGTCTCACAAAGGTATCGGTAATATTCTGTCGATAATTCAAATATTTCTTAATGGATGAAGCATTCAACAGACATACGGTAAATCCAAAAAGAAAATCTCCGATTACAACAGCAAAAATTCCAAGTTTAAATACCAGCATCAACACAGGGAGAATAATCACATGAATTCCCAATGCAATTGCTGAGTTTTTAATCGGAACATTCAATTTATCAATTCCCTGAAGAATTGCATTGCTGATGGTAGATAAAGAAAATGCCACTACCGTAAAAATACTGAAAATCATCATGATGGCAATTCTCTTGGAATCATCCCCAAATAATAAATGGTTAATCGGACCACCCACAACGGAAAGTCCTACCCCACACGGAAATGCAATAATCATAGCAAACTTCAATGCCAGACTGATTTTTTCCTTCACAACGCTGTCGTCTCCTGCTACGTAGGAACGAACCAAGGACGGTACAATGGCTGTAGAAAGTGCAGCCGCAATGGCAATTGGCATGGTTGTTAACACACGGAATTTCTGACTGTACATTCCCCATAACGGACCATAATCTGCCAGATGAATAATCTTCGCTGAAATATTTTTGTAAATCGGATTATCTAACTGATTGCTGATATTGTAAATTGTTGTGCTGATCAGAACCGGTGTAATGGTAAAGATAATCATTTTATTAATCTTTCCATAACTGTCAACTTTTCCTGTTATATCTGTCAAAGCATTGGCATTCATTACTTTCTTAGCTTTTAAGAAAATGATAATCATAACAATTAATGCACTTGCTGCACCAAGACAAGTTCCCAGCGTACCTCCGGCTGCGGACCAGGACAATTTGATGGTATTCATAAAATCATTCTGAACGGCAACCGATTTTCCTGTCGGAAATCCTTTGGTCATTTTAGCCACGGAATATCCGTAAACACCTAATTCATAAGCAGCTACAACGCTGACAACTGCATTAACAATCTGTTCAAAAATCTGGGAGATTGCTGTTGGAACCATATTTCCCATCCCTTGGAAATATCCACGAAATACCCCAAGTACACATACAATGGTAATGGTCGGCGCCAAAATCTTTAACGCTCTTCCTGCCGGTGGTGTACGATAAAGGACTGTTGCAATCCAATCAGCCCCCATAAAGGTCAAACCACCAAAAACACCGCCTAAAATCAATGCATAAATCAATGCACTGCGGAATACACGCTTCACATTCACATGCTCCTGCTTTCCGATTTTTTCAGATATGATTTTTGAAACTGCCAACGGCATACTCTGTGAAGATAACAGAAGCAGAATATTATAAATATCATAGGCTGTTCCATAATAATCGTTTCCTGCATCTCCCAAAATTCTGGTTAAGGGGATTCGGTACATCAATCCAATGATTCGTACCATAATTCCGGCAAAGGCCAGAATACTCCCTTGTATAATAAAGCTATTCTTTTTCTCACTACTTTTCATTTGGAACCTCTTCTTGCGCTATTATTTCCCAATAACAACGTTATCTGAATATTCATTCTGAACAACACAGATAAATGTTTTACCCTGATTTAAAACTATATCTTTGCCGTCTTTATCTGTATAAACGGTCTGTCCCAAATCTTTTGTTTTCTTCCAGTTAATCTTTTCAGCCTTACCGTTGGTAATATACCAACCGGATCCGGAACCTGTTAAAGTCATGTTCAAACTCTTGTTGTCCGGATATAATGTAGCGTCGACAAACTGAATAATAATATTAGAGAAATGAAGCTGTTTTCCGGTTGCTTCATCAATATGTTTTCCGCCATACTGGAAACGGTAATACTGACCGTCTTTTTTGTTGTATTCAAACCAAGGATGATTGATTAAATAACCAATCTGAACCTTCTTAGCTTTTTTTCCGTTTTCCAAAGATACCTTACGGTCATCATCTGCAAAAGTAAAATGTCCTTTGTAGTGAGAACCATGTTTTGTTTCGTATCCTAATGCCTTAATACCTTCTTTCAGTTTTGCACCGGTTGCATACAGGTTATGTGGAGCAACTTTTCCGCTCTGACGATAGAATGATGCCTCACGGTTTAAAGCACTTACTGTATCCACTTTACCGCTCTTTAAGAAATCCAAAGCATACTTGGACTGTCCGTAATGAACGTAAATCGCATTCCATTCATTGGCAAATTTCGGATAGTATAAACGACAACTACGGATAGAACCGATATTCTTAAGATCTTCGTATTCATCAAAAATCGCCATCATTCTTGTAATTCCACCTTCTACCGGTGCTTCATACATTACTTTCGCTTTGCTGATTCCGGACTGTGGAATTGCATCCTGAATATTGTTGATCATCACTGCAATCGGACGTTTTCCTGCCAGTTTTTTGCTGACATATTCGCCCGTCAAATAACTCTGAACCTTTCCTGCGTGAGGATCTTTCGGTTCTGTGGTTGTTTCTTCCACTGTTGTAGTTTCCTGTACTGTTGTAGGATTTTCTTTTACTTCTTTTTTCTTTCCTGATAACGCAACCGCAGTGATAATTCCTGCGAGAACTAAAATCACTGCAACAGCAATTCCGATTGTTTTCTTTGTTAAATACTTCTTCATTTATATTTCCCTCGTTATTCCTAGATTTTTCAGTATTTCTTCCTGCTTTTCTTCCATAACAATTCGTTCCTCTTCTTCCATATGGTCATAACCAAACAGATGAAGCATACTGTGCGCAACAAGAAAAGCTAATTCTCTTTTTTCAGAGTGACCATACTCTGTTGCCTGTTCCATCACTTTGTCGTAAGAAATGACAATATCACCTAAAATCAATTCTCCGGAATCCGGATTGAAATTGGCAACATCATTTTCCACATTGGAAAAATCCGCCGGTGCCGGATAATCCAGCATCGGATAAGACAACACATCCGTTGGACGGTCAATCTCTCTGGTTTCTTTATTTAACTGATGAATTGCATCATTATCCACAATGGTAACAGACACTTCACATTCGAAAGGACACTGTACATAGCCGATGGCTTCCTCCACAACGTCCCGAATGATTGTATCATAATCTGTCCCAATCGGATGTTCATATTCATTCTCTATCTGTACACTCATTTTTTACCCTGCTTCGGTTTATTATCCGCCTTTCTGTTTCTTTGACGATTATCATAATCTTCGTAAGCCTTTACAATTTTCTGAACCAACGGATGACGGACAACATCATGGTTGTCCAAATAGACAAATCCAATATCATCCACAGTCGAAAGAACTTTGGTCGCAATTTCAAGACCGGAAGTAACATCTTTCGGTAAATCCTTCTGGGTCCGGTCACCGGTTACAATAACCTTGGAACCAAATCCGATTCGGGTCAGAAACATCTTCATCTGCGCCGGTGTGGTATTTTGTGCCTCATCCAGAATAATAAAGGCATTATCCAGTGTACGCCCTCTCATATAAGCCAAAGGGGCCACTTCAATAATTCCCTTTTCGCTGTTCGCCGCAAAACTTTCTGCTCCCATCAGTTGATAAAGAGCATCATAAAGGGGACGCAAATACGGGTCAACCTTACTCTGTAAATCCCCCGGAAGAAATCCAAGGTTTTCTCCGGCCTCAATAGCCGGTCTTGTTAAAATAATTTTATTGACTTCATTGTTTTTCAATGCAGTAACAGCCATCGCCATAGCCAGATAGGTTTTTCCGGTTCCGGCAGGCCCGATACCGAATACAATCATGTGGTCACGAATATATTTAACATATTTTTGCTGACCCAACGTTTTCGGTTTTACAGGCTTTCCCATTACCGTTCTGCAGATGATTTCATCATCCAATTCCACCAATGCACCTTCATTGTTTTCAAAGGCAAGTGCCAGGGCATAATCTACATTCTGCTCTGTAATTTCATTGCCTCGCTTTGAAAGCTCCAACAATTCTAAAAAGACACTTTTTGCCCGCTGACACGCCAAATCCGCGCCAATGATTTTCAACTGAGAATCCCTGGAAATCATAGTCACGTGTAACGTACGTTCAATTTTTTTAATATGACAATCGAACTGTCCAAAGACATTCTGTTGATGTTCTGATGGAATATCCATTATATTATCGATTACGCTCATTGGTACTACTTTCCTTTTCTTCTTTCTTTAGATCGATATATTCCACTTTCCCTACAGGTTCGATACAGACATATTTTCCCTGTAGACAATATTTACTTTTAACCGTTACCATTTTAACATCTTTTTTCAATATTTTGTACCCCTTTTGCTCTAATTGTACAAAATAATACAACATTTTGTGACGAAGAATTTTCTCAGCCTCTCGGGATGTCAACTCCCTTATTTTCGGTTCTTCCCGAAAAACGGTATAATGGTGCATCTGAAGAGGCAAATAATAATGTTCAAACAGGGCAATGGGTTCCGAACGGTGTTCTACATAGTGATTTTTCTCTTTTCCAAACTGCAAAATCATGGATACCGGAAACGGAAATGTGTAGTTCCGACTGCTCTCATAAGGAATTTGTACCTGCTTTTTTTCCACTGAATCCTTATAATGGTGAACCACCTTTGCCTGAATGTCTCCGTCAGCCATACAATAGCCTTCCCAAACCGCTTCATCAAATTCGTTTTGCACCTCGATTTTCCCGGAAATCAATAAATCCCCTTTTTTAACTTGGTCCCCGGCTTTCACCGCCGCCCGGCCACTTCTGGTAATAATCGATGTAATAGTACCGGAAACATTGGCTATCAAATGATAGGGCTTCGTTTCTTTGGCACTGATTTCCGCAATATAATTCTCCTTCATATGAATCATCAGATTGGTTCCTTTGATTTCACAACTGACCCAACTGATATCAGAATATTGTCCACGGATAAGATTTTCGATTTTTCCGCAATCCACCGTTGACTTTTTTACTCCCTCCATCAAATCATTTTGTTTTAAGAATGATTTCAGTTGTTCTTCAGAATAAGAATAATTCCCCTCTACGGAAATATTCCAAATATAACCGGAGCACAAAAACAGCCCCAGAGACATCACCAAAACACTGCAACAGACAACTTTCAGCAAGGAAAACCCCACCTTCGTTTTTACCCCTTTTTCAACGAATTGAAGAGGTTTAATTTGTTCTGCTTCCAAAAAGTTCGAGAGAATTTTTAAATCCTTGGCATCTACATCAAAAAGAACCCCTTGTTCTTCTTCCACAATATTCCGAAGAGGGAGTCCTTTACATCCATTAATGATTTCATAAAAACTTTTCTTTTCCACGCAAATATTATAAAAATGATATCTCATGAATACATCCCGAAACTATAATTGTGTCCTCGTTATAATAAGATATGATAAAACCTTCTCCTTTAACCGCTAATGTGTAATTTTTACACTGAATTTTTACTTCATCCGGTAAAAACAACAATAATCGCTTGTAGTTTTCTACAATAAACTCTTTTTGTCCCACCATCTGGCAAAGAACTTCCTGTTCCACCACGTCTCTCGGAAATTCGTACTGATTGTCGATATGAAACATTTCCCGGTCTTCCATCTTTTTTCATAATATATGCGAAAATTTCCGTTTCAAGACATCCTTTTTAAGTTCCCGAAAGCAATAAAAAACCGGAACAAATCGTTCCGGCTTTTTATCATTAATTATATTTGCGCTTTCTAGCGGCTTCTGACTTTTTCTTACGCTTTACGCTTGGTTTTTCGTAATGTTCACGCTTACGAATTTCCTGCTGGATACCAGCTTTTGCGCAATTTCTCTTGAATCTACGTAATGCACTGTCGATAGATTCATTTTCTTTTACGATAACGCTTGACATTCTTTCCTGACCTCCCTTCAGTTATAGATTCCTAAAACTGTAGGTATTTGTGTTAAAACACAAAAAATATTATATCATATATTTCTATCTCGTCAATAGTTTTTATGAAAGTTGTGCTGCAAGGATTTCTTTTGCAGCCTTCACTGCGTCATCAGCACCTGCTGGATTTTTACCGCCCGCCTGAGCCATGTTTGGACGACCACCGCCGCCACCACCAACAAGCTTGGCAATTTCCTTAATCATGTTACCTGCGTGTGCTCCTTTGGCAATTGCATCATCATCAGCCATTACTAGGACATTTGCTTTGTCACCGTTTGCAGAAACGATTACTACAACACCGCCGCCCATCTTTTCTTTCAGGCTGTCTCCAAGATTACGAAGACCATTCATGTCAACATCAGTAACCTTTGTTGCAAGAAGCTTCACACCCTGTACTTCTTCAATCTGATCCATAACATCGCCAATGGAATTGTTTGCAAGTTTAGATTTTAATGATTCGTTTTCAGAAGATAATTCCTTAATCTGTGCCAACATATCCTGAATCTTATGAACCAGGTTGGCTGAATTTGTTTTTGCAGCAGATGCAGCATCTTCCAAAGTTTCTTCCAGAGAACGATAATAATCCAATACATTGTTTCCTGTCAGTGCTTCAATTCTTCGAACACCGGCAGCAACACCGCTTTCGGAAAGAATCTTAAAGGAAGAAATATCTCCTGTATTCTTCACATGAGTACCACCGCAAAGTTCTTTAGAGAAATCTCCCATAGAAACAACACGAACGCTGTCGCCGTATTTTTCTCCGAACAATGCCATCGCTCCACTGTTTTTCGCTTCTTCAATTCCCATAACCTTTGTGTCAACCGGAATTGCTTCCGCAATTTTATCATTCACAATTTTTTCAACCGCTTTCATCTGTTCTGCAGTCATGCTTTCGGAATGACTAAAGTCAAAACGTGTACGGTCACTATCCTGATATGAACCCTGCTGTTCCACGTAATCTCCAAGCACTTCTTTCAAAGCTGCCTGTAATAAATGTGTTGCAGAGTGGTTTTTGCAAGTCTTTGCACGGGTCATAGCATCAACGGATAATTTGGCAACATCATCACTGTTGATGGAACCGGATACAACATGTCCTACATGTCCCACACGGTTTTCCGGAAGTTTCACAGTATCTTCCACTTCAAACACACCGGTATCTGTTGTGATTGTACCGATATCACCTTTCTGACCACCCATGGTTGCATAGAACGGAGTTTTTGCAAATACCAAAGTGCCCTGTTCTCCGGCCTGTAAACTGTCAACCATTGCTTCTTCATTTGCCATAGCTACAATTTTTTCAGAAGCTTCCAAGGTATCATAACCAACAAATTCCGTTGTTACATCTTTTCCAAGGCTTTCAAAAACATCTTCATCCAAAGACTTCTGAGAGAAGTTTGCATTAGCTCTTGCTTTCTGCTTCTGTTCTTCCATTGCATCCTTGAATTCTTCTTCTGATACGCTCATTCCCTCTTCTTCAGCCATTTCAATAGTAAGTTCGATTGGGAAACCAAAGGTATCATAAAGGTAGAATGCTTCTTTTCCTGAAATTTCAGTTGTATTGTTTTCTTTCTTTGTATCCAGAATCTTCTTAAATTCTTTCATTCCGTTTTCAAGAGTTGACTGGAAACGTTCAATTTCCTTCTTCAATTCAGAAAGAACAAATTCTCTGTTTTCTGTTAAAAGCGGATAACTTTCTTTGTATACTTCATCAATAAAGATTGTTGCAATGTTGATATAATCCTCTGTCTGCAACTTTAAGGTTCTTCCGTGTCTTACCGCACGACGAATCAATCGACGAAGAACGTATCCTGCACCGGCATTGGATGGACGAAGTTTCGCCGGATCTCCAATCAACATAACACTGGTTCTGCAGTGATCTGCGATAATACGCATTGATTTTGTTGATTTTTCTTCCGTATCATATTTAACGCCGGATTTCTTTTCAATGTATGAAATAACAGAAGTGTAAAAATCTGTTTTATAAACATCGGAGGTTCCGTTTAAGAAGGCAAGGTTACGTTCCAAGCCCCAACCGGTATCGACATTCTTCTTTTCAAGCGGTGTCAAATGACCGTCATGATGCTTTTCGTACTGCATGAATACGTCATTACCGATTTCAGTAAAGCGTCCGCAGTCACAGCCGGGATTACAATCAGGACCACATGGTTCCACATCATTGATATAGAACATTTCTGAGTCCGGACCGCAAGGACCGAATTCCAATCCCCACCAGTTGTGTTCTTTTGGTAAATAGTATACGTTTTCCGGCTTAAATCCGGATGCAATTCTGTATTTTGCACCTTCTTCATCTCTAGGTGCATCTTCGTCTCCCGCAAAAACAGTTGCTGCAAGATGATCTGCATCAAAACCGAAAACTTCTGTCAAAAGTTCAAAACTCCACTTACAACGATCTTCCTTAAAGTAATCTCCCAAAGACCAGCTTCCCATCATTTCAAAGAATGTACCGTGGCTTGTATCACCAACAGAATCAATATCGTTTGTTCTGACACAACCCTGTACATTGCAAAGTCTTGTGCCCTGTGGATGTTCTTTTCCTAAAAGATATGGCATTAAAGGCTGCATTCCCGCAACATTAAACATAACACCGGTAGAACCGTCAGAAACTAAAGATACGGCACCTACATCCACGTGTCCTCTTTTAATATAAAATTCCTTCCAAGCATTTCGTAATTCATTGGAGGTTATTTTCTTCATCGTATTTCTCCTTTTTTGTACATAATCTATTCATCACAAAGGACAAATCAGAAAATCTGATTTGCCCAATTATTCTTTTTATTCCTCAGTTTTTACCTGATGATAAGCTTTCTTGCCCTTCTTAATTAAAAGAACGCCGTCTTCATTGAAATCAGCTGTAGTAAAGGTTGCATCAATAGCTGTAACCTTTTCTCCGTTTACGGAAATACCGTTCTGCTGAACCAATCTTCTACCTTCTCCTCTGGAAGCAGCAAGCTTTGTATCGGTTAATAAGGTCAGAATATCTTTTCCTTCATCAAGATCTGCTTTTGTATAAGTTGTTGTAGGGATATCTCCGGAAATTCCTCCGTTCTGGAAAATCTTTCTGGATGTTTCCTGAGCCTTTACAGCTTCTTCTTCTCCATGAACAAGATTTGTTAATTCATAAGCAAGAATTTCTTTTGCTTTGTTCAATTCGCTTCCCTGCCAAGCTTCCATTGCTTCAATTTCTTCGATTGGAAGGAATGTTAACATCTTGAGACATTTAATAACGTCTGCGTCTGCCACATTTCTCCAGTACTGATAGAAATCGTATGGTGATGTCTTTTCAGGATCCAACCAAACAGCGCCGGATACTGTTTTACCCATCTTCTTACCTTCTGAATTTAACAACAAGGTAATAGTCATGGCGGAAGCATCTTTTCCAAGTTTACGACGAATCAGTTCTGTTCCACCAAGCATATTACTCCACTGATCATCTCCACCAAACTGAAGATTACAACCGTAATCCTGGAACAATTTATAAAAGTCGTAACTCTGCATAATCATATAGTTAAATTCCAGGAAGCTTAATCCTCTTTCCATACGCTGCTTATAACATTCAGCAGTAAGCATACGGTTAACACTAAAATGAGGACCAACTTCTCTTAATACATCAATATAATTTAAATCTAAAATCCAGTCAGCATTGTTTACTAACAGCGCTTTATCATCTGAGAAATCAATGAATCTGCTCATCTGTTTTTTGAAGCAGGCTACATTGTGGTCGATGGTTTCCTTTGTCAGCATCTGTCTCATATCGGTTTTCCCGGATGGATCACCAATCATGGCTGTTCCACCACCAATCAATGCAATCGGCTTATTTCCTGCCATCTGAAGTCTCTTCATTAAGCATAACGCCATGAAATGACCTACATGTAAACTATCTGCAGTCGGATCAAATCCGATGTAGAATACTGCCTTTCCTTCATTTACTAATTCTTTTATAACTTCTTCATCCGTAACCTGTGCAATCAGGCCTCTTCGTTTCAAATCTTCATAAGTATTCATCGCAGTTCTCCTTTAATTAAACTCGAATAATAATTCTAGCATAGAAAAATCCTTTTTTCAAGGCAGTTTCAAAGGATTATCCCTTAAGAAGATTCGCACTTTCCTACAAAACAATACAGACAACACCCCTGCTCTGATCATTTGTAATTTTTTCAATGGTTCCCTGCATTCTGTTTCTTGTATCCTCGGATAAATTATTGATTTTATTTGTGATTCCTTCATTGACAATTTGCCCGATGGATTTCCCGAAAATATTTGTTTCCCAAAGTTCTTCTTCTCCATCCTTTTCGTCAATAAAAGAAATCAAATCCCGTGCCTGTTCTTCATTGCCGATAATTGGCGATATTTCCGTCAAAATGTCTGTTTTCACAAAATGTACTGCCGGAGCAATGGCTTTAATTTTTACGCCATACTTACTTCCGTTTCGAATCAATTCCGGTTTTTCTAAGAGAATCTCTCCTTTTTCCGGTGTCACAATACCATATCCCGTATTTTGAACACTGTCTAAAGCATCATGAAATTTCTCATATTTGCTGCGAAGCACCGATAACTCCTTTACCAGACGAATTAACTGCAGTTGATTTTTGATTTCCGTTCCAGCCAGATCCGTTAGAATATTATAATAATATCCTTCGTCTACATCAAAAGTTATTGTAATTTTTCCGTTAGACAAATCCACATCCGAAACCTGAATATCTTTCATGTATTCACAGGACTCCGGATGAATCCGATTTAAGTCTTTCACATAGGTAACCTGTTCCAAAATCCCTTTAGCCACCGACACAATGGATTGAATCATCTCATGGTCTTTCCCTACAATATCCAACCACTTCGGTGTATTAAAACAAATTTCCGTAATCGGAAATTCAAAAAGAATCTGTTCCAGAATCTCATGAATATTTCGTTCTGTTAAATGCAGACAATTCATGGCAACGGTAGAAACTCCGTATTTCCGTTCAATCTCATTACAAAGTTGTTTACAATGATCCGAATCCGGTTGCGAAGAATTCACCAAGATCACAAAAGGCTTATGAATGGCTTGCAGTTCATTCACCGTTTCTTCCAAGGCTGCATTATATGAATCCACACTTAAGTCTGTAAAGCTTCCGTCGCTGGTTACCACAATGCCAATGGTAGAATGTTCCGAAATCACTTTTTCCGTTCCGATTTTCGCTGCTTTGGAAAAAGGTATATTTTCATCAAACCACGGGGTTTTTACCATCCGTTCTTCCTCTTCCTCCATATGACCTGTTGCCCCTTCAACCATAAACCCGACACAATCAATCAGACGTACTTTCATTTTTGTGTGGTCATTTAACAGAAATGTAACTGCCTTATTGGGAATAAATTTCGGTTCTGTTGTCATAATCGTTTTCCCGGAGGAGGATTGTGGCAATTCATCAATCGTTCGTTTCAAATCGTTCTCATCCTGAATTTTCGGAATTACCGCCAGATTCATAAAATTCTTGATAAAGGTCGATTTTCCGGTACGTACCGGTCCTACAACCCCTATGTATATTTCCCCTTTTGTACGTTGTTTCATATCATTATAAACATTAAATTGCATAAAAAATCCCCCTGCATATTTTTATTCAGATAATCTACTAAAATATATGCAGAGGGTATATTGTTTATTCTTTTCTTACATTAACGGTGCAACTAAACGTAACAGTTTTCCGGCGATTTTATATAAGACCGGTCT
Source organism: Eubacterium sp. (assembly GCA_016292095.1). Taxonomy (GTDB): domain Bacteria; phylum Bacillota; class Clostridia; order Lachnospirales; family Lachnospiraceae; genus Eubacterium_G. The sequence continues at coordinate 81,720 of JAEFAB010000069.1, read as the reverse complement.
GTTTTTACACTCAATTAAAGAAATTTTTCTGGAAGAGGCAAGCATTTCTTCATAATCCTTTTCCATTTCAAAAATCACATCGTTTTTATAAATAAAGCATCCGTTTTCAAAATGTAAAAACAGGCTTCTGTAATCTAAATTAATAGAGCCTACCGTAGCTTTCTCATCATCACTGATAAACATCTTTGCGTGGGTAAATCCCGGTGTAAATTCATAGATTTCAATGCCCGCTGAAATCAGTTCGTCATAATAAGTTCTGGCCACACAAAATGCGTAAGCCTTATCGGGAATTCCCGGAAGCACCAGTTTTACATCAACACCACGCTTTGCAGCCATCTTTAATGCAGTCATCATTACATTGTCTAACACCAGATACGGTGAAACAATATGAAGATATCGGGTTGCCGTATTAATAATTTGCAAATACACAGACTCTCCGATGTTCTCTTCGCTAAAAGGATCGTCACAATAACCGATTACATAACCGGAATGTTCCGTCTCTTCATATCGGATATTCAGATAACGATCGTAATTTCCAATCGTCTTTTCCGATACATTCCACATCTGTAAAAACATTAAGGTGAAACTTTGAACCGCTTCGCCTTCCAACATCACCGCAGTGTCCTTCCAATAGCCGAATTTTGAGTTGATATTGATATATTCATCTGCCAGATTGATTCCACCGGTAAAGGCATATTTTCCGTCAATTACTAATATTTTTCGATGATCTCTGTTATTCTGCTGAGTTGTAAAGAACGGTCTTGCAGGTGCAAAAGGCTTTGCACTGATTCCTTTCTTGCGAAGTTTTTTAAAGTATCCGATTTCCAGTTTGGTCAGGGAGCATAAACCGTCATACATTACACGGACTTCCACCCCTTCCTGAACTTTTTGTTCCAAAATATTCAGAACAGAATTCCAAAACTTTCCTTCTTCAATAATGAAATACTCCAGAAAAATAAAATCCTGCGCTTCTTCCAAACGCTTCATCAACTCTTCAAACTTCTTTTCTCCGCAGTTGAAATAAGTCACCTTTGTATTTTTATAGACCGGCATTCCATTATTCTGATAAATATACCGACTTAAGGATGCAGTCTGATTATCCTGTATTTTCAAATCCTGATAGACCTCTTTTTTCATGGAGAGGTAACGTTCGGATTTCATATCAATGTGTTCCAACTTTTTGCGTAAAAAGAACGTTCCCGGCTGAATGCGAACATACACATACATTAAAGTTCCCATTGCCGGCAGGAACATAATAAAGACGACCCATATCAATTTCATGGTAGGATCGGACTTTTCATTCACAATATAGACTACCAGTACAAACTGCAATACCATCAGAAAATGATTTACCGTTTTACTGACAGACATGTTATAAGAAAGAAGTGCAATGAGGGCAAGCTGCAACAAAATCATCACAAGAAAAATAAAAGAACGGCTGAAAAGAACGGTACCAATATTTTTCTTTCCCTTGATTACATGCTCGTTATGAATTTCCATCGTTGCCCTCCTTTCTGTATTTTTATGTAAGATACGAATTATTCATCTTCATCAATCATTTCTTTACGAAGACTCATCATGGTCAAATCCGTTTCGTAAATCGTATCTGCACATTCTGTCAGTTTCTTGACAGAATCTGCATTGGAATTTGATTTTTTATAATGAATTTCATGTTCAAGACTTGCCCAGAAATCCATAGCTATAGTACGAATCTGTACTTCCACCTTCATAAACTTCTTTCCTGTTGAAAGGAAAATCGGAATCTCAACTACAAGGTGAAGACTTCTGTACCCGTTTTTCTTTGGATTTTTAATATAATCCTTTACTGTCAATACTCGGATATCATCCTGACAAGTCAGCATTTCTGCCACTTTATAAATGTCATCAATAAACGAACAAACAACTCGAATTCCCGCAACATCATTAATGTTTTCTTCCAGAGAATCCATTGACAGTTCAAATCCCTTACGTTCCATTTTTTCAATAATGCTCGCCGGGGATTTCATTCTTGTTTTAATTGCTTCAATCGGATTACGAAGTTCGTTATCCATAAATTCCTTGTTAAGAACATCTAACTTTGTTTTCACTTCCAGAATCGCACACTCATAATATGTCATCAAAGTTTTCAAACGATTAAACGGCTCTCTGAAAGGTTTGAATTGTTCTTCCCATTCATCGATTGTTTTAATTAAATAGTCCATGATTTACTCCCAACCAAGATCAGAGAATTCATTGGTTAATGCTCTGGTCATCATTTCTTTCATTGCTTCTCCGGCAGATTTTCCGTTAAACAAAACGTCATTAACCGCTTCCACAATCGGCATATCCACTTGATATTTCTTTGAAAGTTCATAAGCTGCCTGGGCAGATACTGCACCTTCTACAACCATGTTAACTTCTTTAACCGCTTCATCCAAAGTATATCCTTTTCCGATTAAAACACCGGCTCTACGGTTTCTGGAATGCTTACTGTCACAGGTTACAATTAAGTCGCCGATTCCTGATAAACCATGGAAGGTTCTGGAATGACCACCCATAGCAACCCCAAGCTGTGTGATTTCTTTGATTCCTCTTGTAATCAAAGCCGCTTCTGTATTATCTCCATATCCAAGACCATCTGCAATTCCAGCAGCCAAAGCGATTACATTTTTCAGGGAACCACCCAATTCGATACTCTTACGATCCGGGCTGATATAAACACGGAAATAGTCGTTGGCAAAAGCCTTCTGTACCTGCTGTGCAATTTCTTTCCTCTTTGCACCAATTACTACGGCAGTCGGTAAATGTCTACCAACTTCTTCCGCATGACTTGGTCCGGATAATACTACCGCTTCTGTTTCCGGTAATACTTCTTCAATAATTTCTGTCATTGTATAAAAGGTTCCGGATTCAATTCCCTTCGCCACGTCTACTATGATCTGTCCTTTCGGAACAACACCTTTTAACAATTCCGCAGTACTTCTTACAAAAGAAGATGCTACTGCCATTACAATGATTTCAGAATCCTTTACTGCAGCTTCAATATCCCCTGTAATTTCAATTGCTTCATCCAGCATAACTCCCGGCAGACAGATTTTGTTTTCTCTGTCTTTCTTCAAAGCCTCTACTTCACGTTCCAGCTTTGACCAGATTGTTACCTGATGATTGTTTTCAAATAAAACTCTGGCAAGTGCGATTGCCCAACCGCCTCCGCCAAGTACTGTTACCTTACTCATTTTTCTCCTCCTTTTTGCTGCCAATACGGCGTTCTGTACCACTCAATAATCTCTTAATGTTTTCACGATGTCTGATAAAAGATAATGCCATCAGGATAAATGCCAAAATATAGGCTTCCGGACGGTCCGTGTCGTGAAGTCCGTGAATCATTTTCAACTGTCCAAACACAATCATTTCAATAAAGAAACAGAACATCAACACTAAAGAACTAAGAGATACATATTTTGTTATAAACAATGTTCCGAAAAATATTACGAAACCAAATGCAAAAAATTTCCAGTCAAAAATCAATAGTCCCACAACCAATCCGGAAAATGCAGCAATCCCCTTTCCTCCACGGAAATTCATATAAAACGGGAAATTGTGTCCTAAAATCACACCAAATCCGGTATACAATGCAATTAAAAACTGATGTCCATCACAGGATTTGGAAAACAGAAAATATGTGGCCAGCAATGCCAGCACTGCTTTAAACATATCTCCAAAATATGTAATAAATCCACTTTTCTTTCCGAGAGTACGCATTGCATTGGTAGTACCTGAATTTCCACTACCGTAATCTCTGATATCAATATGATTTAATTTACCAATAATAAATGCAGTCTGAAACAGACCAAAACCATAGCCGATTAAAATCGCCACCGCTTTTTGCCAAATCATTTTTAGTCTCCTTTTCTCTCACGGATAATAAATTTCAGTGGGGTTCCTTTGAAACCAAAGGCCTCTCTGATTCTGTTTTCAATATATCTTGTATATGAGAAATGCATTAATTTCTTGTCATTTACGAAAATTACAAAGGTTGGCGGTTTTACACTAACCTGAGTAATATAGAATAATTTCAGACGTTTTCCCTTATCTGAAGGCGGCTGTTGCATTGCAACGGCTTCTGCAAGGATTTCATTCAGCACACCTGTTTCAATACGAAGGGCATGATTTTCAATAACCATATCAATCATATCAAACATCTTCGGAAGTCGCTGTCCGGTTTTGGCAGAAATAAACATCATTTCCGCATATGGCATAAAGGATAAAACGCTACGGACATCTTTCTGATATTCGTAAATTGTCTTATCATTCTTCTCAATGGCATCCCATTTATTGACAGCAATAATAACGCCTTTTCCGTTTTCATGTGCCACACCGGCAATTTTTGCATCCTGCTCCGTAACACCTTCTACGGCATCAATCATAATAATGACCACATCTGCACGCTCTACGGCAGTAACGGTACGGATGACGCTAAATCGCTCTATATCTTCTTTTACTTTTGCTTTACGACGCAGTCCTGCCGTATCAATAAAAACATACTCTTTACCATTGTATTCAATTTCCGTATCAATGGCATCTCTTGTTGTACCGGCAATATCCGATACAATCACACGGCTCTGTCCTGTAAGCTTGTTAATTAAAGATGATTTTCCTACGTTTGGTTTTCCCACAACGGCAATTCGTGGTCTTTCATCATCTTCATCATCATCTTTTTCGATTTCGGCAAAATATCCTGTAACAACATCCAGCATATCACCCAAACCGCTTCTCTGTGTTGAAGAAATCGGGATTGGATCACCGATTCCCAGATTATAGAACTCGTAAACATCAGCCATCATCTTGTTAAAATTGTCAACCTTGTTAACAACCAAAACAACCGGTTTTCTGCTCTTACGAAGCATGTCAGCCACCTTTGCATCGGAATCAATTAATCCCTGCTTGACATCTGTCATAAAAATAATAACGTCTGCTGTATCAATGGCAATCTGTGCCTGTTCTCTCATCTGAGATAAAATAATGTCATTACTGTCCGGCTCAATACCACCGGTATCTATTAATGTAAACTGATAATTCAACCAGTCAATGTCTGCATAAATTCGATCTCTGGTAACCCCCGGAGTATCCTTAACGATAGAAATCATTTGTTTTGCAAGTGCATTAAACAATGTTGATTTTCCAACGTTCGGACGTCCAACGATTGCAACGATTGGTTTATTCATATGTCCTCCTATTCATTTCAATCCGGCACTCTGAAAGTCCATAAAATTTCTGTCTTTTCAAGTGCTTCCAAATCAGTCCGTATCTTTTAAATTTTACACTAACTGTAGTGATTTGTAAATTCTTTTCCATTATTCTGCAATTTCAAGAAATGCTGCAAGATTTCCCCGTTTTCCATGATGTCCACGATGAGAAAATAAAACATCCGTATTGCAACAGGTGCACAAATCTGTCACATGAATATTTTCCGGCAATACCCCGGCTTCCAGAAAGACCTTCTCATTACATTTCCACAAATCCAGCAGGAACTTGTCATTTCCACGGTCAATTAATATTTCCTCCACATCCGAAGGAAATGCATTCATAAACTGCTCCGCCACGTCTCTGCTGATTTCATAACATTGCCGACAAATAGACGGGCCAATACAAGCAACAACATCTTCCGGTTTTGTCCCAAAACATTCTCCCATTTTCTCAATGGTTATCTTCCCGATTTTCCCGACGGTTCCCTTCCATCCGGAATGGGAAAGCCCAATGGCTTTATTCTTCCGGTCAACCATAAACAATGGAACACAATCCGCAAAATAAGTAGCCAGAACCACATTCTTGTCTCCGGTAATCAAACCGTCAACATTCTCGTAGTCCCGTTCCTGATAAATTCCTTTTCCACAATCCTCCTTCGTTACAAGACGAACGTTGGTGGTATGGGTTTGATGACTGGTAACAATATTATTCGCATCAAAACCGATTGCTTCTGCAATGATTTCATGATTCTTTACCACATTTTCCCTCAAGTCATCCCGTTCCCATCCAAGATTCATACTTGCCAGATGCCCTTCACTGACACCACCGAATTTTGTAGAAAATCCATGTCGAATGAAATCAATCTTTTCCAGTGCCGGAAATACAATATAAGGTACCTTTGAGGCCTTTACTCTGGTTGCATTTCCTGCAAATTTATTCAGATTTATAAAATCCATCACATCACTCCATAACAATTTTCATAATACTGTATCTGATTTCCCGTAATCGCCAAAACATCTATTTGAACATCTATATTTTGAAATTCCGGGTGTTCCAGCAGATACCACTGAGCAATCCTGTATATTTTTTGAAGTTTCCGCGCATCAACCGCTTCCGCAGCATCCCCAAACGCGGTATTTTCTCGAAATTTCACTTCAACAAAGGAAATCTTATTATTCTTTTTCGCAATAATGTCGATTTCCCCGATTTTGTTTCTATAATTTCTTTGAAGAATCAAAAGCCCCTTAGATTCCAGATACTTCACTGCAGCATCTTCATAAATACTACCAATCATTCTTTTATTCATTCTTCCCCCTAAAAGCCCAATACGCACAAAAATAAGTTTTTCTTTTCATTTCTGTGCATCATCTTTAAGCTTAAACATCATAAAATGCATAGATTATATTCTTTTTTCAACTTTCTATGCATTATTTTTCGTTCTTACTCCACAAAGTGCATAGATTTCTATAATTTCATCTTGATTTATGCAGTCAAATCAAAAATATTTCAAAAAAAATACATAAAAAACAAGAATTCATGTTTAATCTATGCATCGTTCTTCAATAACATCTAAAACAAGTGCATAAAATATTTCATATCTTTTAAAATCTATGCATTTCACAAATATATTTCGCACATTCAATGCATAAACCCGGCTCAATCTTTCATTTTTTATGCTTCGTTCTCTGAAATCATCAGATAAAATTCCCGATAAAGGACTTTCTATGAATCGGACATGGTCCATACTTCTTTAAAGCTTCAATATGTTTCGCAGAACCATACCCCTTATTGGAAGCGAAATCATATTCCGGATAAATTTTATCGTATTCCACCATCATGGCATCTCTGGTAACTTTCGCAATGATGCTGGCAGCACCGATAGAAATACTTTTCGCATCTCCTTTAATGATTCCAACCTGCTTGATATCAACCCCCGGAATTTTCACTGCATCATTCAGCAAAAGATCCGGACGGACACTGAGCTGTTCAATTGCCTTTCGCATTGCCGCATAAGTTGCCTGTAAGATATTGATATCATCAATCAATTCCGGTGTGGATAACGCCGTAGTGGCAGAAACCGCTTTTTCCATGATTTCGGTAAACAGTTCTTCTCTTTTTTTCGCTGACAATTTCTTGGAATCGTTAATATACAAAATATCACAGTCTTTTGGAAGGATCACCGCGCCGGCAACTACCGGTCCCGCCAAAGGTCCTCTGCCAACCTCGTCAATCCCGCAAATATAGCCTTCCTTTTCATATTTTCGTTCATACTCCGTCAAGAGATAAGTTCTCTGAAGTTCTGCCTCATATGCGGCTTTTTTCTTTGCAGCACTTTGAACCAACGCCTGTACGCCACTTCGTTCATCGGAAGAATACTGCTGAATAAACAACTCCATTTCCGTCTCTTTTGTTTCTTTTAAGATTGCTTTAATCTGACTAATGCTTTCCATAAAGCCTCCATTCTATAAACGATCCAATGTAATCTTTCCTAACTTTCCGCTTCTGAAATCATCCAGAATAATTCCACTGGCTTTTTCAATATCCGGAAGATTTCCCTTCAATTTGCATCCGCGTACTTCAGCTACCTGATTCATAATCTCCAGCGGATCTTCACTGCCTTCAATGTTATAACGTTCACAGATTACTGAAGGATAAACATCATTCAGCATTTTAATTAACTGATATGCCATTTCGGAAACGTCCAAAATATTGTCATTAATAGAACCAATCAATGCCAGATTTAATCCAATCTGCTGATCGTCAAATTTCGGCCAAAGGATTCCCGGTGTATCCAGCAATTCCAACGTCTTATTCAAACGAATCCACTGTTTTCCCTTGGTAACTCCCGGCTTATTTCCGGTCTTCGCAGCAGAACGTCCCGCATAAGCATTAATAAATGTAGATTTTCCCACATTTGGAATACCGACAACCATAGCACGAACCGGTCTGTTCTTAATTCCTTTTCGTTTATCACGTTCTATTTTTTCTTTACATGCAACTAAAACCGCATTGTTGATTTCTTTAATCCCCTGCTTGTTTTTGGAATTGATTTTTAACGCAACAATTCCTTTCTCCTTAAAAAAAGCAAGCCATTTCTGATTCTGTTCTTCATCAGCCAAATCCGCTTTATTTAACAATACAAGACGCGCCTTATTCTGTCCCAGGCTGTCAATGTCCGGATTGCGGCTGCTTAACGGAATTCTCGCATCCAATAATTCAATAACAAGGTCAATCAGTTTGATATCTTCTTTCATCTGACGAACCGCTTTCGTCATATGTCCTGGATACCATTGATAATTTACTTTATTCTCACTCATACCTTCGCTCCTTTTTTCTTACGAAAATACTCAACACACCTAAAATTATAACATAAAAAAGGAGCAAAACTTCAAGCGGTTTGCTCCTTTTTGTAAATAAATTATTTTACTAATTATTTAACTAATTCTTTAACCTTTGCAGCCTTACCTACTCTGCTTCTGATGTAGTTAAGTTTAGCACGTCTTACTTTACCCTTTCTAACAACTTCGATCTTATCGATTGTTGGAGAGTATAATGGCCAAGTTCTTTCTACACCGATACCATTAGATAATTTTCTTACAGTAAATGTTGCACGGTTGCTTCCACCCTGCTTCTTCATTACTAATCCTTCGAAAACCTGGATTCTTTCACGGTTTCCTTCCACGATCTTAGCGTGAACCTTAATAGTATCACCTACGTTAAAGTCTGCAACTTCTTTAATCTGAGCTGCTTCAATTTCCTTAATTAATTCCTGCATAATAGCCTCCTTTATTATTCCGATGTTCTTAATACCAATGTAACAGAGGACCATCTTTTCTTTTTACAGCATTTAATATACTAACATACAACGCTAAAGAATGCAAGTATTTTTCTATCTATAAGGAAATCCTATTATTTCGTCCGATACGCCAATACTACAAAGCGACCGTTATCCGTGTGATAACTACAGGTTGAAAGCATCAGAATTTGAGTTTTCTTTTCCGGATAGTCTCCTATATCGATTAAGGAGACTTTATGAATTTCATCCATAAAATCTTTGAAATCCTTTTCACTGAGTTTACCGGTTCTCTTATAATATTTATATTCTTCCTCACTGTCGACTTTTGTTTGCAACGCCGCAAACACACAGTAGCTCCTTTTTTCATTGGTTGTTTCAAAAATTATGTTTTTGTGCTCTTTTGCCCAATCTTCGTCTTTATAATCATCCAACGTGCCAAACATTGTTCCGTTTTTCATATTGTGTGCATAGATAATAAATGCATCTGAATTTTCATCCGCTCCCGCACCAATGTACGGCGTTCCGGAAAAAGAATAGTTTTGATCAAAATCTCTGTGAAGATAATACTCTTCCTCTTTTTCACGAGGAATTACAACCGGATAATCAATTTCCGTCTTCTTTATTTTCAGCCAACCGACAAAATCACTATTCATTCTCACCAGTTCATCATATTTAGAAGAACCGTCTGATTGATTTGTTTCCTGATCTATCATCTTCTTTATTTCACTAAATCGATTCTGCTCCTGCATCTGAGGAATATAAATAATTAAGCCCTGATATAGAGAATATATTAGCACACCAATTAAAATCACTGCAATTGAAACCAGTATTATATTTTTAGTCTTCCTGTTTTTCATTAGCAGCTCCTTTTTTTACGACGTTTCCCAACTATTATAACCACCAAACAACCAAATGCCAAGCCAATAACTGTAATTCCTATAGCTGTATTAAACAAACCAACCGGTATAATTGCATCCAGATTATTGGTTACTGCTAAAGTAGAGTTTCGTGCCAACATAAACGTATCTGTATTACCGGCGCTTACTCCTGTGTTGTTAAATACAAACCGGGTTGAATAATCTTCATTCTCTTCCGTAATTGTAACATGGCTGTTTACAGGAATCATGATTTTAACGATATCGCCGTGTCCTAAAGTAAAGGTGGTATCATTGTGCAATGGTTCTTGCTGAACCACATTGTTTTTACTCCAGGAATAAGTTTCTTCACTAGATGCATTTTCCACTTCCAATGTAAATGTAAACTGTTTGGTTTTGTCACCAAAGGCACCCGTTACTGTTTTCGTCACCGTAAGTTCAACCGGTTCATTTCTGAAATTCGGAATATGGAAGGTGTAATTACACTGTGTATCTCCGGTAATTACCAGATGTTCTGCGTGTTCTGAACCTTCAATACTAACGGTTCCATCTTCACTGATTACGAAAATAATATCTTCATAATGGATATCATATCCGTTTGGTGCACTCAACTCAGTCAGGTAATATTTTCCCGGAGTAAGGGAATTGTTAATTCCCGGAATCACACCGTTAGAATCACTGACGAGATCCTCATAACCTGGAATCGGATTTAAATCCTTTACCGGTCCACCAAGACCTTTTACACTTCGATAGAGAGCAAAATGTGCACCCGGAAGTGCTCCATCTGTTGCACCGTCTACCTTCAAAGCTCTCAGAACGTATGGCTTATTGTATACATTAATGTAGGCAATGATACTATCGCCTGCGATTTCATTCATTCTTCCGTTTTGCCATTGGGACTCGTTTCCACTGACGGAAACAGAATTGTCGTTTTCAATAGAAAATACTACCGGATTCGGTAACTTAATATATCCTAATGGTGTTCCTGTTTGTGTCAATGTATAATCCACATTCTTTTCAAAATCATAAAGAATGGTTATTCTTCCATGAGAATCTGAAGTAAAGGTACCTAAAGAATCATTTCCTTCCATCAGTGTAAACGTTCCACCTGCAAGAGTATTGTTCGTATTCATATCATAAAGTGTTAAAACAACACCATCGGTTCGTGTGTTTGTAATCGTATCCTCTCGCACATTTTCTACTACACTGGTGCCTTCTGATTGTGAATACGGAACACCGTAATCGTATGTTGCAGCATAGGAATACGGTGATAAAGTGTTCGTTTTCTTGGTAACCGTATTGATTACGGTGAGGTCTCCATCCTCCAAACGTTTACTGATTCCACTATAGGACACCAATTCGCCGTTTGCATTTACCACCGGGTTATTTAATTCTACTTCGTATACTTTGTAATCTTCAAAGTCTGCTCCGCCCATTAAATTATCGAAGAAATATCGTTTCGTTGTTGTTGGATAAGCTAAACTGCACACTGTATCCGGAACTAAGGCGTTTCCATTATATACTGCCAAATAAATCGGGTCGTGTGAAGTTGAAAAATGTTTGTCACTCCACTCCTTGGTCACTTCAATGGTCCAACCACGTTTATTATTGACAATCATCTTTGGTGACTCATTTGCTCGAACCCATCCGGAATTCAATGTATCACCATCTTCTGTATGATAACTACCGCCAACACGTTCATAGCTTTGGAAACTGTATCCCTTCGGGATTTCATTTTCTCTTTCAATTACCATGAATTTGGTTCCTACAGGAACATTCGGTACCTCAACACAATACCCTGCCGGGATTTTTGAGATTGCTCCATTCATGGATGTTTCGAAAGTAAACTGTGCCTTTGCCTGATCTGTCAAAGAAGCATAATTGTTTTGATTAGAAACTTCAAAAGACTGTGATGCCGGGTCCCATGTACAAAGATATCCGTCTGGATCAGTTACGTAATACTTCGCCATATTGGCCAGTTCCAAATCATTATCAACACCATTACTTAAGTATAAACGGAAATTGAATACGGTTGTATCCTGTTGCCGTGATAATTCATTACCATGCTCATCAACCAATTTCTTTTGGAAACTGAATGTTCGAAGACCTGCATTATCAACATGATTATCAAACATAATAACAGGACGTTCCGCTACACTAAGCCAGCCTGAATCGTAACACTTTCGGTCCGTTCCGTTAATTGCGCTTCCAAGAACGACGTCATCATTAATTTTAACCGTATCATATACCTCTTGATTGACACCACATTCAATGATTTTATACTGAATGGTATTGGCCGGGAACCTGATTTCTGCACTCTTTCCCGGATTCAAAAAGTATACGGAATTATAGGTTACCGTACTATTATGTGGTGTATAAGTCGGCTCATAATCCACTCTCTGAATAGAGTTTTGGTAATTTACAGATATGAAATCATCATTTGTTAATAAATGTTCAGCGCCGGTTTCCTCATCCTTATACCAAATCTGGAATGGATATTCCACGAGATTGAAATCAATATCATCTGACCCGGATATTTTTTTCGTCAAAAGAACATTTCCGGGAACAACCGGAGTTAAATTAAATCGCATATGAAGGTTTGATGCTCCAGCACCACGTTCCATATAGTAAACCTTCATTGTATGGGTGGTGTAATCTCTGAATACATTTTCTCCCTCTTCAAAATACTCTGCCAAAAAAGTATTCACCTCAGATTCTGTAGCCTGAGGATGTCTAGCTTCGTAATTCCGCTTAAAGATTGCTCTCAGATTTGTTTCATCACCATCTACAACAACCTTTCCGGTGGAAAAGTTTACTGTTCCTTCCAGTGCTGAATGAATTCCTCCAAGGTCAATCACCAATTCATTATCAACATAGAACCAGAAATCATCATCACCGGTAAATTCAAATACAATGTCATGGCCCCATGCATCTTTACCACTCGGAGTCTGGACCATGGAAGCACTCAATTCCATACCGTTATAATAATTAACCTTTCCATTGGCAAGATGAAGCTTCTCATATTTACGTGGATCACTTTCCGGAAGTTCTCCTACACTGGAATTTCCAAACTGTGCCGTAGGTCCATATAAGTTTAATGGATTCTTAACCGCATATACTCCGGCTGTAATTGTGTTATAAGGTAAAAACTGACCATGCATCAATGTGGTCCTGGAAGATGAATCTGATGTTCCTAATTCCTTGAATACCGTAAAATTGTTTCCTACAGTTCCATTCGGCTGAATTAATGTAGCAAAGTTTTGGCTACTGTCAAATTCGAAATATCCACTGTCTTTGTGGGTACTTTCAAGGAACAAATGATTGACATCAGATGCACCATTATATAATTGCGCCAGAGATTGTCCATTATGAATTGAAATCGGATACCCTGTTTCCGGATCAATATAATTTGAGAGTAATCCTTGAGAAGCAGTAGCCACAAAATCACTATTAGTTCCCAAGAAATCATTTTGGAAATTTGTTCCTGTGTTATCCTGATGTTGTTCAGGAAAATCAATCATCTTCATTTGAATTCCAAACTCTGCATTATCGATTGTTTTAATCTCTGTCAGTGATGAGCTTGCATTCTGAATAATTGCAAAATAGAAACTGTCCGCATCTGCTTTCGGTCCTGTGGTAATACCATGGTTCTCAATATCCGACTGCAAGCCTGCATAGGTATAGTACGGTGTATCCCAAGCAACAATCTCTGAATAATATTCACCGTAAGCTCTTCCCGGTAAATTGATACCGATTTTGCTATCGGAAAGGACCTGATTTCCATTGATTTGAGGTGCAATAAATTTATGTGAATATGTGTTATATAATTCATAATAATGATTCGGCGTTCCATCATCATAATGATACTCCGTGAAATCCCACAATAATGTATTGATTCGGTTACCTACCCAGGTGAGATTGTCCCCTCTCTCATAACATGGATAGAGTGTTCCATCATGGTCAATGGCATAAAATTCATAGGACGTAGTATCCGGATTCCAAACACGGGTATACACGATAACTGATGCCCCATCCGGAACTTCAGAGATACTGACTTTATCCGCAAAATATGTAACATAGTCATCTTCCGTAATATCAGAAAGTTCAGCTAAATGAAGCCACTGATTATTGTTGGAACCGGATGTGGTTGTAGTGATAAATCCATTGTTATCAAAAGTAAGAGATTTTCCATTTGCAGATAACTTGATGCTTTCCTTGCTGTCCGTAGTAATTGTAATCGCTGACGCATGATTTTCATCTACCAAGGAAACCGTATCACCAATATAAAGGAATTTTGTCTCCCCGTTTACCGTCGTCGAAATCTTGTAATTTAGGTCGGATATGTAGTGGAACTTCCACATTGTGATGTCGCTGTCTTCAGCCACATAAAGAGTTTCACTGCCGGAATCTCTTCTTACATTCATTGCAAGCATAGACAAACAATTATCTCCGTCGCCGGCCATAAAAGCATATCCCATTGTTCCTCCGGGATAGCTCATAATTCCAAAACTCCTTCCGTTAATACTGTAATAATCATCCGGTACATCCATAGAATCCGCAAATACAATTTTGATTCTTGAGTTTGTTGCATTATTATTTGCTTGATAATATCGAATACCACTACCGCTTCCGGAATGCTGTATCCACTTATTCTCAATACTGTTTTTGATGTAGTAACTATGATTGGAAGTCGGCGTAATCTCAAACAAATCCGCACTATCACTCAATTCAATTTCATTTCCTGCTTTCGTATGAATAAACTTTTCAAAGCCATTCACAATCGTGGAAATCTTGTAATAATTACCGGCTTTGGTAAAGAACCATCTGGCTGCGGATGCAGGATTATTGGTTTCAATTAAAGCTCCATTAGCGTTCAGATTACTGGTGAAATAGATATTGTTACCGTAATACATGCAGAAGCCGGCTGTTGCTCTGTTTGATTCCAAATCACTTAATCCTGTTATTTCCTCAATACTATAAGGTTCTGAAATATCCACAATAGCATAAACGCTGAACCCAGTGGCAGCAAATGAGACATTTCCATCGTTTATCGTAAATTTCTTGATTTTTTCTTTGTTTCCATCATCCTTGATATGCCATATTTCATATTTGGAACCATCCTTCAGTTTTGGATTCGAAATATCAACCTGTATCGGATTTTTCTGATCCGGCTGATATTCACGATTACCGTCAATAATAGTAATATCATAAGCAGCAATCAGCGTTGCTTTCGGATTTTTTTCGGATAATTTCGTACGACCTTTTTTATTCGTATATTCGTCCGCAACATCCTTTACTTTTACGGAAGCATTCTCCGGCATATTACCGTTCAAAACGACTGATTTATCTGCCTTTTTCCCTTCAGGATAAAGTTTAAATCTTTTTTTATTCAATTTCTGCACATCATCCCGAGATGTACTCTCTACGGTTTTCTGTATCTGCTTATCTTCGTCTGTTTTCTCTACTTCGCAGAATTCGTCTGTGTCATATTCTTCATCCGCCTGTTCGACACACTCAGTCACCTCTTGGATTACTTCTTCCAAGCAATTAGTCGTTAATTCTGTAGTTTCTTCCGTTGTACCAACACCGGAAACATAACTTGTTGCAACACTTCCCAAAAGGAGAACAATGATTAGATGAAAAGCAATGCATTTGGCAAAGAGTTTTCTTTGCTTTCTTAATCCCACATTAAAGGAGGCGATGCACAGTTTTATCATATGAATTGTAATTCCATACTTCTTCATTCGCAATCGCCTCCTTTCTGTTCTATTATCAAAGCATTCAATTTTTATTTTTATTTTTTCAGCTGTTCTCTACCTCATTAATCATCTTTTGAGTCTCCATCAAATCAATGATTGAGAATAAAAACAACCCTGCAGATGCTAACATTGCAGCCAGGAAATATAGTTCCATTTTCGTGTCATCTTCCGTTTTAGGATTTCGATTTTTATCCAGACTGCTATATTGCTTTCCTTCTTTATTCTTGTTATTATCCTTATCTTTATCTTTTTTATTTTCCCCTTCCTTGGTGATTGTTGTTTCTTCCGGAGGTACGGTATTCTTAAAAACAAGTCGTTCCGGTCCGAATTGCTCGTATCCCTCCGCACCGGAATGAGCACTGTATTTTTCATCATCGTTTGATGCGATAATGGTTGTAATTAACTTTCCGCCTTCATCCGTGACATATATTTTTACATAATAGACTTTTTGGTCAAACTCCAAATTCCTTTGATCGGGAACTGTTTTAACCGTGTAATCATAAACTCCTATTGTAGTAAACTTGATATGAAACTGTCCAATCTCCCCGTCTTTTATTTCCAAACTGGATTGATTCGGCATCGGGCAATTCACAGATGGTACGATTTCCGCTGTTCCGCCTTCTGTGATTTCCACAGCAATATCAGTCTCAACAGCATCATAGCTGAAGGCATATGTTACAGTATTAAATTTTGCAAACGCAATGATTATAATCATGCCAAACGTCAACAACTTCTTCATTCTTTGCACCTGCTCTCATTTTAATACTCCAAAAACAACAATTCGTTCATTATTTTCAGCCGACTGGCAGGTTGAAAGTGCAATCAATTTCGATTGAGCATCTACTTCTTTTGGATGATATATTAATGCATGCTTCTCTAAATAAGTCAAAAGAGATTTATTATCACTTTCCGGCGGATCGAAAATCACCTTTTTCGTTGCCATTTCGATACAAGAAGCAAAAATTGTGATTTGATATTCTTTTCCATTCACTACAGTCAACTTCCCGGTTTTGTGCTCGTTCAAAAAAGTTTCATCTTTATACTGATCAAGAGCACCGAACATTACACCGTATTCCATGTGGTGACCGTAGACCAACGAATAGTCATCACTAAATGTTTTACTGTTTCTACTATCCAAAAAGATACTGCCCGATAAAGAAAACTCTCCATACGGATCTTTATTTAAATATTCCTCGTTGGTTTTCCCTTGCATTACCGGATAATCAATTCTCGTACCATCAATCGTCAGCCATGCGACCGCATTTTCAGATAATTTTTTTAATTCATCCGTATTTCCGGCCTTCGGTTTGTACTTTAAAATACTGTTATCACTTGCACCTTGATAAACCAAATATGCATCAATCATGGCATATAAGCAGATCAAAAACAGTACCACTAAAACAATCGCTACAATTCGATCTATGGTTTCATGTGCAAATATAATACTTTTCCGTAACATTATTAGTATGCCATTCTTTTTCTTCTGCTAAGAGTGAAAATAGCAGCTGCACCAAATAAAAGAATTCCGATTGCATATGGTGCAATAGTCATAATAACACCTGTTGGAATGATACCTGTACGTGTATTTGTAAAAGCAACACTGTGATCTGCACTTGCCAATGTAATATTACCGGAATTATTACCTGCTACCGCACTTCCTCCGTCAATGGCATGAGTAGCAGTATAATCTTCTTCCGCTTCTGAAACAGCGCAAACAGCATTCTGGTTTAAACCAAGAATCTGTACACTACTACCATTAGTTAAAGAAAATGTAGTTGTTAATGTTCCGTTACTTTCAACGGTAATATAAGTAGGATTACCTGTGACATCATTTGTTACCACCGGATATACACCAGGGTTTGCGCCGGAAATATTAAGTGTAAATGTAAATCTCTTGTTTTTATCACCCTGATTACCGGTAATTGTTTTATTGAATGTAAAATCATACTGTGTCAATACATTTGTATATCCTTCGCTTTTTTCTCCCGGATTTGTCACATATGCACCTTCCTTTGAAATAGCGGATATACTGTCTCGTAAAACATAACTGTCAACAGACAACACATTATTTGCATCAGAAACAACAAATACATCCAAGTATCTAATAGCATTTGAATCATAAGTAATGCCCGGTAAATTGCTGTTGGTTTCCTGAATAACATATCTGTAAACACCAGGTTTCGTGAATGTATTAGGCTGGAAAGTAACAGTTACCTGCTTTTGCACATACTTTTTACCTGCTGTCGGATTTGTTGGATCCGCATCAGAAGGAAGACCTGCTATCGTATTAGGTGTATCAGCATTTGAAAACGATACATCACCAATTGAGCTTCCACCGGTAGATGAATTTAAAATTTCAACTGTTGTTGATGTTGCCGCCTGAGCTTCCCCTCGTCTGATTTGGAAAGCGAAAGAGATATTCGGAATATTTGCATCCGAATCAACTACCAGATTCTTTACAATTGTAGTTGTTCCGCCGACGGGTGTATAAACAGTTTCTGCCGGTGTAGTTACTACATTCAAGCCAAGCATCAATGCCAAAGTAAAAATTGAAACTACTACTCCTTTGATTAAATTCTTCATATTAATACCTCCTTTAGTAATTAATGATTGTTATAACTTATATGCATCTTCCTTTTGCGATGCATTTAAATTCATAATTAGAACCCTCTGCGCCGTAGGGATAAGATTAGCGGACCATCAATGTCATCCAAATTGATTGTTCCGAATCGACGGCTGTCATCCGTTTTTTCTCTGAAATCATTTAATATAAATGCTTTCCCCTCTTCGACTGTATAAGGATATTTCACTGTTGAAGTCGGATCCTGGTAGGTAGGATAATATATATCTTCAGCAGCCAAAACACCATTCACAAACAACTCACCCTTTTCCGTAATATCTATAACATTTCCCGGGAGCCCGACAATGCGTCCCAAACAAGCTTTATCGTTATGATGGTACAGTACAACAGCATTCAGATAGGGGCGTTGTAACTTTAGGGAAACAACCAGATCTCCGTCGTTAATCGCCGGGTGCATATTGTTTCCATAATGAATCGTAATTCCCAAAACATAATTCAGTACCAAGAAAACAACAATTGCAATTACGGAAATTTTAATCAAAAGATTTATGATTAAACGTTTTGTAGAAATTTTTCTTACCCCGGGTTCAAGTTGTTTTGTACTTTTTTTTGCGGAGTTTTCGACCTTCTCCGCTTTTACTTCGTTGTTACTTTTTAAATCATCCATAATACATACAACTCACGTTTATAAACACTGTTATAATTTTATACAAATAACTAAAAAACTGACACTTCTAATTACCAATTATTATACGACTATCTGCTTTATCCATCAACGTTTTTGAACCGTTTTTTCCTATGTAAAAACGTTTTAATTTTCAGATTTTCCTTCTGAAATTTATATCCATTTTTTCTTCAAATTTCCATCACTCCCCCTGTTATTTTCCATCAAATTTTACGTTTTGGAATATCTTCTGCACAAAAAAAGAGATTAAGTCCTCAAAAACTGAAAACCTAATCTCTTTTTTTACTCTTCTGTCAACTCATCCAACCATTCCTGCGTTGGCCGTTCACCACGGTATCGGAACAGGATAAAATCCACTAACAATGCAATAGCAAAAATCAAAATCATCCATCCGGTCCATTGATCCCGAAGTATCATTCGTTTATGAATGTCCTCCGTTCTAAGAAAAACGATAATACTAAGAAGAAATACTACAATTTCGATTCCAAAGCCAATCCATATCTTTTTCAAAAAGAAATTTAGTTGCTTCCGAATCTTTTGAATTTCATTTTCTTCATCATAATCCATAGTTTTCTCTACGGAAGAATAATGCTTCAACTGTTCACAAATCTTTTTAGCCACCCGATACTGACGATATTTTTTCCTGATTTGTGTAACCGGAAGCAATGTTAACAACGTAAGAAATACACAAATCAAATTCAATAACGCCCAATGGTCTGCATCCTTTTCATGTCCTTCCGCTGTTCGTTTAATGATTTTTTCTTTTACTTCCGGCGGTACTTCAAAGGTATCTTCTGCCTCTGCCAATAAAACCACGCGGCCGAATGTTTCATAATTGTGACAGGTAGATAATGCAATAATCTTATGTTCCGGCCTTTTTATAAAGATATCACTATTTTCTTTCAAATAATTGACCAAATCATCATATTCATTTCCATTATCATGGATGACCTGATAAATAATAGAATCATATGCATCGGCTTGCATACAGGCAAAAAATGTCAAATGATAATTTCCTTCCCGTGTCTGAAGAAAGCCTTTTTTATGTTTCGAAAAATATTTGAAATCCAAAAATTTTCGAACATCCCCAAACATTGCACCGTTTTGCATATTATGTCCATAGAGAATATTATATAAATCCGAAAAATCACTCTGATTCTCTGCTTCAAGGAAAATGGAACCAGTCAGAGAACTCTGTCCACGAGGATCTTTATTCACATATTCAATATTATCACTTCCCTGCATAATGGGATAATCGATATGGGTATCGAACACCTGAATCCATCCAACTGCATCTTTGTTTAACTTTTTCAATTTTTTAAATTCAATTTTGGGGTCCTTTTCCGGATCCGGTCTGTATTGTGCTAATTCTCTCGATGAAAATGCCACTTGACCTTTATAGTAATTATCGTAGAGAACGTAACCACTGTAGACCAGCATTATCCCAATAAGAATTGCAGTAAAAACACTTATAAGAATCCCAATAGTCTTCATGATTCCATTAAATGCTTTCATCTGTATCCCTTCTTTCTTAAAAGTTTATTCGTCGCAGTATTGAAAGAATATTCCCTTTAATCTCTTTCTTGGAAACAGGTCCAAAATATCTGCTGTCTTCCCCTTTTTCCCTCATATCAACCAATACAAAATATTCATCTTTTTTCAAACTCACCGGATATTGGTTAAACCCTTCATATCTGGATGTTGGAAAGAAAATATTTCGTTCTGTAATCACGTTCTGATTAATCACCAGCTGATTCTGCTCTGTAATATTTACTACATCACCGGGTCTGGCAACCACCCTTCCGATGTAAGTCGTCTTGTTTTTTGAAAAAACAATCACATCACCAGCCTCAATGCTCTTATCCAAACGATAATATAATAACAAATCACCAGAATCAATTCGCGGAAACATGTCTCCGTTAGGAGCAGTCATAATCCCAAACACGTGCCCAAATAGGAGCCACACTACAATCACTACAACCAATGCCTGCAACAGGGTCCTTTGGGCATAGTGCATAGGATTTTTTCCTTCGGATTCATATTTAATTGTCTTCTTATTTGTATCTACTGTCTTTTCATCTTTCATGCTTTCACACTCCATCCTTTTGTGCGAATTCTTCAGTCAATTTTATAAATCACGAATATCCTGTTTTCTTCTACGAAGTACAAGTAATACCATTGCAAAACCAATCATAAGAGCAAATGGTCCGTATTTGAAAATAATACCTGTAGGAGAAACGTCACCGGCATTATTTACATACTGAATAGCCGTTCTATTCTTATTCAAGACACCTTCATGATCAATGGAACCAGGGGTTGTTCCATCACCAATACTGTTTTCATCTTCATAATCAGTAATGGCGCCAACCGGCAATACTTTTGTACCGTTTGGATCTACAGTGCTTTCTGCAACTAAAGTTGTAGCTGTAGCTGCTGTAGAAACATTCTTTCCTTCAATCAATACATCATAAGCAATGGATGTATCATTTGTTTCAGTAAGAGTAATGGTTGCTCTCGCATTCAGTCCACGGAATGAATAAGAATTTCCATCTGCAATCTGGAATGTTCCGGAAGATTCTGTAGTTAAATTACCTTCCATATAGTAACCTGGTCTATATTTCAGTCCATAATTCTGTACTGTATAAGAGAATGGGAATGTATGTGTTTTATCACCCATGGAACCGGTTACTTTCTTATAAATATCAAGGTTATAAAGTCTGTATACATCACCCTTGTAAACGGTTTCTCCACCAACTTCTTCTGTTTCTGATGTTCTAACAAAACCAGCATCTTTTGTTGATGCGTCAGATGTTACTACATTTGTTTTTGATAATGCATAACCACCTACGATTAAATCCGTACCTGCATCATTATATTTAATATAAACATCTAAGTAACGAGTGGCATCATAATCATCCGGTCTGGTTAATCCTGCACCGTACATTGCTTCAATTGTTGTTGTATCTGTAATCAGATATCTGTAAATGCCCGGTTTAGTAAACTTTGTCAAATCAACATTGACCTGTAAATTCTTTTTCTGTTCCACTCCCGTATTCGTTACACCGGTAATTACTTCATTTTGGAAAGTTACCTGACCATTATTTGCTAATGTTGCCCCATCGGTTGGTCCGATTTCTACCGGAGTATCCCCTACCTTTGCACCTGTAGCCGGAGTAACCGGTGCAATTGTGTATGTATAAACAATTGCCGGTCCACCATAGTCACCACGGGAGGAGTTCTTTACTGTTACACCTTTTGGAATTAAAACTGAGGTATCAGAGCTTTCCTTAACACCATTACCAATTTCAACTGCATACACCGATGTGTACATTGCCAATGCAAACAGCATGGAAAAAGTTACCATCATAAATTTTTTAACTCGCTTCATCATCTTCGTATCTCCTTTCGTAATAAAATCGAAACGCCCCTTTTATCATTTTTCCTTTTTATTATGGCGTTTAGCCTCTTGAAGCTAATTCTTCTGTTCCTTCTATCTCGAATCATCCACATGATAAATAAAAATAATAATACGCTGCCAAACATCAATCGAAATGCAACATTATCTGTATCATATCCTGACGGTGGTGGAATCTGAATCATTTCATCTACAAAGGTTATCACCCGACCAACCGGATCAATAAAGAGTTCACCATTTGCAATATATGATTGATTCTTTGGCGTGATTGATGTTTCACCACCGGAATTATAAACGTACAATCGATCTTTACTTCCTAAATAACTTCCGCTGACACGATATTTTGCATGTTCTCCTTCCGGAAGTACCAGTTTCAAGACTTCATTCGGTTGTAAGGTTACGATGGTATCATAGAATTTTTCTCGTTTATATTGTTCCGTAACCTCATTAATATGTCCATCGTACTGTTTGAGGACATCACCATCGTAATCCGTAAATTCCAAATCAAAGGTGAGTGGCTCATCTGTATGATTTTCAAAGGTAATATAAACCATTGGTTCCCACAGTGCATATAATAGATTTTCGGTATTACGGTCAATACCTAATTCTGCATCTGCCGGGATTTCCGGAATGTAATCATCCGGGTCCGCTGATTTATCCCATCCAATCAAAGTAAATTTATCTGTATGTTTAAAATTTCTGATATAGTTAATCAGATGAATATTCGTATTATTTATCTGATTATCAAAGTGTAATTGTTCTTCCTCTTCATCTGCATAAATGTGAGTATCTCCCGGTGTAAGTCCGGTAGTTTTCACATAACCTCCATTTGCATCCAATGTCAGTGAAGCTACATCAACTTTATGGATTTCATTTTCATCCAATTCATAATACGCTTCCAGATGAATACATCCTAAGTTGTCAGCATATTGTGCATTGATTGTAAAATCATCACCAGGATTATACAACACATCATCCTGCAACGGATTTCCCTGACCATCCACAATTCTCCATCCTTCAAAAACGTATCCTTCCGGTATGTTGGACGGCTGTTGTTTAATAAATGTTTGTGACTGATCAATATACTTTCCACCATGAACTGCATCATTGATATCCGGGTCCAAATAAGAATTAATCGATCCTCCAATTCCAAGAGATGTCATAATCGGATTATAAGAAATGTAATAAACACCTGATAATCTCCAAACAGCTCTCAAATTCACCGGTCCGGTAACTGCATCATTGAAATTGTAAGGTGTTGAAGAAAGAGTTCCGTCATTTCGCACCCTATACCATCCCATCAACGTATTAACTTCTGTATTTTTTGCCGGTCGATAACGTTGTCCGCTAATACAGTTCATAAATTCATCTCTGGTAAGACCGCTATTTGCATAATTCTCATCATAATATTCATCTACTTCATCTGCTTTGATATAAACAGCATTTCGATAATCTGAATTAATTCCGTATCCATTATTCTCTCCATTGAAAGTAATATATAGATATACATATTCCCCCTCATCATCTTGCACATATTCTCTAGTCAGGTTTCGATATTCCTTAATCGTCTGTCCATATCGTAACCATGTATACGTAGAATATTGCGTCTCCCGATGGTCTATTTCTGCACCATTTGGGTCAATGCTTATCGGATAATAAACCGGTTGGAATCCTGCATATACAATCTCATTCGATGCAGGCATTGTACCACCAAAATCATACGGAACAATTCCTGTTGCATCACTATACCATCCGGTAAATTCACTATGTTCCAAATCTCCAACGGTGTATGCCGCATAATTCGTCAATGGAGCACCATACTGAATTCCTTCTACCGTTTTATATATTTGGTTCAGTCGATCCTGTGTACCTTCATCATAGAAATCAACAGCATAGGTCAAGCTATATCTGTTTCTTGTATGATAAATATGAATTGGATAGGTTAAGTTAGCACTAGTTCCACTCGCTGCAGAATGGGAACCTCCCGTTGGAGAAAATCCTTCTGTTGAAGTTGAATATGTGGAAACTGTAAATCCCTGAAACTTATTAGAAAAATTAAATGTTCCACTTGCATTATTTGTTCTTGCATAAACCCTGCTATCTAATGAATAAGTGCCATCCAAATTCTGTTTATAGTGATAAATATAATTATTTCCATTCTCTCCCTGACTGTACAAATTATAGACAATATTCCTATTATTAAAGCTATCTAATAAAGTCTGGGTTGTTCCACCACCATTTTGTTGTTCATTCCATCGATAACCGGAAATACTCTCCCAAGAATAACCATTGCTTGCGAAATCAGAATCATACAATCCTGTCCAATGATACATTCGGTAATTCGTCATATTGGATCGGGTATATCGCGTTCCCGTATATTCCTCTCCATTGTACATCCAGTGTCTTATCGTAGATTGAGAACCGGTTAACTGCTGATATACACCATTATCGTCCAATCCATACAAAGTTCCGGTAGTCGCGGTAGTCGGTGTATATACATATTGCCCACCGGATTGGAATCTGGTGTATCTGGTTCCTATATATTCCACACCGTATCCTCTGGTAAAAACTGTACCGGTATATTGGTTAGAATATACATAATTCATTCCCTGTCTCGTTCTGGTTCGATAAAAGTTTCCTGCATTATAATATACTCTTACATATTCTCCATTATAGATTCCGTACAATGTTCCGGAGGTTGAATTCGTTTGTGTATAGTTATAATTTGTTGTAAAACTGTAATAGTTTTCTGTTGTATAAGTTAACTGAACATAATCTCCATTTACAATTCCATACTGTGTACCATTATCACTGGTGGTAACCGTGTAACTGTAAGCAGTCTGTGCATCACTTGGATACGTCATGCTGGTTGGAAAATAATAGTTAATCGACATAATATTTCGATCATAATATACATTGATAATGGAGCTGTCCGTTGCTTCCAGTACACCGGAAGCTTCTGTAGAACCCTCGAAAACTGTTCTGCTATATGTAAAACCGGTAAAGTTTTTATTCCGATCTGCATTGCTTGAAGTAATAATCGTTCCGGTTGGAGCGGTACGCACCTCACTGCTTTCATAATCATATGTTTTTTCAGCCGTTGTCGCGTTTTTATCATCTGTCACTTTTTGCTTCCATATAATTACCGTGTATTTCGATGTTTCTTTTTCTTCCCATCTTGCGTATAAAGTTTGGTTTTCATTTAAAGTGATTTGTCCGTTTTGAACACTGTTCCCTTGTCCTAAATCAAAACTTCCATTTACAATGTTACCATTTTCGTCAGCAACCTGATGATTTAAATCATAATATATATGTCCATTATCATCCTGACTTCCGGGATACCATCCTTTAAATATATATCCGTTTCGAGAAGAAATCGGTAAGGATGAAACTGAATCCCCTTGGACGATAAACATCGCTGGAACATATTCAGCACCACTTCCACTTTCACCAGCGACAAATGTTAACCATCTTGCCTGCTTGAATACCGGATATAAATCAATCTCTTCATCTGTACCCGTGACTTCAAAATATTGAGTCATTTCATTTCCAAGACTATCCACTGTCTGTTTTTGTGAATCTCCATAACTCCATCCCCAAAATACAATTCTCTGGGAATCCGGGGTTTTGGCTCGCACATCACTAATTAATACATCCTGGGTATTGTCATCCCCTAACTTAACCAGTTTTCTGGTCAAAACGTTATTGGCATTTGGTTGTCCAAATTCGTTTTCGTGAAAAGTTACAAATCGATAATCTGAATATACCGGAGCAAGATAAACATCTGTGTCTTCCGTTTCAGGTACATCAATTTCCCGATTAAAACGAATACGTTCCGAATTATGTGGCCAACTATATTGAACGAGTCCATTCTCCTCACCATGATATTGAACCACATACCATCCATAGAAATACTCTTCCGTCTTGTTTGGTGGATTCGGAACCATTTGTAACGAATCACCATCTTTAATGATCTGATAGTCTATCAAATCTCCAGCTGTAGTATAGAAGTTGAAGCTTCCAGCTTCGTACACACCTGAAGTCTGAGTTTCCTGATATTGATAACTTAAGAAATGATAAGTTCTTCGCGGAGTAATCAGTTCATCATCACCTTCATGTTCCCTAATTAGATATTCAGAAAAATGACTTGCTTCAAATATTACATAATCTTTTTTTGCTGAAACAATTTCAATTTCTTCCTGCTCCTGATTCTCAGCCTGATGGTAGGCGACAAGTTCTTTATTGTCCTCATTTGCCTGTTCTATTTTTTCACTGCGAATAGTAATTTTGATAGGTCGTCCGACGATTGGCTGGAATACCTTTCCTTCATCATCATAAATAGTAATATCATAATGATGAATTTCATCCTTTTCTCCTTTTACAGGTTCAATCTCAATGTTAGTATTCTCCGGAAGATAACCATCAAAATCAAACAACACACCATCTTCAGGTTTTTCAATATTCAATTTTTGTTTTTTCACCCGTATATCTGAAGTTTCCTGAACCAATGCAATTCCATCATATTCAAAAAAACCGAGATAGAATTTTTGACCCTTTTTAACATTTACGGCAATGGGTTCTTTATCCATTTTTTCATCTTTGATTCCATAAATGCTAACAGTGTCTTCCTCATTTAAATCAGGAATTCGATCTACCTCAGCTACAAAGTATTGATATTCATTTGGTTTTTGAAACGTATACGCTTCAATAATTGATTGTTCAGGTTTCGTTTTCACTTCAAGCTCTTTTGCCTGAACATCTTCACTCCTGTCCCCTCGCAAATTAATATAAGAAATTTTTAAATAACCTTTTCCGGTTTCACTCTTCGTAAGTGATACCGGATAAGACGTCAGAGACATTGAAATACTAAGTATCACAACTAAGATAGATTTTAGATATCTTCGGGGATGATATTTCCGTCCATACATAACAATCATCTCCTCGAAAAAATTTTTTACATTTTTTAAAATTTAATAAAAAAACCGACTCTTTTTATTTGTGATTATTATACACATATCAAATATCATATTCAATATTTTTGTATCGTTTTTACTATTTAAAAACGATTTTATTTTGCTCTAAAACAACCTTTCAAAAAAGCCTAGCATTTCCATCATTTTTCCATTGAAATTCTTTGTTTATTGCATCAAATTACACTCTTTCCGAACAAAAAAAGAATCGTTCCTTCAAACGACTCTTTTCCTAATTTTCTCTATTATTTTTACTATTATTTTTCCTTTTGTTTTTCCAAATATTTCAAATCTTCCTTCTGGAGAACAGCTTCTTCCAATAAATCCGGTCTTCGCTCCAAAGTTCGCTTTAAAGACTGCTCTCTTCTCCAGCGATCCACCTTGGCGTGATCTCCGGAAAGCAAAATATCCGGAACCTTTACTCCCTCGAATTCCGCCGGGCGGGTGTACTGAGGATATTCCAGCAGATTGTCCTGAAAGCTCTCAAACTCAGCAGACACATCGTTATGTAACACTCCGGGTACCAGTCTGGAAATACAATCAATCATAACCATAGACGGTAACTCTCCACCGGTTAGCACATAGTCACCAATGGACACATGATCCGTTACAATCATGTCTAATACTCGCTCATCAATGCCTTCGTAATGTCCACACAAGAAAACCAGATTTTCTTCTTTCGCAAACTCTTCTGCCATTTTCTGATTAAATACTTTCCCCTGAGGAGTCATATAAACGACACGAGGTTTATAACCGATTTTTTCCACCACGGATTCATAGCTTCGATACACCGGTCCCGGCTGCATCACCATACCGGCGCCGCCTCCATATGGATAGTCATCCACCTGACCATGTTTATTTCCTGCATAATCTCTGATATTAACTGCATTCACCGAAATCAATCCCTTGTCCATGGCACGACCGGTAATACTCGTTCCCACCCCTTGCTCAATCATTTCCGGAAACAATGTTAAAACATGAAAATTCATTAATCCATTAATCCTTTCATCAAATGAACTGTAACTACTTTCTTTTCTAAATCTCTATCTAAAACACATTCTTCAATCACCGGAAGCAAAACTTCCTTTCCGGATGCCATTTTTACAATATAAACATCATTGGCACCAGTCTGAAGAACATCAGTTAATATTCCCAATTCTTCATCCGTATCAGTCACAACACGGCTTCCAATAATATCTGCTATGTAGTATTCTCCTTCTTCCAGTGGAATGGCATGTTCTCTGTCCACAAGCAAGTCCATTCCTTTCAGCGGAATTACCTGATCCATATTATCAAATTCTGCAAATCGTAAAATCGCCATGTTTTTGAAATATTTCACTCCGATCACATGCAGAACCTTCTGTTCTTTTTTCGTATCTAAAATCACTTCTTTTAAATCGCTGAAGCGCTTTACATCATCTGTGGTAGGATAAACCTTTACTTCTCCACGAACACCATGAGTATTCGCAATTACACCAACACGAAAATATTTTTCCAAATCTTTACTCCTTTAATATAAAATACAGCGCTGAAATCATCCAGCGCTGTGCACTTGCTTAAAGTATTTCAACTTTAACCTTTTTATCAGATTTTGTTGCAGCTGCTTTAACAACTGAACGAATTGCCTTTGCAATCCTTCCCTGTTTTCCAATTACCTTACCCATATCTTCCTGGGCTACCTGTAACTGTACTACAATTTCTCTGTCGTTTTCCTTTTCAGTAACGACAACTTCATCTGGAGAGTCAACAAGTGCTTTTGCAATTGTTTCAACTAATTCTTTCATGAATGTCCCTCCAAGTCTTATTTTTCAATTCCTGCGATCTTTAACAACTTTCCAACAGTTTCAGTAGGCTGAGCACCATTTGATAACCATTTCTTTACAGATTCTTCCTTTACGTCAAATACGCTAGGTTCCTGATTTGGATCATATGTTCCAACTTCTTCGATAAATCTTCCATCTCTAGGAGCTCTTGAATCTGCTACAACGATTCTGTAAATTGGATGTCTCTTCTTTCCCATTCTCTTTAATCTGATTTTTACTGCCATTTTTTCTTTACCTCCGTAAAATATATAATTAATAATTTATTATCAAGAAAACAAGTTGTTTTCGTGAAAGCTTTTTTAGAAACCGAAAGGAAGGTTAAAACCACCTCTTCTTCGTTTTCCTTTTCCTCCCATCATGCCGCCCATGCTCTTCATCATCTTTCGAGCCTGTTCAAACTGTTTTACCAGTCTGTTCACTTCGGAAATATCCACACCGGCACCTTTTGCAATTCGCTGTTTTCTGGAAGGGTTCAGCAAATCCGGATTATTCCGTTCTGCTTTTGTCATGGAATAGATAATTGCTTCCACTCTGCCAAGCTGTTTTTCATCCGGTAACATATCGTCGGAAATCTTTCCGCCAACCCCCGGCATCATGCTAAGCAGGGAAGACAATCCTCCCATGTTCTTAATCTGGCCCATATATTCCAGATAGTCTTCAAAGGTAAACTGCGCTTTTTTCATACGCTGTTCCAATTCCTTTGCCTTTTCCTGGTCAATGGACTGTTCCGCTTTTTCAATCAATGAAAGCACGTCTCCCATACCAAGAATTCTGGAAGCCATTCGGTCCGGATAAAACTGTTCCAAATCAGAAAGTTTCTCACCCATACCGATATATAAAATAGGTTTTCCGGTAATCGCCTTAATAGACAAAGCTGCACCGCCTCGGGTGTCACCGTCCAATTTTGTTACAATAATACCATCAATACCGATTTTTTCATTAAATTCTTTCGCAACATTCACTGCATCCTGACCGGTCATGGCATCTACAACCAATACGGTCTGGGTCAATTCAATATTATCCCGGATTTCCACCAGCTCGTTCATCATTTCTTCATCTACATGAAGTCGACCGGCGGTATCTAAAATAACGACATTATTGTCATTCTTTTTTGCATGCTCAATCGCTGCCTTTGCAATATCCAAAGGCTTTTGTTTATCTCCCATAGAAAATACGGGAACGCCCTGTTTTTCACCGTTAATCTGCAACTGTTCAATGGCTGCAGGTCTGTAAACATCGCAGGCTACCAGCAATGGTTTTCTTCCCTTTGCCTTTAACTTTCCTGCAATCTTTGCAGTGGTTGTTGTTTTACCGGCACCCTGAAGACCCATCATCATAATGATGGTAATTTCATTGGACGGAAGAAGTTTTAACTCTGTAGTTTCATCTCCCATTAAGGCTGTTAGTTCTTCGTTAACAATCTTGATTACCATCTGTCCCGGTGTAAGACTGGTCATAACATCCTGTCCTACCGCACGTTCTGTAACCTTTTTGATAAAGTCTTTAACGACCTTAAAGTTTACATCCGCTTCCAACAACGCAATCTTAACTTCCTTTAAAGCTGCTTTTACATCATCTTCTGTAAGACGACCTTTGCTTTTCAGGTTTTTGAATATATTTTGTAATTTATCAGATAAGCTTTCAAATGCCAAAGCAAACCTCCTAAAGAAACTGTCTCACTTAATAGTTTTCCAATATTTCCTGTGCAATTTCTTTGATTTTCGTAAGACTTTCTTCATCCTTCTGATCCGCTAATGTACAAATCATGGATACATCTTCCTTTGTCTTGGAAAATCGTTCTACCAAATGAAGTTTTTCTTCATATCCGTTTAAAGTCTTTTCACAGCGTTTTACCAAATCATGTACGCCCTGTCTGGAAATACCGCGTTCTTCCGCAATCTCCGTCAGACTTAAGTCATTCAGATAAAAGTCCTCAAATATTTCTTTTTGATGTTCTGTCAAAAGTTCTCCATAAAAATCATAGAGCATTGAACTTTTAAATATATCTTTCATATTGCACCTTTTCTATCCTAGAGTATACTACTACACAGAAAAAGAGGTGTCAAGTATTTTTTCTTGACACCTTTGATTTTTATAAATTCGGACGAACTTCTTTAGGTCTGTAACCTTTTTCTTCTAAATCTTTCAAAATCAATTCCTTATGGTCATGACCAAAGGTTTCAATTGTTACACGAAGTTCCACAGCTGCATTTCTGTTTACAGAAACGAACTGATTATGTTCCAGTTTAATAACATTCCCCTGTTTTTGTGCAATTGCTTCCGCAACACGTACCAACTGTCCCGGCTTATCCGGCAAAAGAACTGATACAGTAAAGACTCTGCCTCTTTGAATTAATCCATGTTGCAAAATGGATGACATTGTAATGATGTCCATATTTCCACCACTGATAATAGAAACCACTTTTTTATCCTTACATTTCAGATGTTTCAAAGCAGCTACCGTCAGCAATCCCGAGTTTTCAGCCACCAGCTTGTGGTTTTCTACCATATCTAAGAACACATCAATTAATTCTTCATCCTTGATGGTAATAATTTCATCAATATTATCACGAATATACGGGAACAATTTTTCTCCCGGTGTTTTTACTGCAGTACCATCCGCAATCGTATTGGCTGAATTCAGGGTAGTAACTTCCCCTGCTTCCAAGGAAGCTTTCATACATGCTGCTTCTTCCGGTTCCACACCGATTACTTTGATTCTCGGATTTAACAGTTTTGCCAAAGTGCTGACACCGGTTGCAAGACCGCCACCGCCAATCGGTACAAGGATATAATCCACTGTCGGTAATTCCTTGAAAATTTCCATAGCGATACTTCCCTGTCCGGTAGCC
Source organism: Eubacterium sp. (assembly GCA_016292095.1). Taxonomy (GTDB): domain Bacteria; phylum Bacillota; class Clostridia; order Lachnospirales; family Lachnospiraceae; genus Eubacterium_G. The sequence goes on along the minus strand of JAEFAB010000069.1, from coordinate 49,738 downwards.
ACATCTAAATCATCAAACGGATGAATAAAAGTATATCCTTCCTTCTGGGCCAGATTCAAAGCGTAATTGCAGGCATCATCATAAACATCTCCGTAAAGAATGACATCTGCGCCATAACTCTTTGTACGGTTTACTTTCATTAACGGGGTAATGGTCGGCATCACAATTGTAGCCTTGGCGCCATAAAGTTTTGCTGCATAGGCAACCCCCTGGGCGTGATTTCCGGCAGATGCGGTAATGAGTCCACGTTCCCGTTCTTCTTCAGAAAGTGTGCTGATTTTATAATATGCACCACGCACTTTGTACGCGCCGGTAAACTGCATATTTTCCGGCTTGATATAAACCTGATTACCGGTCTGTTCACTGAAATAATCACTGTAAATCAAACTGGTATTTAATGTTACCTTTTTTACAATTTCACTTGCTTCTTCAAATTTCTTTAATGTTAACTTTTCTTCCATGGAACGCCTCCCAAACTATTCTGTAAACAATGCCTGTACAAAATCGTGTGCATCAAACTTCTGCAAATCATCAATCTGCTCTCCCACACCGATATACTTTACAGGTATTCCTAATTCTGACTGAATTGCAATGGCAATACCGCCCTTTGCAGATCCATCCATTTTTGTAAGAATAACACCGGTAATATCCGCACACTCTTTGAACTGTCTTGCCTGCGCCAAAGCATTCTGCCCGGTGGTGGCATCCAGAACAATAAAGTTTTCACGTCTGCATCCGGAATATTCTTTTTCAATAATTCGGTCCAGTTTTTTCAATTCTTCCATCAGGTTCTTTTTATTGTGCAATCTTCCTGCGGTATCGCAAAGAAGAATGTCTGCATTTTTATTTTTCGCCGACTGAATTGCATCAAACAGAACAGAACCCGGATCCGAGCCTTCTGCTCCCATAACAATATCCGTATTGGATCGAACTGCCCATTCTTTTAACTGATTTCCTGCGGCAGCACGGAAAGTATCCGCTGCAGCAAGCACAACTTTCTTTCCGTCATTCTTGAACTGGCTGGCAAGTTTTCCAATAGATGTGGTTTTACCCACACCATTGACACCAATTACAAGGACAACAGAACGTTCCTGTTCAAAATCATAGGCATTTTCTCCTAAATCCATCTGTTCTTCAATATTCTGAATTAATAAATCCTTACATTCTATCGGTTCTTTAATATGCTGCTCTTTCACCTGTTCTTTCAGATTGTCCAAGATTTCCTCTGTTGTATTCACTCCAATATCACTCATAATCAGAATTTCTTCCAATTCTTCATAAAAGTCATCATCAATATGGGAAAATCCCGTAAAAATCGAATTCAGTCCCGATACAATATTATTTCTGGTTTTACTTAAACCGGAAACTAATTTATCAAAAAATTTTACAGCCATAGGTTCTCCAATCTATTTTATTTGCTTAATTCATTTTCAAGTAAGTCCACGGATACCAATGCGGAAATACCTTTTTCCTGCATGGTAATACCGTATAAACGGTCTGCGCAGTTCATTGTACCACGTCTGTGGGTAATGACAATAAACTGTGTATTTGCAGTTAGCTTATGCAGATACTCCGCAAAACGAACAACGTTGGAACCATCCAGCGCCGCTTCAATTTCGTCCAAAAGACAGAACGGAGACGGCTTTAAGTTCTGAATTGCAAAGAGCAAACTGATGGCAGTCAATGCTTTTTCTCCACCGGAAAGCTGCATCATATTCTGCAGTTTCTTTCCGGGTGGCTGAGAAATAATATTAATTCCCGCCTCTAAAATGTCATCTGCTTCAGTCAGTTCAATGGTACCTTTACCTCCACCGAAGAGTTCCTTAAATACCACGTCAAATTCGGTTTTGATTTCTTCGAATTTTTCCTTGAACTGCTTACGCATACCGGATTCCAGTTCGTCAATAATCTTAAGAAGATTATCTCTTGCTTCCATCAGGTCGTCATGCTGGTTCTTCATAAACTGATAACGCTCATTGACTTCTTTAAACTCTTCAATGGCATTGATATTAACATCTCCCAAAGATTTCATTTCTCTTCGGATTGATGCAATATTCTCACGAATCGCACCCTTATCGGAATATTCTTCATCTTTCATTTCCAGGGCTTTACGATAAGTGATTTCATATTCATTCCACATATAGCTTTCTTTGCTGTCGGTCTTTTCTTCCAAGGATTCTTTCTGACTGGACAAACGGTAAATTTCTTTATCCAAATCAGAAATCTTGGTAGAAAGTTTTTCTCTCTTTTCAAAGAAATCTTTGTGTTCTTTACTCTGTGTCTCTTTTTCTTCTTCCGCCTTCTTGATTTCTTCCTTCAGGGTTTCAATCATTTCTCTTGATTTTTCCACCTCTTTTGTGAAACCTTCAATGGCTTCTAAACGAGCAGAAATTTCCACATCATTTTCTTTGGAATTGTTCTTAATCTGATCCAGTTCCTTGTTCAGTTCCTGAATCTGTTCTTCAGAACGATGAATTTTTTCCACAATAAATTCATGTTTCTGCTTCATGCCGGAAATCTCAATATTGATTTCTTCTAAAATAGAACCTTTTTCAATCTGCTGTTCTTTCAGTCCGTTTAACTTTTCAGTCTTTTCGCGAATCATCTGTTCCAATTCCACGCTGCGGTCTTCGGTTCCGGACAATTCACTGTTCAATTCCGAACTGTTCTTGTGAATATCTTCAATTTCCACAGAAATATTGTCACTTTCTTTGGTGTAATCCTGATATTCATTTACCAGATTATCTTTCTTCTGGGTTGCCTGCTTCAGATTGATTTCGATCGTATTTTTCATCAACTGCTGTTGCTGAAGTGCATTGGATACCTTTGCAATTTCTTCATTCAACACACTGATTCTTCCGCGATTTTCAACCAAATCTTTGTCCAGCTGATCTTTTTCCGCCTTTAACTCTTTCAAGTGTTTTTCCAGGTCTTCGATTTCACGTCTACGACCTAAAAGATTGCTGGTGTTCTTGAAGGCACCACCGGAAATGGAACCGCCCACATTCAGGTATTCTCCTTCCAGCGTAACAATACGAATGGTATAGCGATACTTTCGTTCGATGGCAATGGCATTGTCAATGGTATCTACAACCATAACACGACCTAAGAGGTACTTTGCCACGCCTTCATACTTTTTATCAATATCCACCAAATCACTGGCAAGGCCGATAACCCCTTTTTCTTCCAGCGCATCCGGTGCGTTAAAGTTGGTTTTATTGCTCATACTGCTTAAAGGTAGGAATGTAGCACGACCAAACTTGTTTTTCTTCAAATACTCAATGGTTTCCTTGGCTGTTGTCTCAGTATCCGTAACGATATTCTGGATGTTTCCGCCCAAAGAAGTTTCAATTGCCACTTCGTACTTTTTATCTACTTTAATAATATCAGCAACAACACCAATAATTCCTTTTTTCGAACTTTTCAGTTCCATTACTTTCTTAATGCTGCTTCCATAGCCTTCATAACGCTCGGTAATGTTCTTTAAAGCTTCCAGATTAGATTTTGACTTATGGTATTCTTCCTGATTTTTGCTTAAGTCTTTAGACAATTCGGAATTCTGAACTCGCAAATCTGCCAAGTCTGCTTTGTATTCCGTCAAAGTGGTATTCACTTCGGCAATTTCTTTTTCAATATCCTGTAACTGAGCTTTGAAGTCATCAATCACCTGATCCTGACTTTCCTTCTGGCTCTGGAATTCAATCAATTTCTGATTCAACTGAGCCTTTCGGATATTGACCTGTTCTAACAGGGTATCAAACTTCTGAATCTGTGTTTTAATCAATGCTTTGGAATTTAACAATTCAATAATTTCCGCCTTGTGAGCTTCAATCTCTTCTTCCAAATGATTAAACTGGTCGTTCAAATCCGCAATCTCTGTATTGATTGCCGTCTGACTGCTTAATATTTCATTGAACTTTGTTTCATTTTCATCCTTTTCCTGAACAGATGCATCCAATTCTTTATTGTATGCAGAAATTTCTTCTGTAATGGATGAAATTCTCTGATTAATATAGGACTCATTATTTTTAGCAGAATTAATCTGTTCCTTAATAACGTTAATCTGTCCTTCAAATTTTTCAATATTTAAAACAAGTTCATTCAGCTTTTCTTTCTTCTGTTCTACGGAAAGATTAATATCTTCAATAATCTGTTCCAATTTGGTGTAGTCTGCCTTAATCTGTTCAAATTCATCATTGGCAGCCTGCATATCATTGGATGCAATCTTGATTTTTTCATCAATGTTTGCCAGTCTGTTCTTAATCTCATCGATTTCAATAAGGAACATGTTAACATCATTGACTTTCAAGTCATCCTTTAACACCAGATAACGTTTTGCTTTCTCACACTGCTTTTCCAACGGAATAACCTGACGTTCCAACTCACCCAAAATATCCGTTACACGGACAAGATTCTGATTTTCATCGTCCAGTTTCTTCATCGCTTCGTTTTTACGACGTTTAAACTTTACGATTCCCGCAGCTTCGTCAAAAAGTTCTCGACGTTCTTCCGGTTTACCACTCAGAATTTTATCAATCTGACCCTGACCGATAATAGAATAACCTTCTTTACCGATACCGGTGTCGTAAAACATTTCATTAATATCACGAAGACGTACCTGGGTTCCGTTAATCATATATTCACTTTCTCCGGAACGGAATAAACGACGGGATACCGTTACTTCGTTGTAATCCACATTTAACTTGTGATCCGAATTATCAAAAGTAATGGCTACGTATGCATACCCCATAGGCTTTCTGTTCTGTGTACCTGCGAAAATAACGTCCTCCATCTTTGCACCACGGAGCTGTTTAATTTTCTGTTCTCCCAGTACCCAACGTACTGCATCGGCAACATTACTTTTACCGGAACCGTTTGGTCCTACGATTCCTGTAATTCCATTATGAAATTCAAAATTAATTTTATTTGCAAAGGATTTAAATCCGTGTATTTCTATACTTTTTAAATACATTTTATTCTCCAATCAGTATCTGATTTATTTCTCTAATTGTTTTAGCGCCTGATAAGCAGCCTGCTGTTCCGCAGTTTTCTTATTTTGACCGGTTCCCTGACCGATTACCCGGTCATTCAGCATTGCTACCGCTTCAAAGGTTTTATTATGATCCGGTCCGGATTCCTTAATAATTTTATATGACAGGGTTCCGGATTTTACTGCATCAATTCTCTCCTGAAGAATCGTTTTGCTGTCGTGGAACATTCTCTTCTTATCAATATCATTTAACACGACCCGGTAAATAAAATCTTTGGCAGCTTCAATGCCGCCATCCAGAAAGATTGCTCCAATCAGTGCTTCCAATGCATCGGAAACAATGGATGCACGGGTACGACCACCGGTGGCTTCCTCACCTTTTCCAAGGTAAATGAATTCCGGCAATTCGATTTCCTGGGCATCTAACGCCAAAGTCGGTTCACAAACCAGGCTGGCACGAAGTTTGGACATTTCCCCTTCAGACATCTTCTTCATATGTTTGTACAAGAATTCGCTGGACACCATTTCCAAAACAGCATCCCCCAGAAATTCCAGTCGTTCGTTGTCGCTTACCTTTTGTGCCTTATGTTCATTGGCAAAGGAAGTATGCGTTAATGCATTGATTAACAATTCCTTTTCTTGAAATTCATATTCAATTTTTTCTTCCAATAGATGATAATCCTGATTCATATTCCTGTCCTTTACTACGAAAAAGCCCTATATCCATAGGGCTTTGTTTCATCAAAGTATTTTTCTTTACTGAAGAGCTTTTTTGATTGCTTCGAAAGCATCACCAACAGTTACGATATTTCCTGTTGCTTCTGTTGGAACTTTGATTCCAAATTCATCTTCAATTCCCATAACGATTTCAAGAACGTCTAAAGAGTCTGCTCCCAAATCGTCCACAAATTTGCTTTCTGCTGTGATTGTGCTCTGGTCAATATCCAATACATCTGCAATTGCGCTTGTTAATCTTTCAAATTCCATAATAGTCTCCTTTATTTCTTTAAATTTAATTTTTCTTTAAACTTTTCATTAATATCTGCTTCTTTAAAAGTAATACACTGAAGAATTGAATTCTTTACTTCGACAGACTTTGAGTTTCCGTGAGTCTTCACCAGCAATCCCTTCAGTCCCAGCAACGGTGCTCCGCCGTATTCTTCAATCGTAAATCCTTTCAATGTCTTTTTCAGACTGTTCTTAATCAACAATGCACCAATCTTTGTTTTCAGGTTGGACATCAAACCGCCCTTAACCTTCTTTAACAATGTCATGGCAACACCTTCGTATGTTTTCAAAATAACATTTCCAACAAATGCATCACAGACAACAACATCTGCCGCACCTCTTGGAATGTCTCTCGCTTCAACATTTCCAACAAAGTTAATTCCATCGGTTTCTTTCAGCAACTGATAGGTTTCCTTTGTTAAGGCATTTCCTTTTTCTTCTTCTGTTCCGATATTTACCAATCCAACTCTTGGATTTTCAATTCCGACAACATGTTCCATATAAACAGCACCCATTTTTGCAAACTGCACAAGGTGCGAAGGTCTGGCATCCACATTGGCCCCACAGTCAATTAATAAGGAAACTCCGTTTTCTGTCGGAAGTAACGGAGCGAGAGGTGGTCGTTCCACACCTCGAATTCTCCCGATAATAACATGTCCGCCTACAAGGTTTGCTCCGGTACTGCCGGCTGAAACCATTGCATCAGCTTCTCCATGCTTTACCATGTATTGACACTTCACCAATGATGAATCTGTTTTTTCGCGAATAGCAGAAACAGGAGATTCACCCATTTCAATCACTTCTGTAGCATTCACAATTTCTAATGCTTCTTTATTGTATCCGCTGTATTTTTCAAGTTCGGCTTCAATCAGTTCCTGTTTTCCAACTAATTTCACCAAAACCTTATCGCTTTCCTGAACTGCTTCAACAGCACCTTTTACGATTTCCAAAGGTGCGTAATCTCCACCCATACAATCTAATGCAACAATTGTTTTAGACATACAATCTTCCTCCTCGCATACAAAGATTACTATACTAAAAAACACTTTGAAAATCAAGTCAATGGCACGTTCCCTGCACAATAAAAAATAAGACTTCGCCATAAGCGAAGTCTTATTTATCAATCGTCATCAATTAGTCAACTGCAACGATTTCTTTCTTGTTATAGCTTCCGCATGCCTTGCATACTCTGTGTGGCATCATTAATGCTCCACACTTACTGCACTTAACAAGATTTGGAGCTTCCATTTTCCAGTTAGCTCTTCTCTTATCTCTTCTTCCTTTTGAAGATTTATTCTTTGGACAGATAGACATGGTTTACACCTCCTTAAACTGATTAAAAACATCTAATATCTTGGACATTCTCGGATCCAACTCTGCCTGATCACATCTACAGGATCCCATATTGAGATTCGCACCGCATTTTCTGCAAATTCCCTTGCAGTCGTCCTTACAAAGAACTTTCATCGGCAAATTAATAAGAATCTCGTTATGAATAAGTGCATCCACATCCAAGGAATTTTCTATAAGAAAACACTCTTCGTCCAATTCCTCTATCTTTTCTTCCATGGACTTATTCATATCCAACTCTTTATGGAAATCGATATCAATCTTTCTTAAAACAGGCTCCAGACAAAGGTCACACGGAATCATCAATTCCACAATTCCTTCTAACTTACAGTCAACCTTCTTGTTTCCTGCATTTCGAAGACCTAGTTTTAAGTCACAATCAACAATATCATAACTTGAATCTTTAGTTTTAAATTCATCGGTTTCAGGCTTTGGAGTCCAAACTTTTGTCGGCTCTTCTTCCTGAATAAATTGATATAAATCGATTAACATAATATCCCTTTCATAAAGACACCTAATAAATTATACATAGACAGACTATGTTTGTCAACATTTTTTTCTAACCCTTATTATACATTTTTTAGCGCACTTTCAATTAAAAAAAGGCGACTTAAAACAGTCTGCCCCTTTTAAAAAAAAACATTGATTAATGAACTCCATGCCCCTCGGAATTCATTTTTCGTATTCATTTGCCCATAATGAATGCAATACTCTATAAAATTACATAGGAAGTATCTCCTTTACATTGGTTAGTATACACTAACTATTGTAAGTTGTCAATAACTCTCTTCAAAAAAATCCAAGTTCTCAAAAGAACTTGGATTTTTCCTTAATTATTTTTAACTAACGCCACAGTTTCTCTTGCAATTGCAAGTTCTTCATTTGTCGGAACCACAAATACTTTCACCTTAGAATTTGCAGTGGAAATTTCAATTTCTTCTCCACGACTGTTATTTTTCTCATCATCAATTTCAATTCCCAGGTATCCCAAGTGTTCGCAAATTGCTTTTCTGATGTTTGGATTGTTTTCTCCAACACCGGCTGTAATCGCAATAGCATCAACACCATTCATAACAGCAACATATGCACCAACGAAGCGAACAACGCTTCTGATATAGGCATCAAATGTTTTCTTTGCCTGAGCATCTCCGTTTTCCACTGCCTGATTAATATCTCTAAAATCGCTGGAAATTCCGGACAATCCTAACACACCAGACTTCTTATTTAAGGTATTCAACACTTCCTGTACAGACATTTTTTCTCTGTCCGCAATGACTTCTACAATACTTGGATCAATATCACCACTTCTGGTTCCCATAATCACACCTGCTAATGGTGTTAATCCCATACTGGTATCCACGGATTTTCCGTTTTCAACAGCACAAATACTTGCACCGTTTCCCAAATGACAAACAATCGTCTTTACGCTGTCATAATCTTTTCTAAGAAGTTCTGCGGTTCTTTTGGAAACAAAACTGTGAGATGTTCCATGAAAACCGTATCTTCTGATTTTGTAATCTTCATAATATTTCTTTGGTACCGCATAAAGGTATGCGCTTTCCGGCATTGTCTGGTGGAATGCAGTGTCAAACACGGCAACGTTTGGAGTGTTTGGCATTTTTTCCATACAAGCCTTGATTCCGATAATATTTGCCGGATTATGAAGAGGAGCCAAATCATTACACTGTGCAATCTGTTCCAATACTTCATCATTCACTACAACAGATTCCGCAAAGAACTCTCCTCCGTGAACCACTCTGTGTCCTACTGCCTGAATTTCAGACATATCGGAAATAACTCCTGTATCTTCTGCTGTCAGAAAATCCATTACAGCAGAAATTGCTTCGTGATGTGTCGGCATTGGAATTTCTCTTGTGATTTTTTCACTGCCGGCTGCTGTATAGGAAATACTGCTTCCTTCAATCCCAATTCGTTCGCAAAGTCCCTTCGCCAAAACTTTTTCACTTTCTGAATCAATTAACTGGAACTTCAAAGATGAACTTCCGCAATTTATAACTAAAATTTCCATATTACGCCACAAAAATGCATTCGACGATGCATTTTTGTTCTCCTTTCAAAATATTTTATTTTATGAAATCTGAGCCTGAACGGCTGTAATTGCTACAACACCAACGATATCTTTCGCGCTACATCCACGGGACAAGTCATTAATCGGTTTTGCAATTCCCTGACACAATGGTCCGTAAGCTTCTGCAAGTCCTAAACGCTGTAATAATTTATAACCAATATTTCCCGCATCCAGATCCGGAAATACCAGAACGTTTGCCTTTCCGGCAACCGGACTACCCGGTGCTTTAAACTCTGCAATTTCAGGAACCAATGCAGCATCTGTCTGCAATTCTCCATCCACTAAAAACTGTGGATATTCCTTCTTTGCAATCTGAGTCGCCTCAACCACCTTTGTAACATCCGCATGGGCCGCACTTCCGTAAGAGGAATGGGAAAGCATCGCCACTCTGGCTTTTTCTCCTACAAGGAATTCAAATGATTCTGCACTGCTGGCAGCAATGTCTGCCAACTGTTCCGGTGTCGGATTCTGATTTAATCCACAGTCCCCCATAACAAACACCCCGTTGGAACCCATTTCCTTATTCGGAACACAAATCACAAAAAAGGCGGAAACCAATTTGCTTCCCGGCTTTGTTTTTACAATCTGTAATGATGGTCTTAAAGTATTTGCAGAAGAATGACATGCTCCGGAAACTACGCCATCGGCATCTCCGTTTTTCACCATCATGCAGGCAAAATACATATGGTCACTGACAAGTAATGCATGAGCCTGTTTAATCGTCATTCCTTTTGCTTTTCTAAGTTCAAATAACTGGTTTGTATAATCTTCCAAATGCTCTGAATGTTTTGGACTGATAACTCTCAATCCTTCCACATCATAGCCTTCGCTGTATTTTTCAAATTCTTCCTTTTCTGCCAAAACAACAATATCTGCGAAATCTTCTTTTAAAATCTGTTCCGCAGCAGCATATGTACGTCGATCCATCCCTTCCGGCAGTACAATTGTTTTACGGCTTAAGCGCGCTTTCTCTTTCAGTTCTTCTATAAAGTTCATAAAACACCTCACTGTATAATGTACTATGTATATCATACTCCAACTTGTTTTTATCTTCAACTCATTCTCTTCAGATTTAAATAAAAAAAGCAAAAAATTGCACGGCTCCTCCAGAAATGATAAAATAAGTTATATTTATTAAAACTTTTGGAGGACTTTATGAAGACAATAGGCATCATTGCAGAATTTAATCCGTTCCATAACGGTCACAAATACCTCATTGAAAGAGCCAAAGATATTACCGGTGCCGATAATGTCATTGTTGTCTGTAGCGGAAACTTTGTTCAACGCGGAGCTCCTGCCATTTACGACAAATATGTTCGTGCCAAATCAGCAATTACCAATGGCGTGGATGCTGTTTTTGAACTACCGGTCTTTTATGCAACGGCTTCTGCTGAATTATTTGCACAGGGTGCTGTTTCGTTGTTAGACCAGTTAAATTGTGTGGACTATATCTGTTTTGGTTGTGAAGCAGATAACATTCGGGCCCTTCCGATGATTTCCAAAATTCTGTTGGAAGAACCATCTTCCTACAAAGCTTCTTTAAAACATCATTTGGAAGAAGGACTCTCCTATCCGAAAGCAAGGGTTCAGGCGTTACAACAGTATTGTAAAGAGGAAAACCTGTTGGATTCTTATTCCGTAGACAATATTATGAGCGGGTCTAATAACATTCTCGCATTAGAATATTTAAAAGCATTGAAGCAATTACAATCTACCATGAAACCGGTAGCCATCAGACGTCAAGGTGCTGATTATTCCTCTTTGGAAACCGATATGGAATATGCTTCTTCCACTGCCATCAGAAATGCAGTATTTCGAAAAAAAACCGAACAGGTAGCTACCCATGTTCCTCGGAATTGTCAGAAAACATTGACTTCCAAAAAACCGGTATTTCTTCATGATTTGGATTTAATTTTGGGACAGGCACTATTGAAGAAAGATCATTTTTCAGATATTTTCGGTATTTCGGAGGAACTTTCCAATCGTATTCTTCACACACGAAAAGAATACTACTCCTTTGAAACCTATTGTCATTTGCTTCAGTCAAAAAATTACACTTACGCGGCAATTTCCAGAGCATTAATGCATATTTGTCTGGATATCCAAAAAACGGATATGGAGCAGTTTATTCAAGACAATTATCACTATTATATTCGGGTTCTTGCTTTTAACCGGGCGTCCAGTGTTTTATCGGACATTAATCAGAACAGTAAACTGACACTGATCAGCAAGCTTTCCGATTATTACACTAAAGCAACAGGACCGGCAAAACTGATGCTTCAAAAAAACATTGAATGCGACCATTTATATCGTCTGATACAAATGAATCACCGAAACGAAACGTTGCCAACGGAATTTGAGCAGAAAATATTAATCCAATAAAAAAGGGACCTTAATCGGTCCCTTGATTTTTTTAGTTTTTAAAACTGTGAATTGGTGCCGGAATACGACCGGTTCTATTTACAAAAGCATCACAGGAGAAGTTGTTTACAGGCATAATCGGTGCATATCCAAGTAATCCACCAAATTCTACTGTTTCTCCAACGTCTTTTCCAATCACAGGAATCACACGGACTGCAGTCGTTTTCTGATTTACCATACCGATTGCTGCTTCATCTGCGATAATTCCGGCAATAGTTGTTGCTTTTGTATCTCCCGGAATGGCAATCATATCCAATCCTACAGAACATACACAAGTCATTGCTTCCAATTTTTCTAATGTTAAAGCGCCTTCCTTTACAGCATCAATCATTCCCTGATCTTCACTGACCGGAATAAACGCACCACTTAATCCACCAACGTATGAGGATGCCATAACGCCACCCTTTTTCACCTGATCATTTAACAAAGCAAGAGCTGCAGTTGTTCCCGGAGCACCTGCTCTCTGTAATCCGATTTCTTCCAAAATATCAGCAACACTGTCACCGATTGCCGGTGTTGGTGCCAAAGATAAATCGATAATACCAAATGGTACATTTAAACGTTCGGATGCTTCTCTTGCAACAAGCTGTCCTACTCTTGTAATCTTAAATGCAGTTTTCTTAATGGTATCGCAAAGAACATCAAAGCTTTCTCCGCGAACTTTCTTTAATGCATGACGTACTACACCCGGTCCGGAAACACCAACATTAATAATTGCATCTGCTTCCGTAACACCATGGAACGCACCTGCCATAAACGGATTATCATCCGGCGCATTACAAAATACAACAAGTTTTGCACAACCAAGAGAATCCTGTTCTTTAGTCATTTCTGCTGTTTCCTTAACGATTTCACCCATTAAACGAACAGCGTCCATATTTAAACCTGTTTTTGTTGAACCAACATTCACAGAACTACATACAAAATCTGTTTCCGCCAAAGCCTTTGGAATAGAACGAATCAGATTTTCCTCTGCCTTTGTCATTCCTTTATTCACGATGGCTGAATATCCGCCGAGGAAGTTTACTCCTACTTCCTTTGCCACCTTGTCCAATGTCTTTGCAATGGTTACAAAATCATCCGGAGTTTTGCAGGCAGCACCACCGATTAAACCGATTGGTGTTACGGAAATTCTCTTATTTACAATCGGAATTCCATATTCCTTGGAAATATCTTCACCGGTTTTTACCAGATCCTTTGCCAATCCTTTAATCTTATTATAGATATTCTGATTCAGTGTTTCCAAATCATCACTGATACAATCCAAAAGACTGATTCCCAATGTAATGGTACGTACATCCAGATTGTAATTATCAATCATTTTATTTGTTTCAATTACTTCAAATTTATTAATCATATTATCCTCCAATTAAATACGATGCATACTGTTAAAGATATCTTCATGCTGCAATTTAATGGATACGCCGATTTCTTCACCTAACTTTTCTAATCCGTCAGATAATTCATTTGCCGGCTTAGAAGCTTCATTGCAATCTACAATCATCATCATATTGAAATAACCCTGAACGATTGTCTGGGAAATATCCATAATGTTTACATTGTTTTCTGCCAAGTATGCGCAAACCTTTGCAATAATACCTACCGTATCTTTTCCTACAACTGTAATAATTGTTTTCTTCATATTAACCTCCTAAAATTCAACGAGACAAGATGGCTCCATTCTTTTCGCCACCTGAATATTAAACATTTCTGCTGAATAATCATTGTCTGCAAAGTTTATTTCATTCCGAACGGCACAGAATGCCAAATCGGGATAATTGTTTTCTTTACTTAAATGCCCCAAAATAATGTGTTTCAATTTCGGGGTGATTAGATCACTTAAAAGTCTTCCGCAGGATTCATTGGACAAATGTCCGCTGTCTCCCCAGATACGCTGCTTCAAGTGATAAGGGTACGGTCCCATTTGAAGCATTCTTGTGTCATAGTTTGCTTCAATCAAAACACTGTCCAGTCCCTGCAGCTTTCCAACAAATTCCGAATTATAAATTCCCAAATCCGTTACAATGGCACAGGACTTTTCCTGACTATCGAATCGGTAGCAAACCGGATCTGCCGCATCATGCATTACCGGAATCGGACGAATCAACAAATCTTTCAATTTGAAACTGAAGTCTTTTTCCACCGAATAAAACAGCGTTTCGTCGAGAGCTCCCAGTTTACCCCCTTCAAAAATCGCCTGAATGGTATTTTTTGTAGCATAAACGGGAACATCATATTTCCGAAGAAATACACCAAGACCACCTACATGATCTGAATGTTCATGCGTTACAAGAATCCCATCCAAATCGCCGGGGCTGACCCCATAAGCGGATAACCCTTTTTCAATTTTTATTTTACTGATACCGGCATCTACCAGTATTTTTGTATTTCCATCTTCTACAAGAATGCAGTTTCCACTACTGCCACTTGCAATCGGTGCGATAATCATTTTATCCCTCAAATCCGAATTAAATTGTATGTATTTCCGTTGTCCGGAAACTTTACCTCAACCATTTTATTGTATTTTCTAAAATATTTCAACTACTTGCATCTAATTTGTATGCATTTTCAAAACTTTACGGTTCAAAAAGTCATAAGAACCCTGAAATGCCATAGAATAGTTAAAAAGGTGTTTATGAAAAAATATCTAGCCACTGTTTTATCGCTTTTCGGAATCGGATCATTGATTATCCAGTCGGATTTTTTCGCCAATTCCATCCGTTCCGGTATGAAATTATGCTTTTATCAGGTCATTCCTGCCTTGCTTCCCATGATTTTATTGTCAAACTTCATGCTTCGTGAAAATCTTTGCCCGGTTCTCAGCAAACTCCTTCATCCTGTATTTCATCGAATCTTCGGTGTGACAGAATATGGTTCTTTTTCTGTCTTAACCGGCTTCCTTTGTGGCTTTCCTCTTGCCTCAAAGAATATCAGTTATCTCTATCGGGAGGGATGCCTTTCTTTTCAGGAAGCTTCCTTTCTGTTGACCTTTTGTAATAACTGCAGTTTTTCTTTTGTTGCCAATTACTTAGGATCCTTTTGTTTAAACAAAGCCCTCAGCCTGCCTCACTTATTTCTGTTCATTTATACACCACCGGTTTTAACCGGCTTTCTCAATCATTTCTTTTATACGTTCAAACCTTTAACGTGCACTGCATCTACTACGAAAATCAATCTCATTTCCGACACCTTTCAAGCTTTAATGAAAATTTCGGTTTTCGTCATCTGCTTTACCGTTCTGACAGAAGGACTTTCCACCTTGTCTCTTCCTTTCATTACAAATTTTTGCGGATTGATGGAAGTTACCTCCGGGCTGTCCCTTTTATCTTCCCGGACAATAACAAAATCTGTCCTTTGGTGCCTTCTTCTATGTACTGTTTTTGGCGGAGCCTCTTCCATGGCACAATGTTTTTCCTTCCTGGAAGAACCTGCGTTCAAACGGGCATACATACTCGGAAAACTGGAACAGATTCTAATTTTATTATTCCTTTTATTTCTTTTTTACTAACAAAAAACTCCAACAGTATCCGGTACTGTCGGAGTTTTATATTTCTTATAATAAATCTAATGTTAAATCATCATCTTCGCTTAATTCTTTATCAGCAACCGGTGTGTCATCTTCCTGTGCACCCAGTTCTTTTCTACTCTGTAAAACAGTATTTAAAGAATCATTCAAGGATGACATCATTGTATTCTGAGCACTTTCAAAATTACTGATTCCGTTTGTTAAGATGTTCTGTAAGTTTGCAAGAATATCATCTGTATACTGTACAGCACGATTTCTGTAATCATTTGCTTCTGATGTAGCAGAATCAAGAATGGACTGTGCTTCATTCTGAGCCTGTTCAATGATTGCGTTCGCTTCTGCATATGCCTTCTGCATAATTTCATGTTCGCTAACCAACTGATTAATATGTGCTGTTGCTTCTGAAATCATTGCTTCAGAACGTTCTTTTGCATCATTTAAAATCGCATCTTTATTTGCAATAATCTTCTGATATTTCTTAATTTCATCAGGAGTTCTAAGTCTTAATTCTGATAATAATTCATCAATATCGTCTTTGTTTACGATGATTTTTGTGGTAGATAAAGGCTGAAATTTACAATTATCAATGTATTCCTCAATTTCTGTAATAATCTGTTCAATTTTGCTACTCATTTCTTTTCTCCTTTTTCTTTTCTTTTATTTTGTCATATACCTGATTTACAACAGATTCCGGAACGAATCCGCTAATGTCCGCACCATAGAAAGCTGCTTCTTTCACAGTGCTGGAACTAAGGTATGAATATTCCAAACTTGTATTAAAGAATATCGTGTCAACATCTTTGTTTAACACCAAATTTGTCTGAGACATCTGCAATTCATACTCAAAATCCGTAACTGCTCTTAACCCTCTGACAATAATCTGTGCATCAAGTTTTTTAGCAAAGTCAACCAAAAGTCCATCAAAGGACATGACTTTAACATTCGGGATGTCTTTTACAACCTCCTCCAACATTTTAACACGATTTTCCACTGGAAACAATGGGGTTTTTGATTTATTGTTTAAAACTCCGACAATCAATTCATCCACAATTTTTGCAGATCTTTTTATGATATCCAAATGTCCTAACGTAACAGGATCAAAACTTCCCGGATATACCGCTCTTTTCATAATTATGCCTTCTCTCTTTTTCGAACAAAAATATGTTTGTTCGTTTTATACTTTTTCTCTTTAATAACTTCCAATTCTAATTCTTCCAGATAGTCCATTCTCGTATCCAGAGATGCTTCCACAATAACTGTGGAATCCTTATCAATTAAATCAGATTTGGCAAGAAAAATCAACACCGCCTTCTCAAATTCATGATTATACGGCGGGTCCATGAAAACTAAATCAAACGTTACTTTTTCACGTTCCAACTGCTTTAATGCATTCATGTAATCCACTGCCATAACCGTGGCATCTTCTTCCAATTTGCACTTTTTCAGATTTGTCTCAATACAACGAATTGCTTCTTTATTTTTTTCCACAAAATAGGCATGTTCCGCCCCTCTGCTCAATGCTTCAATTCCAATGGCTCCGCTACCGCTGAAAAGATCCAGAAACGTTGCATTCGGAACATCATATTGAATCATATTAAAAAGCGTTTCTTTTATTCGGTCCGTTGTGGGTCTGGTTTCCATTCCTTTCACGGTAACCAAAGAAATGCTTCTTGCTTTTCCTGCAATCACTCTCATATAAACACCTTGTCTATAATACAAAAAGCAAGCAAAACGCTTGCTTTTCGTATTTATAAGAATTTTATAATTATTCTTCTGTAACTTCTGCAACTGCTTCTTCAGCAACTTCTGCTGTTTCTTCAACAACTTCTTCTGTTGCTTCTTCAGCTGTTTCTTCTACTTCTTCATCCGGAAGTAAAACTTTTCTGCTTAAGCTGATTTTCTTTTCTTCTTCATTGAAGTCAACAATCTTAGCTTCAATTTCCTGTCCGATTGTTAATTCATCTGCAGGCTTATCTACATGATGCTTAGCAATCTGTGATACATGAAGTAATGCATCCACACCAGGTTCAATTTCAACGAAAGCACCAAAGTCTGTCATTCTTGCAACTTTACCTGTAACAACAACGCCTACTGCAAATTTTTCTTCAGCGTTTGCCCAAGGATTTGTATCCTCAAACTTCAGGCTTAATGCAATCTTATCATCATTGATTTCTTTGATGAATGTAGTAACTTTGTCACCAACCTTGAAAAGTTTTCTAGGATTTCCTACACGTCCCCAAGACATTTCAGAGATATGTAATAATCCGTCTGCACCACCGATATCGATGAATGCACCAAAATCAACAACGCTCTTTACAACACCTTCAATTGTCTGACCAACTTCAATCTTTTCAAATAAAGCTTTCTTGGCAGCTTCTTTCTGTGCTGAAACTAACTGTTTTCTGTCGCCGATGATTCTTCTCTTTCTTGGATCGAATTCAGTAACAACAAATTCGATTTCCTGATTTAAATACTTGTTTAAATCTCTTTCAAAAGTATCTGATACAAGACTAGCCGGAATAAATACTCTTCCGCCTTCAACATCTACACTCAAACCACCTTTTAAAATCTGTACAACTGGTGCTTTGAGAACTTCTTTATTTTCAAAAGCTTCTTCAATTCTCTTATTTGCCTTCTCTGCAGCAAGCTTCTTGTATGACAGTGCAACCTGGCCATCGCCATCGTTTACTTTAAGAACCTTAACTGTCAGTTCATCGCCTACTGAAATTACAGTTGTCAGATCTACTGGTGTATTAGAGTATTCATTGCTTGTAAGGATACCATCAGCCTTATAACCGATGTTTAATACAGCTTCATCAGGCTTAACGCTAATTACCTTTCCTTCAACCGTGCTACCGTTATGGATAGACTTAATTGAATCTTCTAACATTTGTTCAAAACTCATTTCTTCTGACATTCAGTATGAACCTCCTCAATAATATTCTTTGGGGTAGATGCCCCTGCTGTAATACCAATAGACTGAAATGCTTTCAAATCATAAGCATTCAAGTCAGCTGCAGTCTGTACAAAGAAGGTATTTACACACTGTTCGCTGCAAATTTCAACTAACTTCTGTGTATTGGAACTATTCTTTCCTCCTATGACAATCATTGCATCCACATCCGATGCAATTTCCTTTGCTTCAACTTGACGTACATTTGTCGCATTGCAAATTGTGTTTACAACATTTATATCATACCCTTTTTTTCGCATAATTTCAACTAAATATTTAAATTTATTGTGGTTAAATGTCGTTTGTGATACGATACTATATTTATTTTCTTTTGCAAACAGGTTTTCTGTGATTTGCTTTTCGTCATTTATAACAAAACCGGTCCCGTTAACCCAGCCTCGAATTCCTTCTACCTCCGGGTGATTATCATTTCCGATAATGATAACAACACTGCCGTTTCCGCTTTCTTCATCCACGATTTTATGGATTTTTTTCACAAAAGGACAAGTAGCATCCACGATTTTCACACCACGTTTTTTAATCTTTTCGTAAACCGCTCTGGAAACTCCATGGGAACGGATAATCACTGTTCCTTCGGAAATCTGTTCCAATGCTTCTTCCGTCTCAATGACGTCAACACCTTTACTCTGCAAATCTCCCACAACCTGTTCATTGTGAATAATCGGTCCGAAAGTATAAATCTTCCCACTGTTAATTTCCAATTCATGATACACACTGTCTACAGCACGTTGTACTCCGAAACAAAATCCGGCACTTTTTGCAACTTTTACTTCCATATCAGACTCCTACCATTATTTTTCAGCAAGCTTAATAATTGTCTCTACAACCTGATCAATATCCATATTGGATGAATCTACCAATTCCGCATCCTCTGCCTGTTTCAATGGTGCGATTTCACGATTCATATCTCTGTAATCACGGTCTTTAATATCTGCTTCAATTGCATCAATATCGCAATCCTGACCTTTTTCAACCAATTCTTTATAACGTCTTTCTGCTCTTGTTCTTGCACTGGCAGTTAAATATACTTTTAAATCAGCATTCGGCAGTACAACGGTTCCAATATCTCTTCCATCCATTACCACATTATTTTCCGCAGCAATTTTTCTCTGCATAGAAACCATCAGTTCACGTAACGGAGCATAAACAGCGATTGCGGAAGTCATATTTCCGATTTCTTCCTTACGAATTTCACTGCTGACATCTTCTCCGTTTAAATAAACTTTCTGTGTTCCGTTTTCGTAACCAAGTGTCACTTCCACACTTTCACATTTCTTTACTACAGCTGCTTCATCATCTGCTGTAATCCCATCACGAAAGCATGCCAAAGCCAATGTTCGATACATTGCTCCCGTATCGACATAAATATATTCCAATTTCTTTGCAACAATTTTTGCAATCGTACTTTTTCCTGCACCTGCAGGTCCATCAATAGCAATATTAAACATAATCTCCTCCAACTCTAATAGATACTGCTTCCTGCCAGATATCCGGTACTCCAGGCAATCTGTAGATTATACCCACCGGTCATGGCATCTAAATCCAATACTTCTCCAACGAAGTAAATATTTTCACATTTCTTTGATTCCATGGTTTTCGGATTAATTTCCTTAACGGAAACCCCTCCCCTGGTGATAATAGCTTCATTGTAATTTCGCAATCCGCTGATATGAAGCGGAATTTCTTTCATCACCCGAACCAAGTTCTGTCGTTCCTCTTTCGTAATCTCGTGAACCTTTTTGTAAGGATCAATTCCCGACAATTCAATTACCACTGGAATTAATTTCTTCGGTAACAATTTATCCAGGGAATTATTAAAATTCTTATTACGATTTCCTTCAAAATCCTTCAAAATTCGTTTATCTAATGTTTCCCTATCCAATGCAGGCTTCAAATCAATTGTCCCCAGAAAATGATGATTCTTCATTTTCCCACTGAGGTATGCACTGGCAGATAATACCAACGGTCCACTGATTCCAAAATGGGTAAATAACATTTCACCCTGTTCTTTATAATACTCTTTTTGATTTTCGTCAACAATTGTTAAAGTCACATTTTTAAGAGACAATCCCTGCAGACGTTTGCAAAACTCCTCTTCTACATTGAAAGGAACCAGCGACGGATAAGTATCCACAATTTTATGTCCCAGAGCTTTTGCAAATTCATAGCCGTCTCCCGTGGATCCGGTTACCGGATAAGATAGTCCACCGGTTGCAATAATGCATTGATCCCCCTCATATTTTCGGTTTTTCGAATCTGTAAGAACTACACCGTTTCCGGTACTCTCAACCGATTTGATTTCAGTATTGTAAAGAATCGTAACGCCAATTTCTTTCAACATTTTTGAAAGTGCCCAGATAATATCCGAAGACTTGTCACTTTGCGGAAACACTCTGTTTCCCCGTTCGACTTTCAGCGGCACGCCCGCGTTTTCAATCATCTGATACACGTCTTCTGCATTGAGACAATTATATGCACTGTACAAAAATTTTGCATTCTCAATGACACTATTCATGTGGTTCTCAATGTCTGAAGCATTGGTTACGTTACAACGTCCTTTTCCGGTAATATATAGTTTTTTTCCCAGTTTTTCGTTTTTCTCAATCAGGGTTACTTCATTGCCGTTGTAGGCTGCAGCAATCCCTGCCATCATTCCGGCGGCGCCACCGCCAATAATCAGTACTTTACTCATTTACCGTTCTCCGCATTTTTCATTTTAAAGAACAAAAGGGACAGAAAAAACTGCCCCTTTTATATCTATACCGTCTTATACCGGATATGCACCGTTTTCTTTATCAGCAACGGAAGGATCAACCTTTGTCTGCTGAGCTTCACGATATTCAAAGAATTCTTTTGCAACCTGTGGGAACAATGCGTAAGTCAGGACATCTTCATCCTGCTGTTTCCACTGTGCACATTCCTTTTCAAACTTAGGAAGTGAAGGTTCTAACAAATCAGCCGGTCTGCATGTGATTGGTTCTTCATCTCCAATTGCCTTCTTCTGAACTTCCGGATTAAACGGCTTAACTGTCTGTCCGTATTTTCCTGAAAGAAGGTCTTTTGCCTGCTGGTTGATCATCTTATAACGTTCACCCATAACAACGTTTAATACAGCCTGTGTACCAACAATCTGGCTGGATGGTGTAACAAGAGGTGGTTCACCAAAGTCCTTACGTACTCTTGGCACTTCTTCCAACACTTCATCAAACTTATCATCAGCACCCATTTCTGAAAGCTGAGATACAAGGTTTGATAACATTCCACCCGGAACCTGATATAACAATGTATTGATATTAACACCCATAACCTTTGGATTTAACAATCCGTTAGCAAGGCATTCTTCACGATATGGTTTGAAATGATCTGCAACTTTCTTTAATAACTTCTGGTCAATTCCTGTATCGTAAGGAGTTCCCTTGAAAGTTTCAACCAATACTTCTGTAGCAGGCTGAGCTGTTCCCATAGAGAATGGGGAAATTGCAGTATCGATAATATCACAACCGGCTTCTACTGCCTTTAAGTATGTCATTGCCGCAACACCGGATGTGTAATGTGTATGAAGATCGATTGGAAGTTCTGTTCCTTCTTTTAAAGCATGTACCAGTTCTTCTGCCTTATACGGTGTAAGAAGACCAGCCATATCTTTAATACATAAAGAATTTGCTCCCATATCTTCGATTTTCTTTGCTGTATCTTTCCAATAATCCAAAGTGTAAGCATCACCTAAAGTATAAGATAATGCAACCTGTGCATGACCCTTTTCTTTATTTGCTGCTTTTACAGCTGTTTCCAGGTTTCTTAAATCATTCAAACAGTCAAAAATACGAATAATATCAATACCGTTTGCAATGGATTTCTGTACAAAATATTCAACAACATCATCTGAATAATGACTGTATCCTAAAATATTCTGTCCTCTGAAAAGCATCTGAAGTTTTGTGTTCTTAAATCCATCTCTTAACTTACGAAGTCTTTCCCATGGATCTTCTTTTAAGAATCGAAGTGATGCATCAAATGTTGCACCTCCCCAACATTCTACAGAGTAATATCCAACCTGATCCATAACATCAATGATTGGAAGCATCTGTTCTGTTGGCATTCTTGTTGCAATCAATGACTGATGCGCATCACGTAATATTGTTTCGGTAATTTTTACCGGTCTTTTTTCTGCCATTTTATTATTCCTCCATCCGAATTATTTCACACCGAAGATTGCCATAAATGTACCGGCTGCAACCGCAGTTCCGATAACGCCGGCAACGTTTGGTCCCATTGCATGCATTAACAGGAAGTTTGTCGGGTCTGCTTCCGCACCAACCTTCTGAGATACTCTCGCTGCCATTGGTACTGCAGATACACCTGCGGAACCAATCAACGGATTTACTTTACCATGTGTTGCGATACACATAATCTTACCAAAAATAACACCTGATGCTGTACCGACAGCAAATGCTACAAGTCCTAATACAACGATCTTAATTGTTGCAACATTCAAGAATGCTTCCGCACTTGTTGTTGCACCAACGCTGGTACCAAGTAAGATTACTACAATGTACATTAATGCATTGGAAGCTGTTTCCTGAAGCTGTTTAACAACACCGGATTCTCTGAAGAGATTTCCTAACATTAACATACCAACCAATGGTGCTGTTGTCGGTAAAATCATAACAACAACAATTGTAACAATAATCGGGAACAAAATCTTCTCAAGCTTTGAAACCGGACGAAGCTGTTCCATCTTAATTTTACGTTCTTTTTCTGTTGTAAGTAATTTCATAATAGGTGGCTGAATAATCGGTACCAATGACATATAAGAATATGCCGCTACGGCGATTGGTCCTAATAATGAAGTCTGTCCAAGTTTTCCGGCAAGGAAAATGGATGTAGGTCCGTCCGCACCACCGATAATTGAAATTGCTGCAGCTGCTTCTCCGTTGAATCCCATGATAATGGCAAGGAAATATGCCGAGTAAATACCAAACTGTGCTGCCGCTCCTAAAAGGAAGCTCTTTGGATTCGCAATCAACGGACCAAAGTCAGTCATGGCTCCGACACCCATGAAAATCAATGATGGTAAAATACTCCATTCATCTAAAAGATAGAAAAAGTGAAGTAAGCCACCTTCCTGCATGATGTCCGGATACATATTTACTAAAAGCATACCAAAAGCAATCGGAACCAAAAGTAATGGTTCGTATTCTTTTCTAATTGCCAAATACAGGAAAACACAAGCAACCAAAATCATAACATAATTGCCCCATGTAAGACTCATGAAGGCTGTCTGGTCTACCAGATTTCCTAATGTATCTAAAATGTTCATAAGTTACCTCCGAATATACAGTAAAGGATTAGTTTAATGAAGCGATAGGAACGCCTGCTTCAAAGGAATCTCCTACACTTACTGAAATACTTGCTACTGTTCCGTCTTCCGGAGCAACAACTGAATTTTCCATTTTCATTGCTTCGAATACAAGGATTGTATCACCCTTCTTTACTGCCTGTCCTACTTCTGCATTGATTGATAATACTTTACCAGGCATTGGAGCTGTTACTTTAATGCTTCCTGTGTTTCCGGATGCAGCCGGTGCCTTTGCAGCTACAGGAGCCTTTGCTACAGGTGCAGCATTTACAACCGGTGCGCTAGGTGTACTACCTGTTTCTTCTACTGTTACATCATATGTATTACCATTTACTGTAATTGTATAACTTTTCATTATTATATCCTCCTAAAATGTTTGAATCCTTTATCTTCTCTTAATAGAACGAACAACAAAGCTGTCTGTTGATTTCTGTTCGCTTGCTACAATGGCAGCTGTAATTACAGCAATCAATTCGCTTTGATCCATTTCCGTTTCATCCGCCTGCTGTGCAGCTGCAGTATTTGCAACTTCCTTAGCAGGAGCTGTTGCCTTCTGTTCTTTCTTGCTTAATTTTTCTGTAATCTTTGGAATAAAGCCAAACAGAGAAATAATCAAGCTCATAAAAATCAATACACCGAAAACTGTTCCCATACCCATCAAAGTATTCGCGCCTGCTTCAGACATCTTTTCTTTGAAGGAAGGTTCTTTTCCGGCATTTTTAATTTTCTTTGCATTCTTGCGGTCTCCAACGGAAATCTGCTTAAATACAGTTCCCAGCTTTTCATAACATCCAAGTTTTAAATCAATGGTAACTGTACCTTTCTTAAATTTCATATCAAACAGAACATCCGCAACATCTTCAGCCCCTTCAATGACTTCAATGTTTTCCTGATTTACCTGTTCAAAATCTCCTAATTCCATCTCTTTGATTTCATCAAAAGTATCAAACAATCCGGCATATCCAACCTGTTCTGCATACTGTTCTCTGACAACGGCAATTTCCGCATCTGAAAACTGAAGAAGACTTGCAAGCATTTCAGAATAAGACTGTACCTGCTGGTCTACATCAGACTGTTTCAGGCGTCCTTTCATATAAGTCTTTTCATTCTGAGGAGCTTCTGTTTCATATTCCAAGCCCTGCACATCACTGTATCCGTCTTCAGCAACGTATTCATTTGTTTCGTCCGCTTTCAAGGAAACAGTTGTGAAAGATAAGCAAAGAACTAATAAGGCGATACCGGAAAAAATACGTAATTTATTAGAATTTTTCATTTTATCACCTCTCTTAAACTGTGCCATGCTTCTTTCCTGGTCTTTCTTCATATTTTGTGCAAAGCATTTCCATTGCTCCGATTACATACTTTCTTGTATCGATTGGTGCAATAATACTGTCAACATATCCTCTGGATGCTGTTGCTTCAACACTATTCTGAAGTTTTTCGTATTCTGCAGCCTTTTCAGCAAGATCCACATCCTGACCATCATACATAATCTTTGCAGCAGCTGTTGCATCCATCATACCGATTTTTGCTGTAGGCCATGCGTAAACCACATCTGCACCGATGGTCTTGCTGTTCATCGCAATGTAAGAGCTTCCAAAAGCTTCTCCTACAATCACATTTACCTTAGGAACTGTTGCATTTGTGAAGGCGTAAACAAGTTTCGCTGTACTCTTGGCAACTTTTGTTTCCTGGCATTTTGTTGTGGCAAAACCTTTGATATTTGTAAATGTTAAAATTGAAATATCAAACGCATCACAGAAGTCTACAAATCTTGCAGCCTTTTCACAACCCTTATATGTAAGTTTTGCTTCAAATTCATCTGCCACATTCATTTCTTCATCAAAAAGTTTTGTTCTGTTTGCAACAACACCTACGGTTGCTCCGTTTAATTTGATGAAACCTGTGAACATTTCCGGTGCATAATCTTTCTTCACTTCGATTACAAAACCACCATCAGATAAATTCTTCATAGCAAGTGCAGCATCTGCAATCTGAGCATCAAATCCTTCAACTGCTCTATTCAAATCATCATCAATGTCCATGTCGATTACTTCACCGGATTCATTATCTGCCGGTAAAATAGAAATCAAATCACGAATTCCTGCTAAAATTTCCGCTTCTGTACCGATAAAATCTACATTTCCAGCTTCTTTGCTCTGGTATTCTGCAGATGCAGTATCGCAAACTTCTTTACGGTTTTCGTCAATTGCATTCGGTGCATTGACAAAAAGCTGTGCATTATCTTTTTCCATAAAAGTGAAATCGGAAAGACCTGCAACAACGCTTAATCCGCCACCACATGTTCCGAAGATTGCGGAAATCTGCGGAATCACACCGGAAGCCATAGACTGCTTCAGATAAATACGTCCGAAAGCATTTAATCCGTCATCAGATTCCTGAAGTCTCAATCCCGCACTGTCAATCAAACCGATTACAGGGGAACCTGTCTTCATCGCCATGTTGTAAATATTTAAAATTTTCTTTGCGTGCATTTCACCAACAGAACCACCAAGAACAGATGAATCCTGACTGTAAACATACACTAACTGTCCGTCGATAATACCATATCCGGTAATTACACCATCAGAAGGTGTATCAACGTTTTGAAGATCGAAATCTGTGCTTCTTGCCTTTACGCAGGCACCGATTTCAACAAAGCTGTTATCATCAAGAAGATTATTAATTCTCTCTCTTGCTGTAACATTTGATGTCGTACTCATAAAATAGTCCTCCATTACATTATTTTAAGCCCTAATGAGAATGTTTTTCATTAGAGCATTTTGGCTTTTGCCATTTTTCGCCATATATAGATTATATCTTTTGACGTCAAATATCAAGAAAAATTTACAATTAAACAGTATGAATTCTTTTTTCAATCCAATCTTTGTTAATCGGAGCAAAGTTTTCATCCTGGAAATATACTTTATACCATACAAGGAACACATAAACAGTCCAAATTCTTCGGCTGTTGTCCGCCTTGCCCTGGCGATGTTCTTCCATCAATTTTACGAGAATTTCCGTATTAAAGAATTTCTCTGCCGCTTCACCGGTTAAAACGGAAAGAACCTTATCGTAATACTTGTCTTCTTTTAACCAGACACGAATCGGTACCGGGAAGCCAAGTTTTTTCTTATTTGCCGTTGCTTCCGGAATATGACGTTTTGCAGCTATACGAAATGCTTTCTTCGTAGCTTCCTTATCGCAACGGAAATCAATCGGCAATGTTTTTGCATATTCAAAAACGCGAACATCCAAAAACGGAACTCTGGATTCCAGACAATGAGCCATACTCATTTTGTCTGCTTTCAGGAGAATATCTCCCTGAAGCCAGAAGTTTGTATCAATATACTGCATTTTTGCGATATCATTTAAGTGACTCACCTTATCATAAGTAGTGGAAACAATTTCCTGTGGTGTAATATGAGTCAAAGAAGTTTTCAACAGTTTCTCACGGTCTTCTACAGAGAACATATTGGCATTCCCAATAAAACGTTCTTCTACCGTCTTACTTCCGCGAATCACAAAGTCTCTTCCTTTAATGTCCGGCATCTTCTTTGCAATTCCCGCAAATCCCTTACGCACACTCTTTGGAATTTTCTGATACTTTTTCAAAGACAACGGTTCATGATAAATATTGTATCCACCAAAGAATTCGTCTGCCCCTTCTCCGGAAAGAACTACCTTAATCTGTTCTGCAGCCAACTGGTCTACAAAGTACAAAGCAATACATGATGGATCTGCCAAAGGCTCATCCATATAGTACATAACAGTTTCAATGGAATCAAAATATTCATCGCTGTCAATATTTTTGCTGAAGTTCTTTTTGTGAAGTTCCTCCACCAATCCTTCCGCATAACGAATTTCATTGTATTTACTTTCCTTGTCCAAAAATCCCACGGTAAAAGTTTTTTCTCCCGGGAACTCGGAAACCACATAACTGGAATCCACTCCACTGGACAACAGGGAACCAACTTCTACATCGGCAATCATATGTGCATCAACCGTATCATGAACCACTTCTTCGATTTCACGAACAGTCTGTTCCAAATCGCCGCTTTCCTTTGGTTCCATGATTGGGTCGAAATAACGCTCAATGGTGAGTTTTCCGTCTTTGTATGTCATATAATGTCCT
The DNA here is from genome assembly GCA_016292095.1 of Eubacterium sp. GTDB lineage: Bacteria > Bacillota > Clostridia > Lachnospirales > Lachnospiraceae > Eubacterium_G. Next base: position 21,886 of record JAEFAB010000069.1, on the reverse strand, counting down.
GCAGGAAGTCTGTATATTCCTTTAAAGAATGTTTCCGGCAAAACAGAATACTGGAAACTCAGGTACTGTTCCAAAGCTTCCACGTTCACTTCTTTCTTCACTTCCGGGAATTCAAGAATCGCCTTTGTTTCAGAGGCAAATACCAGATGGTTTTCAGTCTGAGTATAATAAAACGGTTTAATTCCAAAATGGTCTCTTGCTCCAAACATTTCCTTATTGTTGGCATCCCAGATTACAAAGGCAAACATTCCTCTTAATTTCATTAAAAGGTCTTTTCCATATTCTTCATATCCATGAATCAGACATTCCGTATCCGAATCATTGGAGAATTTATGTCCCTTTGCAATTAAATCTTTTCGCAGTTCCAGATGATTATAGATTTCGCCGTTGAATACAATGGCAAGATCGCCGTTTTCATTGTACATTGGCTGTGCACCATGATTTAAATCAATAATACTTAAACGACGATGGCCGATTGCAGCCTGTTTATCCACATACATTCCTTCATCATCGGGTCCTCTGTGGGCAATTTTATCCATCATTGTTTTCAGTACTGCTTTGCTATTCTCAGTTTCTCCAAAAAATCCACATATACCACACATATTTTCATCCTTCTTTCATCAATCTTTTCTTTGTACTCACTGTTATAAGATTGCTTTTATTTCATCTTCTTCCATAATTTCAGAAATCAGCACTCGCTCATCCATTGGATGTTTGACTCCTCTGATTTCCTGATAGTCTTCATGACCTTTTCCCGCAAGAACAATTACATCGCCATCCTGTGCATTCAAAATCGCATAGCGGATTGCATCTTTTCTGTCAGGTATGGTTACATATGCACCATCAGCCTTATGTACTCCAATCAGAATGTCGTTAATAATATCCATTGGTTCTTCAAATCTTGGATTGTCGGAAGTTACAATTGTAAAATCTGACAATTTAGAAGAAACCTCTCCCATTTCATAACGACGGTCCTTGGAACGGTTCCCGCCGCATCCAAACAAGGTCACAATTCGCTTCGGTTCGTATTGCTTCAAGCTCATGAGCAAACTTTCCAGACTCATGGCATTGTGCGCATAATCAATCATCAGGGTAAAGCGTTTTGAAACCGGAACGATTTCCACTCTTCCCTTTACGCGAACATCTTCCAATGCCTTTTGCATTTTTTCCGTATTCTCTGTAAAGTGGCTGCAAATTGCAATCGCACAAAGAGAATTATAAACACTGAAGGTTCCCGGAACATGAATTTCAATCGGGAAGTTCAATTTCCCGCACAAATCATAGGACACGCAAAGACTTCCCGGCTTAGCAAACAGAGAAATATTTTTTGCTGTAAAATCATAATCTCCGTTTACACCAAAAGTTTCCAGACTGCAGGTGTGTCCATCCAACACCTGATCAATAAAATCGGCATCCATATTAACAATTCCCTGCTTGCATTGCTGAAGAAGTTTCTTCTTGCAATTCAGATAATCGTCAAAGTCCTTATGCTCATTAGGGCCGATATGATCCGGTTCAATATTGGTAAAAATACCATAGTCAAATGTAAAGCCTGAAACACGATCCTGCATAAGTCCCTGAGAAGATACTTCCATAACCACACATTCACAACCGGCATCTACCATTTCTTTAAAAGTCTTCTGAACAATAAAAGATTCCGGCGTTGTATTGTTTGCCGGAGTCACCTGTTCTCCGATAATGGTTTCAATAGTTCCGATTAATCCTGTTTTAATGCCAATACTTTCCAAAACGGAACGTACCATATAAGAAGTGGTTGTCTTTCCCTTGGTTCCTGTAATTCCGATGGTTGTGATTTTTTCTGCGGGATTTCCGAAATAATCAGCGGACATACAAGCCAGTGCATAACGGGTATTGTCTACGCGAATCACAGTCATTCCTTCCGGCGCATCCACCTCTGCCATTACCACAACAGCGACAGCACCTTTTTCAAAAACATCTTTTACAAATTGATGTCCGTCAAAACCGGCACCCTGAATGCAGACAAAAACATCTCCCTGTTCCACCTTGCGGGAATCATTCTGCAAATGGCTCACTTCAATATCGTCACTTCCTGCAACTACCTTGTAGTCCAGTTTGGTAAGTAATTCTTTTAATTTCATAACATACTCCATTCTGCCGAGATTAATCGGCGTTCACCCCTACCAGTCGTATTCACCTGTAAAGGAAATTCTGGCAGGTCCTGTCATATAGACAGTATTTTCCTCTTCCTTGTATTCAATTAACAAATCTCCACCCAGTAATTTGACTGTAACAACATTGTTTGTTTTTCCATTAAGTACACATGCAACAACACTGGCGCAGGCTCCCGTGCCACAGGCAAGGGTCTCGCCGGAACCGCGTTCCCACACACGCATCTTAATGGTATCCCGGTCAATTACCTGAATGAATTCTGTATTCACACGGTCCGGAAAGATTGGGTTCTTTTCAAACTCCGGTCCGATTTTCTCGATTTCCAAATCATCCGTACTTTCAACAAAAGTAACCGCATGAGGATTTCCCATAGACACACAGGTAATTCCGTATTCTTTTCCAAGAATGGTCAGTGGTTCGTTAACTACGGTTTCCTGATCAGATACAACCGGAATATCCTTCGGTGTCAAAATCGGACTTCCCATGTTAACACGAACGGACTGAACCGCATCGTCTTTTACTGTCAGTTGTAATGTCTTGATTCCCGACAATGTTTCCACCGTAATTTCTTCTTTATCCGTCATCTTGTAGTCATATACGAACTTGGCAACACAGCGAATGCCGTTGCCACACATCTTCCCTTCGGAACCGTCTGCATTGTACATGCTCATCTTAAAGTCTGCAACGTCTGAAGGATTGATTACAATCAGCCCGTCAGAACCTACGCCAAAATGTCTGTCACTGATTTTTTCGGCTAAACCATTTGGATCTTCAATCTTATTTTTGAAACCGTCCACGTAAACATAATCGTTTCCGCAGCCTTCCATTTTTGTAAATTTCATAAAGCCTCCTAAAATAACATCATTTTGTCTCTTAACCTCAAAAGAACACTATATTTTGTGTCTAAGCAAATTCGGTATAAATATATCACAGATAAATTCAGATGTAAAACATATCAAGGCAAAAACTAATTATATAAACATCTTCCATATTTGCCTGAAACAATAGGCATAATTGTAGATTGGAACATGAACCGAGGAGCGGATTTCCATTTTTCCAAAATAAAAGTCATTGATATATACTTTAGTATATCCAATGACTTGATTTTTTCTAACTGGCAAATTATAAAAATATTTTGTTTCATGTCGAAGGCGCTCATCCTTTCGTTTCAAAACCCGAAACGCCCCCTCACTGATTGCATTCAGCGATGTAAATTTTCCATTCTGTATCGGAATTTGAAATTTCTTTTTACACACTATCTTTTGCGGATGATACCATTTCTTACCATATGCCATCAGGCTTTTGGTATCAACCCACTTTTGATTCCTGGCAGGCGGCCAACCGCTTCCCAAAACACAGGATACATAAGTTGCCCCGTTGCTTTTGACGGCACCTACAAAACAGTACCCTGCCTGATTGGTGAATCCCGTTTTAATTCCGATGGCATCCCGGTCCATCGACAAATAAGCATCTCGGTTGTAAAGCGAAATCCTCCTCCCGGACTTTCTTTCCTGAATGGTTAAATTCTTTGTATGAATAATTTTACGAAATGTTTTATTTTTAATTGCGTAAGCTCCCAGCAGCGCCATATCATACGCAGTTGAATAATGACCTTTTGCATCCAGACCGTTCGGAGTAACAAAATGACTGTTACACATTCCCAGTTCCTTCGCTTTCCTGTTCATTTTCTTTCCAAATCCTTTGACACTGCCTCCCACATGTTCCGCCACTGCAACAGCAACATCATTGTAGGACTCCAACATCAAAGCACACAGTAAATCTTTTAGCAGATACTGTTCCCCTGCCCTGATATCCATTCGGACTTTCGGCATACCAACCGCATTTTTTGAAACCGTAACCACTTCTTTGGGATTGCAGTTTTCCAAAGCAATGATACAGGTCATTATTTTCGTGGTGCTTGCCATCGCCCGTTTTTCATAACCGTTTTTCTCATAAAGTACCCGACCGGTTTCCCCGTCAATTACAATGCCGGAGACGCAGCCCAAAGACAACTTCTCTGTTTCCTTTCCCGATACAGAATTACAACCGTAATCACCAACCAGAAAGAAAATCATGGTAAAAATGAGCAAACGTTGTTTCATACAAACCCCTTGATTTCATTTTTATTAATCGTTTGATTTTAATGTAACCTCTTCTTCTGCCTGATGTTTGAATTCTTCAATCATGTCTGCATCAATCACAGGAAGAGTATCTGATGATTCCACACCGAAACGGCGAAGGAATTCTTCCGTGGTTCCGAAAATCAATGGTCTTCCCGGCGTATCCAATCTGCCGATTTCTTCCACCAATTCATATTCCACCAATTTATTAACAGCAAAATCAGATTTAACTCCTCTGATTTTTTCAATTTCCGCTTTTGTAACCGGCTGTTTATAAGCAATAATTGAAAGTGTTTCCATCATAACATCAGTCAACACCTGTCTCTTTGGCTGCTTTGCAACCTTAATCAATGCTTCATACATTTCCGGTTTGGTACACATCTGATAGGCATCTTCCAATTCAATAATTCGAATGCCTCTGGAAGAATCCTTTAACTCTTCCTGCATCTTCTTTACGATTTTTTTTACTTCACCGTTAGAAATTTCCAACGCTTTTGCAATTTTACTGATTTCCACAGACTCACCCATCGTAAAAAGGATTGCTTCAATCTGTGCTTCATAATTCTGTTCCATAGTTTCTCCATTCATCTATTCTTTATTCCTTAGAATCAATATAGATATCATCAAAAATGTTATCCTGTCGGACTTCAATCTGTCCCACCTTAATCAATTCAAGAATTGCCAGGAAAGACACAATGACTTCCATCTTCGTGTGTTGTTCTTCCAGCAACTGCTTAAAGCTGCAACGCTTTTTCTTCTTCACTGTGTTCACAACGAAATCAATCTTATCCGGCAGGCTGACTTCTTCCATTTCAATCTTTCCGAATTTACTGCGGACCGGGTCGATCTTATCCACCTGACGTTTCAGAACCATTTGGAAAATGTCATTTAACTGTTTTAAAGAAACTCCATCCAACAGTTTATCCAAATCCACCGGAGGCTCATATTTCTGTACCTCTTTCGGCACTGTAGGCTCCTTGTAAAGAGATTTACCGGCGTAAAGCTGCATGTCTTTTAATTCCGCAGCAGCGTACTTATACATTTTATATTCAATTAATTTCTCAACCAACTCAGCTCTCGGATCAATTTCTTCCCCGTTTTCATCCACTTCTTTTGGAAGAAGCATTTTACTCTTAATATCAATGAGAGTTGCTGCCATGAGCAGAAACTCGCTGGCAAGATCCAAATCGTCTTTTGGCATCTGTTCCACATATTCCAAATACTGCTCTGTAATTTCCACAATCGGAATATCATAGATGTCCACTTTATTCTTTTCGATTAAGTGTAATAATAAATCCAAGGGTCCTTCAAAGACCTGCAATTTTACTTCTAATTCCATCTCTATCTCTTTTCCCTTTAGTCTTCTACGATTTTACATAAAAGAAGCCTTTTTTTCAAGGGGTACTGTTGTTCTTATGCAATCTGCAAAAGTTTTTCCGCTGTTTTTTTCATATTGTACAGGAAATCTGCCTGTTCTACAGATGTTGTTGCCACAAGATTCGCTTTATAAATTGTTTTTCCCTGATAACGGTATTCAACCACGCCAAGGAAATCCCCTTTCTGTATCGGTGCCTGTAACTCCTTCTTTACACATTCTTTCTTTTCAATCATGCCAAAATCAATCCCATCCGTATCCACATAGTGTGCCGGTTGTTTTTCCCCTACAATTGTCTTCTTTTCTCCGCCATTAATCGGATACTCTTTTCTTGTCTTTTCATCCCCATACAGTCTGCATTTGGAAAAACCGTACTGAATGAGTTGGTAGGAATCATGAAACCGTGCTTTATAATCCGGTGCAGCCATCACAACGGAAATCAACGTCACGCCGTTTTTCTGTGCCACATTGGAAACACAATATTTCGCTTTGGAGGTACTTCCGGTTTTCAGTCCTTTTACACAGTCACTTGTCTTCAATAACTTATTTGTATTGGAAAGTACAAACTCTTTTTCGCCCTGTTTTGTTTTATGGACAATTGTCTCCATCCAAATAGATGAATACTCCAAAACCTGTGGATATTTTGTAATCAATTCTCTGGTAACGGTTGCCACATCTTTTGCGCTGGTATGATGTTCGTCGGAATCTGTCAATCCGCAACAGTCCACAAAGTGCGTCTGTTTCATTCCCAAGGTCTTTGCTTTCTCATTCATCATCCTCACAAAATTTTCTTCCGTCCCGCCAATTCGCTCTGCCATGGCAACGGAAGCATCATTGCCGGAGGCAATCAAAATACACTTCAGCAAAGTCTCTACAGACTGTTCCTCTCCTTCTTCCAGAAACACCTGGGAACCACCCATGCTTTTGGCATGAGCACTTGTTACAACCATATCTGTCAGGGAAAGCTTCTTTTGTTCTAAGTTTTCAAAAATCAACAACACAGTCATAATCTTTGTGATACTGGCAGGACTCCGCACCGCCTCTTCATTCTTCGACAACAACACCTTTCCGGAATCTGCTTCCATTAACACATAGTATTCAGATTGGATCTTTCCTTGTTCCTCTTTTGCAAAAACAGTCACCGGAAAACATAAAATCATTACCAGACAAATCCCAATGAATTTTTTCATAAAAAAACTCCATTTACATTTATATATTGTAATGGAGTTTCTTTAAAATTATGCAATTTTATTATTTCTTCTTTTTCTTTTTCTTCTTCGCTTTTTTCTCTTTTTTTGCTTTTGTTGTTTCTTCTCCCTGACGACCGGAATCCATAGCATCTTTGTGATATTCCATATTGTCCACTTCAAAGAATTCCAAATCTTTCGAATCAACTAAATGAACGGAAACCACATCTCCATCTGCCAATTCACTCACATCAGCAAACAAGGTACTGTTATCAATATATTCTGTATCAACGATAGAATCATTGACATAAACTCTGCAGGATGTCGTAAAGTTTTTGCCGTATATGTAGATTCCAGAATCATCATCGGAAGCTACATTGATATTGGTAATCTTAATCGGATAAACGCCCATTTGTAACTTGGTCTCTTTATAGGCTACTTCCTCTCCATCTGCATAATGGTCACCATCTGTCAAATCGTAAGTCAGAACATGGAGTTCGTCTTTATAATCAGCATAGTCTTTATCCAAATTTGCCTGATGGCACAGATTGATTCGTCCATCCGTAATATGTAATGCTTTCAAAATCACAGATTCCAACTGGAAGGTGTACAAGTCACGATTCTTAAAGTAATCATTTTTGTAATTGCTCCAGATGACATAAGGCGTCTGGAACAGGTTTTCATTTTCCAGGTCTTCTTCCGTAATATCCAAGGTTGGTAAATGATCTCCGTAAAATACAACAATGGTATGTTCTTTCGATTCACTTAACCGGTCTGTCAAATCTTTTACAAATGTATCTACTTCCGAAAGCTGATCCGCAAAATATTCATAGGAAGCTGTTAATGCTTCATCTTCAATTCCCTGCACTTTTATCTTTGATTCATATTCTTCCGGATCATATTTTCCATGAGACTGCACAGTAATGGTATAAATAAAGTCCTGCTCTTTGGTAGATTTCAGACTCTTCATAATTTCATCAGTCAGATAACGGTCCTTCAACCAATTCTTTGGATTATAGGCATCCGCATCCTGAATGTTCATTGTTTCCAAAGAATCAAATGTATCATATCCCAAATGCGAAAATACTTTATAACGACTGTAGAATGTAGCATCATTATTATGAATTGCATGACACTTATAGCCATATGGTTTAATATTGTAGCAAATGCTTTCCAGGGCGTAATCCTGCAAATAAGTGTTATATGGAATCTCCCCGGAGCCAAAGTTTTCCAAACTCATTCCGGTTTCCACTTCAAATTCCGTATTTACAGTTCCTGCACCAATTACGGGAACCGTTAAATATCCACTCGGATAATCTTTCATTAACTGTTCAAAATTTGGGATTGGATTTTCAGAGAACTGAACATTCTTTAAATCATTGACTTCAAAGAAGGATTCTAACTGGACAAAAATAATATTTGGCTTGTCCTTGACTTTTTCTTCTTCTACTTCATCCTGATTTCTCTTAGAGATATCCTTTACGAGCAATTCATTATAGTTCTCCGGCTTGTCAACACCCATATTGAAAATACTGTTGGTAAAGCAGTAAACAAATCCATAATTAAAATAGCACTTCCTCAAATTATCAAATTTCTTTGTAATAAGATTTGACGCACGTCCCAACTGAATACTTCCGATACACAACACTCCAATAATCAGAATAGTAATAATATCTCTTCCCACACTGACTTTATGGTCAATTTTCGGTGCCTTAATGAATGCAATTACCAAAAGAACAATTCCCAGAATCACTCCCAAAATAATTGCAACAATCTGCCATACACTTAAGTATTTATCTACAATCTTCAATGCGCTGTCAATCATGGTCATATCCGAACGGATAAATGGCGTTACACGAATTCCTACCAGGATAGCATTTGTAATTCCGAAAAACATCCACAATGCTGAAACAAAGAATATCCCAAACAGTCTTCTTCGAATCATCAAGGTAATGGATAAGGTAAACAACACTATCAGCGCATTACACAAAAAGATGTACGGCGAACCAATCAGGAAAAAGACTCCCTGCATGTTGGAATAGTCCGTCGCATTGATTCCCGCAAACAATTCAATCAGAAATGTAACTAAAATTGCCATAAAGAAATAAAAGTACAAAATCTTCTTGTTATATGCTTCATTCCAAAATTCTTTAATCTTCTTTTTATATTCTTCTATCTTCTCTTTCATTTTCTGAAATCCTTATATTTTATTATTGTTTAACAGAGTGTATTATACTACTATTTGTATTCTTTTCAAATATTTTTTCTATCATGGACATAGAAATCATTTTAGTTGATTATTCAGTGAATTATGCTATACTTATTGAGACTTATGTTTTATAGGTACTATTTTTTTGGAGGAATCTTATGGGAAGTACATTTTTCAGAAAACTGCCAACTCCTTTGGAAATCAAAACAATGTATCCGGTTCCGGAGGCAGTTGCTCAGAAGAAAAAAGAAAACGACGAAGAACTTCGTAAAATTTTTACAGGAGAAAGCGATAAATTTGCAGTCATTATCGGACCATGTTCAGCAGATAATCAGGAAGCTGTTGAAGATTATGTTGGTCGATTGGCTAAGGTGCAGGAACAGGTAAAAGATAAACTCTTTATTGTTCCTAGAGTCTATACAAACAAGCCAAGAACTACCGGAAAAGGATATAAAGGAATGTTACATCAGCCGGATCCGGAAAAGAAACCTGATTTACTTCAGGGATTAATTACAATCCGTCAGATGTTCCTGAAAATTATGGAAGAAACAGGGTTCCCTCTTGCAGATGAAATGCTTTACCCTGAAAACACCAGATATTTTTCAGATTGTTTATCTTATGTTGCTATCGGAGCACGTTCCGTTGAAAACCAGCAGCATCGTTTAACAGCCAGCGGTTTAGAAATTCCAGTAGGAATGAAAAATCCAACCAGTGGAGACTTATCTATTATGATGAATTCCATTGAAGCTGCACAGTCAGCACACTCATTCTTATATCGTGGATGGGAAGTTCAGACTGAAGGCAATGATTTAGCTCATGCTATTTTAAGAGGTGCCGTAAATCAGTATGGACAGTGTATTCCAAACTACCACTACGAAGATATGGTTAATTTATATGACCTTTATCTTAAGAAAGGATTTGCAAATCCAGCTGTGGTAATTGACTGTAATCACTCCAACTCAAACAAGAAATATATGGAACAGATTCGTATTGCAAAAGAAATAATGCATAACAGAAAGAACTCTGAAGAATTAAAGAAATTTGTAAAAGGATTGATGATTGAAAGTTATATCGTTGGCGGAAGTCAGAAAGTTGATGAACACTGCTACGGTAAATCAATCACTGACCCATGTATCGGTTGGGAAGATACTGAAAAATTATTATATACCATTGCCGAACAGGTATAAATACAAAAAAAGAACTATCACTTCTGTGGATAGTTCTTTTTTTATGCCTTAGGATGCGCTTTTGCGTATACTTCTCGCACTCTTCTGTTTCCGGCAGCCATATAAATCTGTGTGGTGGAAATATCCGAATGTCCAAGCATTTCCTGAACAGCACGTAAATCCGCACCATTTTCAACCAGATGTGCCGCAAAAGAATGACGAAGGGTATGCGGTGTAATTTCCGAACGAATACCAGCTTTCTTCCCATAAGCTTTAATCAGCTTCCAAAATCCCTGTCTGCTCATTACTTCACCGGAGCAATTCGGGAATAAAATATCCGAATCGGAATTTTCTCCAATTAATACATCTCGTCCGTTTTCCAGATAATCTACCAAAGCATTTTTAGCTTCGCTGCCAAAAGGAATAAACCGTTCTTTTTTACGATCCCGACAAATAATATATTCTAATTTAATATTAATGTCATCTACCTTTAGTGTAATCAATTCGGTCACTCTCATACCTGTGGCATAAAGTAGTTCCAGCATTGATTTATCACGTAATTCCTTTGGCGTCTTCTGGGCCGGTTGTTTAAGCAATGCATCAATCTCTTTAATCGTTAATATTTCCGGAACTTTTTTCTCAATCTTCGGAGCTTTAATTCCAACCGCAGGATTCGTTTCACAATATCCGTTTTTCCACAAAAAATTGAAATACGCTTTCAATGAAGCAATATTTCTGGAAATGGTAGAAGGTGCTCTTCCAATCTGTTTTAATGAATCAATATAATCTAAAAGGACCTCCTGGTCCACTGCGGAAATATCATCTAAATCCAAACGATTCAGGTGTTCATAAAACTTATTCAAATCTCTTTGATAAGAAATCTCTGTATTGCTTGAAGTATTCTTTTCCTTATGAATTTGTACTATGAATTCTTCAATATAATTTTGCATTTTTTCCTCGCTCACTAGTCCTGTTTTTAGACCTGTAATGTTTATTATATCGGGCTTTTTTCAGAAAATCAAACACATTTTTCCTCATATTTACCTCTCAAAAAGCAGGTTACATAACAATTCTACAACATCTATGTTTGAAGCATTTTAGTCCCACCATATATTGTAAAAATTCAAAATAGAATTTTTAGAAAAACTTGAATAATAACACCTGTCAAAAAAAGCACCCCACCGCCAATCACTTTATTAAAACGTTTTTTATCACCAAACAGAATTTTGGAATAAAGAAAAAGTCCTGCACAAAAAAATAAACGACTCCATAAATTGGTGCATTTCCACATAAAACTCACAAGAACAATTCCACTACACAGAAATCCAACATAGAAGATCATCATACACCATATGAACTCTTTATATTTCAAACGACTCAGCAGAAAAAACAAAAGCCAGACTTTGATATCCTGAAAGAAATAAAACCAAAACAGAACCGGGAAACTCTCCATCTTATAGGAAACGCGATAAAAAGAAAAATCCATATCCATTCCTCTGAAAACAATTACCGCGGTAACCATTCCCAAAAGAAAGATACAGATTTTATAATTTACTCTCAGAAAACCAATTTTCATAAACTGTTGTCCCAACCTGAACTTAGTTAATTTTACGTTGAGATTTTCTATTTATGACAATATTTATTGTAGTACGTTAAGATTGCTGCCACAGTCTTTGAATCATTGATTTCATTTCTAAAAATCATCTCAAGCAACTCTTCTACCGAATAAATTTCCAATTCAATTTCTTCATCTGGATCTAAGGACTGTTCTGTTTTAATCAGATTTTTTGCAACATAGATATCAATCAGTTCCCCGGAATATGCAATCGCCGGTACAATGGTCTGTAAAAACTCAATATCATCTGAACGATAACCGGTTTCTTCTTCCAACTCTCTTGCTGCACAAGTTTTGGTTTCTTCCCCGATTCCATCTTTTCCACCAGCCGGTATTTCCAAAGAAAATCGATCAATCGCATTTCTCCACTGACGCACAAGAAGAATTTTCCCATCATCCATTACCGGAAGAATTGCTGCGGCACCTTTATGCTCTAAATAGTCCCATTCCACCTGTTTTCCTTTTGGTGTAATGATGTCATCTTTACAAAAATCAATAATGGCACCTTCATATACTTTTCTACGATTAATTCTCTTAAACGCTTCCATGGTTTTACCTCTCAAAACTATTTCATTCCTGCTGTTTTTTCATAACATGCAGTTGTTGCATCAAATAAAGAACTTCTTAATCCAGCTTTTTCCAAAGCTTCTACAGCAGCGATTGTTGTTCCTGCCGGAGAACAAACCATATCTTTTAACTCACCCGGATGCTTTTCTGTTTCAAGCATTAATTTTGCCGAACCAAGAACTGTCTGAGCCACAAATTTATAAGCATCTTTTCGAGTCATTCCATATTTTACAACACTGTCTGCCAAGGCTTCCATAAACATAAACACATATGCCGGAGAACTTCCGCTGGCACATACAACAGCATTCATATACTTTTCATCGACAACACCCATTTTACCGATAGCAGTGAAGATTGCTTCCACAACCTGTTCTTCCTCTGCTCCAAGGCTTCCTTCTTTATAAGATACTCCTGTCATTCCTTCACCAACCAATGCAGGTGTATTTGGCATCGTACGTACAATCTTCTTTGTGTTTAATCTTTCAGACAAATAATCAATGGTAATTCCCGGACAAAGAGAAATAAAAACATGTTCCTCCTGAACATCCCCAACGATTTCTGAAAGAACTGTGTCTAACATTTGTGGTTTAATTGCCAACACAACATATTTTGCACCGGCCAAAACTTCACCGTTTGTTTTTACAGATGTAATATTTAATTCCTTCGCAACACTTTCCATTCTTTCTACTGACTGATCATGAAATACAATTTCACCTTCATTTTTATTTACCAGGCCTTTTGCAATTGCATAGCCCATATTACCCATTCCAATAAATCCAATCTTAGCCATAATACCCTCCTCAAATATTTTATTGCTTGCACTATTATAGCATAAGAAAAGGGAAATACAAATGTATTTCCCTTAAAAACATAGATTCTATTTTGCGTAATCTATCGCTCTTGATTCTCTTACAACGTTAACTTTGATCTGTCCCGGATATTCCAATTCAGCTTCAATCTGCTTAGAAATTTCTCTGGCCATCAATACCATATCGGCATCGCTAACCTTTTCCGGTACAACCATAACTCGAATCTCTCTACCCGCTTGAATAGCAAAAGATTTATCCACTCCCTCAAATGAATTTGTAATGTCTTCTAACTGTTTTAATCTGTTTGTATATGTTTCTAATGTTTCACGTCTTGCACCCGGTCTTGCAGCAGAAATCGCATCTGCAGCCTGTACAATACATGCAATCAATGATTCCGGTTCCACATCACCATGATGTGCTTCGACCGCATTAATTACAGTAGCTGACTCTTTATATTTTCTACAAAGGTCAACACCTAACTGGATATGCGTACCTTCCATTTCATGGTCGACCGCTTTACCAATATCATGTAAAAGACCGGCACGTTTTGCAATTCTAACATCAAGTCCAAGCTCTGCAGCCATCAAACCTGATAAATGTGCAACTTCGATAGAATGCTTTAATGCATTCTGTCCATAACTTGTTCTGAACTTCATCTTTCCGAGTAATCGAACAAGTTCCGGATGTATTCCATGTACACCGACATCTAATGTAGCAGATTCACCTTCTTCACGAATTGTCTGTTCAACTTCCTTCTTCGCCTTATTAACCATTTCTTCAATTCTGGTTGGCTGAATACGTCCGTCAACAATCAGTTTTTCCAAAGCAATTCTTGCCACTTCTCTACGTATCGGATCAAAACCAGATAAAACTACCGCTTCCGGAGTATCATCAATAATCAAGTCAACACCGGTTAATGATTCAAGAGTTCTGATATTTCTACCCTCTCTACCGATAATTCTACCTTTCATTTCATCATTAGGGAGCGAAACTACTGAAATTGTTGATTCAGAAACATGGTCAGTAGCACACTTCTGAATAGAATTCACAATCACTTCTTTAGCCTTTTTATCAGCTTCTTCGCGTGCACGAACTTCCAATTCCTTTACCAACTTCGCAGTTTCAATTTTCATTTCATCTTCAACTGTTTTTAATAAATATTCTTTTGCTTGTTCGGAGGTTAATCCAGAGATTCTTTCTAATTCCTGTAGTCGTTGTTCGCTTAACTTGTTTACTTTTTCCTGAGTCTCAGCTAAAGCTTCTTCTTTTGCTTTAATGCTGTTTTCTTTCTTATCAAGGGCATCTGCCTTACGGTCAATTGCTTCTTCCTTGTTAAGCACTCGTTTCTCATAGCGTTGAACTTCTGCTCTACGTTCCTTAATTTCCTTGTCTAACTCATTCTTTGTCTTAAGGTTTTCTTCCTTAGCTTCCAAAAGAGCTTCTTTCTTCTTTGATTCAGCTGTCTTAATAGCTTCATCAATAATGTCTCTTGCTCTGGTTTCAGCAGAACCAATCTTCTTTGCATCAGATCCTTTGCTGATTTTAAGAGCAACCAAAACACTGATTACTGCGACAAGGACGGAAACTCCAACGCATATAAGTATAGCATGTGTCAAACTTATCACAGGAGCACCTCCTTATTTAGTTTTCATTGTACAATACAACATTTATATTTTACTTGAAAGGCATAGTTATGTCAAGTAATCTAACCGGATAACTTACGACAATATCTAGTATCTTTCGACATCTTAAAATCACATATCTTGTAGAAAATATCCTTTCCACAAAACAGAATTATTCGCCTTTTTCTATGGTTCTAATCGCCTGTTCCACTTCACTGTATGAATAGCCTTTTCCTAAAAGATATTGGTACAATTTTCGTCTGTCATTGAAATCTTCCAAATCATAACGACCAATCCTTTTCTCAAGAATTTTATAAATCGAATCATCATTTGTAAATTCTGTTTCCTCAAAAGCCTGTTGGATTGTATCCTTAGAAATCCCCTTCATAAACAAATCCTGCTGGATTTGACGTTTACTCTTTTTAGTTCTTTTAAAGTCAATATAATGACATGCATAACGAAAATCGTTAATCATGTTATATTCCTTTAAATATGCAATTACTGCATCTATTACGATAGCCGGATAAAATCCGGCTACCAATTTATCTCTGATTTGTTTTTCAGTACATTCTGCACGGTCTAAAAGATATAACGCTCGTTCTCTTCCACGGGAAATCAGATGGGCTATCAAATTTTTCCACTGTTCCTCATCCAACAGATTTCCCTGTTCACAGTGATTCTTTTTCAGTTCCTTGAAACTCATCAAGACCTCTGTATGGTTCGAAAAACAGACCTTATATCGATTTTTATACGGCAAAACCTCAATTACTTCTATCATATTATTCTACCGGAGCAATGTCCTCATCTGCATTTGGCTTAGCGTCCGGAATGGAATCAACATCAACGCTTCCTCCAAGTCCGTAATGTTCACGCACTTTATTTTCAATCTCTGCCATAATCTTTGGATTTTCAGAAAGATACTTCTTCGCATTTTCTCTTCCCTGACCAATTTTTTCGTTATTGTAAGCATACCAGGCGCCACTCTTCATAATAACATCGCAGTTAGCTGCCAGATCGAGGATATCTCCTTCTCTAGAAATTCCTTTACCGAATGTAATATCAAATTCTGCTTCTTTAAATGGTGGGGCAATCTTATTTTTTACAACTTTAACGCGGGCACGGTTTCCTACCATTTCTCCGGCAACCTTTAATGTCTCGATACGACGTACATCCAGACGAACAGAGGCATAGAATTTTAATGCTCTACCACCTGTAGTGGTTTCAGGATTTCCAAACATCACACCAATCTTTTCTCGAAGCTGATTAATAAAGATTACGGTACATCCTGTTTTATTCATAATACCTGTTAATTTACGCAGAGCCTGAGACATCAGTCTGGCATGCTGTCCCATATGAGAGTCTCCCATATCGCCATCAATTTCAGCTTTAGGAACCAACGCAGCAACTGAGTCTACTACAATAATATCAACCGCACCGGAACGAACCATTGTTTCTGTAATTTCCAATGCCTGTTCACCATAATCCGGCTGTGAAATATATAAGTTATCAATATCTACACCAATCGCTCTGGCATAAACCGGGTCCAATGCATGTTCCGCATCAATGAAACCTGCCACTCCGCCTCTTTTCTGTACTTCCGCAATCATATGAAGCGCTACAGTAGTTTTACCACTGGATTCCGGTCCGTATATTTCCACAACTCTTCCTTTTGGAATACCACCAAGTCCTAACGCTAAATCCAAGCTCAAGGATCCGGTAGGAATCGTCTCAACGTTCATCTTTGTTCCGGAGTCTCCTAACTTCATAACAGAGCCTTTTCCGTGCTGTCTTTCAATCTGAGCAATCGCTGCATCTAATGCTTTTAACTTATCTTCTTTATTCATCATAATATTCCTTTCTCGCTTATCGAACTTATGTTCGTATATGCATATGATAATATATTTTTACCTTCTTGTCAACACTCACCGCTCATAAATCACACATATAATATGTTACTATAATTCAATAGTGATTTCAAGGGATTTGTATCGCAAAAATCACTTTCCTAAAGTATACCAAAAAGAGATGTCCCTTATTTCGGACAGTCCTTTTTCTTGAGCATCCTAAAAATGCAAAAAGGACGCCCTCAGGCGTCCTTTTACACAAAAGATTTCATCATAAGATGTATCTTCCAAATTATTCACTAAGCATTTTTTCGATTGTAGCAATCTTGATACATACCACAAGGATTTCACTGGCCTTTTCCAACTCAGCCGGTGTAGGGAATGATGGTGCGATACGAATGTTAGAATCTTTAGGATCCTTTCCGTATGGGAAAGTAGCTCCTGCACCGGTAAGAACCATTCCTGCATCCTTACACATCTGAACAACTTTCTTAGCACATCCGTCCATTACGTTTAAGGAAATAAAATATCCTCCGGTTGGACGAGTCCATGTAGCAATATCAGCATCTGCAAGTTCTGCATCAAACTTATCCAATACAGCCTGGAATTTTGGTCTCAATAAAGCTGCATGTTTCATCATGTGAGCTTTTACACCATCTAAATTTTTGAAATAACGATAATGTCTTAACTGATTTAATTTGTCATGACCAATTGTCTGAACTGTCATCTGTGCCTTTACAAATTTCAGGTTTTCTTCAGATGTTGCCATGGCAGCGACACCAACACCAGGGAAAGTAACTTTTGATGTAGAAGCAAATTCATAAACCATGTTTGGATTTCCTGCTTTTTCACATTCTTCCAAAATGTTTAAGATTTCTGCCTGATTATCTTCATATAAATGGTGAACAACGTAAGCATTGTCCCAGTAAATTCTGAAATCTTCCGCTGCAGGCTTTAATGCTGCAAGTCTCTTAACAACTTCGTCAGAGTAAACCGCACCTGATGGGTTGGAATACTTAGGAATACACCACATACCTTTGATGGATGCATCTTCAGAAACAAGCTTTTCAACCATATCCATATCAGGACCGTCTTCATAAAGCGGAATATTAATCATTTCGATTCCGAAATGTTCTGTTACAGCGAAGTGTCTGTCATATCCCGGAACAGGACATAACCACTTAATCTTATCCAGTTTACACCATGGTGTAGAACCGTTTACACCTTCTGCATAAGATCTGCAAACTGTGTCATACATAATATTTAAGCTGGAATTACCGTAAATGATTACATTAGCAGGGTCTACACCCATAATTTCTGCCATCATTCTTTTTCCTTCCGGCAAACCATCTAATAATCCATAATTTCTGCAATCTAATCCTGTTTCGGACTTTAAGTCAGAAGCACCATGGAATACATCTAAAAGACCCATGGAAAGGTCTAACTGATCTTCTCCCGGCTTTCCTCTGGACATATCCAGATTTACATTCATTTTACAGATTTCATTGTACTTTTCTTTCAAAGCCTCTAATGTGCTTTGCAGTTCTTCCTTGCTCAGTTCTTTGTAAGACATTGCAATTTCCTCCTCTTTCACCATCTACTTTTTCAACACTTGAATATTTTTAACTACATA
The DNA here is from genome assembly GCA_016292095.1 of Eubacterium sp. Lineage (GTDB taxonomy): Bacteria > Bacillota > Clostridia > Lachnospirales > Lachnospiraceae > Eubacterium_G. Next base: position 3,588 of record JAEFAB010000069.1, on the reverse strand, counting down.
GTCAATCATCGAAATGATTGCCAATGCCATAGACGCATAAATTAAAATTATTCCCACAATTTCAAAAAACTTCCATGGGAGATTGACAAGTAATACGATAATCATAATCATCTGTACTGTCGTCTTTACTTTTCCCCACATACTTGCTGCCAGAACAACGTTCTGGTCTGCAGCAATGGCTCGAAAACCACTGATAAACAGTTCTCTTGAAATAATAATAATGACAACCCACTTTGGAATCATGGTTCCTGCCATACAAATCAACGCGGCACAAACCAGCAGTTTGTCAGCTAAAGGATCCATAAACTTTCCAAAATTAGTAATCAGACCTTGTTTTCTGGCAATTCTGCCATCAAAAAAATCGGTAATACTGGCAATGATAAATATTGCCACCGCTATATAATTGTTGTACGGAATTGTGTTCAGTAACATAAATAATACAAAAAACGGAACACAACACACGCGAAATATCGTTAATTGATTTGGTAAATTCATAGTTCCTCCATTAAACAGGTTCGCCAATCAGATCATACTCGTTGGTTCCTGTTACTTTGACTTTTACAAAATCTCCGGTCATCAGTTCGGCATCTGTAATCACAAAAATGTTACTGTCTACTCCCGGCGTATCCATATAGGTTCGGCCGATATAAGCATTCTCGCCACTGATTTTTCCTTCAACCATCATCAACAACTCTTTTCCGATCATCGAATCCATTTTGTCGAAAACAATCTCCTGCTGGAGTTCCATAATCTCGTTGCGACGTTCTTCTTTCACCGCCTCATCAATCTGATGATCCATTTGAGCAGCCGGTGTATTTTCTTCCGGAGAGTATGTAAAGACGCCCAATCTATCAAATTCCATTTCATCGATAAATTCCATTACCGTTTCATGTTCTTCCTGAGTTTCTCCCGGGAAGCCGGTAATAAATGTTGTACGAAGTACAATATCAGGCATTTTCGCCCGAAGTTTTTCAATAATGGAACGTAACTGCTCATTGGATGTCCGTCTGCCCATTCTTCTTAAAATATGGTCGTGGGCATGCTGAATCGGAATGTCCAGATAATGACAGATTTTAGGTTCTTCTGCCATAGTATCAATCAGTTCGTCATAAATCTCTTCCGGATAACAGTACAAAATCCGGATCCAATAAATCTCCGGAATTTTTACCAGTTCTTTCAATAATTTGTGAAGGGATTTCTCACCGTACAGATCTTTTCCGTACATGGTTGTTTCCTGCGCCACAAGGACCAGTTCCTTCACACCCTTTTGAGCTAATTCTTTTGCTTCCGCAATCAAATTTTCCATTGGTACGCTTCGATAATTTCCGCGAACCTTCGGAATAATACAATAACTGCAATGCTTATCACAGCCTTCTGCAATTTTTAAATAGGCATAACTGCTGATTCCCGACATACTTCTCGGTGCATCTGCCCCTGCAAGGAAATCAATATCTTCCAATTCCTTAATGAAATGCTTTTCCTGAAGAAATTCATCAATGGCTTCCACCACTTTATCAATTGCCGTCGTACCGATACAGATATCAATCTCCGGAATTTCTTCCTCAATTTCATCAATGTATCTCTGTGCAAGACATCCTGCCAGAACCAAAGCCTTGCAGGAACCTTCTTCCTTGTACTTTGCCATTTCAAAAATGGTTTCAATACTTTCTTCCTTGGCATCATTAATAAAACAGCAACTGTTAATGATAATAATATCAGCTTCTGTTTCATCATTGGTAAATTCATAACCGGCTTTTTGCAACAGCCCGGTCATATGCTCGGAATCAACCAGATTTTTATCACAGCCTAACGAAATAAATAAAATTTTCATTTATTTGAACCTATTCTTCATCATCCCCAACGATTGTGAACTTTGAATTGTAAAGTTCATCAATTGCGATGGATAATGGCTTTCTGCCTTCTACTTCATCGATTAAAGCGTCTTCCCCACCGATTAACTGTCTTGCTCTCTTAGAAGTAGCCATAACGATAGAGTATCTACTCTGTACTACCGGCTGTTCTCCTTCTTCAACCTCACTGTTTACTACTTTCATTAAATCTGAATAAGATGGATGTAACATATCTATTCTCCTTTCTCAAATTTCTTAATATCTGTTACAATGTTTTCAATCTGCTCCTCTGTAGCAAGAAGCGGATGGTCATTTTCAATGATTTTATCAATATTTACCATGCAGTTTTCCACAAGGTCATTAATAACAAAGTACTCATAATTTTTCAGGTATTCTGTTTCCTCAACAGCTCTCAGCAATCGTTTCTGAATCACTTCCGGTGCTTCGGACTGTCTTCCTACCAGACGGTTTTTCAGCTCTTCTGCTGAAGGTGGCAGGATAAATACGAGAATCGCTTCCGGAACCAATTTCTTTACAATTTCTGCTCCCTGACATTCAATTTCCAGAATGACATGGTTCCCTTTTTCCAAATTTTCTTCCACATAGGATTTTGGTGTACCATAATAGTTTCCAACAAATTCCGCATATTCCAGCAATTCCTTGTCGACAATCATCTGTTCAAACTGTTCCTTGGTCACAAAGAAATAATGCTCTCCGTGAACTTCTCCCTCTCTTGGAGCTCTGGTAGTTGCTGAAACGGACAGCTTATACTTTTCGTATTCTTCAACCATCTTTCTGACAGTTGTTCCCTTTCCTACTCCGGAAAATCCGGAAATAACTAAAAGTTTTCCTCTTTTCATCTTTTCCTCCTGAAAAACTTTATTCAATATTCTGAATCTGCTCTCTGACTTTTTCAATGGCAGTCTTAATTTCAATCGCTACATCGGCAATTTCCTCATTGGTTGTTTTGGAAAGTGTCGTATTCGCTTCCCGGTTCATTTCCTGCGCAATGAAGTCCAGTCTTCTTCCGATGACGCCACCCTTTTCCAGAGCTTCCTTCATACCGCTGATATGACTGTATAAGCGAACAATTTCCTCATCAACGCAAATCTTATCCGCATACATAACCACTTCCTGTGCAATACGGCTTTCATCGATTTGATTATCTTCCAGTAACAACTGTATTTTTTCAGTAATTTTTTCCCGATATTCAGAAACAATTTCCGGAGATTTGCTTTCAACAAACTTCACATGATTGAACATCACATCTAATTTGTCCAACAAGTCTTCCTTCAGACGCCGGCCTTCTTCACTACGTGTAGCAACCAGTTTTTCTGCCGCACCGGCAACAGTTTCCAGAACCATTGCTTCAATGATTTCTTCATCATCATCTGCGGTTTCAATGGTAATCACATCCTGACTTCTCATAATATAACTAGCCTTTACGTCATTTTCCACGCCCAGCTCTTCACTGATTTTAGAATATGCATCAAAGTATTCTTTTGCCAAAACATGATTATATCGAACGCATTCGCTTCCTTCACCTAAGTTCTCATAAGTGATAAAGACATCAACTTTTCCGCGTTCAATAAATTTCTTGATTTCATTTCGAACTTTACTTTCCAAAAAGTTCAATTTTTTAGGAAGTTTAATTCCTAATTCCAAATATCTATGATTTACGGATTTGATTTCCACAGAGACTTTTCTGTCCCCTCTGGCTGTTTCAAATCTGCCAAAT
>JAEFAB010000068.1 GCA_016292095.1 Eubacterium sp. | reverse complement strand
GTCCGAAATCGATAACCATTCCCATTATGGCGATCATGATTGTGAACAGAATCGCAACTACTACCAGAACTGCACCATCTTCCTTTTTCACAAATTTTCTCATGGTTTTCCTAGCTCCTCTTTTTTATCCGTTTTGCCCAAATTTATTATAAATAGTAGAAAAAAACGGCTCAATGTAAAAAACCGTTCAATGCTTTTTTCGACACTTTCCCATATGATTTGTTTCTCCTTTTGGAAGAAGGTGTAATATCTTCTTGTATTTTTGTGCACTTTTACCATATCGTAATTTTCCGTAAAAATTCTTTTATTAATATATTCCACCTTCCGCTTTTTTCCCTCAATTTTCCTGCAAAATTACGTCAATTTTAAAATGTAGGGTTCATCACCTTCTACAGCATTTTAGGATTGTCCTCTTCTGTGCAAAACTTCATTGCTTTAAAGTAATAAGTGGTGTAAAATAGATTTACTATTGTATTGTGCGGAATAGAACATTCACAATACAAATTCTAAAACAAAAGAAAGGATTGAAAAAATGGGAAAGTATTTTCAAGAAGACATCGAAACTGCTTCGCGTGAATCTATTGAACAGAATCAGTTAGATGGCTTAAAGGATGTTGTAAAACGCGTATATGAAAACGTACCTTTTTACAGAGAGAAAATGGAGGCGCTCGGAGTTACTCCAGATGATATTCAGACGTTAAAGGATATTGCGAAACTTCCATTTTTAACCAAGGATGATTTGAGAGATGCTTATCCATACGGATTATTAGCAGTTCCTCTCAAGGAATGTGTACGAATTCATTCCACCTCAGGTACTACAGGAAAGAGAGTGGTTGATTTTTATACACAAAAAGATTTAGATAATTGGAGTAACGGATGTGCCCGTGCCATTGTTGCCGCAGGCGGAAGTGACGAGGATGTTTGTCACATTGCATACGGCTATGGATTATTTACCGGTGGTTCCGGACTTCATGATGGTTCTCATAAGGTTGGATGCCTTACCGTGCCAATGTCTTCCGGTAATACCGACAGACAGTTACAGTTTATGATGGATATGGAATCCACTATTCTTTGCTGTACACCATCTTATGCAGCTTACCTTGCTGAATCCATTCACGAAAGAGGAATTCAGGATCAGATTAAATTAAAAGCAGGTATCTTTGGTGCTGAAGCATGGTCTGAAGAAATGAGACATGATATTCAGAATAAATTAGGAATTAAAGCATATGATATTTATGGTTTAACAGAAATCGAAGGTCCTGGTGTAGCATTCGAATGTCAGGAACAGGATGGAATGCATATCTGTGAAGATGTAGTAATTCCTGAAATCGTAGACCCTGATACATTTGAACCTTTACCAGATGGTGAAATAGGTGAATTAGTATTTACCAGTTTTGCAAAAGAAGCATTTCCTTTGATTCGTTATCGTACAAAGGATATTACATATATTACTCATGAACGTTGTAAGTGTGGACGTACGCATGCAAGAATCCATCGTCTCATGGGACGTTCTGATGATATGCTCATCATCAAAGGTGTAAACGTTTACCCATCTCAGGTAGAAGAAGTATTGATTAAGCATGGTATGCCATCGAACTATCAGTTAATCGTAGATCGTGTAAATAACAGTGATACTTTGGAAGTTAAGGTTGAAATGACTCCGGAAATGTTCTCTGATCAGGTCGGCGTTATCGAAAAGAAGGAGAAAGAAATCGTGTCTGGATTAAAGAGCATGCTAGGTATTTATGCCAAGGTTTCTTTAGTACAGCCGAAGTCCATCACCCGTTCCGAAGGAAAAGCTGTTCGTGTAATAGACAATCGAAAGATTTAAGGAGGTGTTCTTATGTACATTCATCAGATCTCTGTCTTTGTTGAAAACAAAGCAGGAAATTTAGCAAAACTTACAAACTTCCTTGCAGACAAGAATGTAAACCTGCGTGCTTTGGAAGTCTCTGACGCCGGTGATTACGGAATTATCCGTCTCATTGTTGACCATCCAATTACGACATTAACTGTTTTAAAGGACAACAACTGGGTTTGCAATCTCACGGAAGTAATTGGTGTGAAATTTCCGGATGAACCGGGTTCCATGGCAAAGACTGTCACTATGTTAGCAGATGCAGGAATTAGTGTAGAATACTGCTATGCTTTTCTTGCCAAAAAGTCTAATGATGCTTTGATGATTTTCAGGGTTCAGGACAATGACAAAGTCGCTACGATTTTAAAGAAAAACGGAATTAAAATCATTGCACAGGAAGATTTAGAAAATATTTAATAATGTATTTATGGATAAGCTCGTACGATTACGGGCTTATCTTTATGAAAAAAAAATAAATTGAAAGGGATTTTATTATGTTTAAGAAACTATTAACAGGCTCATTGATTTTATCATTAGTTGCCTCATCATGCACTTTGCTCCCATCCAATAAGGAAACCAAAGCTGCGGAAGCAGAATGGAACTTAGTGTGGAGCGACGAATTTGACGGCACATCCCTGAACAAAAATGTTTGGAATGTGGAAGTCAACGGATACGGTGGATGGAACGAAGAACATCAGTATTACAAAGATGGTTCTGACACCATTCAGGTAAATAACGGAACTTTGAAGATTATTGGACGCAAGCAATCTGTTTGGGGTACAGATGCTGAAGGGGTTTATAAAGAATATTCTTACACCTCTGCCCGTATCAACTCTGAAAACAAAGTTGCTTTAGGAAACGGACGTATTGAAGCTCGTATCAAATTACCAATCTTTACCGGTACATTCCCGGCATTCTGGTTAATGGGAAACAACGGAAAGCAATGGCCGGAATGTGGTGAGATTGACATTATGGAAGCCGTAAACACGGAAAATATTGCTTACGGTACTGCTCACTGGCCTAAGAAAGTCGGAACAGGAAGCGATGCCATCAACAGTAACGGCGGTGGAACTTACGGCTGGAACTTAGACCTGACTCAGTGGCACACCTATGGCGTTGAGCGAACAGATACAGAAATCAAATGGTATGTAGACAATCGTGTTTACCACACTTTGGACTTAACTACAGACGCAGCAAATAAGGCTCCGTTAAAACTGGATTCTTATATTCTTTTGAATCTTGCCATTGGCGGAAGCTGGCCGGGACATACTATTGACGATTCTGCTTTCCCTGCCACTATGGAAGTGGATTATGTTCGTTATTATCAGAGAAACGGAAATTATGAGCCAATTTATTCTAACGAGGATATTGTAGACACCTCCGGTTCAACTTGGGCAACACAGGTTGGTTCTTGGGCGAACGCATCAGGAAATTTTACAACCTATTCCAAACCATCCGAAGGCTTTACAGCAAATCTTTCTGCCATCGGAAATTCCGAATGGGGAGTTCAGGCTTCTTTAGCAAACCTCAACTACCGCCCGGGATACACATATACTTACCGATGTACCCTGCTGTCTAATGTTGACAAAACCGTCTTTTTGAAATTGCAGGGAGAAGGCACGACTGAGTTGGCTGCCGAGTATATTACTTTAAAAGCCAATACCCCTTATAATTATCAGACTACTTATACAGTTCCTGCGGGTTATGATAAGCCTCTTTCTCTTTTCTTTGCCATGGGTGGTGGAGCAAACGGAGAAACTTTGGCACAGAATACAGCAATGACACTTCGTGTTTCCAATGTTTCTTTTGCCACACAAATCGAAGGGGAAGAAACAACCGCTGCGCCGACCACTGCAGAACCAACTACTGCAACACCTACCACTGCAGAGCCGACTACCGTAGAGCCAACCACAGAGGAACAGCAGGCAGGCGTTATTACTTCCGACAAAGTTCGCGTGGAAGGAACACAGATTAGCACAAGTTATGAAGGATTCCGTGTAATTGCATCTGCAGAACCGACCGTTAACGGAAAGAAAGTAAAAGCGAAAGGTCTGATTTTTGCATTGGACAATATCGGTGGTACCCAGCCAACGGGAATTACAGAAGACGATATGGTGGTAGGAAGTACAAATCATTACGTTCGTTCCTATGTATCCACCGCAAATCTTTCCGGCAATTTTGCAACTGCTTCACCAACTGCCGGCTATTACGCCATGACTATGAAGTTCGGAGCAAAGACCGTGAAAGCATTCACATCGGTTTACGCACTGCGAAGTTTCGTTCAGTTAGAAGACGGCACTTATGTATACAGTACGATTCACAACATCAATGTTTTTGACATCGCAAAATATCTTTATAACAACAAGAAAATGAATACGATGGCGGAACATGAATACTTATACAATTCCATTTTGAAAGTGGTTGACCCAAACTTTGAAGTGGTTGAGTATCCAATCTGGAGCGTTGTTGTTCCGACGGTACTTGATTAATATAAAGTCAAATAAAAAAGGACTATCCGTGTGATAGTCCTTTTACTTTGCCTCTATTCTCCTACGTTTTTTATCATCTTTTCAAAAATTCGATTAAATATAAAAGAATTAATCAGCGCAATCACCGAAAACCAACAGGCAAATAATGCAATCAGAATGGTTCCGTAAAATCCCCGGATTATCAATAACACCAGGACCGGTGACAAGGTTGTAATCAAAATCACCAGGGTCCATGGCAATTCCACCAGCATCAGAATAGTTGCATTCTTGATTGTTTCTTTCACCGTATTTTCAAATCCGCTTTGGAGTACCAATGCATAAATGCATATTGCTAATGCCAATAGGAAAGATACTAAGAAAAATCCCATTACTGCGCTTCTGCCGGTGGAATCTTTCATTGCATTTCCCACAATTCTCAAATCTCCGTAAATTAACGTAAAGAGCACTGCGAAGATCAACCAGATGACTGTGGATTTTTTAAAATTCTCTTTGATTGCTTTCAAATAGTCTCTTACAATATAGCCGCTTTCCTTTTTTGCCTGCTTTCTCATCACTGTATATAATGCTGTGGTTGCTGCACCAATGGTAATCACGGGAATACAGGAGAGAATAAATAAAATATTAATCACTACCATATCCCCGATAACTCCTACAACGCCCCAAAACTTACTATCGTATCGAAACACTTCTGCCTCCTAAATTCTGCTAATTTATTTTCTTTACGGAATCTCTTTCCAACAATTTTGCTTCCAAAAGAACCTTGTGGTGTTCCTTGTCTCCATCAATTTGCTTCATCAACAATCGAATAGATTCTCGAACCATTTCTCCGGCTGGTTGCTTCATTGTAGTAAGAGACGGATGGTAATACTTTCCAACATCTAACCCGTCAAAGCCCATTACGGAAATATCTTCAGGAATTCGTAATCCCTTTTCCATAATTGCCTTGTACGCACCAAAAGCAGTAATGTCAGATACAGCGTAAAGAGCTGTGAACTCAAGATCTTTCTCCAGCAATTCTTTCATAACCGCATAGCCATTTTCAACGGTATACTCCTGAATGTCGTCTTTCATAAAACGTACCAGTTCCGGATCGAAGTCAATACCATGATCTGCCAAAGCTCTCATGTATCCTTCCTGACGCAAACGTCCTACCGCATAATCCGTTTCTCTTCCGGTAATCATGGCAATTTTACGGTGCCCCATTTTGCAAAGATAATCCACCGCCTTATAACTTTCCAGCTCGTCATCAATCGAAATCGATGAGCATTGTCGTTCCGGTGTATCCTTGTTCACTGCTACCGTACAGAGAATATACGGTATTCCAATATACTTCAATCGTTCATCTGCATGATCAATCAGACCACCCAGGAAAATAATCCCTTTCAGTTTCTTTTCCTTTGCCAGCTGCAAAGCCACACTGACATCATCCTGATCTTCTGCCACCGACTGTACAATAAAGGAATATTTAATTTTTTCCAGTTCATCATGGAAGATTTTCAGCATTCCTTGAAAGAACTGATTGTCAATTCCTTTTACCAATAGCGCAATCGTATTGGAATCTGATAGTTTTAAATTTCTTGCACTGTTGTTCGGCACATATCCGCATTCGTTAATAACCTTTAAAATCCGTTCTTTGGTTTTAACGTTAATCCCCGGATCATCATTGATAGCACGGGATACGGTTCCAATGCCCACATTACAAATCTTAGCAATATCCTTAATCGTGATGTTTCCCATTGTTTTTTCCCTTTCAATTTGAATCGTTTCCTATTCCTATCCTCTATCTTACCATAATCATAAAAACTGTGGCAAGAAGCACTTGCCACAGCCCATCAAATTCTACCATATATCGTCATAAATCTTTTAATTTTGGATGCAACTTCCTTGGTCAGTTGCTCCTTTTGCAGTCTCCACTGCCAATTGTTTTCAACGGTAGAAGGTGTGTTAATTCTTGCTTCATCTCCCAATCCCAAATAATCCTGGATTGGTATGATGCAAATTCTCGCCGTCGATGAAATCGCCATCCGAAGCATTTCGTCCGGTATTTCATTTTTCTTTAATACCTTTCCCGTATATTCTTTAATTTTTCCCACTTCTTCTTTTTTGATATTGTCCGTCCAACTCATCAATGTCTCATTATCATGGGTTCCCGTGTACACCACACAATTCTTATCGTAATTGTATGGTAGGTAATCTTTCGGTCCATCTTCTTCTCTCGAATCAAAAGCAAACTCCAACACCTTCATACTCGGAAATCCGGTTTCCCGAACCAGCTCTTTCACGGATTCTGTAATATGGCCCAGATCCTCGGCAATAATCTGCACATCTCCCAAACAATATCGAATTGCAAGGAACAAATCAATTCCCGGACCCGGTTCCCAATGTCCCATGGATGCATCCTCTGCATCTACAGGAATAGAGTAGTATTCGTCGAAACCTCTGAAATGATCAATTCGAACCATATCATAAATGCATTTACATTTCTCAATTCGTTTGATCCACCAATCAAAATTTTGCGCTCTATGGGTATCCCATCGATATAAAGGGTTTCCCCAGCGCTGTCCCAACTTCGAAAATTTGTCCGGCGGGCACCCTGCCACTGCCGTCATATTTCCGTTCTCGTCCAATTGGAACAACTCCGGTCTGGACCAGACATCTGCACTATCATATGCCACGTAAATTGGTATATCACCAATGATCTGAATTCCTTTTTCATTGGCATATTTTTTTAACTTAAACCACTGACAATAAAATTCATACTGTAAATACTCATAAAATTCGACTTCATAATAAAGAGTCTTTTGATAGTAATCCATGGAATACTTGTATCTCTTTCGGATATCCTCCGGCCATTCCATAAAACTAACACCTTCAAACCAATCCTTCAGTGCCATAAATAATGCATAGTCTCTTAACCAGTATTCATTCTCTTTTTTAAATTGGAAGAATTCGTGTTTCTTATAAATCTTGCTTCTGACATACGCTTTCCTCAACAATTTAATGCGGTTTTGGTACATTTTATCATAATCGACTTTTTCAACATTCTTACCAAAATCTATCGCTTCACACTCATCTTCCTTTAAGAGGCCTTGATCAATCAAATCTTCTAAACTGATAAAATATGGGTTTCCCGCAAACGTCGAAAATGATTGATATGGCGAATCCCCAAAACTTGTCGGACCTATCGGTAAAATCTGCCAGTACTTTTGCCCGCTTTCCTCCAGAAAGTCTATAAAATCATATGCTTCCTTTGACATGCAGCCAATTCCATATTTTCCCGGCAGGCTGAATATAGGTAATAAGATTCCTCCGGCTCGCATAACTCACCTCCTACCCTCTGCAATGTCTGCATCAATTTTCTTGATATATAGTAAAAAGATACTATCTTTTCTTTTTCGGAAACGTTTCCTTAGATTAAGGATAACACAAGATGAGAATATTTTCAAGGACAAATGTTATCGGTATCACAAAAACACTAAATACGTTATTCGCATAGAAAAGCGGGGGAAAATTGGGGTCAAATAGCATAAAAAAAGACTTCCCCACTATTGGGAAAGTCTTTAAATACTACGTTTTTATTCTACTGTGTAAGGCATTAAAGCAATGTTTCTTGCTCTCTTGATTGCTGTAGTAAGAGCTCTCTGATGACGAGCACAGTTTCCTGTGATTCTTCTAGGAAGAATTTTACCTCTTTCAGATACGTATCTCTTTAATGTAGCTACATCCTTATAATCAATTGCCTTATTTTCATTTGCACAGAATGCACAAACTTTTTTTCTTCTACGACCGCCTCTTCTTCTCATTGGAGAGTCTGGTCTTTCACTCTTATTATATGACATAATGGACCTCCTATTTTTAATTAAAGTTGAATGGCAATCCAGTGTCATCTACATTATCAGGAATGTTCATAAATCCATCTCCTGCAGGTGCTGTAGGTGCAGCCGCCTGTGGCTGATAATTTACATTCTGGTCTGCTGAAGCTTTGCTTTCAGCAAATTCCTGATTTTCAACAACTACTTCTGTAGTGTATACTGTCTGACCATCCTTATTCTGATAACTTCCGGTCTGGATACGACCTTCAACAGCTATCTTTGTTCCCTGATGGAAATACTTTTCTGCAAACTCACCACTTCTACCAAATGCTACACATCTGATAAAATCTGCTGTCTGCTGATCTCCATCTCTTCTAAATCTTCTATCTACCGCTAATGTATATCTAGCAATCGCCAACTGGCCTTCTCCTGCAGTGGAATATCTCACTTCAGGATCACGGGTAAGTCTACCCATCAAAATAACTTTGTTCATATTATCACTCTCCTAATCCAATGATTAAGCTTCTTCTACAGAAACTGTCATGAATCTGATAACATTTTCACTAATACGAAGCTGGCTTCCGATTTCGCTAGGTAAGTTTGTGTTATCAGTGTCAATAGCGATGAAGTAGTAATAACCTTCAGACATCTTCTGAATTTCGTATGCTAATTTCTTCTTACCAGCATCTTCTACGTTAGTTACTGTTCCGTTGAACTTTTCTACAAGAGCTTTTACCTTCTCTACTGTAGCTGTTCTTTCTTCATCTTCTAACTTAGCACTAACAACAACTGTTAATTCATATTTGTTCATGCTTTCTACCTCCTTTTGGTCTCTGGCTTTTTCCTTATGAAAAAGCAAGGAATTTGATGTCATTAGACACCAATTGTGTAATTAATATATATCACGAAACCTAATAATAACATAAAAAAAGCCCTCATGCAAGGGCTTTTTCGCTTTTTTCTTTGGTTTTCCAAGCTTTCTGAAAGTTTTTAATCAAGATTTAATTTCTTATCCAACATATAGTGTGTAATCACTGTAAAAATCGTACATTCTGCAATTAACAGAATCAATTCGAAATGTAATGTGAAGTTCATAATTTCCCCATCCGTCATCGTGTCAAGATTTCCTGCATTGGATGTAACCAACGCTACCATCACTACAACACCAATAATCTGATTGATAATATAAATAACAATATAAGTAATAAACGCACCAATTACTTTATGTCCATTGAAGCGCTGTCCCACACTGAAGCAGACATATGGTGTAATAATCGCATTATAAATTGTCAAAAGGATAATGGCAATAATCATCACAAATATTACCTGATTTCCGTCGTTAATTACTGTGCTCAGTTCTTTAAACAAGTCATGCCAGAATTCCATGATTCCCTGTCCTGCAAACAAAACATTGATGGAAGCAAATATTGCTGCAAAACTTGCTACAAGCCAGCTATAGCTAACAACGATTTTACTAACCATATGCTGTGTTGTACTAACCGGCAATGTAAATGACAAGTATCCTTCATCTTTCAGCATATTATCATAAAATCTTTTTATCAGGAAAATGACTGTTAATGCACCTACTGCGATTAAAGATAGCACATAAGTCGCCATCATAATTCCGGCAAATGCCATCATCACTTTACTTTTTGCAATCACTGAAGCCGGATCATCTTCAATTACAAATATCAGCTTATTCAATAAGGTTACAAAAACCAACCAGATATATAATGGAAGGATTAATCTCGCTGTTGCTCTATATTCGTTCTTTATTAATTTTCCTAGCATCTGAATACCTCCCTAAATAATTCATCCACTGACTTTCCGTTTTCTTCTCTGATTTCATCTACACTCTTATGAAGAACCAATTCGCCGTTCTTAATCATAACCACTTCATCTAAAATATTTTCAATATCTGCAATCAAGTGTGTAGAAATAATAATCGAAGCTTCCGGATTGTAATTTGTAATAATTGTATTTAAAATATAATCCCTTGCCGCAGGGTCTACACCACCAATCGGCTCATCCAGAAAATACAACTCAGCGTCTCTGCTCATCACAAGAATCAACTGAACTTTTTCCTTTGTACCTTTAGACATGGATTTCAATTTATCTTTTGGATTAATGTTCAGTTTTTCCAACATATCATAAGCTCTGGCTTCATCGAAGTTATCATAAAAGTCTTTGAAGTAATCCACCATCTGCTTTACGGTCATCCAGTTATTTAAATAAGTTCTCTCCGGCAAATAGGCTACAATCCTCTTGGAGTCAACGCCAACCGAATAATCCTTGATTTTAATCTCTCCAAAACTCGGCGTCAGTAATCCGTTGGCAAGTTTAATCAAGGTCGTTTTTCCGCTTCCGTTTGGTCCCAAAAGGCCGATGATTCTTCCACTTTCTAACGACAAATTCAATCCTTTTAATGCCTGTAATCCACCGTAATTCTTTGTCAAATCTGTACATTGAAAAATAGTGCTCATATTATTCTCCCTTCTCGATTAATTCTATAATTTCTTTTTTCTCAAATCCCATTTCTTTCATCTGGGTAATATAAATGCGGGTACGCTCTATGGCTCTTTCTTTCTTGATCTTCTTTAATATCTCCAGGTCTTCCGTAACAGTTCTCCCAGAAGTTCTGTTTGTAACGACCAATCCTCTCTGTTCAAGTTCTGCCATGGCTCTTTGCATTGTATTCGGATTGACTGCCGCTTCTGCTGCCAAATCTCTTACGGACGGTAATTTTTCCCCGGCAGAGTATTCTCCGGATATAATTCTCTGCTCAATCTGTTCCAAAAGCTGTGTATAAATAGGTCTTCCATTCTCAAAACTCCAAGCCATCCCATCACCTCCTTTTGTATTATTGTATTAACTGCTTAATACAATAATACATCTTTTCCATTTTTTGTCAACCTTTTAAATCAAAAAGAGTTGTCATTGCTGACAACTCTCACTGTTCTTTACTGTTCTATTTTCTTTTTTACGCTTTTTTCAAAAACCTTTCGCGGCATCATAACAATACGTTGGCATCCTCTGCACTTTACCTTAAAGTCTGCGCCTACACGAATCACTTCCCATTCATTGCAGCCACAGGGATGCCCTTTCTTCAATACCACAATATCTCCTAATTGATAATCCATTAATCTACCACTCGTCCGATTCCTACAATATCATCAATACTATTGTAGTTAATCGTTTTTCCACCTTTCTCTACAACCTTTCCATTTCCCGCATACATGGAAACGTGGTAAATATCCAACGTTCTCCCCGGTGTACTGTATTTGACTGCATTTTCGTAATTTCCGTAGAAAATCAGGTCTCCCCGTTTCATACAATCCAATCCCAGATATCCATAATAAACGATCTGGCCTTTGTCATTCAGATAATCAAACATTGCACCCGCAGAAAGCGGCCATCCAATACTACTTAATTTTTTCTGATAATTTTTGTACGCTTTATAGCCCTTCCATACCAGTGCAGAACAATCATAGTATCCGTCAAAAAGACGTTTTGCCTGACTATACTTCCAATTATTTACAATATAGTTTGCACGCTTAACGATTTTCTTCATTCCCTTTGCAGCAACTTCAATTCGTCTGGTGCAACGCACTTTGCCCAATTGAATATCCACATAAGTTACACCGGATTTCTTTGTTTTAACTTTTCCATTAGAACCGACTGTTGCGATTCCTTTGTTTCTGCAAACGTATTTTACTTTTGTTGTTCCCACTCCGGAAACTTTGATGGTCTTTGTTTTCTTTGCTGCCAACACTCCGGTAGCACCACTGATAACCGGAACATATGCATTATACTTCACTGTAAAGTTCTTTCCGTCAACATTCACTGTGATGGTTCCAGTTCCTGCCTTCAAGGCGCTGAATGCACGCTTTGTCTGATAACCAACACAAGAAAGTACCTTGGAATCATAAGTTCCCCAAGAAAGTGTGCTGTAGTCGGTCAACCCGCTGAAAGCAATGTACTGCTGCCACTGTACCGTATTATAAATTGATTTATAAACATTCAGTTCGGTCGTATTAATCTTCGGATCCGAAATTCTAACGTTTGTAGAATATTCTTTAACAGTTCCGTCTTTCATGGTAACTGTAGCAGTGGCTTTTGTGTTTCCCACTGCCAACGTCTGGGCATTTGCCACAACTTTTCTGTTTCCTTCTGCTACTGGCGTTGCCATAATTTTGCTGTTCTTCGTTCCCCAAACAACTTTTTTTACCTGTGCTTCATCCAGATTTGCAATTACCAAACGAAGAGGAAGTCCCTTTGCCCAGGAAATGTAATCATATACCGGCTCATTCTCTGAAGTATATCTTCGGATAGCAACTTTTTTAGGATTCACTTCATTTTTTGCCACTGGCTGATCCGCTGAGGTAACAGTAACTTCACACTTCAGGGAACCAAGCGTTGTTTTTGCGTAAATTGTTGTAACTCCCGGATTGATTGCTGTAATGAGTCCCTTGGAATCTACCGTTGCAATATCTGCATTGATAGACATATACTTCACAGTCCGATCTGCGGTTGCCACCAACTGGAATGTTTGTCCTTCCACCAGAGAAACTTCTCTACTGTTCAATTTCACATATCGGGTGCTGTCCGGCACCGTAATTTTGCAAGCATAGCTTTTTGATTTGTATTTTGCTGTTATCTGTGTTACTCCCGCTGCCAAAGCAGTCACCTTACCATTTTTCACGGTGGCTGTAAAGGTATTGGAGCTACTCCATGTAACCTTTGCCCCTGCCGGAATGTTTAACAACGTCAAATTATAAGTCTTTCCTTTTTCCAACCAGACATTGGTCTGAGATATTTGTATTGTGCTCTTTTTGGCTTCTGTTTTGATTGTTCCCGGCAGCTGAAGCGCCAAGCTGCAAACCAACAGAAATACCAGTACTTTTTTCAGTCTTTTCAACTTCATTTCTTCTGTCCCTTTATTTTTATTTTCCCGTTACTTGATTTTTACCGTTTTCACAGCAGACCACTTCTTGCTGTATTTCCAACTCTTGTTCACGATTTTGTAGCCTCTGATTCTTACAAACAACTTTTTCTGTTTCTTCAAATGCTTATTGGAAATAGTAAATTTCACATCATTCTTTGTATATATTCTTTTTACTAAAACTTTCTTATTCTTCTTTGCATCAGCTTTTTTCTTATAAAAACATACCACATAGCCATCTGCATTTTTAACTTTTGACTTCAAAGTGATTTTTACTTTCTTCGCTGATTTTTTCTTTACTGCGCTCTTTACAGTTACCTTTCCCACAGTAATCTTCTTTACACCGGCTTCCTCTGTCGCATCCTTGTCCGTATAATCTTTTGCTTCCGGCACATTCTGAGTTACCGTCAAAGTTCCGTTATCAATGATAATGTAACGAATCTTGCATCTTACACCAACCTTTTTGTCCGTTGAAATAAAATAGTTCTGTACGGTATAAATACCATTCTTTGTAAACTGAATGCGGAAATAACGATTCACATCATTTGCAAAAGAAATCTTTGTATTATATCCGGAGATGTCTTTCCAAACACCGCCGTCCTTATATTCTACCGCTCCAATTCCTTTTTCGTCGGAACCGGTAAAAGCTTTCACGTCTAAGGCTCTTGTTCCCTGAGTATTCTTTGCCCCGGAACAATAAGTATCGGTGGAAAATTCAAAATAATCACCCAACTCGAAGGGTTTTGCCTGATTTTCTGTTTCCGTATACATCGCAATGTTGGCACCCAGATCACTGAAATCTTCCCAATTTGCTCCTAAGTCCCCTGCTGCAAATACTGCACTTGTCTGAGCAGACACTGCCATAGCCACTGCAAAAATCACTGCTAAAATTTTCTTTCTCATAATCAGACTCCTTCCTCATCCAAATCCGGTGGTACAATTCCTTTATTATCTAAATATTCTTTTTCTTCATACGCCGGAGACACCAACGACAAAACAGTTTCGTATAGGTAATCATGCGCTTCCTTGCTATACATTAATGATCCTTCATAAAGTTTCTTTGCTATGTCGAAAACGGAAAATCTGTGAACCGTTCCGTATACAATCGTTCCGTCCTCCAGTTCCACATAACTTCGTACAGCATACACACTGGTAAAAGCGGAATATGTTTTCGCTCCAAACTTCATCGTCATTGCATAATAGTCTGCTGTTGCAGAGCTACCGTTTAATGTAATCGCTGCTTGAGAGATTGCTTCTACAGGATATACATATTCGTTTTCCGAATCCACTGTCAGGTCGTCATCGGTAATTCCGGTACTGGAAATTCCACGCAATCGGTCCAGACCGAAAATGATTCCCTTCTTTACAACCTGTTTTCCGTCAACCTCTGCCTGTGCACCGGCAACAACACGAAATCCCTCACTGGCAACGCTAATCTGATAACCTTCGATAAACGTTCCTTCCTCATCCGGAACTTCCGGCGCATCAAAACTAATTTCATAATTGCCGTCTTTAATGGTGACATAACGGGTTCTACAGGCAACATACACTGTATGATCGTCACTCAAAAATGCACTGCTGATTACATAAGTTCCTTCTTTTACAAATACCACCTTGAAATACTGGTCTACACTGTTTGCAAAAGTGATCTTTGTATTATATCCGGAAATATCCTTATACTGTTTATCTGCTTTATCTTTATAGAGAACAGACTGAATACCGGACGGGCTGGTTCCTTTATAAGCAGTAACTTTTAATTCACGCTCTCCCTGCTTGCCCTTTGCTCCGGAGCAATAAGTATCCGTATAAAATGTAAAATCATCTCCCAAGGTATAATTGCCCTGGTTCTTCCCTGATTCATGGGCAAACATAATGTTAGCACCGAAGGTATCGTACTCCCAGTCTGCTCCCAGGTCTCCAATTTCCGCTCTGGTATCAAACTGCATTGTAAACGCAAATATGAATACCAGAAGCACTGCAATCCATCGTTTTTTCATCCGTTCCACCTCTTTATCCCATAGTTATGAGAATTATAACATATAAATATCTATAATCATAGAAGGAACTTTTTCCAAAATACATTTGAAACAACGTTTTTCTTATAATTACAAAGAAAAAAGACTATCGATTCGATAGTCTTTCTCAAGGCGAGTACCAGATTTGAACTGGTGATCAGGGTGTTGCAGACCCGTGCCTTACCACTTGGCTAACTCGCCGGATATAAATCATTAAGAAAAACTTAATGAAAAAAATGACTCCAAGGGGATTTGAACCCCTGTTACCGCCGTGAAAGGGCGGTGTCTTAACCGCTTGACCATGGAGCCATATGGCTGTAAAAATTTTTACAGCCTCTATAATGTATCAAATGAATTTTGATTTGTCAACAAAAAAGTGAAATTATTTTGTTATTTCAATGGATTATAGTCATAAATTGCACTTAAAACCGCATTGTCAGCGATTGCTCCACACACTTTTTGTCCCCAGCCTGTAGTACTGAAAGCAGTAACAATAATACATGCAATCCACAAAATAACCAAAGCTTCCGCCAAACCGATTATAGCACCGCCAACGGTATTGAATCCACTGATTACCGGAAGTTTCGCCATAATGTTTAATACCTTTACAAGAATTGTGAACAGAATAGATAACAGCACAAACAGGATAATAAATGTTGCTGCATCCAAAATCAAGTCACATAAATAATTGGTAATATACTCATTTAAAGATTTTACTTTTTTATCACTGTAATCGTGATTGTTTTTCTTCAAATCTTCCTGAACACTCTTTGGCAATGGGAAACTGTCAATAATGGCTTCCTGACTCTTTGTTCCGGTCATGGTCATATCCACAGTCATTTTCTCAATTCGTTTATCAACGTAATCTTCCACATTGGATTCAACCGTCTTGTAAACCGATGTTTCTCGGATAATCGCCTTTGCCGGCGGTGTCAGAACATGAATCAAAACTACAATTCCCACCAATGAAAGTAACGAAAAGGTCATTTTAATCATCCCTTTCTTTAGTCCAATCAGAACCATGATGATTGTAAAAATTCCTGAACCGATTAGTATTGAATTTCCCATTTTTCTCCCTCCGCTACTTTATTTGAATTTTCTGAATTTCAGAATTTGTAATCAATAAGAATTCCTGGGACTGCTTTAAAGGAATCATAGAACTGATTTCTCCTTTAAAAGTATACCCAAATTTTTCAACTCCATAAAAAGAAATAATTTTACAGGTTAAATCGTCATAAAGTAAAACATTGTCATCCACCAATCCGATTTTCTGGAAAGACTGTTTTGTGGATGTAGACATCACCTGCTTTCCACTCATGCTGTACACCTCAATCTTACTCTGAGTGCTGCCTTTTTCTTCCGCATAAGTAATTCCCACATAATCTTCATTCATGAAGACTTTATCGATTTGATGCTTAATTTCGATATTTTCGTTCAGAGACGGTGTGCTTCCATCCACATCGAAAATAGAAATAACGTGTTCTCCGATTGCCACAGCTTTACTGCCTGAAACAAAAGATACTCTTGGCACAACGTTTTCTCCATAGTCATCAAACTGTGCCGAAATCATATTCTCCTTATTTTTTCCGTCTTCGGAAAAATCATAGAACACAACTTTATTCTTAAAGACACCGTTGTTCACTGCCAGATAAGAAACCATCATTTGCAGTCCGTCTTCTGACAGGGAGAAATTCAACGGATACCCGTTTTCATCAATCAAAGTCTTATGAGAAATCAACTGATTTCCCTCCAAATCATATGCCTCAATGTAATTGGCATTCTGCTCTTCCTGCAATGCAGCAACCACACCCTGGGAAGCAATCTCCAACTGAACAATCGGATAGCTGACCGTAATGGTTCCGCACTTACCATCTTCATTGAACACTATAATGTCATTGGTATTCTTATCTGCAATCGCCAGATAATCACCACAAACATCTACAATCGGTGCTTTCATTTCGTAAGCAACATCCCAGCAAACCTCTTCCCCATTAATATAGGAAATGCCGTCGTTGCTATACTTCACAACAAAATCCCCAAAAGGAACAAATTGACTGTTTTCCGTGCTCTTCATCTTCACAGAAGAAATCACACTGTATTTATTATATTTATGATATCTATTATATAGAAAAAGGGCCAAAAGAATAACCAAAACAAACACCAGACAAACACTCATCAGCATTTTTCTGTTATTTCTAAGAGAACGAAGCTTCTCACTTCTTTCAGAAACACGTCTGTTATGATTAATCACCTTCAAATTTTTATATTTCCTACGTATCAAAACCTGTAACCTCCATAAACCTATAAAGATTATACACTAACTTTCCCTAAAAGGTTAGACTTTTTTTCGCAACAGTTCAGCCACAAACAGAATAACCCCCCGAAAAAAACTGCTCGCAGACTTTTT
>JAEFAB010000004.1 GCA_016292095.1 Eubacterium sp. | reverse complement strand
ATAGAGAAAATAATTCTGGGATCTTAGCTCAGCTGGGAGAGCACCTGCCTTACAAGCAGGGGGTCACAGGTTCGAGCCCTGTAGGTCCCATTTGATATATAAAAATATCATAAGAAAGTAATAAGCCGATGTGGCTCAATTGGCAGAGCAGCTGATTTGTAATCAGCAGGTTAACGGTTCGAGTCCGTTCATCGGCTTCGTGGGCAGATTCCCGAGTGGCCAAAGGGGACAGACTGTAAATCTGCTGCAACTTGCTTCGGTGGTTCGAATCCACCTCTGCCCACTATTTTTTAAAAGTAAATATCATCGCGGGATGGAGCAGTCTGGAAGCTCGCCGGGCTCATAACCCGGAGGTCGTAGGTTCAAATCCTACTCCCGCAATTTAACACATGCCCAGTTAGCTCAGTTGGTAGAGCAGAGGACTGAAAATCCTCGTGTCTCTGGTTCGATTCCGGAACTGGGCACTTTTTCTGCCCTTTTTTAGGGAGAAGAATTGTCATAATATTGTTTATAAATAAAATCTTCCCAGTGGATTATACTGAGAAGATTTTATTTATATCAGCGAAAAGAAAATAGATTTGCTTATGTATATAAAAAATAGTAAGATAATACTGATGTAATTATAAATGATTAATAATAAGGAGTTTTTATGAAAGAACACCAGGCAAGAGAATATATCTTTGAAGAGAAAGTAAAACGATTATTGCAAGATAACAACTATATAACAATTGTGGAAGAAGAAGTTCCGGGTAGAAGCGGATATCATGATATTCATGCTTACGGAAAATTGAATATTCCTTCAGCCTTTAGCTATCCAACCAGAATTGTATGTCAGTACAAATATTATGCAAAAAACCGTGTGGAGTTAATGCATATCAGAGATTTTGGTGGTGCAATGGCGGATATTTCCGAGAGAAATTATGCGATTCAAGGTGAAGTAGGTAATATTTGTGATCGTTTTCAGTATGCCGGTTGTTTTTTCAGTGCAACTTCTTTTACGAAAGAAGCACAGGAATATGCCTGGGCTCACAATATTTTTATGATTTCACTGGAGCGCATTGAAGTAATGCAGCCTATTTTAAAAGAAATTGATGCTTTTGTTGCAGGATTAAGTGAAACTATTATTAATAATATTACAAAAGAAGAATTGATTGAGGGGTATCACCGGGAAGTAGACGAAAATGAAATTTTGCCGGAATCGGTTATTGGAATTGTAAATGGTGTCTATCCTGTGATGATTTTAGGAAAATCCGGTTGGACAGCGCCGGTGTTTGAAGAAGCGAAATCCTCTGAGATTGGACGGGCTTATATTGATAATGTGTATCGAAATGAAAATCAGTTTGAAGTAAATTTCCAGTTGAACTTTATGGAGAGCAGTGCAGAATTTTCTATTCCTGTTTCTGTGTTGGAAAAGTTGATGGAGCGTAGTGATAATGTGACGAAAGATCATGTTATTTTTAATATTGAAATTCCTTATCTGACAGCGAAAGGAAGAAAAGAATTCGTGTCCTTGGAGGTATTCCTGGAAGGATTTAATAAGGGTGATTATACAAATAAACAGGTTAGTTTTTTTGATTTCTAGAGAATAGATTGGTTTACATAAATGGAGAATGGATTGATTGAAAAGTTAACTGAATATAGTCAGAACGGAAGATATCCGTTTCATATGCCCGGGCATAAAAGACGGAAAAATCTTTTGGAAGCTGTTGATCCTTTTGGTGTGGATATTACCGAAATTGAAGGTTTCGATAACCTGCATCATGCAGAGGGTCTTTTGAAGGATTGTATGGATTTTGCCCGTACATTTTATGGAACAAAGAAAACCTGGTTTTTAGTGAATGGAAGCACTTGCGGTCTCTTGGCTGCAATTGCCGCAACAACTGAAATCGGGGAAACGGTTTTAATCGGAAGAAACTGCCACAAAGCCGTTTATCACGGGGCTTTGCTCCGCAATCTGAAGGTGGAATATGTTTATCCAAGTTACATTTCAAAGTATGGAATTTGCGGTGGATATGACCCTGATGAGATTGACCGGATGATGTCTGAAAATCCTAAAATCAAAGTGGTTGTTTTAACCTCTCCAACATATGATGGAATCGTATCGGACATTAAAAAAATTGCTGAAATTGTACATCGACATCAGGGTGTTTTAATCGTCGATGAAGCACATGGTGCTCATTTTTGTTTGTTTGAAAATGGTCCGAAACCGGCCTATCAGCTCGGTGCGGATCTTGTGATAGAAAGTTTACATAAAACTTTACCGGCGTTGACACAGACGGCAGTTCTTCACAATATGTCAGACGCAGTTTCTGAGGGGAAAATAGAGCAGGCTTTGTCTATTTTTGAGACCAGTAGTCCGTCTTATATATTGATGGGTTCCATAGATCATTGTATTCGTTTTATGAAAGAAAACGGCAAAGAAGAGATGAAGAAATTGCTTTGTCTGATTCGAAAATTGCGTGAGGAAAAATTCCGTGTTATTCAGATGCCGGGAAAAGAGTTGATTGGCAGAGACGGAGTTTATGATGTAGACGAAACAAAACTTTTATTCAGTGTTCCGGGAGGAGAACTCTCCGGATTTGAACTGGCGGATCGGCTGAGAAGATCCTTTGAATTTGAGATGGAAATGGCTGCACCTTCCTATGCCTTGGGAATTTCCACAATTTGCGATTCCAAAGAAGGTTTGGAAGGATTGTTTGATGCGATAAAAGCTGTAGATGATACATTAGAGAACCGTTGTGATTCTCTTCAGGATTTTTCATTGGATCGAAACGAAGTGCGGTATTCTGTTTATGAGACGGGGAAATTGGAGTGTGAAACAGTGGAATTGAAAGATGCGGAAGGAAGAATTTCTGCAGAATTTGTTTATTTTTATCCACCGGGAATTCCGTTGATTGTACCGGGAGAAGTGATTTCAAAGGCTGTAATGGAGAAAGTGCTTTTTGGTAAAGACCGTGGAGCTCAGGTAAACGGTTTGGCGGATCGGGAAGCTCGATGCATTCGGGTTGTTAAATAAATTCATGAGGAACAGAAAAAATGGGAAAGATATTTTTTGTATTAGGAAAAAGCAGTAGTGGTAAGGACACTATTTTTGGGCGATTGAAGATGGATGAAAGTCTGCAGCTCAATACGATTGTAGGTTATACCACCAGACCAATGCGTCAGGGAGAGCAGGATGGCGTGGAATATTTTTTTGTGAGCCGGGAGAAATTGGAAGAACTAAAGCGTGCCGGCAAAGTGATTGAGTGCAGGGACTATAATACGGTTCATGGAATTTGGAGTTACTTTACAGTGGATGATGGCCAGATTGATTTGGCAGAAGGAAATTATCTTTATATCGGCACTTTGGAATCTTTTGAGGCAATGGTTCGCTTTTATGGAAAAGATGTGGTGGTGCCGATTTACGTGGAAGTTGAAACCGGAGAACGTCTGGAAAGAGCAATTCAGAGGGAACGGAAACAGGCAGAACCAAAGTATGCGGAACTGTGTAGAAGATTTTTGGCAGATGAAGAAGATTTTTGTGAAGAGAATATCTTGAAAGCCGGAATTGAACAGCGGTTTGAAAATAAGGATTTGGAAGTCTGTATTGAGGAGATTACCAAAATGATTCAGGGGAAACAGTAGGAAAAATCCTTGTTTTATGGTATGATTATTGTCGGTGACTTATAAAAATCTGTGGAATATTAAGGAAATATCATGGAAGAAAAAAGGGTTCTGGGACAACAGCATATCGTAAGACATTTTGAAAATGCGATTAAAATGGGAAAGATTTCTCATGCTTACATTATTAATGGAGAAGCCGGTTCCGGGAGAATGAGGCTTGCCATGGATTTTGCGAAGGCATTGCAATGTGAGAAAAACGGTGCAGATGTGGAACATCCTTTGGGAACCGCCTGCAATGAATGCAAGTCCTGTAAGCAGACGGAGTCTAAAAATCAGCCGGATATTCTTTATCTGACTTATGAGAAAACCGGAATTGGTGTGGATGAGATCAGAACACAGATTAACAATGATATTGATATTAAACCATATAGTAGCAGATATAAGGTTTATATTGTTCCGGAGAGCGAAAAGATGACTGTAGCGGCACAGAACGCGTTGTTGAAAACAATCGAGGAACCGCCGGAGTATGCAGTTATTATTCTTTTAACAACCAATGCAGATTCTTTCTTACCGACAATTTTGTCCAGATGTGTATTGCTGAATATGAAGCCGGTGAAGGAAGAAATCATTCAAAATAAATTAATGTCC
This sequence comes from Eubacterium sp., assembly GCA_016292095.1. Taxonomy (GTDB): domain Bacteria; phylum Bacillota; class Clostridia; order Lachnospirales; family Lachnospiraceae; genus Eubacterium_G. The sequence continues at coordinate 37,298 of JAEFAB010000004.1, read as the reverse complement.
GAATATGGAATTGGATCCTATGATGCAAAAGTTGCTGCGATTTTTTCGGGAGGAAATCCGGGGAAGGCAGTGAAACTTGCAACTTCCGAAGATTTTCAGGAATTGAAAAAGTGTGTTGTGGGCACGTTGTTTTCTCTGAAAACCGGTGGAATGGATATGGTAAATGCCAAGGTAAAGGAAGCAGCAGAGTTTAAGAAAGATATTGGGGAGTATTTGTCCCTGATGAGGAGCTGGTTCCGGGACGTGTTGATTTATAAAGCTACGAAAAGAGAAGATTCCCTGATTTTTCAGGAAGATGTCCGGGGAATTGAAGAAATGGCAGGGGACTGTTCTTTCTTTGATTTGGATATTATTTTGAAATCGATTGATCAGGCGGAAAACAGAGTACGAACGAATGTCAATTTTGACTTAACAATAGAAGTATTTTTGTTAGCAATTAAGGAGAGAATACAAAAATGATAGATGTAATTAAGGTGAGATTCAGACAGGCCGGTAAAATTTATAACTTTGATCCGGCAGGTCTTCAGATAAAAATGGGAGACCATGTTATCGTTGAAACAGCCAGAGGAACTGAATACGGAAAGGTTGTTTCCGGAATTGTGAAGGTGCCTGACGATCAGGTGGTAATGCCTTTGAAGCCGGTAATTCGTATTTCTACGAAGGAAGATGATAAGAAGGCTTTGGAAAACAAAGAAAAAGAAAAGAAGGCGTTCCAGATTTGTAAAGAAAAAATCATGAAGCATGGTTTGGAAATGAAGCTGATTGATACGGAATATACTTTCGATAACAATAAAGTTCTTTTCTACTTTACAGCAGACGGAAGAATCGACTTTAGAGAATTAGTTAAGGATTTAGCTTCTGTATTCCGTACAAGAATTGAGTTGAGACAGGTAGGCGTAAGAGACGAAACCAAGATGATTGGTGGAATCGGAGTTTGTGGCAGACCACTTTGCTGCCATTCTTACCTTTCAGAATTTATTCCGGTTTCCATTAAGATGGCAAAGGAACAGAATCTGTCCCTGAATCCGACAAAGATTTCCGGAATTTGCGGAAGATTAATGTGCTGTTTGAAAAATGAACAGGCTGCTTATGAGCATTTGAACTCCAACTTGCCGGATATTGGTGAAACCGTGAAGACCTTTGACGGATTTAAAGGAGACGTTATCAGCGTCAATGTCTTACGTCAGAAGGTTAAAATCGTGGTAGAACAGAACGATGAAAGAGAAATTAAGGAATATTCCATTAAGGAATTGAAGTTTAAGCCTAAGAAAAAGAAATTTGATCTGGCTTCTGAAGAACTGAAGGCTTTAAAGGGATTGGAAGATAAGGAAGAATCAAAATTAGATTAAGATGATGATAGAATTAAAGGAAAACGAGCGTCTTGTGGATTTGGAGAGAAACGGGTACCGGATTATTCAAAATCAGAAAGGTTTTTGCTTTGGAATTGATGCGGTGTTGCTCTCCGGTTTTGCGGAGGTGAAAGAGGGAGAACAGGTTCTGGACTTAGGAACAGGAACCGGGATTCTTCCGATTTTGCTGGAGGCAAAAACCAAGGGAAAACATTTTACGGGGCTGGAAATTCAGCCGGAAAGTGTTGATATGGCAAGACGAAGCGTTTCGTTAAACGAATTAGAGAAAAAAATTGATATTGTACATGGTGATATTAAGGAGGCTTCGGGTATTTTTGGCGGAGCCACTTTTCACGTTGTAACCACAAACCCTCCTTATATGACGGAGAAGCATGGGGTACAGAATGAGGCGGATGCAAAAACTATTGCAAGACATGAAATTCTGTGCAATTTGGAAGACGTAATTCGGGAAGGCGCCAAGGTGTTGAAGCCAAAGGGAAGGTTTTATATGGTTCACCGACCGAGAAGGCTGGTGGATATTATTTCTTTAATGCGCAGTTACCGTTTGGAGCCGAAAAAGATTCGCATGGTGCATCCTTTTGCGGATAAGGAAGCCAATATGGTTTTAATTGAAGGGGTAAAGAGCGGTGGACCAATGATGAAAGTGGAACCACCATTGGTGGTATATGAAGAACCGGGAGTTTTTACAGAGGAAATTCACCGGATTTATGGATTTTAGGTAGAGGTCATATGGCAGGAAAATTATATTTATGTGCTACGCCCATTGGAAATCTGGAAGACATTACTTACCGAGTGGTAAGAACGTTGAAGGAAGTGGATTTGATTGGAGCGGAGGACACAAGAAACAGTATTAAATTGTTAAACCATTTCGAAATTAAAACACCCATGACCAGTTATCATGAATTTAACAAGTATGATAAGGCTAAAGTGTTAGTAGAAATGATGCAACAGGGAAAAAATATTGCATTGATTACGGACGCAGGGACTCCGGGTATTTCTGATCCGGGGGAGGAACTGGTGCGTCAGTGTTATGAAGCGGGGATTGAAGTGACTTCTTTGCCGGGAGCAGCAGCTTGTATTACAGCGTTGACGATGTCCGGTCAGAAAACCCGTCGTTTTTGCTTTGAGGCATTTTTACCTCATGATAAAAAAGAAAAGGTACAGGTGTTGGAAGAATTAAAGGATGAGACAAGAACCATTATTCTTTATGAGGCCCCGCACCGGTTGGAAAAGACCTTGCAGGAGTTGTTAAAGACCTTGGGGAACCGTTCCATTACGTTGTGTCGTGAATTGACAAAACGCTATGAAGAAGGGATGAAAACCACCCTGGAAGAAGCAATTACCTATTATCAGGATCAGGAACCAAGAGGGGAATACGTTCTGGTGATTGAGGGAAAGAGCTTTGAAGAATTAAAGCAGGAACAGATTTCGCAGTGGGAAAAAATGAGCGTGCAGGAGCATGTGGATTATTATATTGCTCAGGGACATGATAAAAAAGAGGCCATGAAACTGGCGGCAAAGGACCGGGGCGTATCCAAAAGAGATATTTACAGTGAATTAATATAACAAAAAGAGAGACAGGATTTCATTCCTGCCTCTCTTTTGCTTTCATAGCTTTGTGTGAATTCTATTTTGCAAGTGTGTATATTAATCACCGTCGGGGTCTGGCCCCAACGATGTTATTTTTTAGAAGATACCTTAGCAGGTATACTGACTAAGGGATTCAGCGATTTGATCTACTTCTGACTGTCCTTTGTGAATATTCAGCTTGATTGGTTTTGACAAGTCTAATGCGAAAATACCCATAATGGATTTTGCATCAATCAGGTAGCGTCCTGATACTAAATCAAAATCGTTATCGTACTTGTTAATGTCCTTAACGAAGGACTTAATTTTGTCAATAGAATTCAAGCTTACTGTAACTGTTTTCATAATAAATACCTCCTAATCTGAAAAATGTTACGACTTGAATGGGATTTAATTTATCCTTCATTCGCCTACATCTTAAAGCCCACAGAATAATTCGTCAAGGTGGTAAAATACCTAAAGAAAAACGGAAAAAACAGATTTTTATAGTGATTTTTTAGGAATAAACGAAGGAAAAGTGAAATGTTATGGAAATTTGAGGGAAAAATGTATAACTTTTGCCCATTTCCAAACTAAAAAAGAACAGAAATGCTTATAAAATCACCAAAATTGTGAAATCATATTTTTGAAAAAAACAGTGAAAAAAAACCAGACAATATGCAGTATTCCGTAAAAAAGTGCTTCGTTGACATTAAAATGGAGATGTTATAAAATAAATTCGTCTGTTTATTCAAACAAATTGTGGTCCGATACGACAGGAATCGGTTTAAGGGAAGTCCGGTGAGAATCCGGCACAGTCTTTCTCTACTGTATGAGGGACGAACGAAGCATTTTGCCACGGAATTAATCTGGAAGGCGCTTTTAGTAGGAGGAACTTAAGTCAGGATATGTCAACACAATTTCACTAAAATTCGTAAGCAAGACGAAAAGGAGGCAAACAATGAAGAAATTTACAAACAAAATTGGGGCAGTTGTACTGTCAATGGTACTTACAGTATCAGCAATTACAACAACACCTGTGAAAACAGAAGCAGCGACCACAAAATCTGCTTATGTAACAATTGAAAAACTTACAATTGGACAGGGATTTTTGGTAGAACCGACAAAGGTTGAAATCACAGAAGGCGATACGGTTTTATCCGTTGTTGAGAAAGCAGCAAAAGCAGAAAATGTTGAACTTGTAGTTTCAAGTGGATATCTTTCAGGAATTAAGAATGCAGACAATGGCACAGTTGATATTCCAAGCGAAATTACTGCATTTGGTGATTATGTAACAGATTGGGGAAATTATGCTGCGCCAACCAATGAAAACGTGAAAGAAAAAGCAAGCAAAGACGGACTTTTACAGGCAGGCAGTTATACAGATATGTCCGGATGGATGTATACAATTAACAATGAAAGTTCTATGCATGGTATGTCTGAACAGAAGGTTCAGGACGGAGATGTAATTCGTGTTCAGTTTTCTATTTACGGATATGGTATTGACTTAGGATTTGTTGATTGGAATTCAGGAGAAAAGAGAATTGAATTAGCAAATAAAGACGCATTAATCAAGTCTTATGCAAATGCAAAAGAAGAAAAGATTGCTGATAAGAGTGCAAACTTTAAGAAAGTTTTAGATGCAGCAGCAGGTTATTTGACAACATATAATGCAGAACAGTCTAATATCACAGCAGGAGCATATACACTTGACTTTATGGTAGGAGTCTTTAAGGACGGACAGAAAGCACAGAAGGCAGAAGATGATGCTAAAAATGCAGCACCAAAAGTTGCAGCAAGTAAAGTAAAATCAGTTAAAAACGTAAAAGGTTGCAAGGCTAAAATCAAAGTAAAAACTGTTAAGGGTGTAACCGGTTATGAAGTTAAATATGCAACAAACAAGAAGTTAAAGAATGCCGTAGTTGTTGCCACAAAGAAAGCAACAGTTTCTACAGCAAAACTTACAAAGAATAAAACGGTGTATGTAAAGGTTCGTGCTTATGTAAAGAAAGACGGAGCATTCTACTATGGAAAGTGGAGTGCAGCGAAATCTGCAAAGATTAAAAAATAATCAGGATTTTTAAGGCAAGAGCGTGGCTCTTGCCTTTTGTCATTATGGAGAAAAGATATGAAAAGAATGATTCGCATGGTGCTGATTTTTTGCATCCTGATTGTTGGTACGACGACAGTCAATGCGGAACCGTCAAAGCAGATTCACCAGGTTCTTTCTGAGACTGCTTCTTATCTGATGGCTCATAATCCCAATCCTTCCATGGGGAGTATTGGAGGAGAGTGGATGATTATGGGACTTGCCCGGGGGGAGAAGTTAAGGAGCCAGTATGGCATTACGTATCGGAAAAATTTGGCACAGACAGTGAAAGATTGTCAGGGAAATCTGTCGGAGCGGAAATATACGGAATATGCCAGAGTGGTAATCGCGTTAACATCCATCAAAGAAAATCCGGAAAAATTTCAGGGATATAATTTACTGAAACCCCTGGCTGAATTGGATGGCGTAAAGAAGCAGGGCTCGAATGGAATTATTTATACATTGATTGCACTGGACTGCGGCGGTTATCAGGTTCCAAGTGCGGATAAAGAGTATGGCGGAGAAGTTACCACCAGAGAAAAGTTAATTCAATTGCTTTTAAACGGAGAATTGGAAGATGGAGGCTGGGCATTTAGCGGAAAGAAGGCAGATGCAGACATTACGGCCATGGCAATTCAGGCGTTGGCACCCTACTATCGAAAAGATGCAGCGGTGAAAAAAGCAGTAAACAGAGGGCTTGAGGTATTGTCGGAAATCCAGCTTTCCGATGGAAGTTATGAAACGACCGGCATCAAAACCTGTGAAAGTACGGCTCAGGTACTTATGGCATTGTCGGAATTGGGCATTTCCGTGAAGGATCAACGTTTCGTAAAAAACGGGAATACTGTACTGGATGGATTGTTACAGTATTATAAGAACGGAGGCTTTCTGCATACAAAGGGAGGAAGCATTAACGGAATGGCAACAGAGCAGGCATTTTATGCATTGGTTGCATATTCTCGAAGCACTCAGGGAAAAAATCGGTTGTACAATATGTCGGATGCAGTTCCAATCAGGGAACCAGAAATTTCCTACAATAGAAATAGTTCAGAGGAATCTCAGACGACGAAAGCGTCAACGGGTAAAAAGAAACAGAAAGTGCCGTCAGCAAAGGAGAGAGAAACCGGCGTAACGGAAACCGTTTCTGTAAAGGGAAAAGAAACCACTTCAAAAAAAGGAACAAAAAAAGAAGAAAAGACGGAAGAAGATTCAAAAGTTGCAAAAGCAATAGCTCGGGAGAGTACTTCTATGATGAAGGAGCAGCAGGATACGACGAAATCCGAGAAAGAAACCGGAAATGAAACCGGAAATGAGAAGGAAGAATCATCCGGGGAAAAGAGGTTATACCTTGTACTGATTCCCGGCGCTGCAGTTCTTTTTGGAGGAGTTTATTGCTGGAAACGAAAGCGAAAGGTGATATAGAATGAAAAAGATTTGGATTGGGATTCTTTTAATCCTCTGCCTTTTTGCAACAGGATGCGGGAAAAAAGAGGCAAAAAGTAAGGATGGACATGTTTGTACGTTGTCAGTAGAATGTACCAATGCAGTTAAGAATGGGGAATTACGTCAGGATTTAAAAGAATTTTTGCCGGAAAACGGGATAATTCTGGAGAAAAAGGAAGTTCCTTTTGAAAACGGGGATTCAGTATATGATGTATTGGAACGAACCATGAAAGAAGAAGGGGTTCTGATGGAAGCTTCTTTTACAGGAGATTTGGCGTATATTGAAGGAATTGATAATCTCTACGAATTTGAGTGTGGAGATTTATCCGGTTGGATGTATTGTGTGAACGGAGAATATCCCAATGTGGGATGCAGCGGGTATGATGTGAAGGACGGAGACGTCATTGAATGGCATTATACTTGTGATTTGGGAAAAGATTTGGGACAGGAATATAAGGAGCAGTAATGTTCGGACAGACAAAACGCGTGGATGAATTTTCAAATTTTCATCCCATCATTAATATGATTTTTTATATTACGGTTTTAGGGCTTACTATGTTTCAAATGCAGGCAGGCCTGATTGTTGTGTCCTTTTTTTCTGCGTTAATTTATCATTTCTATTTAAAAGGGCGTAGTGGCTTGAAATATCTGGCAATGATTGTGGGAGTATTTCTTGCAACAGCAATTATTAATCCTCTGTTTTCTCACAAGGGAGTAACCTTATTGTTCTATCTTCCCACCGGAAATCCGGTAACGCTGGAATCCTTAATATATGGCGGGTCGCTGGCAATTATGGTTTGCGGAACCCTGTTGTGGTTTTCTTCCTTGAATGCTATTGTTACCCAGGATAAACTGATTGAAATTGTAGGAAGAATTTTCCCACATTTTGCTTTGTTGTTGTCCATGATTTTCCGCTTTGTTCCGAAATATACAAGACAAATCAGGAAAATTCATTTTGCACAAAAAGCTTTGGGAAAGCAGAATGCGGGATGGAAGAATCGGTTGAAGAACGGCTTTGAAACCTTTTCCATTACTACTACCTGGGCACTGGAAAACTCTGTGGACACAGCAGATTCCATGCGGGCAAGGGGCTATGGAATGGGAAAAAGAAGTACGTTTCATAATCATCAGTTTCAGTTTCGGGATTATGTGGTTTTGGTATGGATCCTTTGCTGGACGGCGGTGGTCTTTGTTGAAAAAATTGCCGGAAGAATCGAGACTGTTTATTATCCTTTCTACGTTGTAAAAGGAGAGTTATTCACATATGGGGCATATTTATTATTATGTTTGACCCCGATACTTATTAATATGGAGGAGGCATTGAGATGGTACAGATTAAAATCGAAAATTTAAGTTTCACCTATCCGAAGGCAGAAGCACCGGCAATTCACAATGTCTCTTTGGAAATAGAGCAGGGAGCCTTTGTTGTTTTATGTGGAAAATCCGGCTGTGGGAAAAGTACCCTTCTAAGAAATTTGAAGCCGGCAATTTGTCCTTTCGGCAAAAAAGAAGGCCGGGTCTTCTGGAATGGACAGCCCATGGAAGAGGTGGATGAAAAGCTGCAGGCACAAAAGATCGGTTTTGTGATGCAGTCGCCGGAACACCAGTTGGTTACCGATAAAGTCTGGCACGAATTGGCCTTTGGCATGGAAAATATGGGGTACCAGCAGCAGGAAATCCAAATTCGTGTGGCGGAGATTTCCGAGTATTTTGGAATTACCGATTGGTACGATCAGCCGGTAGATGTGTTATCCGGCGGGCAAAAGCAACTATTAAATCTGGCAGCGACCATGGTCTTAAGCCCGGAAATTCTGATTTTAGATGAACCGACAGCACAGCTGGATCCTATTGCTGCAGAACATTTTTTGGATACTTTAAAGAAAATCAATGAGGATTTTGGAATTACGATTATATTGTCAGAACACCGTTTGAATTATGTGTTACCATTGGCAGATCATACAATCATTATGGATAGCGGAAGCGTGATTCACACCGGTTCTCTTTCGGAGGTTCTGGTAAAAAATCTGGATAATGAATTTATGAAACTGATGCCATATCCGGCACAGATTTATTATGGTGTCACCGGAGACGGGGAAGGGAAGATGCCCCTGTCAATTAAGGAAGGACGAGAGTGGATTGAGGCGCAGCACAAAACAGGTGCCATGGAAATTCAGGAAGTTTCCGGAGACCATGAGGATGCCATCCGGTGTAAAAACCTGTGGTTCCGCTATATGAGAGAAGGAAAAGACATTTTAAGGAACTTATCGCTTCACATAAAGAAGGGAGAAATCTTCGCAATTCTCGGAGGAAACGGAACCGGAAAAACAACCACCATGTCCGTATTATCCGGCGTCTATAAACCCTATCGGGGAAAAGTGAAAGTACAGGGACGGATTTCTTATCTGCCTCAGGATGTGCAGACACTGTTTTGTAAAGATACAGTAAAAAAAGAATTGGAGGATGTGCCTGAAGAAATCATTACTCTGATGGAATTGAAGCCGTTGGAAAATCACCATCCTTATGATATCAGCGGTGGTCAGCAGCAGAAGTTGGGGCTTGCCAAGGTTCTTGCCACGGACCCGGATATTCTTTTGTTAGACGAACCGACGAAAGGAATTGATGGAATATATAAAGAGCAGTTGGGGAATGTGCTGAAGGAATTGAAGAATCTGGGAAAAACCATCATTATGGTAAGTCATGATATTGATTTTTGCGGAGAGTATGCCGACCGTTGTGGGTTGTTTTCCAGAGGGACACTGGCTTGTACCGCCAATGTGCGAGCATTCTTTACCGGCAACAGTTTCTATACAACCACTGTCAATAAAATGGCAGGAAAGGTTTTAAAGGGAGCAATTAAAAGGGAGGATATTTTATGTTTCTTGACGGAAGACAATATTATTTAATCTCTTTTGTAATTATTGCGGTAGCCATTTTTATGTTTACCTTTTCCTTTGAACGAAGAAAGCCGAAATCAAGAGAAATCGTTGTGTTGGCAGTAATGACTACGATTGCCATTGTATCCAGAGTTATGTTTTTTATGATTCCGGAAATGAAACCAAGTGCAGCAATTATTATTATCACCGGTGCCATGTTGGGAAAACAGGCAGGATTTTTATCCGGCGTTCTGACAGCGTTTTTTTCGGACTTTGTTTTTGGACAGGGACCATGGACACCGTGGCAGATGGTTGCTTTTGGTCTCGTGGGGCTGGGCGCAGCAATAGTTTTTTATGGAAGAGAAGGGCTTTGTGCCAATAAAGTGTTGCTTTGTATTTATGGTTTTTTGGCAACAATGCTTGTTTATGGATTGATTATGGACACGGGAACGGTGTTTATGTCAGTGGATGAGCCGACAAGAGAGGCCTTTGTAGATGCCTATCTGGCGGGAATTATTATTAATTTTATTCATGCTGTTACTACGGTGATTGTGCTGTGGGTGCTTTCTCAGCCAATGTTCCATAAATTGGAGAGGATTAAAATCAAATACGGAATGTATTATCAAATGAAATTCTAAAGAAAAGCTTTTGTTCTATTGTAAGATAGGACAGAAGCTTTTTTTAGGAAAGTATGAAACGGGTGGAATGATTTTGTGAATAATCAACAGTAAAGATACTTTGAGAATAATATGTGAAAAAAAGATAAATTAAGGTGTATAAACTACCTTGTCCGTCTCTAGTTTGAATGACAAAATAAAGGTACATTTTAGTTGAGAAAATTAGGAAAGGGAGGCTCATGGAGGACTTTACACAGGAAGAGAAAATGCAGCAGGCAATGCGACTTAAGCATTCCCGGCAACTGAAAGGTCTGTCGATTGAAAAATTCTCGGAATTGATTGGAATGTCACCTTCAGGGTATCAGAAAGTTGAATGCGGGAGAAATTCCGTTTCCAGAAAGTTATTAAAAAATATCTGGAAGCAGTTTCGGATTTCTCCGGATTACATCCTGCTGGGGGAACGGTTCGAAATTGATGAGATTATTATCAATATTGACAGATGTACCGACGAAGACAAAATGATCTTATTTTTGTACTTGCACCAATATTTCGTCAGGAAGTTTTAAAATCAATGAGTATGAAAAACTTGCAAAAATCCGAAGAGAAAAACGGGGGACTTGCAATGAAAGAAGTACTGATTTTAGGAACAAATTCCGTGGAACGAAGAAATATTCTATCGGTCATTCGAGAAATCAACAGACAGGTAAGAGTATACAGTGCGGAGACGGAGGAAGATGCATTACTGATGCTAATGCAAAAGGAAATTAATATAGTTATTGTGGATGTGGTATCCCGACCGGATTATTATGGGGACATTTCCGGATTAAAGTTCATAGAACAAATCCGAAAAATCGAGCGATACCGTTACACACCAATTATCATTTTGACAAACCTGGAGGATCCGGGGAAATATATCATTAATGAATTCCATTGTTTTGGGTTGCTGGAAAAGCCTATAGCAATGGATTTATTTAAGAAAATCGTAAAGGATGCGTTAAGTATTCCGATTCCGAAAAAGAGGGGGAGAAATATTTTTTTCAAACAGGACGGAATTCTTTGTGCATTAAATGCAGACAAAATCATTTATATTGAAAACCGGGAGCGAATTTTGTTAATTCATACGATAGAAGAAACAGTAATGATTAAGTATGAGACAGCTAAGCGGTTCCTGAAAAAAATCCGTGATGAACGATTTGTTCAATGCAGCAGGCAGGCAATCATTAATGTGGATTATATTAAGGAAATTGACTTTGTAAACAGATATGTTACGTTGAAGGAAATCAATAAGATGGTGGAAATCGGCAGCGGCATGAAAAATAAATTCCGGGATACGTTGGAACATTGTAATCTGGGATTGTGGCTGTAAAATTTACGGAATATTGGTAAAGCATTCGTGTACAAAAACGCAGAGTTCAAAGCAAATATGAGTCGTTCAGGTTATTATGACCTATAATACAGATACAATCTTTAAAAGATTTGGGGGGATTTTTTAAAGATAGGTGCAACAAAAAGGGGCTGTGGTAAACAGCTCCTTTTTTACAATTCAGGATGCCATCAGGATTGGCATCCATTTATTCAGAGTATCAAAGTCTGCAGGACCAAAGATAAGCAGAGTCTGATGGAAATCTTTTAATCGGAAATTAGTACCTTGTGTTTTTTTTAGAACATCCCGCAGTGCAATAATTTGCAAATAACCCACATAGTATTTTAAATAGTTGGTCGGATCTTCAATGACCGCCTGAAAGATGTTTTTACAGACAGTAGAATCTGTGACGTTGTAAGTCCTCAAAAAGTGTTGCAAATCGAAAAGGGACCAGCCTTCATAATTGACACCCAGATCACAAAGACAGTACAGGGCAAGGGAAAAGGTGGTATTGAGTTGTAACGCTGTTGCAACGGTCGTATCGGAATATTGATATTGATAGGAAAGCAGTTCTGCATAAACTGCCCAACCCTCCATATAACCTCCGCACTCTGTCAGATATCGAATCGGATCCGGATGGGTGGAGGCGAAAACAGCATTTTGGTACATATGGCCGGGGAGGCCTTCGTGGGCCAGAACGGTGTAGAGGTCCTCCGTTTTTTGTGGGTTGATGTAAATTACATTGTTTTGTGGATTGTCCAGAGGCGGCGTAATGTAAAAGGCAGGGCTTAAGTAGTCCTGTAAATTCTTATCAACAGTTTTGAATTCATAAGTAAGAGTATTAGAAGAAGGAAAATCTTCTGCCATTTTCTGTTCTAAATCTTTTATAATCGCATCCGGTTCTTTCAGATTTTTCGAAGGAGTATGTTGTTCCAGATTCGGATGTTGTTGAAGCAGCTGCTGTAAGGATTGAACATCCTGAAGCAATGCCTGTTGAATCATTGCCTTGATTTCCGGAACCGATAAAGAGCAGCCGGTATTATCCCGGACCAGATATTCGTAGTAATCTTTTCCGTTTTTGATGGAACAGAGACCGTTAATGTGGTCGCATGAACCCTTTGAAATTAAAGCGGACAAAGTGGCAATCAGTTTTTCATAGGAAGGAAAAACTGAATTCATCAAAATCCGGTGGTTTTTTTGAATGTATTTTTTTCGTTCTTGCTCGGTTAAAAAAGAGCAATGGTTCAGCCGGTTTGTGAAGGAGGTCGAAAGAATATTGGAAGAAAGCGTTTTGTTATTTAAAAAGTCTTTGCATTGGGAAATGACTTTGAGACAGGCTTCCTTGTTCATAAAGGAGTGATGCTTTGCCTTTTCTTCCTGGAACCGGCAAAGTCCATCAAAGTAACCGGTTACGGAACGGAGCAAAGTTAAATAATTGTCCAAATCTGTTTTCGAGGTGAAGCGATATTCTGAAAACAGTACAGGTAATTGCGACTGAATGCCAATGGTAGGACTCAAGTCCTGGGCACAAAGGCAGAGATCGGAGAAGTCCAATTTTCGCCGAAAATAGTTTAGTAAAACATCATAGGTTTGCTTTCGTTTGGAATCCAGTTGGTCATAAGGAATTTTTTTAAGTGTATGGATTTCTTCAATCCAATCTTTTTGCGCACTTTTCATTGCTTCGTAAGAGTAGTCACCTAAAGACATCCGGGCACCGGAATACTTAGAGGTATCTTGTAAAAAGAATTGAAGATTGAAACCGTTACCTAACATCTGACGGTCAAAATAGTCGGAGGTGTAAGAATCAAATTGGCGGCAGGCCGCATTGGGAGAAGTGGATTTGAAGGAAGTGGCACAGGAACAACAGAGAAAAGCGCAGAGTGTAAAGAGAATGATTGTTTTACGAAAGACAGAGAACGGCATAGAAATACTCCATAAGTCAGTTAGTTTATTTTATTGAAAAGAAACAGCATTTATTCATGGGCCAATAAAAGGACAGAAAAACATTGAAAAAAGTGTCAGAACCATTTAAAATATTTGTATACGAAAGAGAGCGGAAACAATTTAAGACAGAAAAGGGAGGACGGGCCTATGGTTAGTAAGACAATCATCATTAAGAACCCTGAAGGATTGCACATGAGACCGGCAGGAGTACTTGCCAGTGAAATGGAGAATTTTCCATGCAAAGTAACGATTATTCATGACGGGAAGCGATATAACGCAAAAAGTCTCATTAATATCATTTCAGCCAGGATTAAACATAGTGCAGAAGTGATTTTTGAGTGTGATGGCGATTTGGAAGAAGAGGCATTAGCTAAAGTCGATGAAATTGCAAGTCAGAATTTCGGCGACTAAAATTATTTTTGGAAATTCTATAAAATACAAATAGGGTGTTTTATATTATATTCACGTCGGGTGTTCCTAAAAGGGCACCCGACATTTGATTTTGCTTGATAAAATGAGGGGTGTGGTATATTATAAAGTAGTATGTTTCTATGTAATAATAGAAGATAAAATCTTTAATAATATATTTGGGAGGAATTAGAACATGAGCAAACCATATTATTTGACAACAGCCATTGCCTATGCTTCAGGAAAACCACATATCGGAAATACCTATGAAGCAATCTTAGGCGATAGTATTGTTCGATATAAAAGACAGCAGGGGTATGATGTTAGATTTCAGACCGGTACCGATGAGCATGGACAGAAGAATGAATTAAAGGCCAGCGAAATCGGAGTAACTCCAAAGGAATACGTAGACAAAGTTTCCGGAGAAATTAAGAGAATCTGGGATTTAGTAGGAACTTCCTACGATAGATTTATCAGAACTACAGATGAAGACCATAAAGAGCAGGTTCAGAAAATCTTCCGTAAGTTATACGATCAGGGAGATATTTATAAGAGTGTTTACGAAGGTCTTTACTGTACACCGTGTGAATCCTTCTTTACGGAATCACAGTTGGTAGACGGAAAATGTCCGGACTGTGGTAGAGAAGTTACACCGGCAAAGGAAGAAGCGTACTTCTTCAAAATGAGTAAATATGCAGATCGTTTGATGAAGCATATTGAAGATCATCCGGAATTCATTCAGCCGGAATCCAGAAAGAATGAAATGATTAACAACTTCCTGAAACCGGGATTACAGGATTTATGTGTTTCCAGATCTACATTCAGCTGGGGCGTTCCTGTAGACTTTGATCCAAAGCATGTTATTTATGTGTGGATTGATGCATTATCAAACTATATTACCGGTTTGGGATTTGATTTGGACGGAAATTCTGATCCAATGTTTGAAAAATACTGGCCGGCAGATGTGCACTTGATTGGTAAGGATATTTTGAGATTCCATACGATTTACTGGCCATGTATGTTAATGGCACTGGATATTCCGTTGCCAAAACAGATTTTCGGACATCCTTGGTTATTACAGGGTGGCGAAAAGATGAGTAAATCCAAAGGTAATATTATTTACGCAGATGATTTGGCAGGTTTGTTTGGTGTAGATGCAGTGCGTTATTTCGTACTTCATGAAATGCCATTTGAATCAGACGGAACAATCACCTGGGAATTAATGGTGGAACGTGTAAACTCTGATTTGGCAAATACATTGGGAAATCTGGTAAACAGAACCATCTCTATGTCCAATAAGTATTTTGGTGGTGTTGTGGAAGATAAGGGTGTAACCGATGAAATTGATGCAGAATTCAAGGCAACGATTTTAGAAGCACCGATTAAAGCAGCAGAAAAGATGGAGAAGCTTCGTGTGGCAGATGCAATCACAGAAACTTTTGCAATTTTCAAGAGATGTAATAAATATATTGACGAAACAATGCCTTGGGCATTGGCAAAGGATGAGGCACAGCAGGACAGACTGGCGACTGTACTTTATAACCTTATTGAAGGTATTAATATCGGTGCAAGCCTGTTAGAGCCATTTATGCCGGAAACATCCGCAAAGATTCTTGCTCAGATTAACGGTGAAGCAAGAGCTTTTGATGATATGAAGGAATTTGGAAAATATAATGGTGGCAAGGTAACTGACAGTCCTGAAATCCTTTTCGCAAGACAGGATGTAAACGAAGTTATGGAAAAGGTTGCTGAAATCCAGGCGGCTCAGAGAGCAGAAGGAGAAAAGTATCCGGAAGTAGAAAAGAAACCGGAAATCACCATTGATGAATTTGATAAGGTTCAGATTCAGGTAGGTGAAGTTGTAAAGTGTGAACCGGTACCAAAGGCAAAGAAACTTTTGGTTTCTCAGATTAAGATTGGTGCCCAAACACGTCAGATTGTATCCGGTATTGCGAAGTACTATAAGCCGGAAGAAATGGTTGGAAAGAAGGTTGCCGTAATCACGAACTTAAAACCTTGCAAGCTTTGTGGTGTGGAATCACAGGGAATGATTCTTGCAGCAGGGGATGATGACGGAAATCTGTCCATTGTTACAGTAGATAAGGATATTGTGGCAGGAAGTGAAATCTGCTAGGCAAAATCCATTGAGATTTTTATTCGGAGGAAGATATGATTTTTGATACACATGCACATTATGATGATGAAGCGTTTGATGAAGACAGAGAAAAATTATTAGAGCGTATGCAAAATCGCGGTGTGGAATATATCATTAATGTAGGGGCAAGTATTGCATCCTGCAAAAGCACCATTGGTCTTACAAGAAGATTCCCATATGTGTATGGTGCATTGGGCGTTCACCCAAATGATATTTCTGATTTGACAGAAGAAGATTACGCTTGGCTTGAAAAGAGCATTTACAAGCCAAAGATTGTTGCCGTAGGTGAAATCGGTTTAGACTATCATTGGAACGAAAATCGCGAAGAACAGATTCGCGCCTTTGAACGCCAGATGGATATTGCAAGAGAAGCGGAAATGCCGATTATTATTCACAGCCGTGATGCGGCGTTGGATACTTATGAAGTTATGAAAGCCAATAAAGCTGAGGAATTAGGCGGCGTGGTTCATTGCTTTTCTTATGCAAAGGAAATGGCTGAGAAATTTATGGATATGGGATTCTATCTTGGAATCGGCGGTGTTGTTACATTTAAGAACGCAAAGAAAATTCAGGAAGTTGTGGAATATATGCCAATGGAAAAGATGTTGTTGGAAACGGATTGCCCGTATATGACACCGGAACCAAACAGAGGCAAGAGAAATGATTCCTTCAATCTTCCGTATGTGGTAAACAAGATTGCAGAAATCAAAAACCTGACGCCGGCAGAAGTAATCCATATTACCAGTGAAAATGCGAAAGATTTATATCGAATCGGAAGAAAGAGATTTGATTAGGAAGGTCGTTTTAGAAAGAAGGGAACAATGGCATATTTAGGAACGCCAACAGCTACAAAATTTATTATTGATCAGTACAAATTTGCATTTCAGAAGAAATTCGGACAGAACTTTCTGATTGATTCCAATATTCTGGAAGGAATTGTGGAGTCTGCCGGAATTACGAAGGATGATTTTGTATTGGAAATCGGTCCCGGAATAGGAACGATGACACAGTATTTATGCGAAGCTGCCGGACAGGTTGTGGCAGTGGAAATCGATAAGGCGCTGATTCCGATTTTAGACCATACGTTATCAGAATATGATAATGTGGAAGTCATTAATCAGGACGTGCTTAAGGTTGACATAAAATCTTTGGCAGAGGAACGTAATCAGGGAAAACCGATTAAGGTTGTGGCAAATCTGCCTTACTATATTACAACACCGATTATTATGGGATTGTTTGAAAGCGGTGTGCCGATTGATAGCATTACCATTATGGTGCAAAAAGAAGTGGCCGACAGAATGCAGACAGGACCGGGTAGTAAAGATTATGGTGCCTTGTCTTTGGCGGTGCAGTATTATGCCACGGCAGAGGTTCAGATGATTGTTTCAGCGAACTGCTTTATGCCTAGACCAAACGTGGACTCGGCAGTAATTAAGCTTACAAGACATCAGGAACCGGCGGTGGATGTAAAGGATGAAAAGTTAATGTTCCGGATTATCCGGGCATCCTTTAACCAGAGAAGAAAAACCTTGGTGAACGGATTAAAGAATTCCGCAGAACTGAGCTTTTCCAAAGAAGAAATCTTAGAAGCAATTGAGAAACTGGGAAAGCCGGAAACCATTCGAGGAGAAGCATTGACGTTAGAAGAATTTGCGGCACTCAGTAATTTCTTAAAGAAATAGAGAGAAAAAGAAAGTCTTTATGTCTAAAGGCTTTCTTTTTTTTATATATTGATAAAAAAGCAAAGAGATTTGGAATGAGTGTGGAATCAAAGAAACACGAGAAAACACTGGAGTGGATGATGGGAGTCATCTTAATCATTTCGGTTACGCTCATTGCGGTTAGCATGGGGAGAATCATAACGGGAAAGAATGAGGATGGAACGGTAAAGCAAAACGAAACCAAAGAGGAACGGAAGAATGGATTCTGCGTGGTGATTGATCCGGGACACGGAGGAAAGGATCCGGGAAAAATAGGGAGAAAGGGAACTCTGGAGAAGGATTTAAACCTTCAGATTGGGAAGAAGTTAAAGCAGTATCTGGAGGAGAAAGGATATGAGGTGTACCTGACACGAAACGAGGACGTCCATTTAGGTGCGGTAAAATTTCGAAAAGTAGCAGATCTGAATGAACGCTGTGAGATTATCAATAATTGCTTTGCGAAAAATCAGAGGGCAGTCATGGTCAGCATTCATCAGAACAGCTTTGAAAAATCATCGGTGTCCGGGGCGCAGTGCTTTTATTATCGCGATTCACAAAAAGGAAAACTGTTGGCGGAAGACTTACAGAGGAAACTCAATGAACAGATTAATGGAGAGCGCCCGAAGAAGATGAAGAGTAATGACAATTACTATATGTTGATCAATAGTCAGTGCCCGGGAGTTATTGTGGAGTGCGGGTTTTTAAGTAATCCGGAAGAGGAGCAGCAGTTAGGAGAGGATGCCTATCAGGAGAAACTGGCCAAGGTCATGGAAGAGGGGATTCACGCATATTTTACCCGGGAATCTTGAAATCTTAGGTAGGCTGTGGTATGCTGAGCAAAGTTAGTGGTGACAAACCAAGGAGTTTAGTGGAACATGAAAAAGTTTGGAAAAACAGATATCATCCTATGGGGAATTGTGCTCTGTGTGGCGTTGGTGCTATTATTGGTATATCAGATGACGGCAGAAAATGGTTCCTATGTACAGGTCCGGGTTTCCGGAAAAGTTCAGGGACAGTATTCTTTGGATACGGATGGAACTTATGAAATTTCAGGAAAAGGACAGGGGAAGAATCTTTTAGTGGTAAAAGACGGAAAGGCCTATATTAAGGAGGCTAATTGTCCGGATAAATTATGTGTGAAACAGGGAACGGTCCAGAAAGTTGGAGAAAGTCTGATTTGCCTTCCTAACGAGGTGGTCGTGGAAGTGGTTCGGGAAACTTCAGAGCCGAACGATGTGGATGCAGTTGTGAAATAATACGTGGAGATGGATGAGACAGAAATGAAAGAAAATAGATTGTCGAGTACACAAAAGATTGCAGTGACGGCATTGCTGATTGCATTGGCCATGGTGCTTTCTTACATAGAAAGTCAGATACAGTTCGTCAGCATTGTTCCGGGAATTAAGCTGGGACTGACGAATCTGGTTGTTATGGTGGCGCTTTACCGGATTAATGAAAAGGAAGCCATTGTCATTAATCTTGTGCGAATTATTTTAGTGGGAATGACCTTTGGAAGTATGTTTTCCATGCTTTATAGTATGGCTGGGGGAATACTCAGCGGACTGGTGATGATTCTGATGAAGCGCTGGGGCAAAGTCACTATGACCACCGTCAGCATGGCTGGAGGAATTGCCCATAACGTGGGACAGATTCTTGTGGCAATGGTGGTTTTACAGACCCAGGCAATGTTATATTACCTGCTGGTTTTGTGGGTGACGGGAATTGGTGCGGGAATCATCATTGGACTGGTTTCTGCACAGATTGTGAAACGGTTGCCGAAGAATTTAATTGGCTAGGAGAAGGAACATGAAGAAGGGATGGAGCACTGTCTTTCTGGTTCTGGCACTGAGTCTTTTGGTGACGGGATGTGCCTCGGAACAGAAAAGCAGCGAGAAGAAAAAAATTAAAGAAGACAGCAGAGAAGTTTTTGCCATGGATACCTATATGACATTAAAGGCCTACGGGGAAAACTGTTCGGAAGCGTTAGATGAAGCGGTTGGTGAGATTCAGCGACTGGATCAGATGTTCACCACGGGAAGTAAAGAAAGTGAAATTGGAATCCTGAATGAAAACGGCTCGGAGATTCTTTCCGGGGAAGGCCGATATCTGTTCTCGGTGTCCAAGGAGATTTTCGACAGAACGGAAGGTGCCTTTGATATTACCGTTTATCCGTTGATGCAGGAATGGGGATTTACGGATCAGAAGTATCAGGTGCCGTCGAAAGAAAAGATTCAGGAACTGGTAAAGAATGTGGGCATGGAAAAGATTTCTTATGATGAGGAAAGCGGGCTCATTTCCCTGCCGGAAGGCGTGAAAATTGACTTCGGCGGAATTGCAAAGGGATACACCTCTCAAAGGGTAATGGATATTTTTCAGAAATATCAGTTAACCGGTGGATTGGTTTCCCTGGGAGGCAATGTTCAGACCTATGGAACAAAACCGGACGGTTCGAAATTTGTGGTGGCCATTGAGGATCCTTTTGGAAACGAGGACTATGTGGGAACATTAAACATTACTGATAAAACGGTAATTACTTCCGGTGGATATGAAAGATTTTTTGAGCAGGATGGGGTGACTTATCATCATATCCTGAATCCGGAAACCGGTTATCCGGCAGAATCCGGATTGAAAAGCGTAACCATTGTAAATGAAAACGGAACTATGGCAGATGGGCTTTCCACTGCATTGTTTGTTATGGGAAAAGAAAAGGCCATTCAGTACTGGAAGAATTACGGTGGCAGCAATTCCTTTGATTTCATCCTGGTGGAGGACAATGGAAATGTGGTTATTTCCTCCGGGCTGGCAGACTCTTTTGAGGCAGACCGGGATGTTGACATTGTAAAATAAAATAGAGAGGAAAAGCACAATGTCCTGCAAATGCAGGAACGTTGTGTTTTTTTTTGTGGTGTGTTAAAATAGAGCGAGTGTAAGTCGTGAGGGACGAAATGGATACGATTATTGTTAAAATGAATGAATCAGATATCGATGAAGAAAAGATATGTCAGGCCGCTGAGATTATCAGAAGCGGAGGACTGGTTGCTTTTCCAACGGAAACGGTTTACGGACTAGGTGCCAATGCCCTGGATCCAGTAGCTTCCACAAAAATCTATGCTGCGAAGGGAAGACCTTCGGACAATCCGTTGATTGCGCATATTGCAGATTTGGAAATGTTGAAACCGTTGGTTGAGGAAATACCGGAAGCAGCAAGGAAATTAATGGATGCTTTCTGGCCGGGACCGATGACATTGATTTTTAAAAAAAGCGATTTGGTACCGAAAGAGACCACAGGTGGTCTTGATACGGTGGCAGTGCGTTACCCGAATCATAAAATTGCTCAGGCGTTGATTCGTGAAGCAGGGGTTAGCATTGCAGCACCTAGCGCAAATTTATCCGGAAAACCAAGTCCGACCATGGGAGAACATGTTATCGATGATATGGATGGTCGTATTGATATGATTATCGATGGCGGAATGGTAGGAATGGGACTGGAGTCCACGATCGTGGATGTGACGGCAGAGACTCCCATGATTTTAAGACCGGGATTCATTACAAAAGAAATGCTGCAGGAAGTGGTAGGCCAGGTAGGAATTGATCCGGCTATTTTGCAGAAACCTCAGGAAGGGTTGAAGCCGAAGGCGCCGGGCATGAAATATCGCCATTACGCACCGAAAGCAGATTTTACAATATATAGGGGAAACAAAAATAAGGTAGCAACGGAGATTCTAAAGAGAGCCAATGAAAAGGCTAAAGAAGGATTTTCAGTCGGAATTATTACTGCAGAAGAACACCTTAAATTATACGAAGGAAAAACTGATGAAAACATTTGTGTTATTGCTCTGGGAGATTTAGCGCATCCGGAGACAATAGCAAATCATTTGTTTCAGGTACTTAGGGAATTTGATAAACGGGGTGCTGAGTTCATTTATGGAGAGGCATTTTCAGAAGACCATATAGGACAGGCGATAATGAACAGGTTAACGAAAGCAGCAGGTTATCAGATTACCGACCTGTAGCAATACGGAGGTAATATGTTAGAATTTTCAAAAATTATTTTTGTGACGGATACAGATACGTCGCCGGGACCGTTGGCAGCGGCATTATTGAGACATCATATGCCATTGGAACAGGTTCACATTGATTCCAGAGGATTGGCGGTATTGTTTCCGGAACCGATGAACCCGAAGACAGTAGCAATTGCTGCTTCAAAGGGATTGGAAATGAATCGCACTTCTACGCAGTTGGAAAGTGAAGATTTTGGACAGGATGTTTTGGTACTTGTGTTGGAAGAGTCCAAAAAGCAGACAATTTATGATGACTACGCAGAAGCAGTTAATGTATATACATTGAAAGAATATATTAACGAAGAAGGTAGTATTAATAATCCGGACGGTGGAGAATTAACGGATTACGCAAAGCTTTATGAAACGTTAGATGAAGTGATTATTAAATTGGCTCACAAGTTAAAGATGAATCGGATTTAAAGAGACGGAGATAAAGATGGCAAAAACGGTAGTTATGAATCATCCATTGATTCAGCATAAAATCGGAATCATTAGAAAGAAAGAAACCGGAACAAGAGAGTTTCGTCAGTTAATCAGCGAAATCGCAATGCTGATTACCTATGAAGCTACCAAAGATTTGGAATTGGAAGATGTTGATATTGAAACACCAATCTGCAAAACGACAGTAAAGCAGTTGGGTGGAAAAAAGTTGGCGATTATTCCGATTCTGCGAGCAGGTTTGGGAATGGTAGACGGAGTTCTTGCTTTAATCCCATCGGCAAAAGTCGGACATATCGGACTTTACAGAGATCCGGAGACTGCATTGCCTCAGGAATACTATTTTAATTTGCCAAAGGATTGCGAACAGAGAGATGTTTTCGTTGTTGATCCGATGTTGGCTACCGGAGGATCCGCTGTTGCGGCAATTCAGATGCTGAAAGATCAGGGGATTCGAAATCTTACAATGATGTGTATTATTGCAGCACCGGAAGGGGTGAAAGCAATTCAGGAGGCACACCCCGATGTAAACCTGTACATCGGCGCATTAGACGAAAAATTAAATGAGAAAAAATATATTGTTCCCGGTTTAGGGGACGCAGGGGATCGAATTTTCGGAACCCTCTAAGAGATTGTAAATGAAACAGAAGGGAATGTGCTTCTGTTTCATTTTGTATCCTGCATGATATCACTGAAATGAGTGGAGAGAGGAAAAGTAATGAGTGAGAAGAGAAAAGATTATATTTCCTGGGACGAATACTTTATGGGGGTGGCATCCCTTTCAGCATTGCGTTCCAAGGATCCCAACACACAAGTGGGAGCCTGTATTGTAAGTCAGAACAATAAGATTTTGTCTATGGGTTACAACGGAATGCCAATTGGTTGTAACGATGATGAGTTCCCATGGAATCGTGAAAGTGATGATCCTTACGACAATAAATATTTCTATACAACCCACAGTGAATTGAATGCCATTTTGAATTACCGAGGTGGAAGTTTGGAAGGCGCAAAAATGTATGTGACGTTATTTCCGTGCAATGAATGTGCCAAGGCAATTATCCAGTGCGGAATCAAGCAGGTTATTTATGCGAATGATAAATATGCAAATACCCCATCAGTAAAAGCATCCAAGAGAATGATGCGGGCAGCAGGTGTTGATTATATTCCTTACGAGGAGTCCGATAAGGAAATTAAAATAAAGTTGTAGAAAGGAAGAGGAGATGTTTTCAGAGTACTTTGGCGTAATATTTGGTGCGTTTATTGTTTTTGATATTTTTGTAGCGTTTGTTTTCTACTTAACGTATATCCGAGATGCAAAAGCGAAACAGTTAAAGGCGTTTCAGCAGAAAAAAGAAGATGCGGAAAATACGGACGACGAATTTGAAGAGATGATGAAAAAAATCATTGAAGAAGATAAGCGCCTGAAAGAAGAAGAGGCAGCAAAGAAAGAAGAAAAAGTTGCGGAATAAGAAAGAAGGTTTTGCGAAATATAATTTTTGCGAAACCTTCTTTTTTTGCGGAACAAAGGAAGGTTGTGTCATCCGGAAGGGGATTGAATAAAATAGAGTAAATACTTTAGGGAGCAAATGATGGATTATTACCGAGAACCCTTTTATTTACAAAGGAATCCTATGATTGGAATGCATTTGACGCCGGAGGAGAGTCGGGATTTGGAATATGTCCGGGAAATGTATCCGAAAGCTTTTTCTAAAATTCAGGAGCAGGTGGAACGGGAGTGTGACCGACAGGAGTTTGCCGGAAGTATGATGTTTGATGAATATCCGGATCGACTGAGTATGAGACGGATTGCAAACCGCATTTTTGATGAGGTGAAAAAACAGGAAGGGAATTGCAAGAAGAACTGTATTCATTATCCGGATAATCAGTGGCTAAAGGATATTATCATGGTGTTGTTATTAAACGAGATGTGCAGAAGGCGGCAGAAAAGACGTCCTAATAAAAGACCTTTCCTGCCGCCCTGGCAAAAATTATAAAGCGTATAAAATGATTGCAAAGAAATGAAGGATGCTTCCTGCCAGAATAAATAAATGGAAAATGGAATGCATCCATTTTTTTGTGTTTCCCAATCCGTAAAAGATGGAACCAACGGTATAGCTGACACCACCGGTAATCAGGAAGGTAATGCCGCCCACACCAATCACATTGTAGACCTGTTTTACGAAAATAATGATAATCCATCCCATAGTCAGATAACAAATCATAGAAAAGATTGCGTATTTTTCCAAATCAATGGCGGTTAAGGTACATGCTATGACGGCACAGCCCCAAACGACAGCAAACATAAACCAGGATATCACCGGATATTTCGGCATTAAAGCCACCAATAGGAATGGGGTGTAACTTCCCGCAATTAAAAAGTAAATCGTACAGTGGTCTAAGACCTGTAATACTTTCTTTCCCATACCGGGACGTAATCCGTGATAGATGCTGGACATTGTATAAAGGGCAATCAAAGTAACTCCATAAATAATCGCTGAAATGACACTGATAGCACTGTGATGGCTGGCAGCCACGATAATGCAAAGGACTAAAGCGGCAATGCCCAAAGCCCCGCCCACAATGTGGGAAACCATATTGAAAATTTCTTCCCCTTTTGTGTAATCGGGAAGAACTCTGTCTGCTAATTTAATTCGTTTCTTCATAAAAACCTAAAAACCTCCAAAACGCGACATGTAGTATTTAAAACTACATACAATTATACGAGCCAAAAAACAACGTGTCAAGAAAAAAAGAAACTGCCCTAAGACAGTTTCTTTTGAATTTACCAATCTGAACTCCAGTCGGAACCACCGGAATCCCAACTGCTACCGGAATCCCAGTCATAATCACTATCGCTACGAGAATCGTAGCTACTGCCGGAATCGTAGTCCTTGTCATCATCGCTATCACTGCTGTAGCTTCGAGAAAAATGATCGTCATAATAATCGGAGTCCGTAAAGGAATAATCGCTGTTCCATTCAACATCATCAGAATCAAAAATATAATCCGAGTTCTCATATAAAATTACCTTAGGAAGAGAACTCTCGTCGCTAATCGGAACGTAGTCTTTTTGTGTATAGGAATATTCGTAGTAATCATCATCATATTTACAATAAATAGTATTATCGTAGCGGTAGTATGTCGCCGTCTTTCCCGGTATTGCGATGACAACCACAATAATGACTACAAAGATCATGGCCAAAAGACCATAGCTGATGAGGGCGGATTTTACCATGTTTGAAAGGGAGCGTTCAATAGTGTTGGAATAATTGCGGTTACGGGTCGAGTTGTGAGCTTTTTGATTTAAAATCTCGCTTTTCAATTTCATTAAGAGTTCATTGACCGCGTATGCTTCATCCGTTCCTCGATATCGAATGGCACGACTTCCATCGTCTTTATTTTTGTAAACTACAACTTCATTTCCGTCCCGGTAAATTCCGAAGGCCCTTGGGTATTGATAGTCAATACCGATAAAGAAACGGGTTGTTTCATAAGGTGGAAGATGTCTGTCCTGATACCATTGCTTTAATTCTTCAATGGTTTTAGGCGTGTGATCCACCGTTCTTTTCATATTCGTATTTGTGGCACCGCAATGAGGACAGACGGATTGAGTGTCGTCAACCATGCCGCCACAGTATTCGCATTTTACCTGCATAAGTCTTTCTCCTCTGTTTTATTTCAGTTTATTTTACTATAGCATTTTTGTGATGTCAAAAAGGTCATCACAAAATAATTTTAAAAAATCACAAAAAGGGTATAGACATTTTGAAAGGTTGCATATATAATGTGTGTATATTCTAAAACAACTTGAGATGGGAGGAGAGTATGAATTCAGGTGTTTTGGCGATTTATGATTTGGACGATTCCTATGCGAACAGTCTGATGAAGTATATTTGTGACAAAGAAGGGATGCCTTTTAAGACCATCGCGTTTACCCAAAAAGAAGCACTGCTTCAGTACATGGAGGAAAATCATATTGACTTGTTGTTGATTTCCAGTACGGCCATGGAGGAATGCTTTGCAAACAAAGATGTTGGAAAAATCATTCTGTTGTCACCGGGAGATATTTTTTCCGAATATATCGGATATTCTTCGATCTATAAATTCCAGTCCTCGGAAAATATTATTCGGGAAGTGCTGGATTACTATGTGGATGTATATCAGGAAAGTGGAAATATACCGATGAATCTGGGGAGAACGGAAGTCATTGGTGTTTATTCCCCTGTTGGAAGAGTGGGGAAAACCACTTTTGCCTTGACTTTAGGACAAATCCTTGCCGCTAATTACGGAACGTTGTATATCAATCTGGAAGAATTTGCAGCCTTTGAAAGTCTGATGGAAAAAACATATGCTGCAGATTTGTCTGACTTGTTGTATTACTACAGGCAGTATCCGGAAAGCCTGCACATTAAAGTAAAAGCGGTTGTTGAGAAATTCAACGGATTGGATTACATACCGCCATTGACCTTTTCCGAAGACCTGCGTCAGATGAAAGGGAAAGAATGGATTTCTTTTATTGAAAAACTGAATTCCTTTGGAATATATGACAAAATTATTTTAGACATCAGCAGTATGTTGGAAGATCCACTGTATCTTTTGGAACGTTGTGACCGGATTTATATGCCTACGGCAAAGAGTGGCATGTCAGAGATGAAGGTTCAGGCATTTGAGACTTTTCTGCTTCAGAATGATATGGAAGACCTGATGGGGAAAATTGATAAGGTTCTTATGCCGGAATTAAATTCCCAGGCACAAGGGGTTCGGTATTTAGAAGAACAGCTGTGGGGGTCTTTAGGAGATTTGATTCGTCAGAAACTAAAGGAGGAGCGGGGATGAGTGAAATTGATCTTGAAGAAATGCGAAACAGAGTTATCAGTTCCATAGATATGTCGGAGGAGATTGATGATGGACGTTTACATGAAGTGATCGATCGGATTCTGTCTGAGTATATGAGTGTTCAGCATATCAGTGTCGTAAAACGTTGCGAATATCACAAGAAGATCTTTGACCAGATTCGCGGGCTGGGAATTCTGGATGAATTGTTGGGAAACCAAGAGATTACGGAAATAATGATTAACGGGCCGAATTGCATCTTTATTGAGCAGAAGGGAAGCATTCGTCAGATTGAAGGTACGGCATATACAGAAGAGGGATTAGCTAATCTGATTCAGAAGATTGTAGGGAAAAACAATCGACGAGTTAATGAGAGTAATCCCATTGCGGATGCCCGACTGGAAGATGGTTCCAGAGTCAATATTGTTTTGCCGCCGGTTGCTATTGATGGTGCGGCGGTAACGATTAGAAAATTTCCGGAGCGGCAGGTACAAATCCGGGATTTGATTGCATGGGAGAGTATTTCCAAAGAAGCAGCAGATTTCCTGAAGGAGGCAGTTCAGGCGGGATATAACATTTTCGTCAGTGGAGGAACCGGCTCCGGAAAGACTACGTTTCTAAATGTATTGTCAAACTTTATTCCTGCAGAAGAACGAATTATTACCATAGAAGATTCGGCGGAATTGCAACTTAAGAGTGTTAAAAATCTGATTCGGATGGAAACCCGTCAGGAAAACATTGAGGGAGAAAACAAAATCACCATTCGGGATTTGATTAAAACTTCTTTGCGTATGCGACCGGATCGAATCATTGTGGGGGAAGTTCGCGGGCCGGAAACATTGGACATGCTGCAGGCTATGAATACAGGACATGATGGCTCCATGAGTACCGGACATGCAAATTCCCCGAAAGATATGCTGTCCCGTTTGGAAACAATGGTGTTAACCGGAATTGAAATGCCCCTACCGGCGGTGCGGGCTCAAATTGCTTCCGCCATTGATTTGATTGTTCACTTGGGAAGAATTCGGGACAAGAGCAGAAAAGTTCTGGAGATTGTGGAAGTGCTGGGACTGGAAGACAATGTAATTCAATTAAGAAAATTATTTGAGTATGAAGAACAGGGAGAAACGAGTAATAAAGTTATTGGAAAACTGATAAAGAAACATGAACTGAAAAACAAAGAAAAACTAATTCATCATGGGGTGAAAATCTAATCTCATGATTCACAAATTATCTACAAAAGAAAAACTAATCCAAATTGCAGTACTACTTCTTCTTATCATGTTTCTTGCAAAAATGTTCTATGGAACTTTTTTTGCCGGAGTGGTGCTGATTCCTATGATAATCCCCTTATATAAACAACGAAAAAAACAATTATTGGAAAAAAAGAAACAAAAGATGGAGTGCATGTTTAAAGATATGCTGGTGTCCCTTTCGGATGCTTTAAAGACCGGATATTCCGTGGAGAATGCGTTGAAAGAAAGCTATCAGGATATTCGGAAAATATATGGAAACAGAAGTCCCATCTGCGTGGAGATGAGACTGATGATTTCCCGGATTAAGCTGAATGTTCCTATGGAAGAGGTATTAAAAGAGTTTGCACTACGCACAGAGATGAAGGCGGCCGGACAGTTTTATCAGGTGTTTTCTGTGGCAAAACGAACCGGTGGAAATATGACGGAGGTGATTAAAAGTGTTACAGACAGCCTGGTCCTTAAAGAGGCAGTGAAAGAAGAAATTACTGTGGAAATTCACGGAAAGCGTATGGAGCATCGAATTATGATGGGCATCCCGGTGTTTATGGTTTTGTATGTGTCTACGACTTCCGCAGGATTTCTGGATGTGATGTATGAAACAATGTTGGGAAGAATTGTTATGACTTTTTGTATTGTAGGATACATCATTGCTTATCTTTGGGGAGAAAAAATTGTACAGGTGGAGGTGTAATAAATGGTTGTGTACATTGTGGCATTGGTACTGTTTGCCGGTGGATTTCTACTGACGCTTCCCTATAAACAAAGGCTGCGCAGAAAACTGAATAAAAAGGAACATCGGTTGTGGCTCCTGTACGGGATGGCAATGTTTCTGATAGACCGAATTCCACGAAAGAATCCCGGGGACAACTCTACGATTAACAAAGCAATACAGGAAATCAATGTGCGGGAAGATGTGCGAAAAGAACGGTATCTTTACTATACGGAAAAGGTTGCGATTAGCCTGTTAGTATTGCTTCTCAGTATTCTTTTTGGCATGGGTACTCTTTGGACGGAGCAAAAAGAAGCGAAAGAACGGGTTCTTGAGATTACGAGAGAAGAATTGCTGGAGCAAACGTATGATTTGGTAGTGGAGAAGAATGAAAAAGAAACGGAAACTGTTCAGCTGATTTTGGGAGAGCGGATCCGGACGGAAAAGGAACTGATAAAAATACTGGAACAAAAAAGAGAAACTTTGGAGAAGGTATTTTTAGGAGAAAATGAAAGTCCGGAGAGAATCGTTAAGAATGTAAATCTGATATCGGTGTTGGAAGAAGATCAAATTCTTGTCACCTGGGAAATCAGTAATCCCAATCTGGTCAGTTATGAGGGAAAACTGCAGGATGGAATTAATCCGAAAGGAGAAGAGGTTCTGTTTACGGCAGTGATGACATTGGAGCAGGTATCTCTCAAGGTAGAAATCCCGACAAAGGTTTTTCCGCTGCAGCAGTCAGGGAGTTTGCAGGAACAGTTGCAGGCGTATTTAGATGAAACAGATGAATCAAAGGAAAAGATTTCTCTGCCGGAAAGTTTTCAGGGAAATCAACTTCAGTTTTATGAACAGACAGATTCTTTCGGGGTATGGATTTTACCGGTGGGAATCGTGTTGGCTGTCGTATTGTTCTTCTATAAAGATCAAGATTTAAAGAAGAAGGTTCAGGAGAGAAACCGACAGATGGAAGCGGATTATTCGGAACTGGTGGGGCAATTATTGTTGTATTACAGAGCAGGACTGTCATTGCGATCTGTTATCGAGAAAATCGTTATGGAATATAAAGAAGAGAAGAAAGGGGAGAAGGGTTATTTTCGCTATGCCTATGAAGAACTGGAAGTGGCACATACGAAAATGAACAGTGGGATTTCCCAAGTGCAGGCAATTGTTGAATTTGGAGAGCGCTGTGGGTTACAGAATTATATGAAACTGGCAGGAATTATTGAACAAAACCAGAGAAGGGGAACGAAAGAGCTGGTATCGGCGTTGATGGCAGAGCAAAGAAGTGCGTTGGTGGAACGGAAAAACAGAGCTTTACGTACAGGAAGTGAAATAACAACAAAACTGTTGGGACCGATGATTCTTTTGCTGATTATTACGATGGCAATTGTGGTGATTCCGTCGTTCCTGTCTATGAATTTGAATTAGGAGGATGAAAAATGAAAAAGCAAATCAAAAATTTTTTGAAAAGCGAAGAGGGTATGGGTGTTATAGAAATTGTATTGATTATTGTGGTGCTGGTAGGGTTGGCAATTTTGTTTAAAAGCCAGATTAATTCCATTGCAACAGGGCTGTTTACCAGTCTGAGAAAACAGGTAAACGGATTTTAAAGAGATATGAGAGGAAGTATAACAATTTATTTATGTCTTATTCTGGTAAGTGTTTTGCTGGTGGTAAGTATTGCATCAGAATCTGCCCGTGTAGGTGTGGTTCAGGCAGAGTGCAAAACCTTTACCGGAATGGCAGGAGAATCTGTTTTGGCAGGGTATGCAAAACAGGTCTTTGATGATTATGGGATATTACTTGTATGGGAAAATTATCCGATGGAAGATCAGATAAAAGAAAACATACAAGCTAATATAAATATGGCAGATCTAGAAGGGTCAGGAACGAATTTTCTGAAGACAGAACTGGTGGAAGTCACGGCAAAAAACAAAGCCTATGTGACGGACCGGGGAGGCAGTGCATTTGTGAGTCAGATCGTTCAGTACATGAAATACGGAGGGTTTTTAGAGGAGGCACAGAAGCTGATTCAGGAGTCGGAAAATGAAGAAAGGAGCACTTTGGAATACAGTACGAAGGAATCCATAGATACAGTAAATCAAAATAGTAAAGAACTCATGGATTTGGCGGATAAAATTGATGATGACTTAAAAGACCTGAAAGAGATTTCAAAATTGAAAACTGAATATAGCGAAGCGGCGAAATCTTTCGAGACCATGAAGGAAAGGATTCGATTGAAAAAAGATGTAGAGAAAAAGAAAGAGTCCTACTTTTGGGAAAGATTTCAGACAGCAAAAAAAGAAATCAATAAAAAGAAAGAACATATTTCCGATTTATTATTCTCAATGGAACAATATGTGAAAAAAAGAGAGAACTTTCTGAAAGAAACAAATGGAACCAGTACGGAAAAAGATTTTGTAGATAACAATTTGGATATTGTGAAAGTAGTAAAGAGCAAGATTGATGAGTTAGAAGAGCTTTCCCTTTCCGATATTTCAAAGGTTACTGCAGAAACCGTAGAGGCGGTGTCTGAAGAAGTACAGTGCATGAAAACAATTGTGGAACAGATAGAATTGCTGACAACTCGTGGTGGGATTAAAGAAGATCAAAATACCGCTCTATACAGAACCGCAAAATCTGTGGTGGCAGATGGCGTGTTGTCATTGGTAATCGATGATGTTTCGAAGATATCGAAAAACACCGTTTCTGATTCCGGTCTGCCGTCAAAAAATGCCACAAAGACGGACCGGAAAATGCTGAAAAAAATGGAAAATAAAGCATTGATGGCTGTTTATGCAGGGCTTCAATTTGGAAATTATTTAGAAGAAAAGAAAGATACCTGCTTGAAATATGAAGTGGAATATATGATTCACGGAGAAAACAATGATAAGGAAAATCTGTTTGGAACGGTAACCCGTCTGATTGCTCTTCGCAATCTGGCGGATGCGGCCTATCTCATTACCGATCAGGTCAAAATGTCTGATATCAGGGCTGTGGCGTCGGCAGCAGCGGCAGCTTTTCGCATGCCGTTTCTGGAACCGGTGATTACGGCAACGTTGTTTGAAGCGTGGGCTTTGGTGGAGGCGGCAAGTGATGTTCGCGGGTTGCTGGACGGGAAGAAGGTACCAATCCTGAAGTCGGAGGAGGACTGGAATACGGACTTATGGAATATGAGTGCGGAGCAAGGTGGTGGCAAAAGCGGACTAAGCTATTTGGACTATTGCAAACTACTGATTCTTTCAGGGGACAGTAACAGTATCGTGTTTCGCTCCATGGATTTAATTCAGCTGAATATTCAAAAAAGATATCAGTCTCTTTTTCGAATGGATCAGTGTTTGGCAGAAGTCAATTTTAAAGTGAAGTACAACATTAGGCCGTTATTTCTGGCATCTTCTAAAGTGTTGGCATTGATGGGGGAAGATGGACAGGGGTATCAGTATGAGTGCAGTTACAGAAATACATATTAAGAAATGGGAGGTAGAGAGAAGTGCCCTTTTTCACCCTGCAAATACGTTTTTGAATTAGGTTGTGATTCTCTCCAAGTATAATGACCGAAATGAAAATAATTAATACTCGAAAAAGGGCGTTTCTGTCTACCTCCCGAGGGAGCGTGACAATTGAGGCCGCGATATCAGTTACAGCATTTATGTTAGTTTCCCTATATTTTTTAAGTTACCTGATTATGCTGGGAAAAACTTTTGAAAAACAAATCTTTTTGGACTCCAATGTGAAAAAAATCTCCAAGGCGGCCTTTTATTTACAACTGGCAGATCAGGTAACTGACCATCAGGACGTGCTGAAAGAACAAAAAGAAAATGTTGGGAAGATGATTCAGGAAGTGGAACAGATGGGAATTTCACTGACAGACGCTTTTTATAAAGATGGCATGGTAGATATTCGTTTAAATTATTACAGGCAATCATTCTTTTGGAATCATACGATTCAGATTAAGCAAAGAGCAAGAATGAGAGACTGGCGAGGTGTGGATATCACAGATGACAAAGATATGGTGTATATTACGAAAACCGGAAAGGTGTTTCATCGTAATAAAAATTGTCGTTACCTGAATGTGCGATTGCGTAAGGTGGATTATAATGCTGTTGCAAATTTGCGGAATGATAATGGGGAAAAATATTCCCGGTGTGAAATTTGTGGTCGGGATTGGAACGGAACAAACGCACAGGTTTACATAACAACAGACGGAAACCGTTATCATGTTCATGGAAATTGTTCCGGAATCAGTAGGTATGTTCTTATGATTCATGAAAAAGACGTGGGGAACCGAAAGCCCTGTAGTTTATGTGGAGGATAGAAAAATGGAGTATATTGGTGCGATCGCATTTTTGTGGATTTGTTCCATTGGTGATTTAAGAAATCGGCAAATCAGCGTTAGGCTGTGTATGATAACCGGGGTACTGGGCGTTGTGATGCAGTGGGTCATGGGAACGCACAAACCGGGTGATTTAATATTGGGCGTTGCTGTTGGAATCGGGTTTCTAGTCCTTGCGTTCCTTACAAGAGAAAAAATTGGGTTTGGAGACGGGATGGTGCTCATCGTGTTGGGCATTCTTGTCGGCGGATTTCAAAGTCTGAATATTTTGCTTTGGGGACTGATTTTGTGCACCCTGTGGGGAATTCTGATGATTGTATTTTTTAAAGTAGAAAGGGGAAGTACAGTGCCCTTTGTTCCCTTTTTGGCAATTGCTTCCGTAGTACAGTTTTCTTTGCAATAAAAGGAGTGGAAATGAAAAAAGGAGAAATAACATTGGAAGCAACGATTGTGACAACGACCGTGATGGTTTTGGTCATTGTTCTGATAAGCATGATTCTTTATGTTCATGATGCATTGGTCATCAAAGCATATGCATACGGCGCGGCAAATGAGGCAATCGAAAAGGAGTACGAGGTTTTTACCGGTCAGGTTACGGAGAAGGTCCAGCAGGCCCCCCTGTTTGTCCTGACGCCGGAACTGAAATTTCAAAAAAATCTGGATAGTTATACAATTACGCTTCAGGGAAGATGTACGGTAAAAATATTTGGTTTTGAACAACTATTCACGCAATTGTACCAACCAAAGTCTATGACCATCGAACGAAATATGTCTACACCGATTCTGTATCTTTCACGGGAACTGGTAAAACAATTGGAAAGGAAGAAAGCGAATGGAAATTGAGTACAAAAAGGACGGAAATAAGAACTATATGATTATATCTTCCGTGGATTTTGATGAAAATGATTATAGATTTCAAATGGTATTAAATAATCGCATTGAGGAATTATTGCCAATTCGGATTAACTACCTGAATAACAGCAAGGAAATTTATTATGATACCACTTCTAAAATTTCTCTGCAGTCAGCTTACGCCAGAAAGCAGATGGGAAGTAAAGAAATCATTTATCTGTTGGATGAAGTCAAAAAAATCAGTGATTCCATGAGAGAATATTTGTTGGATATGAACCACATTTTGTTTGAACCGGAATGTATTTTTGTGGGAAGAAGAGATGAAAAAATCAGCTTTTGTTATTGTCCGGAAGACCAGGGAGAGGTTCAGGAAAATATGAGAACCCTATTTGACCACCTGTTGGAATATGTTGATCATAATGACCGGGAGGCAGTGGAAATTGTTTACGGGATTCAGCAGATTACCATCAGTGATAATTACAGTATTCAGGACATTATGGTACTGATTGAGAATGTATTGGCGGAAAGAAAACGGGAAAAACAGGAACTGCAAAAGGTAAAAGCGGAAAATATTTTTGAAGTAGAAGAAACAAAGAAAAGTTTTTGGGAGATACTCAAAAATCTGTTTCAAAGAAAAAAATATCAGGATGAAGAGGAACTGGAACATCATACAGATATGGAAATGACAGAAGCAGAAAGTATTCAGGCGGATTTTGAAGATGCTACTGTTTTTCTTGCAACCAGTGGGAATACTTATTTTATAACGTTAAAGAGCAATAATCTGGAGAAGCCGATTACGATTAAACCGAATATTTTTCCATGCATTTTCGGAAAAAGCAGAAAAAGCAGCGACTATATCATCGACAGTCCGGTAATCAGTCGTGTTCATATGAAACTGTCAGCAGATGATAATGGGTTCTATATTGAAGATTTAAACTCTACCAATGGTACTTTTTTAAACCAGATTAAATTGGCTCCTCATATCCCGACGGAAATCAAAGAAGGAGACATGATATCCATTGCAAACATCGATTTCTCCGTGGAATAGGAATTGACCTACAGGATAGCGAATGATAAAATTTTCATAGAGTGTAAAGGAATTGATGAACGGATTGGAGAAGAGGTATGGATGATAAGATTTTAAAATTGAAAGAGATTATTGAGGAAGGACAGCGAATTGTCTTTTTTGGTGGCGCCGGTGTTTCTACAGAAAGCGGAGTTCCGGATTTTAGAAGTGTGGACGGGTTGTATAATCAGGAATATGCTTATCCGCCGGAGACGATTTTAAGTCACAGTTTTTATATGAAAAACAGAGAAGAGTTTTATCGCTTCTATCGAAACAAAATGTTGTTTCCAAAGGCTGAGCCGAATAAAGCCCATATTGCTTTGGAAAAGTTAGAGGAACAGGGAAAATTGACAGCTGTGATTACTCAGAATATTGATGGATTACATCAGAAAGCAGGAAGCAAGACAGTTTATGAACTTCATGGAACAGTGCACAAAAATTACTGTGAAGATTGCGGAAAGTTTTATTCTTTGGAAGACATTATGAAGATGGATGGTGTGCCAAAGTGCAGTTGCGGTGGATTTATCAAGCCGGATGTGGTTCTATACGAGGAAGGTTTGGATCAGAGAACCATTGAAAATTCTGTACGTGCAATTGCCAATGCGGATGTACTGATTATCGGAGGAACTTCTTTGGCAGTGTATCCGGCAGCAGGATTGATTGACTATTATCGTGGAAATAAACTGGTTCTGATTAATAAAAGCGCAACGCCAAAGGATAGCAGAGCAAATCTGGTAATTCATGAGGCGATTGGTGAAGTATTTAGTCAGGTTGTTGCTATATAAAAATATCTTTGTAAAAGAATGGGTACCCTTGTTGCAAGGGTACTTTTTTTGTCGTTAAAAACTGGTTGAAGCCTCTGTTCTTTTGACAAATTTAAACAGCAACGCTGTGTTAGGATGGGAAAGAATTAATGAGAAGGGGGAGGTTTCATGATAGAAAAAGTTTATAGTGGTAAGGAACCGGAAAGTCACAAGCATGTGAAGGTGCCAAAAAATATTCGGCAGATAGGAAACAGTGATTCCAACAAGAAGATTTACATAGAAGATTATGTAATGAATCAATTGAAGAAAAAATCGGAAAAGGAAGGCGACCTTCGTTATGGTGTGCTCTTAGGACAAATTCAGATTAGCGGTGGCAATGCATATATCTTTATCAAGGGATTGTTGGAAGTTCGGGATATTATTG
Source organism: Eubacterium sp. (assembly GCA_016292095.1). Taxonomy (GTDB): domain Bacteria; phylum Bacillota; class Clostridia; order Lachnospirales; family Lachnospiraceae; genus Eubacterium_G. Next base: position 1,034 of record JAEFAB010000004.1, on the reverse strand, counting down.
AGAATAGTATTATTTTTAATGACGAAATCTGGACGGAATTGTATCAGCAGAAGAAACAGTTCTTTGAACGATTGGATATTGTTGGATGGTTTGCATCCGTTCCGTACAGAGTCTCGGAAGATATGAACGGGATTCGCAAAACACACCTGGATAATTTCGCAGGAAATAATAAAGTATGTTTTATTGCCGACCGTTCTGAAAACGAAGAAGGTTTTTACCTCTATGAACAAACATCCTTTGTTAAACAGAAAGGATATTATATCTATTTTGAAAAAAATGAAAAAATGAAAAAGTATGTAAAAAGTTTCAATGAAATTCCAAGAAAACTGAAAGAAGAGAAGAACGATGGAAAGGAACCGGTACAGGCGGAGGAGAAGAAAGAGATTCCGCCAAAAGCGGAAAATCCAATAGAACAAATGGGTGAGGTATCCAGACGACAGGGCCGTTTTGCTTACGGTGTCAGTGGAATGCTGATTGTAGCACTTCTTTTGTCCACCGTGGTAATGCTGAACAATTACGGAGAATTGAAAAACATCAAACAGACGCTTTCCGGATACAATATGAATCAGGAGGCAAAGGCGGTGAATGAGATTATCGATTCCTACAGCAAGGAAGAAACAACGGAAAATGAAAAAGTCACCATTGTGGGAACAACGATTGAGGAAGTGGATGAAACGGAAGCCGAGACGGAGAAAGAAACCGTGAAGGAAAGTGATGATGTGGAAAGTTCATTTTCCGGGACGTATCATCAGGTGAAAAAGGGGCAGACTTTGTATGACATCAGTATGAAGTATTACGGAACCAATGCAATGGTGGATAAGATCAAGGAAATCAACGATATCGATGATGACTATACGATTATTGAAGGAGAGAAATTGTTGTTGCCGTAATTCGTAAAAGGTGCCTGCGCCACCAACCATCTGCTTCGCAGATGTTTTTACTCATTTATGAGGCGCTCCGCACAGAACAGTTCAGCCCTCATCAATTCGTAAAAGGTGCCTGCGTCACCAACCATCTGCTTCGCAGATGTTTTT
>JAEFAB010000067.1 GCA_016292095.1 Eubacterium sp. | reverse complement strand
TGCTTGAAATGATTATGAAGTATACACCAACGCAAAAGAAAGTGATTTGTAAAATGCTTAAGACAGTAGATGAAGCATTCAAGGTGGGAGCACAAATTTAGATATTCAAGATATATATACTAGAAGATGCTTATGCATCTTCTTTTTTTGCCTCAAAAAACATTATTTCAAAATTTCGACCAAACGGTCGCATGATTTGGCAAATTGCGACCGTTTGGCGATTCTAAAATGTAAATTAGTTTTCTACAATATATGTATGGTCATTAAGACAAATCATAAAGCTGTTAACACTTATATGAATTTAATCAATGACATATCTTACAGGACATGGAGATGTATTTCTACCTATATGCTAGGTGAGGAAATAGCTGTGCCGTGATTGCATCCTAGATGCATAGCCGGCGTTTCTGATACCGGCGACGACCGGATCAAAGAAAGATATTGGCAAAACTGAAAGACATTAAACAGGTGAGAGTATGTGGTGTATTGTTCATCTGTTCCAGTATTAAGCATCGCTCGTCAGACGTGAGGACCATGAACCCATGTAAGATACATGATTATTTTATATGGAGGAAAAATAAATGTACGATAGCTTTGTAGTTGGAAATAATATTAGAAGAATTAGATTAGGAAAAAATATGACTATAAATGAATTGGCAGTAAGACTTAATTTAAGTCCTTCGCATGTAACTCAGGTGGAGTTAGGAACAAGAAACTTAAGTGTGAAAATGTTATTTGCATTGACCGAAGAGTTGGAAGTGGATTTTAATGAAATACTTGGAGTAAGACCAAAGGAGAGTCCTATTGATGGATTGTTGAATTCTTTATCTTACAAGAAGGCAAAGGAACTTAAAGAAATCTTTTTAGAAATGATTAATCTTGCGATTATGTTAGAAAGGGGCGAATAATAATGAGTAATGCAGGAACAGTAAGACGTACAAGAGAAATGTCTAAGAAGTATGTAAGATATAAAGAAGGTGCTGAACTGTATAGCATTGGACTTACAAAGTTTCAGGCTCTTGCAAGAGAAGCTAAGTCAACAATTAAGATAGACAATATTGTATTGGTAAATTGTGAGAAGTTTGAAAAGTTCTTAGAAACATTTAGTGAACATTAAAACAAAAGATTATATATAGGAATAATAAATTTACTCTTGAATTAATGTCATACATAAATTATAATAGGCATATCGGAGGTGTACTATGGCAAAAGTAGGAAGACCACCTAGCAAGGATAAGAAGACAAAAGTTCTTAGTGTTAGACTTCCAAATGACTTGTACGAGAGACTGCGAGAATACACCAAGATTAATGAAACATCTTTTTCTGATGTAACAATCAATGCTTTAGAGGATTGGATTAATTCAAATAAGTAAGTTTTTATTCCTTTTTTTTATAAGGAGGAATGAAAATAATGGCAAAAGCACGAAAAGATTCACGAGGAAGAGCATTACGAAAAGGTGAAGTGCAGCGAAAATCAGATGGTAAATATGTTTATACATATACAGACCCGCTAGGAAGAAGAAAATATATTTATTCTAATGATTTGATGACATTAAGAGAAAAAGAAAAGCAATTAGTTCGTGACCAGTTAGACGGTCTTGATACATATGTAGCAGGAAAGGCAACTATTAATGAAGTTTTTGATCGCTATATGTCTATCAAATACGATATTAGAGAAACTACAAGAAGTGGTTACATTTATACCTATGATAAATATGTACGAGACACTTTTGGCTTAAAGAAGATAGCTGATATTAAGTATTCCGATGTATATCATTTTTATAATCACTTGATTGCAGAAAGAGGCTTTTCTATTTCCACTGTTGATTCTGTACATTGCCTTTTACATCCAACATTTCAGTTAGCTGTCAGAGATGAGATTATCAGAAAGAATCCTTCTGATGGAGTTATGAGAGAGATTAATAAGCGTTCTGGAAAGAACAAAGGTGTTAGGCATGCGCTGACGATTCCTGAACAGAGAGTATTTCTCGATTACATAGCTAATCACCCTGTATATAATCACTGGTGGACTTTATTTACAGTGATGTTGGGGACTGGAATGAGAATTGGAGAAGCAATAGGACTAAGATGGGAAGACATTAATATAGAAGAAAGAAGTATTAGTGTTAATCATAGTCTTGTGTATTTTGTCTCTCCGGAAACAGGGAAATCTATTTTTAAAGTATCTAAGCCTAAGACTAATGCAGGTATTAGACAGATTCCTATGCTGGATGTGGTAAAAGATGCATTTGAACTCGAATTAGAGGAACAGAAAGAAATTGGATTTAATCAATCAACTATTGATGGAATGACTGGATTTATCTTTACGAACAGAAATGGTTATGTTCACAATCCGCAAACAATTAATCAAGCTATTAAGAGAATTAGCGGAAGTTATAATGCGGAAGAATTAATTAATGCTAAAAGGGAAAAAAGAGAACCGGTAATATTGCCTAAGTTTTCTTGTCATCATTTGAGACATACCTTTTGTACCAGATTATGTGAGAATGAAACTAATCTTAAAGTCATTCAATCGGTGATGGGGCATCGTGATATTCAAACTACATTAGATATATACGCAGATGTCACAGAGGAAAAGAAACAGGAAACATTTATTTTATTATCACAGAAATTAGACATTTTTTAAAAAGGAATAGTGTACAACAAATTTTGGTGAGTACAACATTCTTACAACAAATTAAAAAATCAGGTAAATTAATGTGAATTGATATGAAGAGCATTGACAAGATAAATGAATTGATATAAAGTGATGTGGATGGAAATGAAGAGAGAACACCTTTGTTCCCAACGTTGAAGACAATCAAGAAATAATAAGCATAAAAATGGAGTTTCCATAATTGGAAATTCCATTTTTTGTATCCGCATAGAAAGGGAGAGCAGAAACGGGAAGTAGGCTTAATAATAAAAACAATTATTTCTTGATATTTTTAGTATAATGATAAATAGAAATGTGGATAATTGATGGAGTAGGAAGTCAATGAAGAAAAGAATGAAACAAATGGGTAAATTGCTGATTGCAGCAATACTTACTGCTGTGGGAATAATTTCAATAGTAAATATTGCTCTTTATAGATCTAGAATGAAAAGTATAAGTTTGCAAGATATTTCCCAAAAACAAATCAATGAATGGGATAATTATGCCATTGATATTTCTGAAACATATGAGATGGTTTTTAGAACGTCCTATAAGGATGTTAGTGGAAAGAACTGTAATGATGAGTTATACTTAGTACCTTATCCAAATGAAGAGAATACTTATTTGGCAGTAATGTCGAATGGTGAGGTTTCTCCGGTTGACTCAAATCATAGATATGTTGGAAACATGAATAAAATTGATTGGTTATTGAATCGAAAAATTCAGCAGGAAATCAAAGGACAAGACATAAATCTTTCAGGGAAGAAGATTTTTCCATATTATCTCGATTTAACAGATAATTATATGACACCGGAATTCTATCAAACAATATGGATTTTGATTCTTTCTGTATTGATATCGATTTTGTTAATCCGTGATAGAAAGAATAAGAAGCCGGAGAAGCCAAAGAAAATTGAGAGGGTATTGTATCGTGATGCCCAGGGAAAGTTTCAATGGGGAAATGTTGTTAACGAGACAATAGCGAAAAGATATATAATATTACGAATCCCGCAGAATGTTATTTTCGGACAGAAAAAAATGCAAGCCTACAACGCATTAAGGAGTTTTTATCGAAATGAGATTATTGCAGTTGTGGTTTGGGTTGTGATTGGAATTCCTTTGGTACAAGGAAATGCAGGAATGGAAATATGGGGAGGAGACTACTATTTCTTTTTTCACAGAGTGGAGAGTTTTATGGAGTTTTTGCTGTATAGTTCAGCGGTGTTGCTTGTTCTATCGGCAGTATGTAAATGGATTATAAATCCTCTTGGCAGAAAGGTGAGAAAAAGCATGGGTAAAAGTGATGTTGGTGAGAATGAGTGCCTAGAACTGTTACGTCAGGAAGGAAAATTATATAAATCGGGAAGAGGAGGTCTGTTTATTGCCGATAATTATATTCTTGTGGGATCGAAGAAAAGAGTTGATATGATTCGCCTATACCAAATTGAAAGAATAGACCTTTGTTATTCGGAAAAGTCTGAAAAAGAGGGGAATTTTAATCCGGAATGGATTCGAATCTATGTGAAGACAGGGGAGTTTTATGATGCATATATGAGAAGATATGTTGCAGTTGAGGCGGTGAAAGAATTAAAAAATGTGAAAGGAGATGCCTATGAGTATTGAAATTAAAAGCATCATGACAAATAGGTCTACCATGAAGTATTTCGTGTTTGGAAATGGAGAGAAGGATTTTATTCTTGTTCCGGGTGTGGGAATTAGAGATAATACATTGAGTGCTGATGCTATTGTAGAATATTATAAGCCTTTTTTGGAGGACTATAGAGTTTATGTATTTGATATCAGGGAAGAGCTCCCGGAACAATACACTATCGATGAAATGATGGAAGATTTGTATGAAGCAGTTAGAAGCCTTGGTGTCGAAAAGGCATATTTTAACGGCTGCTCTATGGGAGGAATGATTGTACAGCGAATGGAAATCAAACATCCGGAAATCGTAATCAAGGGTGTCTTATCATCTACCATTTGCACAATATCCAAACAGGCGGAAGGGACATTAACTTTCTGGAGAGATTTGACCGCAGCAGGAGACCTTAAAAAGTTGGCAGAATATTCCTGTCAGCAGGTGTACACAAAAGAGTTCTATGAGAAGTTTTATGATTTCTTAGTGGATTATCATGTGAATGCAAGCGATGAGGATGCCAGACGTTTCATAATTCAGTTGAATGCCATTCTGGATTATGATAACAAGGAAGTTTCTGAGACAACCCCTAAAACACTGGTAATAACGGCAAAGGGAGACCAGACTTTTTCGTATTTGGAAGCAGTGGATATGGCAGAAAAAATCGGATGTGAGGCGTTAGTTTATGAGGGGTATTCCCATGCAGTTTATGACGAAGCACCGGACTATTTGGAAAAGGTAAAAGAATTTTTTGAAAAATAGATACGACAGGATTTCGGTGAAAGCATAGATTGGAGGTGCACATGGGTAAGTATAAAGTGTGGATAATAGTTGTGCTGATTTTAGTGGTTGGAGGAATTGTTATGGTAGTAGTAAAAAATGAAAGTAATAAAAAAATACAATCCACTGGTGTGGATTATTCCAAAAAAGACAATTGGGTCTTTCATGAAAATGACGTAGATGGAAAAGATGCAGATATTTTTGTGGTTTGCTCTACAGCAATTGAAGGCGATGATACCCATTTCAATATGGACTTGGCTGATGAAGAAATGAGAACAATGTTTAAAATGACAACAGCCCTTGAAAGTGGAACTTATGGGGATAAAGTAAGGGTCTTTGCTCCGTATTACAGACAGATCGGTTTAAGTGCATGCTATTTATCAGAAGGTGACAGAGAAAAATATTTTGATATTGGATTCAAGGATGTTCAGGATGCATTTGAATATTATATGGAGCATTATAACAATGGAAGACCTTTCATTTTGGCAGGATATTCTCAGGGAGCTCAGGTCTGTCTGAAACTTATGAAAGAAAATATGAAGGAAAAGGCGAGACAGGATTTGCTTGTGGCTTGTTATGCAATTGGCTGGAAAATCACAGATGAGGATTTGGAAGATTACCCACAAATTAAGATGGCAACCGGTGAAACAGATACAGGAGTTGTGGTTTCCTATGACTGCGAAGCGGAATCTGTAAAATCTTCTTTTATTATTCCGGAAGGAGTAAAGGTTCACTCGATTAATCCGTTGAACTGGAAAACAGATTCAACACCTGCAGACAAATCGCTTCATAAAGGAGCATGTATTGCAGACGAGAATTGTAATATTGTTCAGGAAATAGACCATTTTACGGGATGTTACATTGATGAAACCAGAGGCTCATTAAAAGTTACAGATGTGCCGATTGAAGAATTTTCTTTAGATATTGATATTTTTGGAAAAGGTGATTACCACTGGTTTGATTTACAGTTTTTCTACAACAATATTAAGGAGAATGTTTCAAAAAGAATTGATGCGTATATGAAACAGTAGAAATAAAAAAGCGGAGCACTATACGAATTTCTGATTCGTGTAATGCTCCGTTTTTACTTTTAAATCACACTATTCAAATATTCCAAGACCTCAGCTTCGGTTGCCATGGCCATTACTTTTTCAGCAATCTTATCTGCCTCGTTTTTGGTCCATCGTGCAATATTTTTTCGAACTTTCAATACGGAAGGTGCTGAAACACTGAACTCCGTCAATCCAAAGGAAATCAACAATGGAATCATCTTAGGGTCTGCAGCAGCTTCGCCGCACATTCCCACCGGAATATTGTTTGCGCGACCGTTTTCGATTATACTCTGAATCATTCGCAGCACGCTTGGCTGGAATGGAGAGTAGAGGTAAGCAACATTGCTGTTGCCACGGTCTGCCGCCATTGTGTAACCGGTCAAGTCATTGGTACCAATGCTAAAGAAATCAGCTTCTTTCGCAAGTAAGTCTGCAATGACTCCGGATGCAGCGGTTTCAGTCATAACACCGACCTGAATGTTCTCGTCATATTCGATGCCGGATGCTTTTAAGTCCGCCTTAGCTTCTTCCACTAAAGCTTTTCCTTCCCGAAGTTCTTCCACCGCAGTGATTAACGGGAACATAATTCTAACGTCGCCAAAAGCACTGGCCCTTAAAATTGCTTTAATCTGTGACTTAAACATATCACGGTTTTTCAGACAATAACGAATGGCACGGAAGCCCATAAACGGATTGTCTTCTTTTTCCAATCCCAGATAAGGGATTTCTTTATCGCCACCGATATCTAAGGTACGGATGATTAATCCTTTGCCCTTTAAAATCAAGGCTGCCTGTCGATAGGCTTCAAACTGTTCGTCTTCTGTAGGAAGAGAAGTACGATCCATAAATAAAAATTCTGTTCTGAAAAGTCCAACCCCTTCGCCGTCAGCCTCCATGGCTTTTGTAGCATCCTTTGGAGTGCCGATATTGCAGAAGAGTTCATAAGTGGTGCCGTCTGCACCTTTCGTTGGCTTTCCACGATAGTTTTCCAATTCTCTCTTATCCCGTAGGAACGCATCACGCTTGTTGGTGTATTCCACCACTTCGTTTCCTGTCGGACCTACAATAACAATTCCCTGACTGCCGTCAACAATGACATTTTCTCCGGAAGAAATGGAAGCAGTGGCTTTTTCTACGCTCAACACAGCAGGAATTTCCAAAGCTCTTGCCAAAATCGCAGAGTGGGAAGTCTGACTTCCGGTTTCTGTGATAATTCCCACGATATGATCTTTGTTGATACTGGCGGTCATGGATGGTGTGATTTCTGCAGCCACAAGTACCGTTCCGGCCGGAGCATCACTGATTTTCACATTATTGACGCCAATGAGAATACTTAGAAGCGCGGTTTTAATATCTTTGATATCTGCCGCTCGTTGCTTCATCATTTCATCAGGAATCTGGGAAAACATTTCCATATATTTTGTATAAGTTAAATCTACAGCCTCTTCAGCACATTTTCCCTGTTTAATCAGAGAGGAAACTTCACCGTCCATCATTGGATCTTTTGCCATCTGGATGTGTCCTTCCAGAATTTCAGCTTCTTTCTTTCCGGCTGATTTCTTCAGGGCTTCTGCCTGTTCCACCGTTTCTTTGCAGAAATCTTCAATAGCATTCTGATAACGCTGAATTTCAGCATCTGTATCAGCAATGGTTCGAGGCGTGTAGTCAAGAGAATGTTCTTCAATAATCATTACTTTACCAATTCCGATACCCTCGGAAGCAGCTATGCCTTTTAACATATCTCACCTCTTTCTATAAGCGGCCGTTGCCCCATAGGGCAACAACCCTTATGTTTTTTTACGGCCTATTCGCCGAATCCGTTTTCAATCATTTCCGTAGCCTTTGCCAGTGCTTCATTTTCATCTGCTCCGTCGCAAACCACTTCAATTTCATTGCCGCATTTAATGCATGCAGCCATAATGTTCATCAGACTTTTGGCATTAATATCCATACCATTGTGCTTCAATGTTACTTCAGAACTGAATGCAGTCATTTCCTTTGCAAAATCTGATGCAGGTCTCATATGAAATCCCTGCGCATTAACAATTGTAAGTTTTTTTGAAACCATAAGATCCCTCCGTTCTTGATACAAATTATTATTCTTCGTTCTTACCTTTCAATAATGTCAGGATGAGGCAGGCAACTGCTGATCCAACAACTAATGAAAGAATATATAACAATGGCTGTTTCACTGTGGCAAATACGAAGATACCACCATGTGGAGCCATTAACTGGCATTTGAACAACCAGGACAGGAATCCGGCAACACCGGAACCAATCATGCAGGCTGGGATAACCTTCAGCGGATAAGATGCTGCGTAAGGGATTGCACCTTCAGTAATGAAGGAAAGTCCCATGATGTAGTTTACAACACCATTCTTTCGTTCGCTTTCACTCCAACGGTTTTTGAAAAGAGTCGTAGAAAGCGCGATTGCAATCGGAGGAACCATTCCACCAATCATAACTGCAGCCATAGCTTCGTAACAAACAACAACCTTAGGGTCTGTTACGGCAACGCCCTTATCCAATAAACCGGCAGCGGTAGTTAACATTCCTGTACCAAATACATAAGCGGCTTTGTTGAAAGGACCACCCATGTCAATTGCCATCATACCGGCAAGAATAAATCCAAGTAACAGTCCTAAATTGTGGTCATTTAACCAAGTTAATCCGTCAGATAATCCGGTATTCAAAATACCCATAAACGGATTAACGGCACACATCATCACGCCGACAACGCCAAGTCCTGCCAACGGATAAATAAGAACCGGTTTAATTCCTTCCAGGGAATCCGGAAGATTGTTACAAAGCTTCATAATCATCTTCATTAACCAGCCGGCAACAAAACCTGCAAGTAATGCACCTAAAAATCCGGATGGAATTAAATCATCGCCTTGAATCGCATCAAAGGTGGAACCGTATTTAGCAAGGAAACCACCGATGACACCAACCAGGAAGCCCGGTCTGTCTGCGATAGACATTGCGATAAAGCCGGCAAGAACCGGAAGCATAATACCGAATGCTTCACCGCCTAATCCTTTGAGCCATGCAGATACCGCTGTTCCGGAACCAAAGTTTCCGTCCATTTCCACACCGGCCAAAGTATCAATCAAAAATGCAATGGCAATAAAGATACCACCTGCAACGACGAATGGTAACATATGTGAAACACCATTCATCAGATGTTTGTAAAGTTTTCGACCAAAGCTGTCACCATCGTCTGCGGAAGCAGAAGCAGCTTCAGCTTTTTCAGCTTTAAATTTCGGAACATCACCGCTTAAGACTTTATTAATCAATTCTTCCGGTTTATGAATTCCGTCGGCAACCTTGGTTGAAAGAACCGGCTTGCCGTCAAAACGTGCAGTTTCAACGCTCTTGTCTGCTGCAATAATAATACCTTTGCAGTTTGCAATGTCTTCTTCGGTCAGAACATTCTTTGCACCGCCGGAACCATTGGTTTCTACCTTAATGCTGACGCCCATTTCTTCACCGGCTTTTGCCAATGCTTCGGCTGCCATATAAGTATGAGCAATTCCTGTAGGGCATGCTGTAACTGCAAGCACTTCATATCCGTCCTCGCTTGCAGCAGGAGCAGCAGCTTCTTCAGGGAATTTTTCCGTTTCTTTTGCATCAATCAGTGCTAAAAATTCCTCCGGTGTTTTTGCAGCTTTCAGGCTGGCAGTAAAAGATTCGTCCATTAATAACTGCATCAGTCTTGCAAGAACTTCCAGATGAACATCGCCGTCTGTAGTAGCGGCAATCATAAATAAAAGTTTACAGTCATTGCCGTCCGGTGCATCGTAGTCCACACCATCAGGAACTGTAATTGCGCTTAGGGCAGGAGCCTTGACAGCTTCGCTCTTTGCATGAGGGATAGCAACTTCCATACCAATGGCAGTTGTTCCCATTTCTTCACGAGCAAGAATACCTTCTTCATATTTTGCTCGGTCTGCCAAATTTCCGCATTTGTCGTGAAGATTGATCAACAGATCAATGGCTTCTCTTTTGTCTGCAGGTGCAACGCCAAGACCTATGGCGTCGGCTTTTAATAAATCTGTGATACGCATATAAACCCTCCTTACTTAAAAAATCTTCAGTAACTCTTCTATTTTCTCTTTTGTGGCAAGGCCCGGAAGGAATGCAGTTGCATTACCACAGACGCTGCCTAAAGTTAAAGCATCAGGGTAGCTTTTTGTTTTTTCGTATCCGGCAACGAATCCAGCTACCATGGAATCCCCGGAACCTACTGTATTGATAACCGGCTGATTAATGACACCGGCCTCATGAATCTGTTCATTTTCATCAATTAAAATGGCACCCTCTCCGCCGAGAGAAATCAAAACATTTCTGGCACCCATTTTCTGAAGCTCTTTAGCATATTTGATGGTGTCTTCTTTTGTCTTTACTTCCACATCAAAGATTTCAGATAATTCCTGTCGGTTCGGCTTAATGAGAAACGGACCGTACTTTAGGGAATTCACCAGAAGTTTCTTGGTGGCATCCACAACAATTCGTAAATCCTTGGTCTGAACTTTTTCCAACATTCTTTCGTAAATATCATCCGGTAATGTGTTTGGAATACTTCCGGCAAGAATCAAGGTGTCTCCATCGCGAATATTGTCGAGCTTATTCATTAGGGCTTCCAACGCATCTGCATCAATGTCAGGACCCTGACCGTTTATTTCCGTTTCTTCCCCGGCCTTGATCTTGACGTTGATTCTGGAAATTCCACTGTTTAAACGAATAAAATCTGTGGTAATGTGGTCATGGGAAATCCCTTTCTCGATAGCTTCTCCGGTAAACCCTGCAACAAAACCAAGGGCAGTGGAATCCAGGTCTAACTCAGCAAGCACGCTGGAAACGTTAATGCCTTTCCCGCCAAAGTAGTATTCTTCACTGGTAGAACGATTGGTAATCCCCATGACGATTTTATCCATTCGGACAATGTAGTCGATGGAAGGGTTTAGTGTAACCGTGTAAATCATTTGGTCACCTCCTCTTATTTCAATTTATTAAACTACTTTAACCACTGTCTCGTGGCTAAACTTTGAATCCGGTAATGAATCTGTAATAATACAGCACTGGTCTAACTGCATGAATGTCTTCGCAAAGACCTTTTTAAATTTAGTACGGTCTGCCAAAACGAAAACCATATTACTTTGGCGAATGGCAGTTTCCTTTAAAAGCCCTTCGTCAATATCCGGGGTGGTAAATCCGGCATTGAGATCAATTCCGTTGGTTCCGATAAAGGCTTTGGAAAAATTAAATTTTGATAAATTAGCAACGGCCTCAACGCCTACGATCGCCTCGGTCATACTTTTAATTTTCCCACCGATAATATAAGTATTAAAGCCACGCTCCAAAAGTTTTCTGGCATGGGTAATGCCGTTCGTAACATAGGTGGCATTATTTTTTTCAATGAAGTCAATCATTCGGGAGGTAGTAGTTCCCGCATCAATAAATACGAAATCGTTGTCGCTAATTAAGGTGGCTGCATATTTTCCAATGGCAGTTTTTTCTTTATTCATCAAGGATTCTTTCACCCGAACCGTTTCTTCCGAGAAGGGATGATCTGCCTGAACGGTGGTGGCACCACCAAAAAACTTCTTAATCTTTCCCAGCTCATCCAATGCAGTCAGGTCTCGGCGGATGGTAGACTCAGAGGTTTCAAGACGCTTAGACAATTCTGCAACGGTTACGGTTCCTTGTTCGTTTACAATTTCCTGAATCAGGACATATCTTTCGTGACTTAACATATTCTTTCTCCAATTCTGACTAAATTTGATTAAATGGTTTCAAAAAATCATAAAAAATCAGCTCTTAGTTTCATTATGCCACGAAAATAATCAAAGTCAACCAAAAATAATCACGAATAATCACGAAAAAGGTCGATTTATTTTATTTTGGTTCAAATTTTATATTCTAATTCGGGTTGGGTATGGTAAAATGGCAGTATCATGCAGCGGAAGGAAGTAAAAAATGAAATTTTTATTGGCGGCAATCAATGCAAAATATATTCATTCCAATCCGGCAGTTTACAGTCTTCGGGCTTACGCGGGAGCAGAATGGGCAGATTCCATTGATTTGGCGGAATATACAATTAATCAGCAATTGCAGGAAATCCTGGCGGACCTTTATAAAAGGAAACCTACGGTCATTGGCATTTCCTGTTATATCTGGAATTGGAAGATGATTCAGGAACTGCTTCCGGAAATTCCCAAGGTATTGCCGGAGACGGATATCTGGCTGGGTGGCCCGGAGGTTACTTATGATGCAGAAAAAACACTGAAGGATTATCCGATGTTAACCGGAATTATGGTTGGTGAAGGGGAAGAAACCTTTAAGGATTTGTTGCAGTGCTACCGGGAGTCGGAACAGAATTCTTTGTTCGGGGAAACAAAAGTATTCTCGGAAATTCCGGGACTCTGTTTACCGGAAGGCTATACAGAACCACGACCATTGACGGATATTTCGGAATTGCCTTTTTTATATGAAGATTTAGAGCCTTTTGAAAATAAAATCATTTATTATGAAAGTAGCAGAGGATGTCCTTACCGGTGTAGTTATTGTTTATCTTCTATTGATAAGAAGGTTCGCTTGAGGGACATTGAAGTGGTGAAGAAGGAATTGCAGTTTTTCCTGGACCGCAAAGTGAAGCAGGTGAAATTCGTGGATCGCACCTTTAACTGCGACCATGGTCATGCTATGGAAATTTGGAAATATATTTCGGAGCATGACAACGGTGTAACTAATTTTCATTTTGAAATCTCTGCAGATATTTTAAGACCGGAAGAAATCGAACTGTTAAATTCCTTCAGACCGGGACTGGCACAGTTGGAAATCGGAGTACAGTCCACCAATGAAGAAACAATCCGGGCAATTAACCGGGTAATGAATGTGGAACGATTGGAGAAGATTGTGGCGGCAGTCAGAGCCGGAAACAATATTCATCAGCACTTGGATTTGATTGCAGGGCTGCCTTATGAAGATTATGAAAGTTTTAAGAATTCCTTTAATCGTGTTTACGGTATGAAGCCGGATCAGTTGCAATTGGGATTTTTGAAAGTGCTGAAAGGTTCCGAGATGGCACAACGGGCAGAGGAGTTTGGAATTTGCTATGGGGAACAGCCTCCTTATGAAGTTCTTTATACCAAATGGCTTTCCTATGATGATGTGCTGTTTTTAAAAAAGGTGGAAGAAATGGTGGAACTGTACTACAACAGCAATCAGTTTACCCATGTCCTTCCGTTTTTAGAACAGGCCTTTGATTCTCCGTTTGCCATGTTTGAGGAATTGGCAAAGTACTATGAGGAACAGGGGTACTTTATTCAAAGTCCGGCACGGTCTTATCGGTATCAGGTACTTCTTCATTTTGCAGAGAAATTTGACGGACAACATCGAGAGGTCTATAAAGAGTTGCTGACCTATGATTTGTATCTGAGAGAAAATGTGAAGAGCAGACCGGACTTTTGCCGGGATTTGACGACGGAAGATTACCGGAGTTTTGCCGGTGCTTTTTATCAGAAGGAAGAGAAAGAGCGCACAATGCTTCCGGGTTATGAACAGTATCATTGGAAGCAGTTATGGAAGATGACTCATTTGGAGCCGTTTGATTATCCGGTGTGGGATGTGGAGAAACTAATCGGAACCGGAGGAAAGAAAGAGCAGGGGCATGTATTGTTTGATTATCAACAAAGAAATCCGCTGAATTACGAAGCGAAAACAATACGGATATAAAATAAGAGGCTTTGGCATTTGCCAGAGCCTCTTTGTAATTTAAAAGAATGTTTCGATAACGTGTACAATTCCGTCATCGTCATTGGACTTTGTAATAAAGTCCGCATGATTTTTTACTTCATCCTGTGCGTTTTCCATGGCAACGCCTACGCCGGCGTATTGGATCATGGACAAATCATTGAAGCCATCGCCGCAGCAGATGGTGTTTTCCTGCTTCATATCCAGGATTTGTACCAGCTTGTCCAGGGATGCTGCTTTATCAACGCCCTGTGGCATTACTTCAATAAAGAATGGTTCGGAACGACATACGTTGGCATTGTTAAGCATTTCTGAAATGGAATCTTCGTGTTCCTTTGCGCAGTCCACCGGAGCGGTTAACAGGCATTTGTTTACATCGAAGTCCACGAATTCAGGAAAATTATCCACATCCACAATTGGAATGCCGTTAATTCTTGCTTCCAATTCCATGTAGTCGTCATGGCGTGTCCCTGTAACCACGTTCTGTTCCTGATAAGTTACCAGACCCAAATTGTTCTCTTTGGCGTAACTGTATAAATCAGGAATGATTTCATTATCCAAAGTGTTTTGGTAAATCACTTCTTTGGTTTTCCAGTCAGTAATGCGTGCCCCGTTATAAGAAAGCACGTACCCGCCGGTTTTATCCAGCTCCAATTCATTTGCCACCTTGGCAGTTCCCGGTGTTGGCCTGCCGGAAGCAATTACTACAATATGTCCGTCCTGCTGTATTTTCTGAATTGCATTTTTTGTTGCATCTGTAATTTCTTTTTTGCTGTTTGTTAGTGTGCCGTCAATATCAAGTACTAATAACTTTTTATCTGACATTACTGTATCCCCTTTATCTTTAGATTCAAACGATTTTATTTATACACTAAATAGAAACTTGTGTCAAATGTGATTGTTGTTTTTATGGATTTTGATGGAAAAGAGTGTTATAATGAAACAACAATTTCTATTCTATTTCGGAAAAGGGGAATGGGTGTTAAGAAAAACAACACACTTTTAAGAAACGATGCGGAAAAGAAAGGAGAACGTGAATGAGAAAACGTGGAAAAAAAGTGTTGGCACTGGGAGTGAGTGCCTCATTACTTTGTACGGCAGTTTTTATGGGAACAAAGCTCGGCGTAAAAGCGGATCCGCCACCATTGGAAAATCCTACTCTTGATGGTCAGAATCTGACTGTCTGGGATTTGGTATATTTTGGAAACTATTATCAGAGCAATGACCAGGAAATGGAACCGATTAAATGGAGAGTATTATCTGTCAGTAACGACAGTGCATTATTGATGTCAGAGAAGGTTCTGGATACCATGGCATTTGATTCCTCATTTCAGGAGGTATCCTGGGCAGACAGTGATCTTCGCAGCTGGTTAAACGGTACATTCTATAACACAGCATTTACAGCGGAAGAACAGAGCATTATTTTAACGTCGACGATTTCAAATCCGGGAAATTATCAGGCAGGAATGGAAGATGACCCGGCTACCAGTGATAAAATCTATTGTCCTTCAATGGAAGAAATGGAAAGTGGTGAATTAGGTTTTGGGATGACGATTCAGGCACCATTTCAGGCCAGAGAAGCAGAAGCGACAGCCTATGCTCTTTCGAAAGGATTGATTTCCGGTGAAAGCAATGGAATTCCAACCGGAGCTTATTGGTTACGAACTTCAGCACCGGGAACGAAGATGGCATATTCTATGGTGGCACCAAACGGAGCTTACTATGCAAACAGTAATAACGTTCCGGCAGGTGGTGTTCGACCGGTTCTTCGTATTGATATTTCAGAAGATGAGGAACAGACAGACGAAAACGGAAATCCTACTAAGCCTTGGTCTTATGTAGGAAAGAAAAATTCAGAAGGTACTGAAACTGTTTGGGAAGAACCAACCACAGAGGAACCGACTACGGAAGAACCTACGACAGAAGAGCCAACCACGGAAGAACCTACCACAGAAGAAGAAACGACTACAGAAGCAGAAGTGCAGGGAATCGAAGTTAACGGTTATCAGATTAATTACAAGTCGCCGGGTACGAGAATCATTTACACGGTAACAGACAAGATTGATGATAAAAATGTAGTGGAAAGAGGTCTTGTATTTGGTGTCGGTGGATACGCCAATGAAGAAGACGTATATGTTGGAAGCGAATCAGAATATGTAATCAGTAATCCGGCAAACGAATTGGGACCGGTACTGGCAAACTATTCAGAAACATTAAAGTCAGGAACAAGTTATCGAATGACTTTGAAGTTTGCAAAAGGAAATGCAAAAGAATTTACAAACGGATGGTATGTAAGAGCATACGCAAAACTTTCTGACAATACATATGTATACAGTGATGTAGAGTCTTATAATATTTATGAAATTGCTGATCAGCTGTACCAGAATTTGAATATGCCAAATCTGGAAGGCCATCAGTATCTGTACAATAATATTTTAAGTATCGTAAATCCGGATTATCCGGAAATTGTATTCCAGTAAGGAATAAAAAGAATTGAAACAAACTGTCACATTGGTGCGAAAACGCATGGATGTGGCAGTTTTTTTACATTTTCAAGAGGATGCATAAAGGTTTTGACAGGTTTAGAAGCGGAGAACTGATGGATATTGGCTGTAATTTGCATCTTGGAACAAGAATAGACAAATTTTAAAACGTTTCCAAAAATATTTTCAGCGTGATAAAAATAATTTTAGCGTTAACATTTTAAAAAATGAATAAAAAAACGTTTCATAATTGTGCAATATACACAAAAGAATGGTGCCCTTTACGGAAAAACGACAAAAATGCGTAAAAACAATAAAAATGCTTTTCTGCTATGGAAAAACAAAAAAAGGATACCTATAATAAAAAACGAAAACTTGAAGCGGAAATGAGAGAAAAGAAGGAGAAAAGCATTTATGAAAATGAAAAGGAGAGTAGTTTCAATTTTGTTATCGGTAACAATGATTATGTCTTTGTTACCGGTTAATTTTGTCTCACAGGAGACAACAGTAAGCGCCGGAACCGCATGGCGAAGTGCATTATATCCTGAAGATTGGACACCGGGTTATTCTATTAACAATGGAACTCAGTACATTCAGGATTTCTCTTATGCAGGATATGCAAAAGGAGAAAAGGAACTTCCGACAACTATGAGCGGAACGACCGCAAATGTTGTAGACTACGGGGCAGATAAGACAGGATCAAATGATTCTACAACAGCAATCCAGAACGCAATCAATGCAGTACAGACTGCAGGAGGCGGAACAGTTTATCTTCCGGCAGGTACTTATAAAGTAAAGCCTTCCGGTACAGGAGCAGCAGCCTTAAAGATTACAGGAAGTAACATCTTATTCAAAGGGGACGGAATCGGAAAAACATTTATCAGATGTTACGCTGAAAACATGATGAACAGTCAGGTCATCTATGTACAGGGTGATGCAGCATGGGATACAGTAAACGGAGCAACAACAAACTTATCGAAAGATATTACAAAACCTACCACAACTATTCCGGTAAACAGTACCAGTGGTTTTGCCGTAGGTGATTATGTTGTAGTCAGAAGTAACAGAACACAGGGATTTATTGATGAACATCAAATGAATGGATTCTGGTCAGCTTCTTTGAATCCAACAACAATGGGACCGACATTCTATCGTCAGGTTACCGCAGTCAATTCTTCCAATAACACTATCGAAATTGACATTCCTACAAGATACGCATTAAAGACAAGAGATAATGCCAGAATTTACAAAGTAAAAACACCATCCAAGAGAAACATTGGTTTGATGGACTTTTCTATCGGAAACAAAATGAATCCAAAGACAAACGGATGGGGCGAAGAAGATTACAAGACTTCCGGAACGGGAGCCTATGAAGCAAATCAGGCATTCCTGATTAAGTTTTCAAACTGCGTAGATTGTTTTGCAAAAAATATTGCAACTTATCAGGCTGGAAATTCTCAGCAGATTCATATGACATCCAACGGATTGGATTTGAACAGAACAAAGAATGTAACCATTGACAACTGTGACTTCAGTTACCCACAGTATGAAGGTGGCGGCGGTAATGGATACGGCATCAATCTTTGCGGACAGGAAACATTGATTAAGAACTGTTCTTCCACCAGCGCAAGACACAGCTTTGCGTTCAAATATTCTTATGCAAACGGAAATGTAATCTATCATTATACTTCCACAGATCCAAAGTATGGAAGTGATTTCCATATGTATTTGAGTATGTCCAACTTAATTGACAATGAAGAATTAAACGGCGACTTTGTGGAAACCCACGTACGTCCTTACGGTGGTACCGATGGAAACAGACATGGTGTAACATCATCACAGACAGTTTTCTGGAACACCAAAGGAAATCGTTATAAATCAGGAACCAATTATATTATTGATTCCAGGCAGCATGGATATGGATACATCATTGGTACACAGGGTGCTGCAACCAATGTTAAGACAACACCAACCAGTGAAAGTTCCACTTACGGAAATCCAAATACTGCACCGGAAGATTATAAAGAAGGAATCGGCCAGGCAGCAGATTTGGTTCCACAGTCTTTATATTACGATCAGTTAGAAAAGAGATTGAACCGTGAAGGTGGACAGACGGTTATAGTCAATGATATTCCGGGAACAATTTCCGTAGGAGCCTTCAGCTCCAAGACGGATTCCATTACGATGAACAACGTTGGAAATACGCTTTATGCCGGAAACTTAAACAGCAATAAGGAATTAAATTATTCTGTCAATGTGGCAGAAACAGCAAATTACAAATTTACATTCAAGTTTGCCGCAGGGGATACCCAGTGGAATGCAAAAAATATGATTATCAAAGTAGATAATCAGACGGCAGCTACGATTCCTGTCATTGGAAGTACCGGCTGGGAAACCTTTGTAGACCACAGTGCAACATTCTCTATGACAGCAGGTCAGCATACTTTATCCATTGTAGCTGACGGCGGCTCCTGCAACGTGGCAGATTTCACAGCAGTGAAAGCAAACGGCTCCGGCGAAAACCAGACAACAGAACCGGAAGTACCGGATGCAACCTTGCCGGAGGAAGACCTTACAACAAACGAAAGCAGAGTAGTTGGTTATATGCCTTCCTATCGAACAGGAAGCTTGAACAGTATTGATTTCTCGGCACTGACCCACTGCGTATTGTCCTTTATGACTTACAGCAACGGAACATTAACATCAGGATTCAGTGCTTCCAATACACAGACGATTGTAAACAAGTGCCATCAGAATGGCGTTAAAGCAATGATTGCCATCGGTGGTGGCGGCGGATTTAATACTTCCGACAATCCGTTCGGAACCGCAGCGAAGAGAACATCCATCGTAAATCAGATTATGAGTTACGTAGATACATACAACTTAGACGGTGTGGATATCGATATCGAAGTATCCGACTCCAACACATGGGCAAATTTTGATCCGTTTATCAGCGAGTTGTCAGGAAGATTAAAAGCTGAAAACAAATTGTTGACGATGGCTGTTTCGTCCTGGTTCACAGGTTCTATCAGCAACAGCACTTACAACTATTTTGATTTCATCAATCTGATGACTTATGACGAAAACGCGGGCAATGGACCGGTTGCTTCCATGAACTTTGTAAACAATCAGATTTCTCATTATTCAGGAAAAGGCATCAGCAAAGATCGTTTGACAATTGGCGTACCTTTCTATGGGTACGGACCGGGCGGATATTCCGATGCATTTACTTACGGGGAAATCATCAGTGCAAATGCAAACAACAGAAATTCCGATACAGCAACAATTAACGGAAAGACTGTTTACTATAACGGTGAAACAACCATCAGACAGAAGGCTGAACGCAGCAAGTCTTACGGTGGAATTATGATTTGGGAATTGGGACAGGATTCCTTCGGAACGTATTCCTTATTGAAGGCAATTAAGGATGTGATGGGAACAGGAACGACTGTTACAAATCCAACAATTACTGCAGTTCCGGGAACTGTACCGGTAGACTCTTTCGTATCAAAGAGCAGCGAAGTAACTATTACAACAGGAACTCCGACCTATGCCGGAAACTTAAAGACCGGATCGGAATTGAATTATTACATCCGTGTTCCGGAAGCAGGCAAGTACAACATTACGATGAAACTTGCGGCTGGAAACGCACAGTACAATACAAAGAACATGCTTGTGAAACTGAACAATCAGACTGTTGCAACAGTTCCTGTTCAGGCAAGCACAGACTGGAATACATTTATTGACCATACAGCAGAGCTGACCTTTGCAGCAAAAGGTGAATACAAGATTTCGTTAGTTTCCGATTCAGGAGCTTGTAACGTAACAGATTTTACAATTGCAAAGAAAGCAGAAGAAACAACAGCGGAACCGACTACTGAGGAACCGACAACGGTTGAGCCTACCACAGAAGAGCCGACAACAGCAGAACCGACTACAGAGGCACCAAAGTACAATGCTTCCGTTTCCATTTCAGGCTGTCAGATGAGCACTCTGGCTGACGGATTTCGTGTAATTTACACAGTGAAGGATCCGGATCAGGAAGTAGAAAAATCAGGCTTGATTTATGGTCTTACAAATTATGCAGAAGATGATGAATTGTATGTAGACAGCACAGCAATGACTGTTTATACATTTGAATCCGATGACAGCGGAAAGATGAAAAAATCTTATGGCGAAGGACAGAGTTACGCAATGACAATGAATAATCTGAAGTCTGCGGAATTCTACAATGCTTCCATCTCCGTAAAAGCGTATGTGCAGTTAAAGGATGGAACCTATTTATACAGTGATGTGAAGAAATTTACGGTTTATAATCTGGCACACTACTTATATCAGAATAGATTGATGAAGAGTGATGCAGGTCACAGAAGTCTGTACCAGAAGATTTTAAGAGTTGTAAATCCAAATTACAGTCAGGTGGAATTTGACTGGGATAAAACATTAGTATTACCGGATTAGAAAAGGGAGGTTAACAATGCATCAGCTATGGAAG
>JAEFAB010000066.1 GCA_016292095.1 Eubacterium sp. | reverse complement strand
TCCATTTGTTGGTATGCTTTCAGGACTTTTTTTATAGTGCGCTTATCATTTTTGCTAAATGCTACCAACAGTACAATCAATGCAATAATAACACAAACCGCTGCGATAATCGGAATCACCGGCAAAGACTTTTTCTTTGGCGTCTCAATGGAAGGGACCGAATGAAAATCATCATAAAAGTCGTTGGTCCCCTCAGACTCATTGAAAATATCAAAATCTTCGGAAGTGTCATAGGATTCCGGAGTGGTTTCAACTTCATCCTCTTCTTCTAATATTTTATCTAACAATGCATCCTGTTCTTCTGAAATTTCAGGTTGCTCTTCTTTCGGATTCGAACTCATAAGTCAATCTCCTTTGCTGTTAAGAAACTTCTGTTTTATCGTGTACAGATATTCATATTTTATCAAATATTATTTCCAACGACAAGATTGCAGGCAGGGAATTTGTTATTTTCATACAGGAAAAAAGGTGTATAATGGAAGTAGTGAATTTTGAAAGGAGACAAGCTATGAAGAATTTTTTTAATGAGTTCAAGAAATTCATCGCACAGGGAAATGTAATGGATATGGCTGTTGGTATTATCATCGGCTCTGCATTTACTGCAATTGTTACTTCTTTGGTTGAAGACATCCTTACACCAATCATTACGATTGCTACAAAGGATATGAACTTCAAAGAGTTAAATTTCCATGGATTAATGTATGGAAACTTTATCAATGCAGTAATCACATTTATCCTTACAGCTTTTGTTCTTTTCCTTATTGTGAAAGCAATGAATAAGTTTAAGAAGGAAGAACCAAAGGCAGATCCTACTACAAAAACTTGTCCTTATTGTAAATCTGAAATCGACATTGAAGCAACAAAATGTCCTCATTGTACATCTGATTTATAATTCGGAAATCAAAGCAACGCCAAAGGGTGTTGCTTTTTTTGTGGGGATTTCTTATAAAATGAAGAAAAAAATATTGAAAGTATGAAAAGATTGATTTATAATTAATACGTTTATGCGTGCTTTTTGTCTGCACGTAAATTTATTGAAGACGGAGTACAAAAGTTATGAGTGAAAATGTGAACACACAAAAAGGCTGGAGAGCCAACAAGTGGATTCGCGCAGCGATTCCTGCTTTGTTATTACACTTTAGTATCGGTACTGTTTATTGCTGGTCATTATTTAGTGAAGCAATCTCAAACGACATCGGTTGGGATAAGCCGGCAATTGAATGGGCATTCAGTTTTGCAATTTTCTTCCTTGGTATGTCAGCAGCATTCCTTGGTGGTATTGTAGAAAAGAATATTCATTTATCATCCTTGATTACAACAATCTGTTTTGCGTCAGGTATGGCCGGAACAGGATTTTTCATTTGGTATGGTACAAACCACACACATTCTGTTCTTGCATTAATCGGTATCTATGTATGTTATGGTTTCATCATGGGTGTTGGTCTTGGAACAGGTTATTTATCACCGGTTAAGACTTTAATGCTTTGGTTTGAAGATCGTAAAGGTTTAGCAACAGGTCTTGCCGTTGCAGGATTTGGTGGAGCAAAAGCGATTGCCAGCCCAATCATGGAATGGTTACAGCCAAAATTCGGTACAAGCAAAATGTTCTACATTCTTGCAGTTGTATACTTTATCATGATGTTCATCGGACATTTACTTCTTAAGAAACCTGAAGGTTGGGTTGAACCGGCTAAGAAGGATAAGAGCGAAGGTATCATTGCTACAATCAAGACAAAGGGTTGGGCAAACTACATTGGTATCTGGGTAATGTTCTACATCAACATTACTTGTGGTCTTGCATTAATCTCACAGGAAAAGATGATTGTTAAATGTATTGGTCTTGCAGCATTCGCTGGTATCATCTCTACATTCTCAGCAATCTTCAATGCAGGTGGACGTTTAGGTTTCTCTGCATGGGCTGATAGCTTAAAAGATAGAAATACAATTTACAAGTTAATCTTCATTCTTTCTATTGCCTTAACAGCACTTGTTATGGTAACAAACGGAATCAAGAACGCAGCAAATCCTGCAGAAGGATTTACAGCAATCAGCGTTCAGAATGCAGTTCTTGTTGTTTTAGTATTAGCATTAATCTTCATGGTAAATGCAGGATACGGTGGAGGTTTCTCTAACGTTCCTACATTATTATCAGATCACTACGGAATGGGTAACATCAGTGCTATCCACGGAATTACACTTTCTGCATGGGCATTTGCTGGTCTCTCAGGAAACCAGATGGCTACATGGATTGTAGGTAAATTCGGAAAGCCTGTAGTTGGTACATTACACGGTGAAGAAGTAATCGTTAACCCAACAGGTTACCAGTACGTACTTTACGCAACAATTGCGTTATACATCGTAGCTCTTTGCATGTCATTATTCTTAGTAAAGAAGAGCGACAAAGCAATTGCAGCAAAAGAAGCAAAATAATAATTCATGATTAGAATGACCCCTTCATTTCTTAGGAAATGAAGGGGATTTTTTGTACTTTGGGATCCGGTGGAGGGGGGATGACCCTATAATACGTGATTTGGCGAAAGCTAAGGTACAGTTTCTGGAGCACTGAAAGGTGCCAATACCTTATGAATGTCATTTTTGTAAAATGTAAGGTACAGTTTCTGGAAGATTAAAAGTCGGCGATACCTTATGAATGTCATTTTTATAAAATGTAAGGTACAACTGTGGTTTGACTGAGTGCTGAGATGTACCCTATATATTGAATATTGGCAAAATACATGGTAGAAGTTGTGCACAATCGGATTTTTGGTGTACCTTACATATTGTAAGTTTGTAAAAGATAGGGTAGAAGTTGTGCGCAATCAAATTTGAAGTGTACCCTATAGATTTGTTTTTTTAAAAGGATAGGGAAATAAGAGTAGAACTCCCTATACATATAAAGGGAAAAAACAGGCTGAGGTTGCAGAGAAAGCCGTGGTCATAATTTGTTCATAAAAATATAACAGAAAATTATTAGCACTCACTATTGACGAGTGCTAACAGAAGTGCTATAACATAATCAAGCGAAGGAAAATGATAGTTTTTCCAAAGCTGCATATAATAAAAACGACGTAGAGCCGTTCATAATAAAGGAGGTAGTGATTATGTTAACACCTAGTATTTTTGGAAGAGGATTTTTTGATGACTTAAATGATTTTTGGACAGTGGAGCCTGCTTATAAGCATCGCGTGCCGGAGTTCAAAAAGATGAACACGGATGTAAAAGAATTAGAAAGTGGTTATGAAATTGACATGGAACTTCCGGGATTTAAGAAAGAAGAAGTCCAGGCTGAGTTGAAGGACGGATATCTTACCATCTCCGCTGAGCATAAGGCAGAAGAAAAGGAAGAAAAGAAGGAAGGAAAATACATTCGTCAGGAAAGATATTATGGAAAATATCAGAGAAACTTCTTTGTAGGAGATCAGATTGAGCAGGAAGATGTTTCTGCAAAATTTGAAAATGGAATCCTGAAACTGTTTGTTCCAAAGAAAGAGGTTAAGCCTCAGGTAGAGGAAAAGAAGTATATTACAATTGAATAAATGGTGGTCTGAAAAGATAACTGGTACCCGCAAAAGATAGATGTTCCAAAAGGAGCATCTATTTTTTTGCATGCCTGAAATAAAATTAGGATTGCTTTCGTTTTAATACCAGATATGACAAAAGGAGGATTATTAAAATGAGAATTCAAACAATGGTAAAAAGAGGATTCAAACCGTTATGCGTTGCAATGGCAATGGCGGTTTCAATGACAGCGATTACTTTTCCACAGAATGTGAAGGGGGTGGAGACGAATTCTAAATTGGAATATGTTGGAATTATAAGAAATGGAGAACTTGTAACAGGACAAACTTATTGGATTATAAATAGAGAAACCGGTGAATATCAGATTTGTGGACAAGACTTAGAACCATTAAGTCGTGATACACCGAACAAAAAAACAATCAAAGGAGAAGAATACAAGGATAGTATTAAAAAAGGGAATGCGTACTATTCAAAAGATGGGAAAACACTTTTGTTCTATATGGATCAAGATGAAAAAGAAAAGGAATTTACAATTCCGGATTCTGTAAAGAAAATAGGACCATATGCATTTTTTGGGTGCGAGAATCTAGAAAAAATAACAATTGGATCCGGTGTAACTGAAATTTCAGAATATGCTTTTGTGGATTGTAAAGGATTGAAAAGCAATATTCCTATTGGAAAGAATGTAAAATATATTCGCAAAGGAGCTTTTTATGATCGAGTTCATTCGAACACATTGACAATTCCGGATTCTGTTGTTCAAATTGATGAAGGAGCTTTTTGGTGTTCCTTCGGCATGGCTAAGAAAATTCACATTGGAAAAAATCTAAGAAAAGGTCTTGAAAATATTGAATTAAGAGATGTGGAGAACGTAACCATCGCCAAGGGAAATAAGAATTACAAAATTAAGAATAATTTGCTTGTTTCTAAAAATGCTAAAACAATTTACCGATATTTAAAGGCGATGGATCCGGCGAAAAATGCGAAAAGTAAAAAAACAGTAAAAATTGCAAAAAGCTATAAAACAATTGAAAGAGAAGCTTTTATGTATACTATCGTTGAAAAGGTTGTTGGTGGAGAGGGGATTACAACAATCAAGGAAATGGCGTTTAGTAATTCAAACCTGAAATACATTTCATTTTCTGATAAAATCAAAAATATTGAGCAGTTTGCATTTAGACAGACAAAGTTGAAGAAAATTAGCGCGAAAAATAATTTAAAGATGAAAGGAATTTTTGCAACAACAACTTCTTATAAGAGAAAAGAACTTCTGCAGAAATGCTTGCCAAAGATTCAATATGATTTCAATTTTAAGAAAATCGTACCGGTAAATGTTGGAGAATGGACATGGAGCCCGGTTGCAGGTGCAAAAGGATACGAAGTTCAGTATAAGGTGAATGGAAAAACAAAGAAATTAACTACAAAAACTGCAGGAATCCCAATGAAAACTTTAAAGAAGTGTGCATCTAACTATCCAAAGAAATACAGGGTAAGAGCTTTCAAACTGAATAAGAAAGGAAAGAAAGTATATACAAAGTGGTCAAAATGGTCAGGACTGTTAGGTATCTTTGTAGATGATGAAAAATATCCACAGGCACTCATCGACTATATCAATGGAATTGATGATCCGGATTATCCATATGAATAAAGAAGCCGAGGCAGAAAAGTGGTGGAAATGAATGAGCAGAATCAGTGCGGATGCATGCAAAAAAAGAGAAAAGTCACGGAAAAGAAGTATATTACAATTGAATAAGTGAAAGAAATATTATCGGTACCCGCAAAACAAATGATGTTTCTGGAAGCAGAAGTCTCCTTGGTTTCAAGGAGGCTTCTTTCTTTTCATATAGGATGGAAAATGATATAATTGTAGGAAATATAGGCTATGTAAAAGAATTTTTACATGGAAAATGAGTCAATGTAAAAGACCTTTGATTGAATCAGGGGCTTTCGGAGAATATAATTTGACAAAAAAGGGGAGAGGTTAATGGAACTTGGAAACAAACTAAAAAACGCTAGAACGTCTGCTTCATACACGCAGGAACAGGCTGCAGAATTATTGGGAGTCAGTAGACAAACAATATCGAACTGGGAGAATGATAAGACTTATCCGGACATTGTCAGCGTGATTAAAATGAGCGATGTTTACAACATTAGTCTTGACCTGCTATTAAAGGAGGACAAAAAAATGTCAAGTTATGTATCTTATTTAGAGGAAAGCACCAATGTAGTAAAAAGCAAGAAAAGATTACTGAAATTACTGGAGGTGGGAATTTATCTCGCGGTATGGTCTCTTGCACTGTTAATGTTTTGGCTTGGAACACAACCGGATGATGCCATGGGTTATTCATTGCTGGTATTCTATCTGGTGTTGCCGGTAGTTACCTTAAATGTTTCACTGTTTATCGGTCTGGATTCCGGATGGGGAAGGGGAAAATGGCTGATGCCATTGTTCTTTGGCGTTATGTATATGTTGGCAGGATACGGAACATTTAGTCTTGCAAATATGAAATCATTCCATAAATTTAATTCGCCGGAGTTTGGAATGATTATTCCGGGATTGATCATTTCGTTAATTGGAATGGGAATTGGTTCGGCGATTGGCTATTTTAGCAGAAAAAAATAGATTACAATATAAAAAAACAGCAGAAACTCGTTTGTGAGTAAACCCTCAACGAGAATCTGCTGTTTTATTTTTGTACCGCTTTTAGTGATGGAATAATCTTAATCCTGTGAAGCTCATTACCATACCGTGCTTGTTACAAGCGTCGATAACGTCCTGATCTCTGATAGATCCGCCCGGCTGTGCAACATATTTAACACCGCTCTTAGCAGCTCTTTCAATGTTGTCGCTGAATGGGAAGAATGCGTCAGAACCAAGAGTGATTCCTTCAGCCTGAGCAAGCCAAGCCTGCTTTTCTTCCTTAGTGAATACTGCCGGCTTTTCTGTGAAGACTCTTTCCCATTCGCCGTCAGCTAAAACGTCCATGTAGTCTTCGCCGATGTAAAGGTCAATTGCGTTGTCTCTTTCAGCTCTCTTGATGTCATCTCTGAATGGAAGGTTTAATACCTGTGGAGACTGACGAAGTAACCAGTTGTCAGCTTTCTGTCCTGCAAGACGAACACAGTGGATACGAGACTGCTGTCCGGCACCAACACCGATTGCCTGTCCGTTCTTTACGAAACATACAGAGTTAGACTGTGTATACTTTAATGTAATCATAGAGATTGCCATATCGATTTTAGCTGCTTCAGAAAGTTCCTTGTTTTCTGTAACAACATTTGCGAAGAATTCATCGTCAATGTTTAATGCGTTACGTCCCTGTTCGAAAGAAATACCGAAAACTTCTTTTGTTTCTAATTCTTCCGGTTCGTAATCAGGGTCAATCTGGATGATTGCGTAAGTACCTTTCTTTTTGCCCTTTAATAATTCAAGAGCTTCCGGTTCATAACCCGGTGCAATGATTCCGTCAGAGAATTCTCTCTTAATAACTTCTGCAGTAGAAACGTCACATACATCAGAGAGAGCAATGAAGTCACCGTAAGAAGACATTCTGTCCGCACCTCTTGCTCTGGAGTATGCACAAGCAAGTGGAGATAATTCTCCAAGATCGTCTACCCAGTAAATCTTTGCTTCTGTTTCGCTTAATGGAAGACCAACAGCAGCACCGGCTGGAGAAACGTGCTTAAAAGAAGTTGCAGCAGGAAGACCTGTAGCTTTCTTTAATTCACGAACTAACTGCCATCCGTTGAATGCATCAAGGAAGTTGATGTATCCAGGCTTTCCGTTTAATACTTCGATTGGAAGTTCGCCATTCTTCATATAAATACGAGATGGCTTCTGATTAGGGTTACAACCATATTTTAATTCTAATTCTTTCATTGAAAATCTCCTTTTATAAATTACTGATTTTTGTTAACAATCTTAGTTTCGTATTTTCCTGTTTCAATATCAATGTAACGAACGAAGAGAGAAACTTTGTTGTCTTCGTTTAAGCTGTTCCAAACTAAATCTGTGAACTCGTTGATATCGTCTAATACAGAAACGAGCTTTGGTTCGCCTTCGAAACTTGGAAGTGGATTTCCATCATGCATATATGTGTGGATGAAGTGTGCTTCACCGTTTACCGGTTTGTCGTATGAGAATGTGTATCTGTTGCAGCAAGATGGATCTCCGTTGTTGCTCTTTAAGATAGACATGCTGTAGTTGTATTCGCCACCTTCAACATTCATGATTCCTGAAATTCTAGGGGTGTAGTTTGGACCGTCCGGTTCAAATTCACGAGTGCGAAGAGACTGTTCAAAAGTCTGTCCTTCTTTCATTAAGTCATAAATGGTGTCTGTCTGATCGCCGTTTGTTACGATTGTGTCGTTTCCAAGAACACGAACAGGTGCGTAAATAATCAAACTTGGATCTACTAATTTGGAAGGATCAAAAGCTTCAGTACGAATTCCTTCTCCTTCTGTTACAAAAACACGGTTTCTACTGTTTTCGCTTCTTCCCATAATGAAGTAAGCAGTAACAGCGTACTTTCCGTTTGGTGATTTTCCGATGACAATACCACGTCCCGGATATGAATTTTCCTTCAATTCATTTTCAAGTGACAACATCTTCATAATAGAACCTCCTAAAAATAAATAAAATAAGCCGCCTGAGAAGCCCCCATTTGGCTGCCCAGGCGGTCGACGTTCTTACCTTCGTGCTCCCCGTGGTTACTCCACTTATCCGCCAGTCACACGAATCATAACAT
Source organism: Eubacterium sp. (assembly GCA_016292095.1). GTDB lineage: Bacteria > Bacillota > Clostridia > Lachnospirales > Lachnospiraceae > Eubacterium_G. The sequence goes on along the minus strand of JAEFAB010000066.1, from coordinate 9,384 downwards.
TAGGATAAACGATTTTCAGATTCTTTTCAATGTCTTTTTTGTCAAAAAAAATCAAAGTTTCCAAGAGAATACTAGGCAGAATATCTGAAAAAACAAGGAATGTAAGCGGAAAGGGTGCAAAAATAAAAAATTAGTGGTATAATGCTTTTTGTTGTAGTATGCGTTTGTACAAAGAAAGGGTTAAAATGGAAAGAATCTATAAGATACTTCCGAAGTATGCATTTCTTCCAATTATTGTATCAGTAGCATTTAATATGTTCGCATATTTTGGAACGAGACCGTTCACAAATAAATTATATCATTATGACTTAAGCATTCCACTGGATCATCAATTGCCGATGATTCCGTTTTTTATGATACCGTATGTTTTGGCGTACGTTACATGGATTGTGGGATTTATTGTGATAGCAAGAGAAAACAGACAGTTGTGCTATATGGTAATGACTGCGGAGCAAATCGCGAAATTGATTTGTGTGACATGTTTTATTTTCCTTCCGACGGAAATGGCCCGACCGGAAGTGGTGGGAAATGGATTCAGCGAATGGCTGACCCGAATAGTATATGCTATGGATGAGCCGAATAATCTATTCCCGTCGATTCATTGCCTGTTAAACTGGATGGTATTCCGAGGTGCAATGAAGTGCAAGAAGGTAGGAAATGTATACAGAGCAGTAATGTTTTTGTCCGCAATCCTTATTTTTGCTACGGTACTTCTGACAAAACAGCATTTATTTGTGGATATCTGGGCAGGAATAGCAGTGGTAGAAATCGGATTATTCTTATCAAGAAAATTCAGACTTTACCGTTTTTATTATTATATCGGAAGATTATACCGAAGAAACTGGTTAGAACCTCGAACCAATATTGCAGAGAATGCAGAACACTAAATGAGGGAAATTAATTTAAAAGTGAGCAGAATATGAAAAGTTTAAAGAAGAAAATCATATGGTCGGTTGTGTTTATTCTGCTTGTAGTTGTTACGATTATGACGATTACAAAGCAAAGCGGAACATTCACCATCGGCGGGTTCATTGATTTTGCAAAAAAAATAGAATGGTATTGGATGGCCTTAGCTCTTCTGGCAATGTTTGGGTTTGCTTTCTTTGAAGGTATGGCGATAAGGACATTGTGTAAAATGTTTGGGTATAAGAAAAGCATTGGAAGAAGTGTGGTTTATTCTTCAGCAGATGTTTACTTTTCTGCAATTACCCCATCGGCATCCGGAGGACAGCCGGCATCTGCATTGTTTATGATTGGAGATGGTATTCCGGCCACCGTTACCACAATTGTACTGCTGATTAATCTGACACTTTATGCAATGTCAATTATTGCAGTGGCATTAATCTGTCTGATTTTCGGTTTTACTGAAGTGCAGAATTTTGATCCATGGTCTACAACACTGATTATCTTTGGAATTGTCCTGCAGGTAGTATTGGTTGTTGTATTCCTGATGCTTGTATATAAAGAAAAAATAATTATGAAGGTGGCGGATTTTGCAATCAGAATTTTAAGCCGTCTTCATATGGTAAAACGAGGACATGCCTGGAGACTTCGTCTGGTACGAGCTGAAGCACAGTATAAGCAGTGTGCGCAGGCAATTCTTCAAAATAAACGTTATGTGTTTAAGGCATTTATTTACAATTTCCTGCAAAGGGCATCTATGATGATGGTTTCCGTTTTCGTATTTGCAGGATATTACGGAAGATTACCGGAACTGGGAAAGGTATTTATTACTCAGGGTTATGTGGTAATCGGTTCCAATACAGTTCCGATTCCGGGGGCTGTCGGTGTGGCAGACTACCTCTTTATGGACGGATTTGGAGAAATGGTAAATGAGGCAACAAACTTCGAATTGTTAAGCAGAGGGATTTCCTTCTATGGTGGAGTTTTAGTGTGTGGAATGATCACACTGGTTGCATATGCGGTAAAAGGGTTGAAAGAAATGAGGCAAAAGAATAATGAAGAATAAGTGGATTGGCATTTGGGATTATACGGTTATATTAACATACTGTTCTTTAGTTACGGCAGTAGTAGGAATTATTGTATCACTGAGCGGAAAGGGACATCCGTATGTTGGTGCATTACTTTTATTACTTTGTGGATTGTTTGATACATTTGATGGCAAGGTTGCCAGAACAAAAAAGAACAGAACAGAAATGGAAAAACAGTACGGAATTCAGATTGATTCTTTGGCAGATTTGGTTGCTTTTGGGGTGTTCCCGATATGTATCGGTTTTGCATTGTACCGCAGAGACCTGTACGATATTCAGGAAATTGACTTAAGAAGCCGTCTGGCAGGTGTGCCAATGTGGATGTTGGTTGTAGTAAGCGCATTGTTTGTACTTTGTGCCTTAATCCGTTTGGCATATTTCAATGTTACTGTGGAAGAAACACAGGGTTCCGGTGTGGACGAAAAGATTTATTGGGGATTACCGGTGACGATTACATCATTGATTCTCCCTTCATATCTGTTAATCAGACATGCATTTTATGTACACCACATTAATATTTCCTGGGTGTACTTCGTATTAATTATTATTATTGCAATTTTATTTATTCGGAAATTCAAGTTGAAAAAGCCGGGCAATTCTCTGATTTATTGGGCAATTGCAGTTGGGGCAATCGAATTTATTGCCGTTATTGTTGTTTGGGCAGCAGGAATCACAGGATAGGAAAGATTGAATGAGCACATATACAGATCATAAAATAAAAATAGAACCGGATTCGAAAAGTCTCCGGTTTTTATACCATACGGTTCCGGGAAGAGTCCTTTTGAAACTGTTGATTCGTCCGGGATTATCAAAAATTGCAGGGAAATACATGGACACCGGATTGTCCAAAATCCATATAAAAGGATTCATTAAAAATGCAGGAATTGATATGAGTGAATATCAGGAAGAAAACTATACCTGCTTTAATGACTGCTTTACCAGAAGGATTAAACCGGAAATGCGTCCGGTTTGTATGGAAGGGAAAAAACTGGTTTCTCCGTGTGACGGCAAATTGTCTGCTTATCACATTACGGAGGACGCTTCCTTCTATATTAAGAAAAGCAGATATTGTATCAAGGATTTATTGGAAGGCAGTAAGACCGCTCCGGATTATCAGGGAGGAACTTGTTTGGTTTTCCGCCTTTGCGTAGACAATTATCATCGTTACGGTTATATGGATAACGGTGTGATTTTGGAAAATAAACCATTAAAAGGAAAGCTTCATACCGTAAGACCGATTGCGGTAAATCAATACCCGGTGTTTATCCAAAATGCCAGAGAATATACGGTGATAGAGACCGAGAATTTTGGTACCGTGGCTCAGATTGAAGTGGGAGCCATGATGATTGGAAAAATTAAAAACCATCAGACTTCCGGTAGCGTACAGCGAGGAGCGGAAAAGGGAATGTTCCTTTATGGTGGTTCTACTATTGTATTGCTTTTGGAAAAAGGCTATGGAAATCTTCCGGAAGAATGCTTCCGGGCGACAGAAGAAGGATATGAAATTCCTGTTAAATTTGGACAGGTATTAAATTAGAAATGAAAGTGAGGATGATGTAATGCCAATTAAAATCAGACAAAACATCCAGGCAAGAGATATTCTGGAAAACGAAAATATTTTTGTAATGACGGAAAAACGCGCCATGACTCAGGATATCCGTCCATTGAAAATACTCATTCTCAATTTGATGCCTACAAAGGTTGTGACAGAAACACAGATTTTAAGAAAGTTATCCAATACACCATTACAGTTGGAAGTGGAATTTTTGCAGACTGCAACATATCAGTCGCAGCATGTGGATAAGAATTATCTGGACGAATATTACAGAACATTTTATGAAATCAAGGAACATTACTATGACGGATTGATTATCACCGGTGCTCCGTTGGACTTTATTGATTATACGGAGGTAGAGTATTGGGATGAAGTCTGTGAAATCATGGAATGGTCCAAGAAGCATGTTCATTGTACATTCTATTTATGTTGGGGAGCTTTTGCGGGACTCTATTATCATTACGGAATTCGTAAGAGAGACCGTTTGCCAAAGCTTTCAGGAATTTATGAACATAAGATTTTGAATAAACAGTCTCCGTTGTTCCGCGGATTTGATGATGTGTTCTTTGCACCACATTCCCGTGCAACGGAAATCACAAGAGAACAGATTCTGGCAGTTCCTGAATTGGAATTGATGGCAGAGTCGGAAGAAGCAGGCGTGGCAATTGTGAAGACAGAAGACAGCCGCCAGTTCTACGTATTTTGTCATTCAGAATATGATGCAGATACTTTGAAACTGGAATATGACAGAGATGTCAGCAGAGGTCTTGATCCAAAGCCACCGGTGAACTACTTCCCGGATGATGATCCTACAAAAGCTCCGATTGTAAACTGGAGAGCAGCAGGACAGCTGTTGTGGACGAACTGGATCAATTATTATGTTTACCAGACAACACCTTATGATATCAATGAGGTACAGAACGAAAAATAATCAGAGGTAAAGATTATGGTTAAAATTATTGCAGACAGTACCTGTGACTTGTCGAAAGAATTAATTGAACAATATGATATTGAAATTCTGCCCCTGTACATTCGATTAGGGGAACAGGAATATCGTGATGGCGTAAACATTACAACTCAGGATATTTTTCAGTGGTGTGAAAAAAACGAAGCCACTCCGCAAACCTCTGCACCATCCATTGCAGATGTGATAGAAGTGCTGAAACCGTATGCGGAAGAAGAACAGGAGGTTGTATTCTTTACCATTTCTTCTCAGATGTCTACAACAAACAATGTTGTCAGAATGGCTGTAGAGGAATTGGAATGTGAAGACTATACATATGTGGTGGATTCGGAAAATCTTTCCACGGGAATTGGTCTGCTTGTAGTGGAAGCGGCAAAAATGGCAAAGGAAGGAAAAAGTGCCAAAGAAATTGCCAGTGTGATGGAAGCGCTGAAACCTTATGTTCGTGCCAGCTTTGTGGTGGATACTTTAAAATACCTCCATCGTGGAGGACGTTGTTCAGCAACCTCTGCATTGGTGGGCGGAATATTTAAAGTAAAGCCGAAAATTTTCGTGAAATCAGGAAAGATGGAAGCGGGGAAAAAATATCGTGGTGTGATGGATAAAGTTTTAGTGGAATATGCAAAAGAGATGGAACCACAGTTATTAACCGCTAGAACCGATGCCGTGTTTATTACTCATGCAGATTGTGATCAGGATCTTGTGAACTCATTGAAATCATACTTGGAACATCTTGATCGATTTGAAAATGTTTATGTGACGGAAGCGGGTGGAGTAATTTCCAGCCATTGTGGACCGGGGACACAAGGAATACTGTTTATTGAACAAGAAAAAAATTATGGTCCCTATGACAGTAAGTTCGATATAAACCATAATGGCATTATGGAAGCTGAAGAAAAGGAAGCAGAGAATGCTTATATCCGACGCCTTGCAGAAATCGATAGAGAGGCAGATGATTATGAGGAAGAAGAGGACTCGCGGGAGGATTTCTAATGGCTAAAAAAACAGCAAGAGAAAAACATAATAGAATGGTAAAAATCATTGCCGGAATTTTGATTGCGATTTGTGTTGCTTTTATTGGCATGCTTCTTCAAGCAGCTAATGAAAAGAGCTTTTTAGTAGTTTTTGTGCTTGCATTTATCGTGGCAATTGCAATTATTGTTTTTACCGCAAGAGACATGTTGAAGTGATAACTGAATTGTGACAGTTTCACAATAAATTTTTGATGAAAAATTGTGGATTATGACTATGACATTTTTTTCACAATTGCGATATAATTATGTGTAGAGTAAAAAGAGTTCATAATTAATTATATAAAGTGAAGTTATATCGCAGGAGGAAATCATGTTTAACGTTGGAGAGTATATCGTTCATGGAAGAAATGGGGTTTGTCAGGTAAAGGATATTACACATATTGATATTTCCGGAGCAGATAAGGATCAGCTCTATTATACATTAGTTCCTGTTCATTCCGAAAATAGTAAAATCTTTTATCCGGTAGACAGTGACAAGGTAGTTATGAGATCTATTATCAGCAAAGAAGAGGCTGAAAATCTTGTAGATCATCTGGATAATATTGAACCAATGTGGATTGAAAATGAAAAACTGAGAGAAAATTCTTATAAAGAAGCAATCAGTTCCGCAGATTGTCAGAAATTAATCGGTGTAATCAAAGCATTGTACGAGAGAAACCGCGAACGTATGGCTCAAGGAAAGAGAATTACATTTGTAGATGACCGATATTTGAAAGAGGCAAAGAAAAATCTTTTTGATGAATTTGCCCTTGCATTGAATATTGAACAGGATGAAGTAGAAAATTATATTATGGCACATAAATAAGGGATGCGAAAGCATCCTTTTTTCGTACCATAAAAGCTAAAATACTTGCATTTCGCGTTATTTGTGAATTATAATGGAAAAGATTGAAATATAATCGGAATTATAGTCGTTTCTATATTATAGAATGAAATGTAGAGATGATGAAAGGAGAAATCGAATGGATGAGAAGAAAGAGTTTGGTCAGGGTGGAACCTTTGACGAAACAAAGATTATTCCGGATATAGATGACAAAAATCTTGAGGAAACAAAAATCATTCCGGACTTAGATTTAGAAGAAGAAATTGTGGATTTGGGTCAGACAGGAGAAATTGTTCCGCCGATCCAGATTGATGATTCTGACTTTGTAGATGAAGTGGAATTCGTCGATGACAATGAATTAAATTTTGACTTCCCGGAAGAGGAAGAAGAATACTTTGAAGATGAAATTGTTATTGAAGACGAAGAAGATGAGGATGACATCGAAAAGATGGAACTCACAAACAAGAATAAAAAGTTGAACATTATTGCAATTGTGGTGGCAGTTGTTGTGATTACAGGAATTGTGACAGTGGCTGCGGTAATGTCCAAGAACTTCAGTCAGGAAGAAGATACAACCCAGGAAACAACTGCGGTTGTTACGACTACAGAAAAAGAAACCACAACAGAAGAAGATACTGAAGAAACCGGTGAAGTCTGGACAGATGAAGAGGTAGATACCACTGAAGAGGTGGGGGAAGAAGATGACGATTCCGACTGGGAAGAAGACGACGATGACTGGGTGGAAGAGACAGAAGCAAAAACAAAGGCAGTAAAACCGACAAAAGAAATCAAGGAACCGGAAACGGATGCTCCGCAGACAGAGGCTCCACAGACAGAAGAACCGGAAACAGAACCTTTGCAAACAGAAGAAGTAAACGGGGTTGAAGAATAAAATGGAAATCAATCAGCACACCAGTGATTACCTGATTGCATTACTGAAATCAATGGTTCAGAGTGAACAGCCGCCGGAAAAACCGGAGACTGTTGATTGGAAAGAACTGATCAATTTGGCAGTATATCATCAGGTGGACGAAATGGTCTACGAAGCTGTGAAGAAATTACAGCAGGGTCCGAATGAAGAATTACAACAGAGTTGGGAAAAACTTCACACGAACAACCAGATGGTTAATCTGATGCAGCAGGCCGAAGCAAAAATGATTATAAAACAGGCTACAGAGGGAGAATTATATATTCTCCCTTTAAAAGGTGCGCTGATGAAGGCTCTGTATCCTAATCCACTACTGCGTCAGATGGGTGATTTGGATTATCTTGTGGATGAAAAAAAGATTAATGATTTTATCCCACTGATGAAAAATTTAGGCTATGAAGCCTATGATGTGGGACTGGAAGACAGCCATGATGTTTATAAGAAGCGTCCGTATGTTGAGGTGGAAATACACAGACGACTGTTGCCACCTACGGAAGAAAACCATTGGCATACAGATAATATATGGGAACGATTGATTCCTGATGAGGAAAATCCGTATCTCCTTCATATGACATTGGAGGATTTATATCTTTTCCATCTGCTTCATTTCGAGAAGCATTATTCCATGGGAGGCAGTGGAATTCGTTCCATTCTGGATCAGCATTACCTGATGAAAGCCTATCGTGAACAATTGGATTGGGACTCCATTGGAGAAATCCTGCCGAAAATGAACTATGTGGAATTTGAAAAAATGTGTCAGGGACTGGCAGAGTGTTGGTTTGGCGAAGGGGAAATGACAGAAGAACTTCGAGGCCCTGCCGAATATATTATTAACAGCGGTGTGTTCGGAAATTTTGAACAGTACCAACAATGGTCCTTTGAACGATACAAAAATGAACAGGGAATTAAAACAAAGAAAGGCTACTTTTTCCGAAGAATGTTTATGGAAAGAGAGCGTATGGAATATATTTACCCGTCCATTAAGAAACACGGATGGCTCTTGCCGTTTTGTTGGATCCACCGACTATTTAAATCGGTATTTTGCAATTGGGGCAGAGTGAAAATGGAATTAAAGGATTTTAAAAAGAAAGATTAACGGATTTAGAAGAATGAAGTTTAACAGGGAAAAATTAATTACAGACATCAAGAGAATTAAGAATCCTGCCATAGCAACGGTTCTTTATATCATAATATTTAATTTTTTGTTTCACAAAATATGTCCGGTCCGGTTGTTTTGGGGAATTCCCTGCCCAGGATGCGGACTGACAAGATCCTTTCTGCTGGCGTTCCGAGGACGTTTTGCGGAAGCTACAACAATGCATCCTTTCTGGATTCCGATTCTTCTCGGAGTGATAGTTTATCTGTTTGAACGATATTTTGTCCGGGATGAAGAATTATACAGAAAACTGCAGAAAATCAACCAGATTGTTTTGTGTGTGTTTTTTGCGTTGTTGTTTGGATACTATATTTACCGGTTGAAAACCTGGTATCCTAACCGGGAACCGATGCTTTATGAAAGCGACAATTTCAGAAATTATGTCAGCAACTTTTTCCGCTGGCTTGTGAATCGATTTACTAACGTGTAGTTACGTTTTTGTGACTACACGTTTCTTTTGTTTGGAAATGACTTTACAACTGTCTTGTCAGTTCTTCGGGAGTGTGATATAATGACAGAAATTTTCACAAAAAATTGCCAAGAGGCAGAAAGAGTTATTTATGAAAACAGATATATTGATTATTGGAAGTGGTTGTGCCGGTTTATACTGTGCACTGAACCTGCCAAAGGACAAAAACATACTGATGATTACAAAGGACATTGTAGAACACAGTGATTCCTTTTTGGCACAGGGTGGCATCTGTATGCTTCAGGATGAGGAAGATTTTGACAGTTTCTTTTACGATACTATGAAAGCGGGTCATTTTGAAAATAATACCGCTGCAGTAGAAACAATGATTAAGGAATCTCCTGATTTATTGAAGGACTTAATTTCCTACGGAGTGGATTTCCAGAAGGATGAACAGGGAAATCTTCTGTATACAAAGGAAGGCGGTCATGCGAAAAAGAGAATTCTGTACCACAAGGATATTA
>JAEFAB010000065.1 GCA_016292095.1 Eubacterium sp. | reverse complement strand
GGTGGAAGAACAGGTCGTGATGGCTGTGGTGGTGCTACAGGTTCATCAAAGATTCATACAGAAGAATCCATCGAAACTTGTGGAGCAGAAGTTCAGAAGGGTAACGCACCTACAGAACGTAAGCTTCAGAGATTGTTCAGAAGAGAAGAAGTAAGTTATCTCATTAAGAAATGTAATGACTTTGGTGCAGGTGGTGTATCTGTAGCCATTGGTGAATTGGCAGATGGCTTACATGTAAACTTGGATAAAGTACCTAAGAAGTATGCCGGTCTTGACGGAACAGAAATCGCGATTTCTGAATCACAGGAAAGAATGGCAGTTGTTGTAGATCCAAAAGATGTAGAACAGTTCTTAAAGTATGCAAATGAAGAAAACCTTGAAGCAACAGTTGTTGCTGAAGTAACAGAAGAGCCAAGACTTGTATTGGAATGGAGAGGTAAGGAAATCGTAAATATTTCCAGAGCATTCCTTGATACAAACGGTGCGCATCAGGAAACTGCAGTTGCAGTAGATATGCCTGATGAAGAAAAGAATTTCTTCAAGAAAGAAGAAGTAACCAATGTAAAAGATAAATGGTTAGAAACTTTAGCAGACCTTAATGTATGTTCTCAGAAGGGACTTGTTGAAAAATTCGACGGTTCCATCGGAGCAGGTTCTGTATTTATGCCACACGGTGGAAAATACCAGATGACAGAAACACAGACAATGGTAGCAAAACTTCCTGTATTAAACGGAAAGTGTGATATTGTAACATTAATGAGTTATGGTTTTGATCCATATCTCTCAAGCTGGAGCCCATACCATGGTGCAATGTATGCAGTTGTTGATTCTATTGCAAAGGTTGTAGCTACTGGTGGTGATTATAAGAAAATCCGTATGACATTCCAGGAATACTTCCGTCGTATGACAGAAGACCCACGTCGTTGGAGTCAGCCATTTGCTGCACTTCTCGGTTCTTATGATGCACAGATGGGATTCGGTCTTCCATCAATTGGTGGTAAGGACAGTATGTCAGGTACATTCAATGATATTGACGTACCTCCAACATTAGTATCTTTTGCTGTTGATGTAGCAAAAGAAAAAGATATCATCACTCCTGAATTGAAGGAAGTGGGAAGCAAGATTGTAAAATTTGAAATTTGTAAAGACCAGTATGATAAGCCGGTATACGGTGAAATCATGAAGCTTTATGATGAAATTCATAATATGATTCAGAAGGGTGTAATCATTTCTGCCTACGCTGTAGACGGAAAGGGTGTAATCCCTGCAATCAGCAAGATGGCATTTGGTAACAAGATCGGTGTCAGCGTAAGCGGTAGCATTCCTGGTGCAGACTTATTTGCTCCTGGATTCGGTGATATTGTTGCTGAAGTTCCTGCAGACAAGTTGGATGAAATCTCTGCAAGCTATGTATTAATCGGTGAAACAAACGATAAGCAGACATTCGAATATGGATATGATGTAATTTCTATGGATGAAGCTGTGAAGGTTTGGGAGAAGACATTAGAAAAGGTATTCCCTACAAGAAGTCATAAGGATACAGCAGTACTTGATACTCCGGTATATGACAAGGGAAGCATCTATGTATGCAAGAATAAGATTGCAAAACCTACCGTATTTATTCCTGTATTCCCGGGAACAAACTGCGAATATGATACAGCAAAGGCATTTGAAAATGCCGGAGCAAACGTAATTACAAAGGTATTTAAAAACCTTACACCGGAAGATATCAGAGATTCTGTAAACATCTTTGAAGATGCAATTTCACAGGCTCAGATTATTATGTTCCCAGGTGGATTCAGTGCCGGTGATGAACCGGACGGTTCTGCAAAATTCTTTGCAACAGCATTTAGAAATGCAAAGATTGAAGAAGCGGTACACAAGTTATTAAATGAAAGAGATGGTTTGGCATTAGGTATTTGTAACGGATTCCAGGCATTAATCAAATTAGGATTAGTTCCAAACGGAAAGATTACAGGACAGACAAATCAGTCTCCAACATTGACATACAACACAATTAACCGTCACGTATCAAAGATGGTATATACAAAGGTTGTTTCCAACAAGTCTCCTTGGTTACAGAGGGCAGAACTTGGCGGTGTATATGTAAACCCGGCATCACATGGTGAAGGACGTTTCGTAGCTCCGGAAGAAACAATTAAAGAACTCTTCGCAAACGGACAGGTTGCAACTCAGTACGTAAACGAACAGGGACAGCCAACCATGGACGAAGAATACAACGTAAACGGTTCATACTACGCAATCGAAGGTATCACAAGTCCGGACGGACGTTGCTTCGGTAAGATGGCTCACATCGAAAGAAAGGGCTCATCTGTAGCAAAGAACATTTACGGCGAACAGGATCTTAAGGTATTCGAATCAGGTGTTGAATACTTTGGCTAAAGCAAAGCCCGCATAAAAAATAAAAGGAAGTGCCCAGTAGAAAGCTAGCTTTCTATCGGGCACTTCCTTTTATTTTTTGTGGGTGGCGCAGCCACCCACCGAGATGAAGCACGAAGTGCGGAATCGAGGTGGCGGGCTGTAGAGTGAATCTATGAATGGCGGCTCATTGCGATTACGCACGAAGTGCGGAATTGAGGTGGCGGGCTATAGAGCGAATCTATGAATGGAGGCTCATTGCCATTACGCACGAAGTGCGGAATCGAGGTAGCGGGCTATAGAGCGAATCTATGAATGGCGGCTCATTGCCATTACGCACGAAGTGCGGGGCTCATTGCCTGAAATTGGATTTTTTGCTATAATCTTAGGAGTTGTGAAAGGAGACTGAACTATGGCTAAGAAAGACTTAAAAACCATATTGTCCTGCGTTCTGATTGGATTGTCAGTGTTGTTTACGCTGTATGTAATCGTTATGTTAGAACCGGGATATTATCACGCGGATTGTACGGATTCAATTATGTGGGCAGGAGCGTCATATGATGCGGGAAAATTAATTAACCCGGATTTCTGCTACGCGGCAATGATGCCATTTGCAGCGAACATAATTATGTGGCCGTTGATTGCAATCTTTGGATTGGGATTAAAAGCACAGATTATCGGAATGGTCATTTTCTTTTTACTGTTCATTGCAGCACTCATTGCAGTGTGTAGACAGATTTCTTTTAGTACGGAAATGACAGCGTTAACCGTTGGATTTCTTTTGTTTTTACTTTCATCCGGTGAAAAACTCAGAGAAATTTTTTGGGGACACATTATATATTATAGTTTCGGACCGTTAATGACCTTGGCAATTTTAGCTGCAGGTTTTAAATTGTATAAAGTCGTAAAGGATAATGGGGGAAAGGGAAAAGACCTTACCCCAGGAACAATTGGCTACGGATTACTGATGATTGTACTTACATTTATCAGTGGAGTGAACGGTGTTCAGATTGCATCGATCTCATCGATTCCGGTAGTAGGTGCACTGTTTGCATATTTGTTTTTTGAAACAAAGACAAAATTGTTATGTAAAGAAAATGTGTCTCGTTACATAGTCATTGGTGTGGCTACTATGGGAGTACTGTTGGGCGTTGTTTCCATTAAGCAGTTTACCGGGGGTGTGGAGGCAGGATATGCAAATGCCTATTCAAAATTTGCGGCAATCGATGATTGGACAACAAACTTTTTAGATATTCCGAAGAATTTGTTTACGATTATGGGTGCAACATTGAATGAAAATACCATTCTATTTTCTGGAGAAGGAATTAGCATCCTGTTGCGTATTGTGGGAACTATTATTTTATTCGGAACTCCGATTGTAATGTTGTTCCAGTACAAAAAAATAGAAAAAGCAGAGCAGAAGGTGATTTTATTGACTCATCATTTTGCTAGTTCAGTTATCATTGTTGGATGGACTTTCGGAAGACTGAATGCGGCAGACTGGAGATTGTCTCCAATGATTGTTACAGCAGTTTTGTGTTGCATGATTCAGGTAAATCGAATTATGAAGAATACCGATGGAAAACGTCTGGCGGCAATCATTCTGATTCCGTTTGCGGCGATGTCAATTCTTACAGTACATCAGTGCCTGACGATTGAAAGTGAAAACACCAATACGAAAGCAATTAAAGAAGTCATTGAGATACTGGAAGATGAAAATATTTCCTATGGATATGCGACCTTCTGGAATGCAAATATTATTACTATGACTTCTGAATCGGCTGTGGAGGCAAGATGTATTAAATTTACAGAAAATGGAATCAGCCCGGATTATTACCAAACCAACAGAAACTGGTATGGCAAAGACGGTAAAAAAGGAAAATGTTTTGTTTTAATGACACAGGCCGAGTTTACTGAACATGTTACAAGCGGGGTAAATTCGTTTATTCAAGCGAAGGATTGTGGAAATTTCAAAATCCTGATTTATGAAAATAATATTTTTGATGGAGTGAGTGAAAATGCAGTATATTAAATTTAACAAAGAACTATGGAAAAAAGAAAATATTAATAATCCGATAGAAAAAATTTGCGGAATTGGAACATCGGTATTAGCTTTGATATTTTTCGGAATGGTAGCTATTGCAAGTATTGGTTTTACATCTGTGATTGATCAAAATAGTTATGCCGGAGAACATATATTATACGAAAAAGATAATGTTTTCCTGAATATTTTATTTATACTTCTTTTTGTTGCAATTGCTGTATTGCTATATTACTTTAGAGATATCTTTATGAAAATACCGGAAAGTAAACTGAAAGTTGGACTGTTTGTTTATACTATCGTTGTTGGTATGATTTGGGTAATAAAAGTACAGTGTGTTCCGGCATTTGACTCAGGGCAGATATACGATACGGCTGCGATGTTTGTAAAAGGAGATATGACTCCGATGACAATCTCAACGTGGGAATCTTTATTTGAAGATATGAGTTATTATCAGCCATTTCCACACCAATTAGGGTTAGTATTTATTTGTGAGAAATTATATCAAATCTGTGGATTTGAGACCGCGTTACCGGTAGAAATATTCAATGTTGTATGTTTGGCATTGATGTATTTGGGACTCCAAAAAATAGCAAAAAGACTTTTCAACAGTAAAGGGGTTGTATTGATTCTAACGGTTATTTTGGCACTGTGCCTTCAACCTCTGTTTATGACAGCATTTCCATACGGAATAATTATAGGATTTTCAGCAGCAATCTGGTCGTACTATTTCATTCTTTGCTTTATGCAGAGCAATCATGCTAAAAAAGCATTATATATATTGCCGGCTACATTTTTAATGGTTTTTTCAGTGTTAGCAAAATATAATAACTTAATTTGTGTTGTGGCAATTACAATTGGTCTGGTTGTTTATATTATTAGGGAAAAGGAATGGATATCCCTCGCATTAGTTGCAGTGTTCTGCATCGTGGCTTTTAACAGTATGAGCATTGTTGTGATGCATTATGAAAATAAAAGTGGTGTAGTCTTGAAACCGGGAGTAACACAAATGATGTTCCTGGATATGGGACTAAATGAATCCGGCATGGCACCGGGATGGTATAACGGAAGAACAATCATTCTCTACAAAAAGCATAATGGTGATAGTGAAGCGGCGACAAAAGAAGCAAAAGAAGATATTTCGAAAAGAATTGATAAATTCTTATCAGATGCAACGTACAGAAGAGATTTCTTTGGCAAGAAGATTTTGTCTCAGTGGAACGAACCAAGTTATGAATCCATCTGGGCAAGTCAGGTGAAAGGTCATTATTATGGAAAAGTGGATAAGGAATCCTGGTTGAATAAAGTTTACAGACAGAATGATCAGGACGGCAATCCGGTATATGATGGAAGCTGGGGAAAGAAGCTGGATGCGTACTTCAATATTTACCAGATGTTAATGTTTGTGATGTTCAGCGTGGCAATGATTTCATTTATCCGTAAAAGATGTAATGCGGAAACCATGATTTTAATTTTGATTTTGATTGGTGGATTCCTGTATCATTTATTCTTTGAAGGAAAGAGTCAGTATTGTGTCTCTTATTTTGTGCTGATTTCATTCTTTGCTGCATATGGAACTTATCTGATTGCAAAAACAGTAGAATTGAAACTTCCATTGAAAAAGTAAAAAACAGGCTCAGTATCTTTCGGGGTACTGAGCCTTTGTTGAAAGTACCGTGGATTTTTGCTATAATTTTAGACGGATTTTACATTGTTTTAGGAGATGATTAAATGAGTTTATTGATAAAAAACGGAACAGTCATCAATCCTGCGGAAAACCAGATGGAAAAACTGGATATTTTTGTGGATGATGGCATAATCCAAAAGAAAGAAAAAAATCTGGAAGTAAATGCAGACCGGGTAATTGATGCGGAAGGTTGTTATGTAATGCCGGGGCTGATTGACCTGCATGTGCATTTCAGAGATCCGGGGTTGACCTATAAAGAAGACATTGCCACAGGAAGTGCGGCAGCGGCAGCAGGTGGCTTTACAACCGTTTGTTGTATGCCGAATACAAAGCCGGTTGTGGACAGCCCGGAAACCGTTACTTATATTGTGGAAAAGGCCAAAGAAGCAGGGCTTACCAATGTGTTGCCGGTTGGTGCGGTAACAAAGGGAATGCTGGGAAAAGAAGTCAATGATTTCGAAGCTTTAAAGAAGGCGGGAATCTGTGCAATCAGCGAAGACGGAAAATCAGTTATGGATTCTGCAGTGTACCGTAAGGCAATGAAGGAAGCTGCAAGATTGGGACTTCCGGTAATGGCACATTGTGAAGACATTAATCTGGTAGAAGGCGGCGTGATGAATATGGATGCCAAAGCGGAAGCGTTGGGTCTGAAAGGAATCAGTAACGCAGTAGAAGATATTATTGCAGCGAGAGATATTCTCCTTGCAAAAGAAACCGGAGCAAAACTTCATCTTTGCCATTGTTCCACAAGGGATAGCGTTACAATGATTCAGGAAGCAAAAGCGGATGGCATTGATGTAACCGGTGAAGTTTGTCCGCACCATTTCTCAATGTGTACTGAGGATATTACAGCCAATGAAGGAAACTTCAAAATGAATCCTCCTCTTCGAGAAAGAGAAGATATGGAAACATTGGTGCAGG
This sequence comes from Eubacterium sp., assembly GCA_016292095.1. Lineage (GTDB taxonomy): Bacteria > Bacillota > Clostridia > Lachnospirales > Lachnospiraceae > Eubacterium_G. Next base: position 9,803 of record JAEFAB010000065.1, on the reverse strand, counting down.
GACTTCATGACAATGTGATGGATGTGATTTCAACAGATCATGCACCACACAGTGCTGAAGAGAAAAATCAGGTAATGGAAAAATCTCCGTTTGGTATTGTCGGACTGGAAACTTCAGTAGCACTTACCATGACCAATTTGGTAAAGACCGGAAAACTGACACCAATGCAGATGGCAGAAAAAATGAGTTACAATCCGGCAAAAGTGTTGGGGATTGATAAAGGAACGTTGAATATCGGAAAGGTTGCGGATATTGTAGTCATTAATCCGGATGAAACCTATGTGGTAGATGTGAATACGTTCAAGTCCAAAGGAAAGAATACACCTTTTGATGGCGCAACCGTTTCAGGAAAAGTAAAATACACCATTTTAAATGGAAAGATTGTATACAGTGATGCAGAATAAACAAGAAAGAGGTAGAAAAGATGATTAACAAATTAGTAAAGAAAATTCAGAAAACAAACGCACCGGTTGTCGTAGGACTGGATCCAATGCTTAGCTATGTACCAAAGCACATTTTGGATAAAGCCTTTGCAGAATACGGTGAAACTTTAGAAGGTGCTGCAGAAGCAATCTGGCAGTACAATAAGGGAATTGTCGATGCAACTTATGATTTGATTCCTGCTGTAAAGCCACAGATTGCTATGTACGAACAGTTTGGAATTCCGGGACTTCAGGCATTCCAGAAAACAGTACAGTACTGTAAGGAAAAAGATTTGGTGATTATCGGTGACGTAAAACGTGGAGATATCGGTTCTACTTCAGCAGCATATGCTACAGGTCATTTAGGAAAAATTCAGGTCGGAAGCAACACTTATTCTTTATTTGATGAAGATTTTGCTACTGTAAACCCTTACCTGGGAACAGATGGTGTAAAGCCTTTCGTAGATGTTTGTAAAGAAGAAAAGAAAGGTCTCTTTATTCTTGTAAAAACTTCAAATCCATCCAGCGGTGAATTCCAGGATCGTCTCATTGACGGCAGACCATTATATGAATGGGTTGGTGAACAGGTAGATCGTTGGGGAAGCGAACATATGGGAGACCAGTACAGTTACATTGGAGCTGTTGTTGGTGCAACTTATCCGGAAATGGGTAAAATCCTGCGAGATATTATGCCAAAGAGTTACATTTTGGTACCGGGATACGGTGCACAGGGTGGAACAGCAGAAGGTCTTCGTCCATACTTTAATGAAGATGGATTGGGTGCAATCGTAAACTCTTCCCGTGGAATTATTTGTGCGTATAAGCAGGAACAGTATGCACAGTTTGGAGAAGAAAACTACGCAGATGCATCTCGCCAGGCTGTAATTGATATGATTGAAGATATTAACTCAATCTTTTAATCTGTAGGATAAGGAAGAAAATTGAATGGAAAAAGTAATTATTATCGGAGCTGGGCCTGCAGGATTGACAGCAGGGTATGAATTATTAAAGCAGGGGGGATATGAAGTCCTTATTTTAGAAAAGACGGATCGCATCGGCGGAATTTCCCAAACCGTTCGTTATAAGGGAAATCGTATGGATATCGGCGGACACCGTTTCTTCTCCAAGGATGACCGTGTCAATGCCTGGTGGCAGAACATGATGCCAACACAGAGCAAGCCTTCCTACGATGATAAAATTTTAGGAACTGTAAAGAATTTTCCGGAACAGGGACCGGATCCGGAAACAGAAGATCGCGTGATGCTTGTAAGAAACAGAGTTTCACGTATTTACTATGCGAAGCATTTCTTTGATTATCCGGTGTCGTTGAAGTGGTCTACCATCAAAAACATGGGATTTGCAACAACCATGAAGGCAGGATTCAGTTATTTACATTCTGTCATCAGAAAATTGCCGGAAGATAATCTGGAAAACTTTTACATTAATCGTTTTGGAAAAGTATTATACGGAATGTTCTTTGAAGGATATACAGAAAAACTTTGGGGAAGACATCCAAGAGAAATTTCAGCGGATTGGGGTTCCCAGCGTGTGAAAGGATTGTCTATCTCTGCGGTAATCAAGGATATCTTTAAGAAGATTACTCCGGGAAAAAATAAAAAAGTGGAAACTTCCCTGATTGAAGAATATATCTATCCAAAGTTCGGACCGGGTCAGTTGTGGGAAACTGCAGCAGACGAAATTCGTGCTATGGGAGGAGAAATCATTCAGGAATCAGAAGTACAGAAAATTAATGTGCAGGATGGAAAGATTGTCAGCGTTGTATCCGGAGACAAGGTTTACGAGGCAGACATTGTATTGTCTTCCATGCCGGTAAATGATTTGATTGCAAGTATTGACGGAAGTGCCATTCCGCAGCAGGTACAGGAAGCAGCAGCAGATTTGCCGTTTAGAGATTTTGTAACGGTTGGATTGTTGCTGAATAAATTAAATCTGAAAAATGAAACAAAGATTAAAACCTTAAATAATATTGTTCCGGATTGCTGGATTTATGTACAGGATACCGGAGTGAAACTGGGAAGAATTCAGGTGTTCAACAACTGGTCTCCATACATGGTGGAAAAACCGGAAGAGAACGTATGGATTGGTTTGGAATATTTCTGTCGCGAAGGGGACGATTTCTGGAACCTTTCTGACGAGGAATGTATCGAACTTGCCATTAATGAATTGGTTTCTATGGGTGTAATCTCCCGGGAAGATGTTTTGGATTCCCACAGAGAACGCATTCAGAAGGCGTATCCGGCTTACTTTGACGGTTATGCACATATGGATGAAATCATCGAATATCTGAATACCATTCCGAACTTATATTGTATCGGACGTAACGGTCAGCATCGTTACAACAATATGGACCATTCCATGGTTACTTCTTTTGAAGCAGTGAAAAACATTGTAAATAATGTAGCTGACAAGTCCAACGTATGGAATGTAAATACCGATGAAGAATATCATGAAGAGAAAAAGTAACAGTTGAAAGGATAATTCTATGAGAGAAAAAGAAACAGCGAAGATTATCAGTCAGGAATGTATTGGAACCGGCGTGTTCAGCATGTGGATCGAAACCAAGGCTGCACAGGAAGCGGTAGCAGGACAGTTTATTTCTGTTTATTGCCATGATAAGACAAAGTTACTTCCACGACCAATCAGTATTTGTCAGGTGGATAAGGAAAAAAGTGCATTGCGCATTGTTTACAGGGTTGCAGGCGGTGGAACAGAAGAAATGTCTACCTACAAGGCCGGCGAGACTGTTGATATTATCGGACCATTGGGAAATGGTTTTATGCAGAGAGAAGGAAAGAAGGCAATCTTAATCGGCGGCGGAATCGGTATTCCACCAATGGTTCAGTTAGCAGAAGAATTAAAGGATAAGGCAGAAGTTCAGATCGTTGCGGGATATCGTGACGAACTGTTCCTGACCGGTGAACTGGAAGAACGCGGAACCCTTTATATTGCTACAGAAGACGGAAGTACCGGAACAAAGGGAACCGTTATTGACGCCATTAAAGAACAGGCGGTAGAAGGCGCTGTGATTTATTCCTGCGGACCAATGCCAATGCTTCGTGCAATTAAAGAATATGCATTGGAAAAAGGAATCGAATGCCAGGTATCTTTAGAAGAACGTATGGCTTGTGGAATCGGTGCGTGTCTTGCCTGCGTTTGCAAGACAAAGGAAAAGGATCACCATTCCAACGTAAACAACAAGAGAATCTGTAAAGATGGTCCTGTATTTTTAGCAGAGGAGGTAGAACTGTAATGGAATTGAATACAAAGGTAAATATTGCTGGTGTAGAATTAAAAAATCCGATTACTGTTGCCTCAGGAACATTTGGTTCCGGTGCGGAATACGGTGAATTTGTAGATTTAAATCGCTTGGGAGCTGTAACAACCAAAGGTGTTGCTAACGTTCCTTGGGAAGGAAATAATACTCCCCGTGTGGCGGAAACTTACGGCGGTATGCTTAACGCAGTAGGGCTTCAGAATCCGGGATATGATGTATTTGCGAAAAGAGATATTCCGTTTTTAAAGCAGTACGATACAAAAATTATTGTAAACGTTTGCGGAAGAACAACGGAAGATTATGTAGATGTGGTTGAAAAGTTAGGAGATGAAGCAGTTGATTTATTGGAAATCAATATTTCATGTCCAAACGTGAAAGAAGGCGGTATTGCATTTGGTCAGGATCCAAAGGCAGTTGAAGCAATCACAAGAGAAATTAAAAAGGTGGCAAAGCAGCCGGTAATTATGAAACTGAGTCCGAATGTAACGGATATTACCGTAATGGCAAAAGCAGCAGAAGCCGGTGGGGCAGATGCCTTATCGTTAATCAATACAATTACCGGAATGAAGATTGATGTGGAACGTCAGAAATTTGTTTTGGCAAACAAGACCGGTGGACTTTCCGGTCCTGCAATTCATCCGGTAGCTGTACGAATGATTTATCAGGTAGCAAATGCTGTGAATCTTCCGATTATCGGAATGGGTGGTGTAACTTCTGCAGAAGATGCTTTGGAAATGATTTTGGTTGGTGCCAGTGCAGTGGCTGTAGGAACAACAAACTTCCATGACCCTGCAGCAACGATAAAGATTGTTGAAGGCATTGAAGATTACATGAGAAGACATCAGGTTTCGGACATTAATGATTTAATTGGAATTGTAAAATAGAATGAATGTCGCTTAGGAGGTTTTCGCTTTTTAAGCGACATTTTTATTAATGGGTTGTTTTTATAGTTTTACTATGTTAGACTTGTAAAGGTTAATAAAAAATTAGAAGAAAGGAGGACCAAATAAATGATGTATAAGAAATTAAGACGTAACGTCAATTTGAATAGAAACCATGAAAATAAAATTTGGATTGGGAAAAAAGGACACGTGCCATTTGGGACCTCCGGAAATCTTTTGATAAATCAAAGAAGTTTCTAGATGTTCTGTTACGGTGCGTATTAACGTGCTTATAAAAATCAGAGAAATTTGAAGCGCTTTAGGAGTCCTATTCCTAAAGCGCTTTTTTGTGCTCACGACGAGGAAAATGCTGAAAGCTTGCTTGCAAGTATTTGACGACCGTGGGACAAACCCGAAACAGATGTAGCGGTTTCGGGTTTGCATAAAGTAGACATTAGTGACAATAGAGGGTAGAGCGATGAATCAATTAAATTATAACTATGAAAAAATATCGAAATATATTCATAACAATTATGACTGTAGAACATTTGGAAAAATGATTAATTATTATTTTTGTGAAAAGGAGATTTCAACAACAGAGTTGTGTGCGAAAGCCGGGATTGACAGAAAATTGGTTTCAAAATTTGTATCGGACAAAAAATATCATCCGTCCAAGGAGAGTTGTATGGCGGTATGTGTCGGGTTCGGATTGAATGCAGAAGAAGCCAGTGATTTGCTGAAAATCTGCGGTTACAGCTTTGCAAACAATAACGCCAGAGACCTGGCAGTTATATATGCGTTGGATGCAGGGGTAAATCACATTGGAGAAATCAATGTGTTGTTAAGGGAGTTAGGAGAGAAACAATTTAAGGAGGCATAATGAAAAAACTAATTGAGAAGATTAAAGATTTTTTTTCCAATGAAGTGAAAAACGAAGAGAAGGGAATACAGGCAAACAAGTACGGATTTATAAACAACTTTGCCTATGCGGTAAAGACCTCGTGGAAGTTTAATAAACTTTATATTGTTGCAGTTATTGTTTCCAGTATTGCAATGTCCTTGTTTGAACTGGTAGGGGTAGTAATTCCGAAGGTGGTTTTGGGACTGGTGGAAAAAGAAATTTCCACGAAAATTATGATTGCGTCAATTTTAGTAATTGGCATTCTTTCAATTCTTATCAGTTTTGCTAAAGAAAAATCCAGAATAGTTATGGAGTATGGATTTGATAAAGTGCAGTATCGTCTGATGGGAGACTATTTAAGAAAAGTATTTTTTACGGATTTTAAAAACATGGAAAATCCGGATTTTCTGGACTTGACGGAGCGTGCAAGAAAAGCAACTTATTACGGAAGAGGATTCCAGGGATATTGTACTAATGTACAGTGGGTATTGAATGCACTGACGCTTTCCGTAGTTTCCGGGATTACGATTTTATTTATTCATCCGTTGATTGTTGTAGCATTAGGAGTGTTATCCTATCTGAGTTACCGTTTTTTTGAAAACACTATGCAGTGGAATAAAATTCACTACGACAACGCTATGGCAGGAAACTGGAGAAAGCATGAGTATTTGTCACAGAGTACAAGAGATTTTGGTTATGCAAAAGATATTCGATTGTTCGGAATGACAAAGTGGATTCAGAACCTTTGGGAAGACATTAATATTGTCTTTTTAAAACGTTGTAAAATGCGCCATAATCAATGGACACTTTGTGAAGTGAAAATCAGTCTGCTGAATCTGATCCAGAATGGGATTTTATATGTAGTGCTGATTTATCTGGTGCTGTATAAGAACCTGAGTATTTCCAATTTTGTATTGTACCTGGGGATGGTAGCAACCTTCTCACAGGCAATGACAGACCTGTTCAGCAATCTTGTCTGGATGCATATGAATCAGTTGCAAATGGATGATTACCGAACCTTTATGGACTGGGAAGAAGAACAGCCGGATGAGGAAAGGGGAGAAGGAAAAATCACGGACATCTCTTTAGACCGCTATGAATTTACTTTTGAAAATGTGTCCTTCCATTATCCGGGACATAAAGAAGAGGTGTTGAAGAATATTAATCTGACTATTCGGGCGGGGATGAAACTGGCAGTGGTTGGAATCAATGGAGCGGGAAAGACTACATTGACAAAACTGTTGATGAGATTATATGAACCTACGAATGGAAGAATTCTTTTAAATGGAATTGATATCAGACAATATGACCGAAGCAAATACTATGAGATTTTTGCACCGGTATTCCAGAATGTGGAAATTTTTGCGTTCCCGATTTGGGAAAATATTTCTATGCGTGAACGGGAACGAACCGACATGAAGTTGGTGGAAAAAGCAATCAGACGTAGTGGGTTGGATGAGAAAATTTCCAAATACGAAAAGGGGATGGAAACGCAGTTGCTCCGAATTTTTGATAATAACGGAATTGATTTGTCCGGTGGTGAACGTCAGCGTCTGGCGATGGCAAAAGCACTTTATCAAAATCGAAATGTTATTGTGTTGGATGAACCCACAGCAGCTTTGGATGCATTGGCAGAGGACCGTATGTATCAGGAATTTAATAAAATGGTGGAAGGGAAGACTTCAATCTTTATATCCCACCGTTTATCCAGTACCCGCTTCTGCAATCAGATTGTAATGTTTGATGGCGGAAAAATAAAAGAACAGGGAACCCATGATGAATTGATGGAGAAAAACGGAGAGTACGCATACATGTATCAGGTACAGGCACAGTACTATCAGGAAAACTCCAATGAGGGGGACGAGGCTGTTCGGGAAGGAGAGGTTGAGTATGCTTAAAAACACAAGAAAAGAAATTGCTAATATTGTTCGTTGCATCAGATATTTTGCAGCGTTCTCCTGGAAAGAATATCCCGTCTACTATTTCTACCTGGGGTTGGGAATTCTGATTGAAAGTATAGGACCGTTTATAACAATTATCGGTTCCAAATATTTGATTAATGAAATTGCATATCAGGAAAAAAGAAATATGAATGTTATCGTGTTCTGGGTGTTGTTTATCTGCTTTGGAACACTACTCTATCGTTCTTTGCAGAAGTTTGCAAGCGAAAGGCAATACTACTGCGCTGACCGTTTTGACCGAGCAGTCAGCTTAAAACTGAGTACCCGCACAATGAAAATGAAGTTCGAATATACGGAAAATCCGGAAGTATTGGACAGTATTAAAAAGGCAGAAAGAGCATTTGAACACGCAGATGTAAATGAAATCATGCAGGGAATGGTTCAGATTATTTCCGGTATTCTGGTATTGTCAGGAGTTTTTTACCTGGTGGTAACCTGTTCTTTCTGGTTGCTTATACCGATTGTTTTAAGTTTTGTGGTAAGTACCTGGGCAACGATGAAGCGCACAAAACTGGAAGAAGAGTATTATCAGGTATATTCCGCCCAAATGAGAGAGCAGGATTATTACATGCAGAATCTGACAGAAAGCAAATACGCAAAGGATATCAGAATTTACAAGGCATCAAAAATGATTCTGGAAAATCAGGGAATCATGGGAGAAAAGATTTATCAGGTTGCCAAGAAATATAATCTGAAGATATGGAAATATACTCAATGGGATAGTGTCATGTCTCAGGCAGGTAATGTGGCAATATACTTAATTTTGGGAATAAAGACGTTGGCGAAAACCGTGACAATTGGAGATTTTAGTAGCCTGATTCAGTCGACAATCCGATTTAAACAGTCGATGGAAAATGTTTCCCACGGCCTTTTCAGACTTCGTTATTCATCCTCTTTGTTAAGAAATTACATTGACTTTATGGAAAAGGTGGATGAAGAGGTTGCGGAAGAGAAGGGACTGCAGAGTCCGCAGGAAATTCTCGAAGCACCAACCATTGAGTTTAAGAATGTAAGCTTTAAGTATCCGAATACGGATGTTTATATCCTGAAAAATGTTAATGTGACAATTCACGCTGGAGAACATCTGGCAATTGTAGGGAAAAATGGAGCAGGAAAAACAACCTTTATTAAACTGCTGTGCAGATTATATGATGTGTCGGATGGAGAAATTCTTCTGAATGGAAAGAACATCAATCAATACCGTTATAAGGACTATATAGAAATGCTTTCTGTAGTCTTTCAGGATTACCGTCTGATGGCATTCTCTATTTTGGAAAATATTGCCATGGAAGAAGCAGAACATCCGGAAGTTCGCGAGAAAGTAAAAGCTCTTTGTGAGATTGTTGAATTGGATAATTGGATTAAAAAACTGGACAAAAAGGAAGATACAAATCTTTACAAAATGTTTGACCAATCCGGCGTAGAACCATCCGGTGGTCAGGCACAAAAACTTGCAATTGTCAGAGCACTCTACAAGGATGCACCAATGGTAATTTTGGATGAACCTACAGCAGCTTTGGATCCGGTAGCAGAATATGAAATCTATCAGCACTTTGACAATCTGGTAGGCGGAAAAACAGCGGTGTATATTTCACATCGTTTATCCTCCTGTCGATTTTGTGATAGAATCATCGTTTTCCATGGTGGAGGTATTATCGAAGATGGTTGCCATGAGGAACTGATGAAACTCAAAGGTGGATTTTATGCAAACATGTACCAAACCCAGGCGAAACACTATAAAACGTGCACTACATAAAAAAACAGAAAGATGTATAATAGTCTGGGAGAGGAGGTGAAGGCGTATTGATACCTGATAAAATAAAAAACATTATTCTTGATAAGCCTTATACAGAAGACAAGATAGGAATGTCTGATTCCAGAGTAATGATGTTTGAGGAATATGTTTTAAAGATAGAGAAATATCGTAAGGAAAATGATGAAACCGTTCGTGTGATGAGATGGTTGGAAGGAAAACTTCCGGTTCCAAAGATTATCGCCTATGAAACAGATGGAACCAATCAATACACCTTAATGAGCCGCATTCAGGGCAAGATGGCATGTGATGCGTATTATTTGGAACGCCCTGAGGAACAGGTGGAACTGCTGGTTGATGCATTAAAAAAACTGTGGAGTGTTGATGTATCGGATTGCCCAAGAAACCGAAATCTAGAGGTGGAGTTAAGAGAGGCGAAATACAGAGTTGAGAATGATTTGGTGGATGTGGATCATGTGGAACCGACAACCTTTGGGGAAGGCGGACGATTTAAAAATCCAAAGGAACTTTTAAAATGGCTGGAAGAACATCAGCCGGATTATGAGCCTGTATTATCCCACGGAGATTTT
>JAEFAB010000064.1 GCA_016292095.1 Eubacterium sp. | reverse complement strand
TTGCCGTAATGGAGAAGGCGGTTCAGAAGTCTGAAAATCATAATTACGCAAAAAACCAGGCAATAATTATGTATCGGACAGATGTAAAAGGAATTAAAAATATTCAGAATACTTTTGAAGGGGATATGAAGATTGATGATACCTATAACTTTGATGATGTGACTGTGTCAGGCAACTCGGTGTTATCAGTAGGAAATAGAAAGGCTGCAACAACCTCTTTTGCAGTATCTCTTGTAAAATCAGAAAAATATTCTACAGAAGAACTGATAGAGAAATTATCTGAAAATCCAAACGTTCTATATGCAGAACCAAACTACAGTATTCACACTTTAGATGTTGACCCATATACAGGCTATCAGTGGGCGTTAGAGAATAACGGACAAAATGCAGGTAAGAAGGGGCTGGATTTGAACCCGGATGCATTAACCGGAACTTCGACTGAAGAAAAAGTAATTGCTGTGGTAGATACCGGTATTGATTATAATCATGAGGATTTACAGAATGTGGCATGGAACAATCCGTACAGCCAGAGAAAACTGGCCGGAAAACATGGATATGACTTTATCAATATGGATGATGATCCGTTGGATGATAACGGTCATGGTACCCACGTTTCCGGTATTATTCGTGCCAATGCAGAGAACGGAATCGGAATTAAAGGTTTAAACACCAACAATAATGTAAAGATTATGGCATTAAAAGTCTTTGATGAAGATGGAGGCTGCTATGGAATGGAAGCTGTAGGTGCCTATAATTATATTTACAAAGCACAGCAGCTTGGAACGAATGTAGTTGCCGTAAACAATTCCTGGGGCGGACCGGAAGACGAAGACACTGAAATATTGAGAGAATTGGCTGATCTGGTAGGTGAAAAAGGTGCGTTAACTGTTTGTGCTGCTGGAAATGAATATGCAGACAATGATATGATTGACTGCTTCCCGGCTAATCTTGACAGCGACTACGTTGTTTCTGTTGCTGCAAGCAATGAAAAAGACGAATTGGCAGCTTTTTCAAATTACGGAAAAGAGACAGTTGATATTGCTGCTCCGGGAGCGGATATTCTTTCAACTGTTTCCTACTATAATTTTGAACCGGCGCTTTATGGAGAAGAAAGCCAGATTCTTTCCTCTTACGAATCTTTTGATGACGGAGAATACGATTTGGAACCGAAAACCCGTCAGGAAGGAGTTAGCGGAAGCGGCGAAGCAGGAAATGTTTCACTTTCAATTTCTGATAAGGAATACTTTGGAAATGCCGGTGGAAAATCATTAAAATGGTCTGTTGAAAATGCAGAAGCCGGAGAAGTTTATTATTTGGATATTCCATATACGGTACCAGCCAGTGCTACCGATATTTGGGCCGGAATAAATGTTAAAGCACAGGGACCGGAAAGCGATTATTATGCTATTGGGGATGAAGAGGAAGAGGAAAGCGAAATATCTGCACTGTATATTGGAGATGCTGAGTACAAAAATGGGAAAGCTGATGAAGAAGAACAGGACTTCATCTCAGGGTTCAATATTGACAGCGGCAATTATTGGTGCAGTTCCTATGGACCTGTAGAAACGAAAATTCTTCGAAAAGGTCAGCGTGCTTTGGTATTGACATTAATGGTCGAAACGGATGGCGACTATAATATGTATATCGATGACTTCGGTGTCAGTGCATCAAATGTCAGAAAGAGTCAATTTGGAAAATATGATTTCTATAACGGAACTTCCATGGCAACTCCTTATGTGACTGCGGCAGTGGCAACATTGTCAGATTCTTTCCCGGAAGAAAGTGTATTGGACAGAAAAGCCAGACTGTTAGGATCTACCAGAAAAGTTGATGAACTGGAAGATAAACTTGTTACCGGAGGTGTATTGGATTTATCCCGTGCCAACAATCCGCATATGATAATCGGAAAGGTTCGTTATAATCAGGAAACCAAGAAAATTGAAATTCACGGAAACTTCCTGTGGGGAGCGGAAGTGTATATCAACAATTTAATGTATGATGCGCAGGTGAATGAGGAAGGTACTATTGCATCGGTAGATGGTTCGGCTTTTGAAAACAAAACAATTAATTTGATGTTATCAAAGGATGAATATAATTACGAAACCGACTTTTATGTTGCTAAGGGAAAATCTTTCGATTCGGTAGAAAATTACGTTGGATTTTCATTGAATGGCGGTGAATTGGTTTCAGATGGAGATGTTCTTTATTATGTAGATGCTCAGGGAACTGTTCAAAAAGCACAATATGAAGATGCAGCCGATAAAGATAAAAAGAAAATCAGTCAGCTGGTATTCAAAGACTGTAATTCTCAAGGAATTTCTTTAGAGATGCTTGGTGATGAATATAAGAATATTGCGGAGTATTCATTACAACCGGATTCTTATATTGCCGTTGCAAACAGAACGTTGTATCAGGTACTGACATTAGATTTAAGCTATTCCAAGGAAACATTCTTAATGTCCTTTACAGAAGAAAATGGTTGGAAGGTTGAATGTAAGTTCCCTGAAAACCTGTTGGATTATGAGGGAATGATTCTTGGCTCTTACAATAGTACTTTGTATCTGATGGGTGGAATCAATCTGTCAAGTGGTTCCCTTTCAAAGAGTGTATTTAAATATGATGAAAAGGAAAAAACGTTCGTTGAAGCAGGCACAATGCCTCAGGGAAGAGCTTACGGTAAAGCGATTCAGACCGGGAAAGAACTGGTTTTAACTTTGGGAACAGACGGAACACAGTACACTCCAAAGAATATGATACTGAATCAGGATGAATGGAAAGTTTCAACATCGTCTATTGGAACAATCAAAAATCCGTTTATCTATGAGATGGAAACTGATTATCATCAGAGAAAAGAATTCTCGATATTTACTGCCCAGACAGGCTTGGTAAAGGGTGGAATTATTTATACTGATGTGAATGTGGAAGGTCTTGGAGATACCTTTACATATTCTGTGGATCAGGATGCGTTCACCCGTTCCGATTTCTCAATTGGGAATACGGAGATGAAAGGTGAGGCTCGCATTGCAACAACATGGAAAGACCGGTTATATGTTGTTTCTGCAAATTGCTACCATAAAGAACCGGATGATGAAGAATATGAGGATTGGAGCCTTCATATCAACGAACTGTATGATTATCCGGAAGAAGAGTATTATGAATATTACGGAGAGACGGAAGGGGATGTTTATTCCATTCCGGTTGAAGATGCCTCTATTCAGGTAGTGGATGATTGCGATACCACGATGGTTTATGTAGAAGGTGTCGGTGGACATCTTCCGGGAGACAATATTGTTCTTACTGTAAAAACACAGCAGGGCATGGAAGAATTTGTAAAAGTCAAAGGATTCTCAGTAAACAAGAAAGCTGTTAAAGCGGACGGAAAGGGCGTGTACACTTACACTGTAAACAGCCGGGAACCGGGGCAGACAATTAATACGCATATTGATTACGAAATCAATTACGGTGATGACGGCGGTGACGACTATGGAGATGATTATGATGACGATTACGATGATTACAACGATTACTCAAAACCATATGTGGGGATGCTTCAGTATTCCGGTGCCTTCATCTATAAAATTACAAAGTGCACTGCAAAGAAGAAAGAAGTGACAGTCCTTTCTTTCCATAACAAGAAAAAGGGCACATCAGCCAAAATACCTTCCGGCATTAAAATTTCAGGTATGGTATTTAAGGTGACTTCGATTTCTGATAAAGCTTTTGCAGGAAGCAAAAAGTTAAAGAAAGTTACTGTTTCCAAAAATATCAAAAAAATCGGAAAGAGTGCCTTTAGGAAATGTAAGAAGTTAAAAACAGTTGTGATTAAATCCAAGAAGATTAAAAGCTTTGGAAAGAAGCTGTTTAAAGGAACAAGCAAAAAATTGAAAGTAAAAGTTCCTAAGAAAAAACGGAAGACTTACAAAAAGTTGTTGAAAAAAGCAGGATTTAGAGGCAAAATAAAATAGGAAATAAAAACAAAGAGGTTTTTTAGAATGGTTCTAAAAGGCCTCTTTCTGCGTATTGGGATTATTTTATTAACTAAAATACTTCAAAATAAAAGCAGATGAAATAAAAAATATTATTTTGTCGACTTGAATTTAAAAAATAATTTTGGTATAATACCGAAAGTTTAGGCTAATGTAAGTTTAATAACTTCATTTCTTAATAATTAAATACGAAAGGAACACATTTATGAACGCATTTCTTATCTTAGAAGATGGTACCGTTTTTGAAGGTACATCCATTGGATCAACAAAAGAGATTATTAGTGAAATAGTTTTCAACACATCAATGTGGGGATACTTGGAAGTTTTAACTGACCCATCCTATGCAGGACAGGCAGTTTGTATGACGTATCCTTTGATTGGAAATTATGGTATTTGTAAGGAAGACATGGAATCTTTGAGACCATGGCCGGACGGATACATTGTCAACGAATTGAGTCGTATGCCGAGTAACTTCCGTAGCAATGACAGCATTCAGAATTTCTTGGAAGAATATGATATTCCGGGTATCGCAGGAATTGATACCAGAGCATTAACAAAAATTCTTCGTGAAAAGGGAACTATGAATGGAATGATTACAACCACCAAGTATGATGATTTAACTGAAGTTCTTGAAAAAATCAAAAACTATCAGGTACAGGGTGTTGTTAAAAGAGTTTCCTGCAAGTCCAAGAAACAGTTAAAGGGAGACGGATTTAAAGTTGCATTATTAGATGTAGGAGCAAAGAACAACATTGGAGACTCTTTAAATAAGAGAGGATGCGATGTGACAATTTATCCATGTGATACTCCGGCAGAAGAAATCATTGCATCAAATCCGGACGGAATCATGCTTTCCAACGGACCTGGTGATCCGAAGGAATGTACATACCAGATTGAACAGATTAAGAAATTGTACGATACAGAAATCCCAATTTTTGCAATTTGTTTAGGACATCAGCTGATGGCACTTGCTACCGGAGCTGATACAAAGAAAATGAAATACGGACATCGTGGTGGAAACCATCCGGTAAAGGATTTAAAGAGTGGCCACGTTTATATTTCATCTCAGAACCATGGGTACATGGTAGATGGCGATACCGTTGATCCAAGTATTGCTGAAGTGGCGTTTGTAAATGTTAATGATCAGACCGTTGAAGGTTTGAGATATAAAGAAAAAAGCATATTCACAGTTCAGTTCCATCCGGAAGCTTGTCCGGGTCCACAGGATTCTGACATTTTATTTGATGAATTCATGCAGATGATGGAGGTGAAGAAGAATGGCTAGAGATTTAAGTATTAAAAAAGTATTGGTAATTGGTTCAGGTCCAATCGTAATCGGTCAGGCCGCTGAGTTTGACTACGCCGGAACACAGGCTTGTCGTTCTTTAAAAGAAGAAGGCATTGAAGTAGTTCTTTTAAATTCCAATCCGGCTACAATTATGACGGATAAGGACATTGCAGATGAAGTTTACATCGAACCTCTTACTGTTCCTGTATTAAAGAAGATTATTGAGAAAGAAAAACCGGACAGTATTCTTCCAACCCTTGGTGGACAGGCTGGTTTGAACCTGGCAATGGAAATTGCGGAAACAGGATTTTTGGAAGAACACAACTGCCGTTTGATCGGAACAACATCAGCTACAATTAAGAAAGCGGAAGATCGTCTTGAATTTAAAGAAACCATGGAAAAAATCGGTGAACCTTGTGCACCGTCATTGGTTGTTGAAAATGTAGAAGATGGTGTGGCTTTTGCAAATAAAATCGGTTATCCGGTTGTTTTACGTCCTGCTTATACCCTTGGTGGTAGCGGTGGTGGTATCGCAAAGAACCAGGTTGAATTAATTGAAATCCTTGAAAACGGATTAAGACTTTCCAGAGTGGGTCAGGTTCTTGTAGAACGCTGTATTGCGGGATGGAAAGAAATTGAATATGAAGTAATGCGTGATAGCGCCGGAAACTGTATTACAGTATGTAATATGGAAAACCTTGATCCTGTTGGTGTCCATACCGGTGACAGTATCGTAGTTGCTCCTTCTCAGACAATCGGAGATAAAGAGCACCAGATGCTTCGTACTTCCGCGTTAAATATTATTAACGAATTAAACATTACCGGTGGATGTAACGTACAGTACGCTCTCCATCCGGAAAGTTTTGAATATTGTGTAATCGAAGTAAACCCTCGTGTTAGCCGTTCTTCAGCATTGGCTTCCAAAGCTACCGGTTATCCAATCGCAAAAGTAGCTGCAAAGATTGCTTTGGGTTATACTTTGGATGAAATCAAGAATGCTATCACACAGAAGACCTATGCATCTTTTGAACCGACATTGGACTACTGTGTTGTTAAGATTCCTAGATTACCGTTTGATAAATTCATTACAGCCAGCAGAAAGCTGACAACTCAGATGAAGGCTACCGGTGAAGTTATGAGTATCTGTAATAACTTCGAAGGCGCTTTAATGAAAGCAATCCGTTCTTTGGAACAGCATGTGGAATGCTTATTGGATTACGATTTCTCAGGCTTGGATGATGATGAATTAGAAGATATGCTTCACAAAGTAGACGACCGTAGAATCTGGGTTGTCGCAGAAGCATTGCGTAGAGGTGTAAGCTACGACCACATTCATGAAATTACCATGATTGATAAGTGGTTCATTGATAAACTTGCAATTATTGTGGAAATGGAAGAAGCCTTAAAGAAAGGACCGTTAACTCCGGAACTTTTGAAGCAGGCGAAGAGAATTGAATTCCCGGATACAGTAATTGAAAGATTAACCGGAATGCCACAGGCTGAAATCAAGCAGATGCGTTACGATAACAATATCGTTGCCGCATATAAGATGGTTGATACCTGTGCTGCGGAATTTGAAGCTGCAACACCATATTACTATTCTGTATATGGTGGAGAAAATGAAGCAACAGAAACAAATCCACCAAAGAAAGTTTTGGTACTTGGTTCCGGCCCAATCAGAATCGGTCAGGGTATCGAATTTGACTTCTGTTCTGTTCATTGTACATGGGCATTTAAAGAAGAAGGATATGAAACAATTATCGTAAACAACAATCCGGAAACTGTTTCTACGGACTTTGATATTGCAGATAAGTTATACTTTGAACCATTGACTCCGGAAGATGTGGAAAACATCGTTAACGTTGAAAAACCGGACGGTGCGGTTGTACAGTTTGGTGGACAGACAGCGATTAAGTTAACAGAAGCATTAATGAAGATGGGCGTGCCGATTCTTGGTACAAAAGCAGAAGACGTTGATGCTGCAGAAGATAGAGAATTGTTTGATGAAATTCTGGAACAGTGTGGTATTCCAAGACCTACCGGTGGTACAGTCTTCACAGCGGAAGAAGCAAAGAAAGTTGCCAATGAATTAGGTTATCCGGTATTGGTAAGACCTTCTTACGTTCTCGGTGGACAGGGAATGCAGATTGCTACCTGTGATGAAGAAATCGAAGAATTCATGGAAATCATCAACCGAATTGCTCAGGATCACCCAATTCTTGTAGATAAATATTTGCAGGGAACAGAAGTGGAAGTTGATGCGATTTGTGACGGTACTGATATTTTGATTCCTGGTGTAATGGAACATATCGAAAGAGCCGGTGTTCATTCCGGTGATAGTATTTCCGTATATCCATCATACTCATTGCCTCAGAATATCATTGATATGATTGAAGATTATACAAGAAAGCTTGCAATGTCATTGCATGTTAAGGGTATGATTAATATCCAGTTTATCGTATGTGACGGACAGGTTTATGTTATTGAAGTAAACCCTCGTTCATCCCGTACCGTTCCTTACATCAGTAAGGTAACAGGTATTCCGATTGTAAAACTTGCCACAAAGTGTATTATCGGAAAGACAATCAAGGAACTGGGTTATACACCGGGCTTACAGCCAAATGCAGATTACTATGCAATTAAGATGCCGGTATTCTCATTCGAAAAGATTCGTGGTGCGGAAACAAGCCTCGGACCGGAAATGAAATCTACCGGTGAATGTCTTGGTATTGCCAAAGGATTTAATGAAGCGCTTTATAAGGCCTTCTTAGGTTCCGGCGTTGTATTACCAAAACACAAAAAGATGATTATCTCTGTTAAGGATTCCGATAAACAGGAAATGATTCCTTTGGCACAGAGATTTGAAAAACTTGGTTATGAAATTTATGCTACAAGAAGTACGGCAGATGTGCTTCGTGAAAATGGCGTAGATGCAATCAAGGTAAATAAAATCAATCAGGAAGCACCTACAGTAATGGACTTGTTATTGGAACACAAGATTGACATTGTTGTAGATACACCAACCCAGGGTAGAGATAAAAACCGTGACGGATTCTTAATTCGTCGAGTTTCTATTGAAACCGGTGTAAACTGCTTCACAAGTTTGGATACTGTTGAAGCATTACTGACCAGTTTGGAAAGTGATGCAAAAGAAAATCTCACATTGGTAGATGTGGCAAAGATTTAAATGCTTGGAGAGAATCGCAACCGGAAAGGATTGCGATGGATACAATATTAAATAACGTGGTTGGCGGAAGATATTATGTGCTGGAAATCATTGGGAAAGGAGGCTTTTCCGTGGTTTACCGAGTGAAAGATGTCCACACTGGACAGGAGTACGCTCTGAAGGAGTACATTACCTCAGATCCTGCCGACCAAAAGAAATTATTGGAAGGAATGGAGAGAGAACTGGCAGTGCTGAAACACACCAGTCATCCGGTCCTTCCAAAAATTTTTAATCTGATTAAGGAAAACGGACGGTTTTATTTGGTGATGGAGCTTGTTCGTGGGGAAAATCTGAAACAGTATATTACTCAAAAAAAACCTTTGAAAACGAAAGAACTAAAGAAGGTGATGCTGCAGGTTTGCAGCGGACTTTATTATCTGCATTCTTTAGAACCGCCGATTATTTACAGAGATTTAAAACCGGCAAATATTATCCGGATGGAAGACGGAAGCATTAAACTCATTGACTTCGGTATTGCCAAACGTTACAGGGATGATATTGACTTGGATGCGTTGGCTATTGGAAGCCGCGGGTTTGCGGCTCCGGAACAATATGAAAAGAGCCGGTTGAAGCAATTTTACAATACGGATATCCGGACAGATATTTACGGTATCGGAAAGACGATGTTCTATCTGAAAACGGGAAAAGTGTATGGGGGAAAGTTCCCTTTATTCTTTCCGGGAAAACTGAAAAAAGTCATCAAAAAATGCATTATGACGGAGCCGGATCGGCGTTATCAGGATTGTATTGATGTGATTTGTGAAATAAAAAGGTTTTAATCCCGAAGAATTGTTTCTTATCCTTGCATAATCATGGAAAATCACTTATTCTATAGGTTGAGATGTTCGAAGCAGGTTTGGTAGAGCCAAAGAGGGCTCCCGGAAGCGTCGAATAATTATACTGACGGAGGTTGTTACGTATGGAATTTAATAAAACATATGAATTGTTGGAAAAATACGGTCAGACACATTTATTAAAGTATTATGATGAATTAAACGATGACCAGAAGAGAGAGTTGTTAGAACAGATTTCTGAATTGGATTTCGATTTACTGAAACTGCTTAATCATCAGCAGGAAGAAGCGACAAAGGGTGTGATTACACCATTGGACGATGCTGTTTCCATTAAAGAGATTGAAGAAAACAGAGAAAAATATACAAAGATCGGTAAGGAAGCAATCAGAGAAGGAAAGGTTGCTGCGATTTTATTGGCAGGCGGAATGGGTACCAGACTTGGTTCCGATAAGCCAAAGGGAATGTACAACATTGGAGAAACAAAGGATGTTTACATTTTTGAAATGTTAATTAATAACCTGATGGACGTGGTTGATGCTACAGGTGCTTGGGTACCGCTTTACATTATGACAAGTGAAAAGAATGATCTTGATACAAGACAGTTCTTTAAAGATATGAATTACTTTGGTTACAATCCGGATTTCGTGGACTTCTTTGTTCAGGAAATGGCTCCGGCTGCAACCTTTGACGGAAAGATTTTCTTAGAAGAAAAGAATCGTGTTGCCACATCACCAAACGGTAACGGCGGCTGGTTCATTTCTTTTGAAAAGAGTGGTTTGGCTGCTAAGGCAAAAGCAAGTGGTGTAGAATATATCAACATCTTTGCAGTGGACAATGTTTGTCAGAGAATTGCAGACCCTTGCTTTATCGGTGCAATGATTGACGGAAATTATCGTTCTGCATCCAAGGTAGTATCTAAGACTACACCGGAAGAAAAAGTAGGTGTACTTTGTCTGGAAGACGGAAAACCATCTATCGTGGAATATTATGAATTAACAGAAGAAATGAGATACCAGAGAGATGAAGCCGGAGAATTGGCTTATCGTTACGGTGTTATTTTGAATTATCTCTTCAATATTGAAGATTTGGAAAAGAATCAGGAAAACAATATGGCGGTTCATATTGTTAAGAAGAAAATTGAACATATCAATGAACAGGGCGAAAAGGTAAAACCGGACACAGAAAACGGATACAAGTTTGAAACTCTTGTATTGGATATGGTTCATATGATGGACAACTGTCTTGCGTATGAAGTTGTAAGAGAAAAAGAATTTGCTCCGATTAAGAACAAGACCGGTGTGGATTCCGTAGACTCTGCAAAAGAATTATTAAAATTAAACGGTGTTACATTATAAGGAAGGTGGACCAATGAAAACATTATTGGAACTTATTACAGAAGAATTTGAAAAAGCATTTGAAGAAAAGGGATATGAGAAGCAGCTTGGAAGAGTTGTTGTTTCAAATCGTCCTGACTTATGCCAGTATCAGTGTAACGGTGCCATGGCCGGTGCGAAAAAGTACCATAAGGCTCCAATCATGATTGCAAATGATGTGGTAGAAGCATTAAAAGACAATGATAAATTTGAAATGATCGAAGCGGTGATGCCGGGATTTATTAATATGAATTTAAGCAGTACTTTTGTGGCAGATTATTTGAACGAATTAAAGAAAGCCGAAAAGTACGGTGTAGAAGCACAGGACAAAACCGTAGTAATCGACTACGGCGGAGCCAATGCGGCAAAACCACTTCATGTTGGTCACTTGCGTTCGGCGGTTATCGGAGAAAGTGTGAAGCGTATTAAGAAATATGTTGGAAACAAAGTCGTTGGAGATGCTCATTTGGGAGACTGGGGTCTTCAGATGGGATTGATTATTATGGAATTAAAGGAACGCCGGCCGGATTTGGTATACTTTGATGAAAGTTATTCAGGAGAATATCCGGAAGAACCTCCTTTTACTTTGGATGATTTAAGTGATATTTATCCGACAGCCAGTGCAAAATCTAAAGAAGACGAAGCGTTTAAAGAAGCTGCACACATTGCGACGGTGAAGATTCAGGAAGGTTATCCACCATATCTTGCATTGTGGAAGCATATTATGGCTGTTTCATTACCTGACTTGAAGAAGAATTACGGTGATTTGGATGTTACATTTGACTTGTGGAAAGGGGAAAGCGATGCGAAGCCTTATATCCCACAGTTGATGGATGTTTTAGAAAAGAAAAATCTTGTTCACGAAAGTCAGGGCGCCATGGTTGTTGATGTGGCAGAAGAAGGGGATAAGAAAGAATTACCTCCTTGCATCGTGAAAAAATCTGATGGAGCTGCTCTTTATGCAACATCGGATTTGGGAACTATTATTCAGAGAGAAGAAGATTTTCATCCGGATGAATATATCTATGTAGCTGATAAACGTCAGGAACTTCATTTCACACAGGTTTTCCGTGTGGCAAAGAAGGCTGAATTGGTAAATCCTGAAACAAAGTTGGAATATATGGGATTTGGTACGGTAAACGGAAAAGACGGAAAGCCGTTTAAGACTCGTGACGGTGGTGTTATGCGTCTTGGAATGTTGATTTCTCAGATTAACGACGCAGTCTATCAGAAAATGATGGAAAACCGCAGTATGGATGAAGCAGATGCTAAGGAAATCTCTAAGATTGTTGGACTTGCAGCATTGAAGTATGGTGATTTGTCTAACCAGGCAACTAAGGATTACATTTTTGATACCGATCGTTTTGCTTCTTTTGAAGGAAACACCGGACCATACATTCTTTATACCATTGTTCGTATTAAATCTATTTTGGAAAAATATCAGGCAGAAGGAAACAGTGTGGATGGACTTTCCATTGTTTCTACCAACAAGGCAGAACAGATGAACCTGATGCTGGAAGTTTCCAAAGTGAAAGAAGT
The DNA here is from genome assembly GCA_016292095.1 of Eubacterium sp. Taxonomy (GTDB): domain Bacteria; phylum Bacillota; class Clostridia; order Lachnospirales; family Lachnospiraceae; genus Eubacterium_G. Next base: position 30,277 of record JAEFAB010000064.1, on the reverse strand, counting down.
AATTGAAAATGCAGCGGAAGAATTGGCACCGCATAAGATTTGTGCGTATATTTATGATTTATCCAATGTATTTAACAGTTTCTATCACAGCACAAAGATTTTAGCTGAAACTGATGCGGAAAAGCAGAAGGGATATGTCGCTTTAATTAAGATGACAAAGGAAGTCTTAGAAACTTGTATTGATTTATTAGGATTTAAGGCTCCGGAAAGAATGTAAGAATTCTTTAAGGCAAAAAAATAAGAGCAGAGAAATCTGCTCTTATTTTTTATGGATGCAATCAACAAAAGTGATTACATCTTTGAATTATTCAGCTTCTGTAGTTTCTTCAACTGTAGTTTCTTCTTCAGAAGTCTTTTTGGATTTTTTATCCGCTTTTGTTTCTTCTTCAACGCCTGTAGCGTCAACAGCGATTGTCTGCGCATCTGCAGCAACAGTAGTTTCAACATTCTTTACATTGGAATCACCGGAATCAATCAATGTCTGACGAAGGCTCTGAATTTCAGCTTCTGTCTTTGTGATTGGAGTAGTAGGTGGTGTATAAATGCCTGTTTCTACTGCGACAGAATAACCAAGATAAACTACGCAAACAAGTGCGAATAATGTAACGCCGGCATATGCCAGATATTTCTTCGCATGATTCTTTTTCTGATTGTGCTTGCGATTGTATTTCTCCTGCTTATATTTGTCTACTTTTGCTTGACTCATTTTTATGTACCTCACCAATTCATAAATTCTTCAAATATTATAAAACAAAAGTGGCTGTAAAACAAGTACATTTGTGTTATACTATGTGCTGATGGGTTAAATAATAATCAATGGAGTTTTATATAGAGAGATGAAGAAAGAAAATATCTTTTATAGGGTGTTTGGACTGTTGTTTCCTATGGTTTTCTACCTGATGATACAGCTGGTTACCGTCAACGCAGGGTACTGGTGTATTATTTTCTGGGGCCGGATTATCGGAAAAGAAGATCCGCTTAGTTTTGCCAACAGTTGTGCAAACAAAAATATTTTGCTTTTAAATCTGATTGCAGCCCTTATTGCAATCCCGATTTTTGCACATATGTATAAAAAAGAACTGGGAAGAGGCAGTATTCTTGAGAAAGAGTATCCATGGAAACTGATTGGAAAGTTTGTCTGGATTATTGGATTTGCCTTATTTGGTCTGTTATTGGCGAACTATATTGTTTCGTTTTTAACATTATTTATGCCGGATTTTATGGTAGAATCTTACGCATCGACGAAAGGGGCAATTGATAATGCACCACCATTGGTACAGATTATGTCGGCCATCGTGCTGGCCCCTGCGGTGGAAGAATTGATTTTCAGAGGAATCATTTATAATCGTTTAAAGAAGATGACCGGTCTGATGATGGCCGCAGTGATTTCCTCGTTCATGTTCGGTGTTTTTCATCTGAATTGGATTCAGGCTCCCTTTGCATTTGTGATTGGGATGCTTGCGGTTTTTATTTATGAAAAGTATCAGACCATCTTTGCATCGATTTTGTTTCACGGACTATCCAACATGTTCAGTATTTTGATGATGTTTTGGGTGAAAGGAAACAGTACAACAACAGAGCAATTATCAAAAATGTCTATGGCGAAAAGTCTGCTGTTTTTGATTTTACTTACAGCATTTTTGGAATGGATGATTGGAATGATTATTAATAAAAGAGTTCAAATAAAGGAGATTAAGGAAAATGAAATTATTAACGATTACGATTCCATGTTATAACTCAGCAGAGTACATGGAAAACAGTATTAAAAGTGCGTTAACAGGAAAGGACCGCGTGGAAATTATTGTTGTAGATGACGGTTCTTCTGACAATACATTGGAAATTGCCAAAAGCTATGAGGCGAAATTCCCGAACATCGTGAAAGTTATCCATCAGGAAAACGGTGGACACGGTGAGGCTGTCAACACAGGAATTAAGAATGCCACAGGTCTTTACTTTAAAGTATTGGATAGTGATGACAAATTAGGAAGAAAGGCTTTACAGAAAGTTTTGGATACGCTGGAAACAATGGTTGCAAGTGATGCGGAACTGGATTTATTGATTTCAGATTTCGTTTATGATAAGCAGGGCGCAAAGCGCAAGGCTGTTATGAATTACAAGCATTGCATGCCTCGCAATAAATTGATCACATGGGATGATGTTGATTTCGGAACAGCGAAGTACTTACTGATGCATTCTGTTATTTACAGAACAAAAGTGCTCCAGAAGTGCGGTATGGTTCTTCCAAAACATACTTTCTATGTGGATAATATTTATGTATTCCAGCCATTGCCATATGTAAAGAATATTTATTATCTGGACGTTTGCCTTTATAAATACTATATCGGCAGAGATGATCAGTCTGTAAATGAAAAGATTATGATTAAGCGTTTGGATCAGCAGTATCGTGTTACAAAGATTATGATGGATGTGTACACAAACTCTGATATTAAGAAAGAGAACTGCCGAAAAGCAATGGTTCATTACTTTGATATGATGATGTGTATCAGTTCGATTTTGTCTATTCGTGAAGGTTCGGAAGAACGTTTGAAAGATAAAGAAGAACTTTGGAGATGTCTGGAACAGAAAAATCCGGACTTATATAGACGTGTTCGTAAATCATTACTTGGAAGAACAATGAATCTTCCGGGAAAAGCGGGAAGAAAGTTCTCAGTTATGGGGTATAAGATTACCCAGAAATTCTTTGGATTTAACTAGTGGGAGGCAACAATGAATATTAACCAGACGATTGCAGAAGAATTGGGAGTGAAAGAATGGCAGGTTACAGCTGCAATCAATTTGATTGATGAAGGGAATACCATCCCGTTTATTGCCAGATATCGTAAACCGGTTACCGGAGAATTGAATGATGAACAGCTTAGAACGTTAGATGAACGTTTAAAGTATCTTAGAAATTTAGAAGAAAAGAAAGCGACGGTCATTGCCAGCATTGAAGAGCAGGAAAAGATGACACCGGAGCTGTTAAAGAAAATCGAAGAAGCCACAACCATTGTTGCTGTGGATGATATTTACCGACCATACCGTCCAAAGAGAAAGACACGTGCTACAGAAGCGAAAGCAAAGGGCTTGGAACCTTTGGCAATGTTATTTATGCTGCAGAAAAGCTCTAAATCCCCGGAAGCGGAAGCAGAAGCTTTTGTGGATGCGGAAAAAGGTGTTGAAACCGTTGGAGCAGCGATTCAGGGAGCAAAGGATATTATTGCTGAAATTGTTTCGGATAATGCGGAATATCGTAATGCAATTCGAAACACTGTTTTAAAACATGGTGAAGTTCGCTCTTTGGCAAAGGATGAAGACACAGAAAGTCCTTATGAAAATTATTATGATTATATTGAGTCTGTAGGAAAAATCCCTGGACATCGTATTTTAGCCATTAATCGCGGAGAGAAAGAAAAGATTTTGAAGGTTTCCGTGGAAATGCCGGATGACAATATCATTAAGGTTTTGGAAAAGGCGATTATCACCGGAGAATCTCCGTTCAAGAACGTTTTAAAGGAAGCGATTGAAGATGGTTATACCAGATTGATCAAACCGGCTATTGAACGTGAAATCAGAAATTTATTGACTGAGCGTGCAGAAGATGGTGCAATTCAGGTCTTTGGAAAAAACCTGAAACAGTTATTAATGCAACCACCAATTGCAGACAAGGTTGTTTTAGGCTGGGACCCGGCATTCCGTACCGGCTGTAAGCTGGCAATTGTGGATGCAACAGGAAAAGTTCTTTATACAAAAGTGATTTATCCGACTGCACCACAGAATAAGATTGAGGAGTCCAAAAAGATTGTGTTGGACTTGGTAAAGAAATATGGTGTAGAACTGATTTCTCTCGGAAATGGTACAGCATCCAGAGAATCAGAAGCAGTCATTGTTGATATTATTAAAGAGTGTCCGACAAAATTGGAATACGTGATTGTAAACGAAGCAGGAGCTTCTGTTTATTCTGCCAGCAAACTTGCGACAGAAGAATTCCCGAATTTTGACGTAGGACAGAGAAGTGCCACCTCTATGGCAAGAAGATTACAGGATCCTTTAGCGGAACTGGTTAAGATTGAGCCAAAAGCATTAGGTGTAGGACAGTATCAGCATGACATGAATCAGAAAAAATTAGAGGGTGCATTGTCCAATGTTGTAGAAGATTGTGTAAACAATGTTGGTGTGGATTTAAATACCGCATCTGCAGCATTATTGGAATATATTTCCGGAATTAATAAAACCCTTGCAAAGAACATTGTTTCATACCGTGAAGAAAACGGAAGTTTCGCAACACGAAAAGAGTTGTTGAAGGTTGCAAAATTAGGGCCGAAGGCTTTTGAACAGTGTGCCGGATTTTTGAAAATCAGAGACGGAAAGGAAGTGCTGGATTACACCAGCGTCCATCCGGAAAGTTACGATGCGGCAAAGAAACTGTTAAAGAAATACGGATTTACTTCAGAGGATATTTTGAACTCCAAAGTAAACCTGAAAAAGACTGTCGGCGATTTGAAGGCAGTAGCAGAAGAAATCGGAACGGACGCCATTACCTTAAAGGATATTATTTCCGAGTTGGAAAAACCGGGAAGAGACCCGAGAGATGAAATGCCTAAGCCGGTGCTGAAAAGCGACGTCTTGGACTTTGATGATTTAAAGGAAGGCATGGAACTGAAAGGAACCGTTAGAAACGTAATTGACTTCGGTGCCTTTGTAGACATCGGTGTACATCAGGACGGACTGGTTCACATTTCTGAAATCAGTGATAAGTATATCAAGCATCCGATTGAAGTGGTTTCCGTAGGAGACATTGTGAATGTTCGTGTTATTGGCGTAGACAAGGCGAAAAAGAGAATACAGTTATCCATGAAGAATGTATAAAAAAGAAACTGGTTTAGAGATTACTAAACCAGTTTTTTGTATATGTAATAAATTTCTTTTCCGCTTTATTTAGGATTTTTTCTTTTTTCCAGGCAAGGAGTAAAGGTCGATAGGCTTTTTCCTTTAAGGAGACGATATGAATATGATTTCCTTGCTGAATCTGGAAAAAGGCTTTCGGTAACAATGCAATGCCGCGATTCTTTTCCACCAGGTAACGCAGCGCGCTGTAATCATGGGTTTCAAAAGTAACTTCCGGTTCGAATCCGCCTTCTGTCTTACAGTAATGGTCCGTGAACTGTCTCAAATTCATGGAAGGGTAGTGAGCAATAAATTTTTCGTCTTTTAAATCTTTGATTGAAACTTCATCAACTTTGCTCAACGGATGGTCTTCGGAAACAATCACAATAATTTCATCCCGCATTAAGTCTTCGTAATTGAAAGGGGACATATCTTCCTGCATTTGCATAAAAGTGAAATCATAGTGATTTTCATTTTCGGAAGAATAATAAACCGAAGAAAGAAAGATATCTTTGTTGCTTGTCAAAAAGTCCGCGATGAGTAAGGAGACCAAACGACCGCCTGCCTGCGGATAGAGGATAATATTGCACTTGGATGTAGAAAAGTGCTGAATCCCCTCGTCGATATTGGAAAGGGCAGTGCTGATTTTTTCGTAGAAAAACTTTCCGTTTCCGTTTAAGACAATTTTTTTTCCGTGACGATCAAATAACTGAACTCCTAATTCCTGTTCCAGTTTTTTGATGGTCTTGCTGATTGATGGCTGAGGGACCATATATTTTTGGGCAACAGAAGAGAAGTTTTCGCATTCTGCAGCTTCTTTAAAATAACGTAATTGTAGTAATTCCATGGCGCCTCCTTTCTTTCCATATATCGATTATAATATGTTTATAAAAATAATCATAGATAATTTTGAAAAAAATAAAAAAAAGGGTTGACAAAGAAGAGTTAAAATTATATATTATTAAGGCAGTTTAAATCTGTATGGGATCTTAGCTCAGCTGGGAGAGCATCTGCCTTACAAGCAGGGGGTCACAGGTTCGAGCCCTGTAGGTCCCATTACAAATTTAAAAATGCACTATATGGCGAGATAGCTCAGTTGGCTAGAGCACACGGTTCATACCCGTGGTGTCGTGGGTTCAAATCCCTCTCTCGCTACTAGCAGGTCGATTGAAAAGACAAGAAAAGGCATCAAAAACTTAGTAAAGTTTTGATGCCTCTTTCTATATTTTGTGATAAGATATTTTTCATAGGACGAGGAGGAAGACTATGAGAATTGGAATGGGATATGATGTTCATAAATTGGTAGAAGATAGAAAACTCATCTTAGGTGGTGTTGAAATCCCTTATGAGAAAGGTCTTTTAGGACATTCTGATGCAGATGTTTTATTGCATGCAATTATGGATGCATTATTAGGGGCAGCGGCATTAGGGGATATTGGAAAACATTTTCCGGATACAGATCCACAGTACAAAGGAATTTCCAGCATCAAACTGTTGGAACATGTGGGGGCGTTACTTCGAGAGAATGGCTTTGAAATTGGAAACATTGATTCTACCATTATTTGTCAGAGACCAAAGCTTGCTCCATACAGAGAAGAAATGGTTCAAAATATTGCAAAAGCACTTCAAATCAGTGAAAGTCAGGTTGGCGTGAAGGCAACGACAGAAGAAGGACTTGGATTTACCGGTGAAGGATTGGGAATCTCATCACAGGCGATTGTATTGTTAAAGTAAAAGACTTAAACGTACGGAGAAGAAGGTGACGGCGTTGAATGTAAATCTGAGAGAAATTAAAATTGAAGATTATAAGCTGTTGGAAACCTATTATCATCTTAGACGACCGGAAACCGCAGACAGTAATCTGATGGATCTTTATATGTGGATGGAACAGTATCCTACCAAATATTTTCTGACAGACAGTGGTCTGATTTGGGTAGCAAACAGTGGAGATGGAACATACTACACATCCGTACCCTGTTGCAGAGAAGAAGATTTACAGGAAAACTTTCTGACGACGAAGCGGTATTTCAATGAAGTATTGCATAAGAAACTGGTAATGTATCTGGTAGACCGAAAGGCTTTGGCATCTTTGGAATTACCGGAAGAGGAATATGTGGTTGTACCGGATCGGACATATGCGGATTATGTGTATGATGCGGAAAAACTGAGAAGATTTCCGGGAAAGAATTACCATGGAAAGAAAAACCATTTGAATGCTTTTCGAAGAACTTATGAAGGACGTTATCGATTTTCTCTGATGACTTCAGAACAGGAACAAGAAATTATGGATTTCCTTGAAGAATGGAAACAGGGAAAAGAGGATACGAAAGAACATGAATTGATTGATGCTGAAATTCAAGGAATTCGTTTTCTGATGAAACATGAAGATATCTTTCAGTATAAAATCGGTGGGGTATATATAGATGAAAAACTTCAGGCTTTTACCATTGGAAATTATTCAGAAATTGAGGATATGGTGTATATCCCGGTGGAAAAAGCAAACTCTAAGATTAGGGGATTATATCAATATTTATGCAGTGAATTTTTGATTCAGGCATTTCCAAATGCCGGAAAGGTAAATCGGGAAGATGACATGGGATTGGAAGGACTGCGAAAGTCCAAACTTTCTTATCATCCGATTTATCTGGTGGAAAAGTATACAATAATTCAAAAATAGAGAGAAGTTTTTATGATTAGATATTTAGAAGAACAGGAAAAACTGAATATTCGTGAATTATACGAACAATGCTTTCCGGAAGATACAAAAGCGTATACGGATTATTACTTTAATAAGCGACTGGCAGGTTCCTACATTGCTGTCAATGAAGAAGGAAGAGAATATGTCAGCGCACTTCATTTAATACCGAAAAATGTTATTGTGGGAAAACTGAAACGCAGAATTTTATATATTTACGGCGTCTGCACCAACATCCTTCATCGAAACAAAGGATATATGAAGAAGATGTTTTCACAGGTTCTGGCAGATATGTATCAGGATAAAGAACCTTTTACCTATATTATTCCATCCGGAGAAGTTAATGCGGAAATTTACAAAAAGCTGGGTTTTGCTTATGTTATGAATAAAAAAGAAACGAAGCCGGAGGAACAGCGTAGGAAACCGACCCATTCCCTGATTTCCAGAAAAGCGGAAAAATCGGATTTGGTACGATTATCCATCTTCGCGCAAACCTGCATGGAGAAGTATTATGATATTTCTCTTTGCAAAGATCTGGACTACTTTAAGAAAATCATGGAATTGATTGAAGTGGAAGGCGGTTACATTGAAATCTATATTGAGAACAAGGTTATCGTAGGCTACCGGATTTGGTTGGACGACGAGGTTCTGGAAGAAGTGTTGGATGAGTCTCTCGGAAATACATTGAGCTGGTTGGAACCTGTTGAGAAACCTTATGCCATGGCTCGTATCGTGAATTTAAAAAATCTGATTCATTCAGTTACGGTACGGGATGAAGGAAATGCAATCGTAAAAATTACAGATCCGATTATTGAAGAAAATAACGGAGTGTTCCGAGTGGCTGTTGAAAAAGGACGGTTGGCTTTGGAAAAAATTGAGAAACCGGAAGAGAGTCTTCATGGTGTCATGGATTTGACCATTGGAGAGTTGACAGCACATATATTTGGCTATAAAATCATCGAAGGACTACCAAGAATTTGTTCAAATCACGGATTTTTTATTAATGACTACGTATAGAGAGGTTGGAAAGGAGAATAATGCAGCGGTGTCTGCATTGATAATGTTATGAAAATTTATAATACAATGACAAAGAAAAAAGAGGAATTTGTGCCATTGCAGGAAGGAAAACTCACCATGTATGTGTGTGGACCGACCGTATATGACTTTATTCATATCGGAAATGCAAGACCGATGATTGTATTTGATACATTCAGACGTTACATGGAATACAAAGGATATGATGTGAATTATGTTTCCAACTTTACAGACGTGGATGACAAAATTATTAAAAAGGCCATAGAAGAAGGAACTACTGCAGAAGTAATTTCCCAGAGATACATAGAAGAATGTAAAAAAGATATGGAAGGCATGAATGTAATGCCTGCTACAACGCATCCTCTTGCCACACAGGAAATTGATGGAATGATTCAGATGATTCAGACATTGATTGACAAGGGTTATGCTTATGATGCAGACGGAACCGTATATTTCCGTACAAGAAAATTTGAAGAATACGGTAAATTATCAAAGAAGAATATTGATGATCTGGAAGCGGGTCATAGAAATATTAAAGTGGCAGGAGAAGAATCCAAAGAAGATCCGTTGGATTTCGTTCTCTGGAAGCCAAAGAAAGAAGGCGAGCCTGCATGGAGCGCGCCATGGAGTGAAGGTAGACCGGGATGGCATATTGAATGTTCAGTGATGTCAAAGAAGTATCTTGGGGATGAAATTGATATTCATGCCGGCGGAGAAGACCTGGTATTCCCACATCATGAAAATGAAATTGCACAGAGTGAAGCAGCAAACGGTGTTCCGTTTGCAAAATACTGGATGCACAATGCATTTTTGAATATTGACGGTACAAAGATGTCAAAATCCTTAGGAAACTTCTTTACTGTTCGTGATATTTCTCAGAAGTATGACTTACAGGTACTTCGTTTCTTTATGTTGAGTGCTCATTACAGAAGCCCATTGAACTTCAGTGCAGATTTGATGGAAGCTGCAAAGAACGGTTTGGAACGAATTGTTACTGCCGGAGAAAAGATTCGCGGCATCATGTCAAACGGTGCAGAAGGTGCCATGGCTGATGAAGAACAGCAGCTTCTGAAGGATGCTCAGGCTTATGTGACAAAATTTGAGAGTGCTATGGAAGATGACTGCAATACAGCAAATGCCATTTCCGCAGTATTTGAATATGTAAAATATACAAACAGCAAATTGAATGAAGGAAGCACAAAAGACTTTGCAACAAAGCTTTATGAAATTCTTGAAAAGCTATGCAACGTTCTTGGTGTGATTTTGGAAAAAGAAGCAATTGTAGTAGGTGACGAAGAATATATTGAAGAAATGATTGCGAAGCGTGCGCAGGCAAAGAAAGACAGAGACTTTGCATTAGCTGACAGCATTCGTGATGAACTTGCTGCAAAAGGAATTGTCTTAAAAGATACAAGAGAAGGAACCAAGTGGTCCAGAAGTTAAGTTATGAATGATATTTTTCAGATTATAAAAGAACAGATGAATTTAAAAGACATCAATATCGTAGATTACTCTCCGTTAACCTTAGCGTATATCGGAGATGGAATCTACGAAATTGTAATCCGTACTGTGATTGTGGATGAAGCAAACCGTCAGGTCAATAAAATCCATAAAGCCGCTTCTGAGCTGGTTAAAGCACAGGCCCAGGCAAAGATGATTTTTGCAATTCAGGAGTTGCTAACAGAAGATGAACTGACCATTTACAAGCGTGGCAGAAATGCCAAAGCCGTAACAAGAGCAAAGAACGCATCTATGAGCGATTATCGTACAGCGACAGGCTTTGAAGCGTTAATGGGATGGCTTTATCTGACAGGACAATCAGAGCGAATGATGGAATTAATCCGCATTGGATTGGAAAAAATCGGAGAGGAAAAAGAATGAGATACGAAGAATTTACCATAGAAGGAAGAAATGCGGTGATTGAAGCTTATCGTGCAGGAAAGACAGTCGATAAGCTTTTTGTTTTGGAACATTGCAAGGAAGGTTCCATGAACACGGTAATCCGTGAAGCAAAGAAGCATGATACCGTAATCAATTATGTAAAGAAAGAGCGCTTAGATCAGATGTCCGAGACCGGACGTCATCAGGGCGTGATTGCATATCTTGCAGCTTATGAATATGCAAGTGTGGAGGATATTTTGAAAAATGCAGGAGAGAAGGGGGAAGCACCTTTTATTATTTTGCTGGATGATATAGAAGACCCACATAATTTAGGGGCAATCATTCGTACGGCAAATCTTGCAGGTGCTCATGGAGTTATTATTCCGAAACATCGTGCAACCGGTCTGACGGCAACCGTAGCAAAAACATCTGCCGGGGCGCTTAATTACACTCCGGTGGCAAAGGTAACAAACCTATCCAAAACCATTGAAGAGTTGAAGAAAGAAGGACTTTGGTTTGTATGTGCAGATATGGGCGGAACCACAATGTATGACCTAGACTTGAAAGGCCCGATTGGACTGGTGATCGGAAATGAAGGAAAAGGTGTCAGCCGTCTTGTGAAAGAAAAATGTGACTTTATTGCATCCATTCCAATGGCTGGGGATATTGACTCTCTAAACGCTTCTGTGGCAACCGGAGTCTTGGCTTACGAAATTGTTCGGCAAAGAAGATGATTTAACATGTTTAAAGAAAAATCTCATAGCTGTTGTTCCGTTTACTTTTATTAGAAAATATGTTGTCAAATGATATGAAATGTGCTATCATTGTTTCGTTGCTGAAAAGCAGGCTGATGTGGCTCAGGGGTAGAGCGTTCCCTTGGTAAGGGAGAGGTCACGGGTTCAATTCCCGTCATCAGCTTTCACGAAAAAGTCCGGTTATGGACTTTTTCTTTTTTAAATTTTTTCTTTACAGAATTTGATAAATAAATTATATTTTGAATAGTGCTAGATCAAATTATGCTTAGGCAATGATATTAATATAGAGGAAAAATTGTTATCAAAAGGAGCAGAGTATTATGAAGAATATGAAGATGTTAGCTTATGTATTAGCACTTGTAATGGTTATTACAACAGCAGATTTTTCAATTGGCTTTGGAACCGGAACAGAAAAGTCTTACACTGTTCAGGCGGTGGAACCTGAAACAAATACAACCGACGTTGAAACGGAGACACAGTCTACGACAGAAAAGACTGAAAAAGAAACAACGAAAAAAACAGTAAAGAAGATTACACCGGCAGCGGTAAGTAATTTAAGAGTTTACGCTGTAACAACAAACAGTGTATCAATTACATGGAAGGCATCAAAGAATGCTACATCTTACTTGATTTATCGTTCTGTTGAAAAGAAAAACGGAAAGATGTCCGGCATGAAGAAGATTAAAAAAGTAACAGCCACATCTTTTACAGACAAGAAATTAAAGCAGGCAACAAAATACAGATATACTGTTTATGCATATCGTGTATCCGGTAAAACCAAAACCCGCAGCAAAGCGGCAAAGGTTATGACCCTCACAAAGCCAAGTGCAGTAGATAAAGTTGAAGTTGAAAAGAAATCAGCGAAGTCTATTACAATTAAGTGGGCAAAAAACTCTAAGGCAAAGAGTTATGATATATACCGTGCCAAGGAAACAAGCAAGGGAAAACTGGGTGCCTATACTTTGGTTAAAACCGTAAAGGCTTCTCATAATACATATTCTGACAACAAGTTAGAGAGTGGTAAAGTTTACGGATACAAAGTTGTTGCAAAAAGAGCATCCGGAGCAAACAGCGCTGTAAGTAGCGCTAAGGGCGTTAAAGATATGACAAACCTTGCAACGCCGAAAAAGTTGAAACAGAAAAAAGGATCCGATAATAAGATTCAGTTAACATGGAAGAAAGTAAAGAATGCCGGCTCTTATGAAGTATACAGAGACGGAAAGTTAATTAAGACAACAAAGAAGACAAAGTATACTGACAAATATGAAGGTGAAGCAGTTACCATTCAGTACTCTGTAAAAGCAATCAGAAAGTGGAACAAAAAGAAATATAAGAGTTCCGCCGCAGAAGTTGATGCATACAGCGGTGACGTCGAAGATGGTACCTGGGTAGAAGTATCAATCAAAAAACAGATGCTTTATATGTATGTTCATGGAAAACTGTATGTGAAGACTCCGGTTGTTACCGGAAATGCAGGTGCATTGTCTACCACAAAGGGACATCATCAGGTAAGAAGTAAATCTTCTCCATGTAGATTAAGAGGTTCCTATGGTGGAAGTTCTTGGGATGTTACTGTAAATTACTGGTTAGGATTTACCGGAGATGGCCAGGGAATTCATGACAGTACATGGAGATCAGCATATGGTGGAAGTATCTATAAAGGAAATGGATCCCACGGATGTGTTAATACACCGTTGGCAGCAATGAAGAAAATTTATTCAAAAGCATATATTGGAATGCCTGTAATTGTTCATTAAATAAAGAAAATATAGATATTTGAAAAAAGAAAAAGTCCAGATTTTGGGCTTTTTCTTTTTTTGCATCAAGGTGGAAAATGTTCTAAAAAGGTGTAAAATATTATTGCGAGTGTACAAAATATATACAAAAGAATAAAAATGTGGTAAAATTCTAACGATTTTTACAATAGGAGGTTATTTATGAGAAGTAAAATCAAAAAAACATTGGCGATTGCTTTATCCTTGGCTTTGGCTTTGGGTGCATTAAATATGTTTGTACCAAAGGAAAAAACCAAAACAGCAGTTGCAAAGCAGAAGACAGTTTATGATGAAATTAAATTGACAAAACTGCCGAAAAAGGAACTGGACAATGTAGCAAAGGATGCACTTAAAGATGGTGTAAAAGCTGCGAAGAAAGTAAACTCTTATAAAAATACAGAAGATTATAAAGCGGCATTAAATGCTGCAATGACTTCTTACTATAAGAAAAATGATAAGAAGCAGCTTAAAAACTTTACTGCCACTTTGGACAAAAGGGGAGAAAGGGTTGTTGCTAATTATAAAAAAGCAGCAAAGGAACGCGCAAAAGGTGTAAAGAATGGTTACATTCCGGGGGAAATCAATGCAATTTTTGATTCTGATTTATCAGAGAAGGAAATTGAAGATGTTTGTAAAGCACAGGATGCAAAACTTAAAAAATGCTACAAAATACATACAGGTGATTACATGACTGTAATCGAAATTTCCATGGAAAAGACTGTTGATATGGCATCAGACGACTTTGCAGAATATAGTTTTGTACAGGCTGCTGATAGCAATGATTTGGCTGAACCAACAGATTTAGATAATGCAGACTCACCGACAATCAGTCCGGAAGTACTTTCCTTAACCAATGATCAGAATTGGAGCTCATCCTATCATTTTGATACTATGCATGTTAAAGGGGCATGGGATTATTTAAACACTCATGAACATCAGAAGGTTAAAGTGGCTGTGATTGATGTTGGCTGTTACTACGATAACGAAGATATCGCAAATATTATTACAGATGATTCATATGACGTGATTGAGCATAAACCAATTACAGAAGTGACATATCCGGCTCTTGCGTACCATGGAACTGCAGTTATTGGAACAATTGCAGCAGAATCCAATAATGGAAAATATATTTCCGGTGTTGCCAGCGGATATGACAATAGTATTGTCGATATTCTTGCGATTAATGCTTCAAGATATTATGAAGAGTATGGCGATTACCGTTTGCCATCCAGCGCCGTTTGTGAAGGATTGGATTATGCATACAATCATGGCGCGCAGGCTGTTAATATGAGTTTTGGAAGTTTAGGGGTTAATACGGTTTATGATACATACTTAAAGAAATTGTATCGTGTAGGTATTACATTGATTGGCGCTGCGGGAAATGATAATTCTTCAGGAATTTTTTATCCGGGAGATTCACCATATGTAATTAGTGTAGGTGCTGTAGATTCCTGCAATATGAAAGCATCCTTCTCAAATTATGGTCCGGAAGTAGATATATGTGCACCGGGAAAAAGTATCCCATGTATTAGAACTAGTAGTACAGTATCTATGATGGATGGAACATCATTTGCTTCACCAGCAACTGCTGCAGTGGCTGCAATGATGTTATCTGTGAATCCAAATCTCTCGCCATTTGATGTCGGAAGAATTATGCAAAATACAGACAGTCACCTTTATGATTTTGAGACAGCTTCAAAGTTTAACCATGGAGTTGTGAATGCTGAGCGATGTGTTCAAACCGCAGACGGTTACAGTGAATCAGATACTTTTGAAGGGGAAGAGACAGACTTGTATAATGTGGCAACACAGGCAAATATTACAGTCTCTAATCCGGTAGCAGAATATCCGGTTGGTAACTTTAATGATCACAATAATTCGACAAAGGGTGCTGTTGCCAGCGGTACAACACAGAACATCGTATTGAACTTTGATCAGACTTACGATGTAAATATGTTAATACTAAACTATTCCGGTACATACAGTGCTAACTTTAAAATTTATTACTCAACAGATGGGGTAAACTTCTATAATATTGGTTACAACAGCACCGGAACAATTTCAGGAATGCGCAGATATTATCTGATGAGTAATACTGTTGCAAGACGTAGAATGAAAGCTCTTAAGATTGTGTATACAGACTGTAGCGAAACAATTTCTTTAAATGAAATACAGGTATGGGCTGACAAAACATATGTTAGAAATGCGGATAGTTGTACATTGAACGAATATGTATTTGCTCCTACAAATTTAACTGCAACGGTTTTAGGCTATCATAAAGTGAAATTGTCATGGAATGTAACAGAACAAATGACTGCAAAAGGTTATGAATACGAAGTTTATGATCAGGGTGTAAAAGTTGCTACAACAACCAATAATGAAATTGTTCTAAATGATACGACTGATATTAATGGTTCGTTAAATTATGCAGTTCGTTCAAAATATCATGGAATCACATCAACAGATTCCGTACAGTATATCACCACGGTTAATTGGAGCTTATATGAAACTACAGCTAGTCCGGTTGTAAATTTGGCATTAAACAAGCCGGCATATGCTTCTTCAATGGAAAATGATTCCTTGAGTGCAGAAAAGGCATTTGATGGAGATGACAATACCCGTTGGTCATCTGCTTGGACAGATGATGAGTGGATTTATGTAGATTTAGGACAAATCTATAATGTTTCCAGAACCGAAATTAAGTGGGAAACTGCAAGAGCAGCATCTTACGATGTCTATGTTTCGATTGATGGAAATCAGTGGAATAAAATTGCCGGAAATGCGCAGAATTCTGAAATTACAACAGATGCACTTGGTAATGTTTATGCCAGATTCGTTAAACTTGTAGGTACTAGCCGAAATACAACATATGGATATTCGATATATGAAATGAAGGTGTTCGGTCCTGGTGTAGAAACGACAACACAGGAACAGACAACGGTTGCTCCGACAACTGTAGAGCCAACAACAGAGGCAACTACTGTTGCACCTGAAACAACAACACAGTCAACCGGAGGAAGAAGACTAATCTATTCCGGATATACTTACTCAAATGAAAATGTTGCCATTGGAAAAACAGCAACTGCCTCCAGTGAAGAAAATGCCGGAGTTCCGGCAAACTACGCCTGCGACGGTGACATGAATACCCGTTGGTCTTCACAGTGGACGGATGATGAATGGATTGTTGTAGATTTGGGAGAATCAATCCCGGTTGGAAGAATTAATCTTCATTGGGAAGCTGCCCTTGGAAGAGATTATGAAATTCTATTCTCTGAAGATGGAGAGCAGTGGTACAACAAGAAAACAGTAACGAATAACTACAATTTCGATACTGTAGAAGCTTTCGTTCCTGAATACACCAGATATGTAAAAGTAAAAGGAAATCTGAGAGGAACAGGATACGGATATTCATTATATGAAATCGAAATTATCCCTATTATTTTGAATAACTAAATAATAAGATTTTTGAAAAAGCTCATATTTATGGGCTTTTTCTTTCTGTGTTGTATTAGAGAACGAAACTATTGCAACAAGTTTTTATCTGTGGTACTATATTAGGAGCGAAAATCTAGGAAAAGAGGTTTTACATATGAATAAGAAAGTATTATCAGTATTAGTTGACAATACATCAGGTGTACTGAACAGAGTAGCCGGACTTTTCAGCAGACGTGGATATAACATTGACAGTCTTACTGTTGGTGAAACAGAAGATCCAAAGTTTTCACGTATGACAATTGTTGTTACCGGTGATGATGACATTATTGAACAGATTATCAAACAGATTTCTAAGTTGGAAGACATCAAGAAAGTTGATTTGTTGGAGCCAAACAGTTCTGTAACAAGAGAATTAATTCTTGTTAAGGTTAAGACAGATGCAATGCAGAGACAGCAGATTTATGCAATGACAGAAATCTTTAGAGCAAATATTGTAAATGTTGAAAAAGACAGTCTTATGATTGAAATTATTGGTAGCCAGTCTAAGCTCCAGGCCTTCCTTACATTGTTAGAAGATTATGAAATCTTAGAACTTGTAAGAACAGGTATCACAGGACTTTCCAGAGAAACAAAATAGTTTATAACTGTAATACACAGTTAATATATAAAAATACATATGGAGGCGTATTATGTCAGAAGCAAAAATTTATTATCAGGAAGATTGTAATCTTTCATTATTAGACGGAAAGACTATCGCCGTTATCGGATACGGTAGCCAGGGTCATGCACATGCTTTAAATGCAAAAGAATCAGGATGTAATGTTATCATCGGTCTTTATGAAGGAAGTAAGTCATGGGACAAAGCAGTAAAGCAGGGATTTGAAGTATACACTGCTGCAGAAGCTGCAAAGAAAGCTGATATCATTATGATTCTTATCAATGATGAAAAGCAGGCTGATTTATACAAAAATGAAATTGAACCAAACCTTGAAGCAGGAAATATGTTAATGTTCGCTCACGGTTTCAACATTCACTTCGGATGTATCGTACCACCAGCAGACGTTGACGTAACAATGATCGCTCCTAAGGGACCAGGACATACAGTTCGTTCAGAATACCAGGAAGGAAAGGGTGTTCCTTGTTTAGTAGCTGTAGAACAGGATGCTACAGGAAAGGCTCTTGATATGGCATTAGCTTACGCATTAGCAATCGGTGGTGCTAGAGCTGGTGTTCTTGAAACAACATTCAGAACAGAAACAGAAACTGACTTATTCGGTGAACAGGCAGTACTTTGTGGTGGTGTTTGTGCATTAATGCAGGCAGGTTTCGAAACATTAACAGAAGCTGGATATGATCCAAGAAATGCTTATTTCGAATGTATCCACGAAATGAAGTTAATCGTAGACCTTATTTACCAGTCAGGTTTTGCAGGAATGAGATATTCTATCTCTAACACAGCAGAATACGGTGATTACATCACAGGTCCTAAGATTATCACAGAAGAAACAAAGAAAGCTATGAAGAAAGTACTTGCAGATATCCAGGACGGATCATTTGCTAAGGAATTCTTACTTGATATGTCAGAAGGCGGACGTCAGGTACACTTCAAGGCTATGAGAAAATTAGCTGCTGAACATCCATCAGAAAAAGTTGGTGAAGAAATCAGAAAGCTTTACAGCTGGAACGATGAAAGCGGCAAGTTAATCAACAACTAGGCGAAAACAATGAGCCAAACGGCTTAAAATAAAAAGAACACGTAGCAAGATTTCATGCTCGCATGAAAATCTGCTACGTGTTCTTTTTATTTTGACGGACATTCGGCGAATGTCCGTCGCTTATTGATTGGAGCGAAGTGGAAATCAATAAGAACGCATGTGTTCAATTGATAAAAAACGTGCTAGAATAGAACTGCTTAAATGCAGAGTGAATAATAAAAAGGAAACTTGAAGAAGATGAAGAAATGTATTATTATAGGCGGTGCTGATATTGCGAATTATTCCAAGGTGAAGCAGTTTTTGTCACCGAATGATTTTTATATTTATTGCGACAGTGGATTGAAGCATCAGCCGGAACTGGGCTACGAGCCGGATTTGATTGTAGGGGATTTTGATTCTTTTACAAAACCAAATGTTGCGGTTGAAACCATTGTGCTTCCTTGCGAGAAGGACGATACCGACTCGGTTTATGCCGTGAAGGAAGCGGTGAAGAGAGGGTTTGATGAATTTCTGCTTCTTGGTATGGTAGGAAACCGGTTGGACCATACACTGGGAAATGTTTCAGTGTTATTGTTTTTGGAACAGCAGGGAAAACATGGAGTGATTTTGGATGACTATTCGGAAATGGAAGTTGTGGTAGAAAAGCCGGTACACATTCCTGACCGATATTCTTATTTTTCTCTGTTAAATATTTCGGGGACTGCAAATGGGATTATCATTAAGAATGCAAAATATCCTTTAGATCAAAAAACAATCACCTGTGAATATCAGTACGGAATCAGCAATGAAGTGTTGCCGGGGAAAACGGCAGAGGTTTCTGTGGCAGACGGAAAGTTATTGTTGATCAAAATTTGGTAATGGAAATGAGATGAAATGATGGAACATACAAATAGAAATGTATTTAAAGCAGGAATGAAAACCGGAATTCCTATTGCCCTGGGGTATTTGGCAGTGGCTTTTACTTTGGGAATTCAGGCAAAGCGTATTGGTGTGACTGCCTTACAATCAGCTTTGGCAAGTTTCGGACTGCATGCATCGGCAGGAGAATACATTGCCTTTTCGCTATATGGTGCAGGGGCAGGAATTTTGGTTCTTGTGCTGATGGAAATGGTAGCTAATGCAAGATATTTGTTGATGTCTTGTGCTTTGAGTCAGAAAATACCGGAAGATACAGCGTTATGGAAACGATTGGTGATGGGATATTTTGTTACTGACGAAATCTTCGGAGCGGCAATGTCCAGACCCGGAAAATTAAATCCTTACTATATCTTTGGTATGGCTGCCGTGGCATCTCCGGGATGGGTTTTGGGAACAGCCTTAGGTGTTATTCTTGGGAATGCATTACCGGGAAATGTAGTCAGTGCTTTAAGTGTGGGACTTTACGGAATGTTTTTAGCATGCATTATTCCGGAAGGGAAGAAAAACCGGGCGGTTGCCCTTGTGATTGTAATCAGCTTTTTAATGAGTTATTTATCCACGATTATTCCGGTGGTAAAAGACCTGAGCAACGGAATTAAAATCATTGTACTTACAGTGGTTATTGCAGGTGGGTTTACAATTATTCATCCGATTCGAGAACTGGAGGAAGAAGACTAAATGAATCATAATTTCTATCTATGTTTTTTGGCAATGACCATTGCGACCTATATGATTCGCATTTTGCCAATTATATTAATTCGAAGAGAAATTAAAAATACATATATCCGGTCCTTTCTGTATTACGTTCCTTATGTAACGTTATCAGTAATGACATTTCCGGCAATTGTTACTGCCACCCAGACACCGGTCTCCGGGATTCTGGCTTTAGTGGTTGGTATTATTCTAGCGTGGAAAGACGGAAATCTGTTTCGTGTGGCTGTGGCAAGTTGTGTTGTGGTCTTTGTTACGGAACTTATTATGTTGTAGAAAAAGTCCGATGTTTGTTACAAATATCGGACTTTTCTTAATTCCTCCTGCAATTGTCCGGAATATTCGGCCAATTCATTGTATTGGTCGGCAATATGTTTCTGAGTGTTTTTCAAAGAACGAATTTCTTCCTCTTTCTGTTGAAGTTCCTTTTCTAACCGGGCAATCTGAGCGTCATTCTTGTTGGAAGCAAAGGAAAACTGTTTTGCAGAAATCGGCTGTAAGGACTCATCGAGAAAAAGGAAGTTGTTTTGCTCTTTGGTACTTAATGAAATAAGGAGTTGATTATGTACCGGTGAAATTTGGAAATCCGCGAAAGAGTAGTTTCCTTGATATAGAAGAGAACTCTTCTGCAAGGAATCCAAATCAATGAAAAAAAGAGCATTGGAACTGTTTTCCGGATGATGGGTGATATAAAAGAGCAAAAACTTGCCCTGAAAAGGAACCAGAGATGCTTTTACAAATTCATCAGTCTTTGAATCTGCATTTTGGAGAGAAAGCAGCTCCACAAAGCGCATCTCTTTTAAACGGTAAAGACGAAGCCTCTGGGAAGTGGACAGGTAAGCAAGATAATGTTTCTCACCGGATGCAAGCATAATTTGCCCGGATACATCATCAAAAACCTTACCGTGAGACTGAATACGACCGGAATAAATGGTATACATATAGACGGTTTCGTTCTCCTGATAAAGAATGAGGGGCTGTCCGGAACCAAGGGTTACAATTTCATATTTTTCCATAGAGATTCTCCTTTACAGACTTTATTATTTTTTATTCATAAAAGAATGAGATTAGAACATAAAGAATGGGAATGCATAAAATATAGTAAAAACAAAAGGAGGATGTTATGGTTCAAGGAAGATGTGGAGAATCATGCGGATGCAATTGCACGGGTGGAGTCTGCAACGTGGCAATCAGTGGTAGGCCGAAATTATTATCTGTTTATGCACCGGTGGTTTATGATGAAATCGGAATCAATATCTGCAGGCCGGTAACAATTCCGGAAACTGTTTTAGAAGCGTATCCAACCGCAGCCTGTGCCAGATTGGATGTTATTGATGTGACGTTTACGGAAGCCGGTGAAGGGATTCCGGGAACAACGGTTTCGACAGGAAACCGTGCAAACTGCAGTACCGTAGTGTTGACCAATGTTTCAGTGACATTTTTGGCAAAGCTTTTTGACCAATACAATAACTACCTGACCTCAACCGAGATTACGGCAAATTATCTGCCGGGAAGTACCACCAGCCCGGATGCAACTTACTTGGATCCGGAAACAAATCCGGATTCCGTTACGGTAGAACTTTACACCCCATATGGTGTGGGATATACTGCAGCGGAAGGAACACCGGTAATTAATACGGTTGGATTTTTGCCGGACGGTAACATGGTTGTCAATGGGATTAATGCAACGGTTGTTGCAAAAGCAATGAATTATAACTCGGTAACAGGTACTTTTTCAGCCGGAATTTCATTGTTCCTTCGGACGGTATATTACGAGACGTACAAGATTGCTCAGGAAGGAAAACCAATCCCACCGAAAGCAGGATTAACGGACGATCAGAATACCTGTCTTGACTTTGTGGAAAGCGGATTGCTTTCCAGAGAAATCAAACCACTGGAATTGGAACCGCCAAAGTGTGAAGGCCGCCTGAAAGATGTGGAACCGCCATGCGAGCGGGATGACGGAAATCAGTTTGTGTTTAATAAGTGTGGTTGCGAACCAACACCGAACCCTTGCGAAAACACAACCAATTAAAAATCTTAGGGAATATTTGATATTTTTCCCTAAAATGCGTTTCAAAAATGAACAGAATATGATAAAGTATATACTAGTGGGCGGTTAGCCAATATACGAAAAAACAGCACCGCAAAAGCGGTGCGATACATAATGGAGGATTTATATATGTTTACTTTTGATGAAGTGAAGAATGCTGATGCTGAAGTTGCTGCAGCAATCCAGCAGGAAAATGACAGACAGCAGAGCCATTTGGAATTAATTGCGTCTGAAAACATTGTCAGCAAAGCTGTTATGGCAGCGATGGGTAGCCAGTTAACAAATAAGTATGCGGAAGGTTATCCCGGAAAGAGATACTATGGTGGATGTGAATATGTAGATATCGTAGAAGAACTTGCCAGAGAAAGAGCAAAAGAACTTTTCGGTTGTACATACGCAAACGTTCAGCCTCACTCAGGTGCACAGGCAAACATGGCAGTATTTTTCGCATTGGTAAAACCTGGCGATACTGTAATGGGAATGAGCCTTGATGCAGGTGGACATTTAACACATGGTTCACCGGTTAATATGTCCGGTACATACTTCAATATTGTTCCTTATGGAGTAAACGAAGAAGGATTTATCGATTATGATGAAGTATTAAAGATCGCAAAGGAAGCAAAGCCAAAGTTAATCGTAGCAGGTGCCAGCGCTTATCCTAGAAAAATCGATTTCAAGAAGTTCAGAGAAATCGCTGACGAAGTTGGAGCATTCTTAATGGTAGATATGGCTCACATCGCAGGTCTTGTAGCTGCAGGTGTTCATCAGAGCCCAATCCCTTATGCTCACGTAACAACAACTACAACACATAAAACTCTTCGTGGACCTCGTGGAGGATTAATCTTATCCAGCGAAGAATTTGCATTAGAACATAAATTAAACAAAGCAGTATTCCCGGGAATCCAGGGTGGTCCTTTAATGCACGTGATTGCAGCAAAGGCAGTATGCTTCAAAGAAGCATTATCTGATGAATTCAAGGCTTATGCAAAGCAGATTGCTGAAAATGCACAGGCTCTTGCAAAGGGATTAACTGACAGAGGATTTGATTTGGTATCCGGTGGTACAGATAACCACTTAATGCTTGTTGATTTAAGAAGCAAGAATGTTACAGGTAAAGATTTTGAAATTGCATTAGATGCAGCAAATATTACATGTAACAAAAATGCGATTCCAAACGATCCACAGAAACCGGGAATTACATCCGGTGTAAGAATTGGTACACCTGCTGTAACAACTCGTGGATTAAACGCAGAAGATATGGATACAATTGCTGAATGTATGGCGTTAATCGCTGATGATGCAGAAGCAAATACAGAAAAGGTTAAGGCTATGGTAAAAGAATTAACAGACAAGTATCCGTTATATCAGTAATAAAAAAGAATAGTTAAAAGGGCTGTCATTTGGCAGCCTCTTTTTTTAGAAGGAGAAGTATGAATTTTGAAGTTTTTGACTATAATGACAATTGTTTTATTGAGGCTGATTCGAAATGTATCGTGGCATGTTTAACGTTTTGGAATGTTGTGTTTCCGTTTTTCTTTGCAATTCCTTTTACTTTTATTGGAGGATTTTTGGCAATTTCTATGTCGAACCCGGAAAATATTCAATCAGCCAGTGTAAATAACCTAGGCGCAGCAACTATAATGTCTATTGTATTTTTGATGATAGGCCTTATCCCTTTTGCAATTATAGTGATTAATATATACAAAAATGTTCAAGTTAAAAAAAATGGAACTGAGTGTCAGGGGACAGTACTTGGATATCAAAATTCTAATGTTCGATACAATGATTTTCCTGGGCAAATCTGTGTAATGAAAGTAGATACAATAGAGGGAAAGAAAATTATTCATTATGACTTAAAAAAACCTCGTCGGCCATACAAAGTCAATGATATTATAACTGTAATGGTTTACAACGATATGTATTTGATAAAGTAATTTGAAAGAGCTGGGAAGTGATAATATATCGCTTTCACCAGCTCTTATTTTCTATTTATAAAAATCTTTCACGTTATCCATTCGAGATGTCATATTGGTAAATAATGCATCCACCAGAGTGATTGCCACCATAGACTCGACAACCACAACAGCTCTTGGTACTATGATCGGGTCATGACGTCCCTTGATGTTGATTTCAATATTTTCTCCGTCTTTATTAACGGTCTTTTGTGTTTGGGCAATGGAAGGAGTAGGCTTGATTGCTGCACGCAATACAATATCAGATCCGTCACTCATTCCGCCTAAAATACCACCGGCATGGTTAGAAGTTTTTTCAAAAACACCATCTTTCATTTCAAAACCGTCATTATCGGTAGAACCGAAAGAGTTTGCTACGGCAAAGCCATCACCGATTTCTACACCTTTGACGGCACCGATTGACATGATTGCTTTAGCAAGGTTTGCATCTAACTTGTCGAAAACAGGTTCTCCAACACCGGCCGGCATTCCGGAGACTTTACATTCGATAATGCCACCAATAGAATCCATTTCTGCCATCTTTTCTTTTGCAACTTCTGCAACCGCATCCGCAGCATCTTTGTCCGGCATATACATTGGATTTTTTAGTATTTCTTGAGTGTTAAATTTATCGTAATTAATCCCAATCCCTGCAATTTCCTTTGAGTAGGAAAGAACCTGAATATTTAACTGTTCCAAAATTTTGGAAGCAATCGCACCGGCTGCAACACGTCCAATAGTTTCTCTACCGGAAGAACGTCCGCCACCGCGGTAGTCACGGAAACCGTATTTTGCATCAAATGTAAAATCTGCATGTCCCGGACGATAGCAGTTCGCAATCTGTGAATAATCAGCGGAATGATGGTCTTTGTTAAAGACAACCATTGAAATCGGTGTTCCGGTTGTTTTCCCTTCAAACACACCGGACAATATTTCTACACGGTCATCTTCATTTCTCTGTGTAGTAAAAGAAGACTGACCGGGTTTTCTACGATTTAAAAAGGACTGAATGTCGTCCTCTGAAAGTTCAATGCCTGCCGGACAACCATCCACAACAACACCTAATGCCTTGCCGTGAGATTCGCCCCAGGTTGTGATTTTAAATATATTTCCAAATGTTGATCCTGCCATGAGAACCTCCTTCAAATAAACTGTATGTATTATAGCAATTTCAAATCAGAATAGCAAATGCAGTTTATAATAAATAAGAAAGAATTACTTGCGAAGAAAAGTCTTTAATTATATAATGAAACAGATTTGCAGAAAAATGATATTTCAATGAATGAATGGAGAAATGAAATGTTTAAGATATTAGCAAAAGACGGTGCTGCAAAGCGAGGAACCTTTGAAACGGTGCATGGAACCATCCAGACTCCGGTGTTTATGAATGTAGGAACCGCAGCGGCAATTAAAGGTGCTGTTGCAGCGGAAGACCTGAAAGACATTAAATGTCAGGTGGAATTGTCCAATACATATCATCTTCATGTAAGACCCGGCGATCATATTGTAAAAGAACTGGGTGGACTGCATGAGTTTATGAACTGGGATAAACCGATTTTAACAGACTCCGGCGGGTTTCAGGTATTTTCCCTGGCAAAGCTGCGAAAAATTAAAGAAGAAGGGGTATACTTCAATTCCCATGTTGATGGAAGAAAGATTTTTATGGGTCCGGAAGAAAGTATTCAGATTCAGTCCAATCTTGCTTCGACGATTGCCATGGCGTTTGATGAATGTCCATCCAGTAAAGCGGACAGACGTTATATTCAGAAATCCGTAGACAGAACCAGCAGATGGCTGGAACGTTGCCGAAAGGAAATGGACCGTTTGAACAGTTTGGAAGATACCATTAATAAAAAGCAGATGTTGTTTGGAATTAATCAAGGTGGTGTTTACGAAGATATTCGTATTGAGCATGCCAAAGCAATTTCAAAGATTGATTGTGAAGGGTATGCGATTGGCGGACTGGCAGTTGGAGAAAGTCACGAAGAAATGTATCGTGTGATTGAAGCAGTGGTACCGCATCTGCCCGAAGATAAACCGGTATATTTGATGGGAGTCGGAACTCCTGCAAATATTCTGGAAGCTGTAGACCGTGGGGTGGATTTCTTTGACTGTGTTTACCCATCCAGAAACGGAAGACACGGACATGTATACACCAATCACGGCAAGATGAATCTTTTTAACGCTAAGTATGAAAAGGACAGCAGACCGATTGAAGAAGGCTGTGGATGTCCTGCTTGTAGCCTTCATTCCAGAGCTTACATCAGACACTTGCTGAAGGCAAAGGAAATGTTGGGAATGCGTTTATGCGTGTTGCATAATTTATATTTTTATAATACAATGATGGAGGAAATTCGGGAGGCAATTGCATCCGGAACCTTCAAAGAATATAAGGCGGCAAAGTTAGCCGGTTTTAAAGAAAAGGAACAGAAATAGGAGGACATAGATATGTTTTTATTGGCAGAAGGAGCAGGCGCATCTTCAGGAATGGGATTGTTCAGTATTGTTTGGATTGTATTTATTTTCGGACTGATGTATTTCCTGATGATCAGACCACAGAGAAACCAGGAAAAGAGACAGAAAGATCTTTTGGCTGACTTGGAAATCGGTGATACCGTATTGACAACCAGCGGTTTTATCGGAATGATTATTGATATTCAGGATGATACTGTGATTGTTGAATTCGGAAATAACAAAAATTGCCGTATTCCAATGCAGAAGCAGGCAATTGTTGATGTGGAAAAAGTAGAAGAATAAGAAATTTAATATCAGATGCAAAAGACAGGTTCTCAAGCCTGTCTTTTTCTGTGTAACAGGTTGAAATGTCATCACTTTTGCTGTATAATTTAACAGTTACTGTAGGTTTCTAGGACTATTTTTCATAAAATGTTATGGAAATACTACAGAAAATGAAACTATTAGAGAAAAGAGGAACTCAAATGAATTTTAATGTTGCAGTGATTCCAGGGGATGGAATTGGACCGGAAATCGTCGCTGAAGCACAGAAAGTTCTTGACACCGTAGGGGAAAAGTTTGGACATTCTTTCAACTATACTGAAGTTGATATGGGTGGTGTTTCCATTGACAAACATGGTGTTCCATTGACCGATGAAGCTTTGGCAACAGCAAAAGAAAATGATGCTGTATTGTTGGGAGCCGTCGGCGGTGTCGTCGGAAAAGACAGCTGGTACGATTTACCACCAAATTTAAGACCGGAAGCAGGACTGTTGGCGATTCGAAAAGGATTAAACCTTTTTGCAAATTTACGTCCGGCTTATCTTTACAAAGAATTGAAAGATGCTTGTCCGTTGAAAGCAGAAGTTGCTGACGCAGGCTTCGATATGATTATTGTAAGAGAGTTGACCGGTGGTCTTTACTTTGGCGAAAGAAAGACTGAAGAGGTGAATGGCGTCCTTACCGCAACAGATACATTGACATATAATGAAGACGAAATCAGAAGAATTGCGATTAAGGCATTTGACATTGCCATGAAACGTCGCAAGAATGTGATTAGCGTTGATAAATCCAACGTTCTGGACTCTTCCAGACTTTGGGACAAAATCGTGAATGAAGTAGCAAAGGACTATCCGGAAGTTACTTTAACACATATGTTGGTTGATAACTGTGCAATGCAGTTGGTTAAGGATCCGGCACAGTTTGATGTGGTTGTTACGGAAAATATGTTTGGTGATATCCTTTCGGATGAAGCCAGCATGGTAACAGGTTCCATCGGAATGTTGTCATCTGCCAGCTTAAGAGAAGATAAATTCGGACTTTATGAACCAAGCCACGGTGCTGCACCTGATATTGCAGGTCAGAATAAAGCAAATCCAATTGCTACCGTTCTCAGTGCGGCAATGATGCTTCGTTATTCCTTTGATTTGGACAAAGAAGCAGATGCAGTGGAAGCAGCGGTTCAAAAAGTATTAGAAGACAATATTAGAACAATTGATATTATGTCAGAAGGCATGACCTTAGTCGGATGTAAGGAAATGGGTGATGCTATCTGTGAACGAATCTAAGGGAGGTAAGAAATATGAAGAGTGATGCAGTAAAGACAGGAATTCAGCAGGCACCTCACAGATCTCTTTTTAATGCATTAGGCATGACAGAAGAAGAACTGGAAAGACCTTTAGTTGGTATTGTATGTTCCTACAATGAAATTGTTCCGGGTCATATGAACCTGGATAAAATTGCAGAAGCAGTTAAAATGGGTGTAGCCATGGCAGGTGGTACACCGGTAATGTTCCCGGCAATTGCGGTTTGTGACGGTATTGCAATGGGACATACAGGAATGAAGTATTCTCTTGTGACAAGAGATTTGATTGCAGATAGTACAGAAGCAATGGCGCTTGCTCATCAGTTTGACGCATTGGTTATGATTCCAAACTGTGACAAGAATGTACCGGGACTTTTGATGGCAGCTGCAAGAGTAAATGTCCCTACCGTATTTGTTTCCGGTGGACCAATGTTGGCAGGAAATGTTATGGGACAGAAGAGAAGTTTATCATCCATGTTTGAAGCGGTTGGTGCACACGCAGCCGGAAATCTTACATTGGAACAGGTTAAGGAATTTGAAGCAAAAGTTTGTCCTACTTGTGGTTCATGCTCCGGTATGTACACAGCAAACTCCATGAACTGTTTAACCGAAGTTCTTGGTATGGGACTTCCAGGAAACGGAACAATTCCTGCGGTATATTCAGAAAGAATTAAACTTGCAAAACACGCAGGTATGGCTGTTATGGAAATGTATCGTAAGAACATTCGTCCAAGAGATATTATTACAAAAGAATCAATGTTGAATGCTTTGACAATTGATATGGCATTGGGATGTTCTACAAACAGTATGCTTCACTTGCCGGCAATTGCTCATGAAATCGGATTTGATTTCGATATTGCATTTGCAAATGAAATTAGTGAGAAGACACCAAACCTTTGCCACTTGGCACCGGCAGGTCCTACTTATATGCAGGATCTGAACGAAGCCGGCGGTGTTTATGCAGTTATGAATGAAATCAGCAAGCTCGGATTGTTGAACCTTGACTGTATGACAGTAACAGGAAAGACTGTTGGTGAAAATATTAAGAATTGTATTAACAAAAATCCGGAAGTTATCAGACCGGTTGAAAATCCATATACAAAGACCGGTGGTCTTGCAGTATTAAAAGGAAATCTTGCTCCGGACGGTTCGGTTGTTAAGCGTTCCGCTGTAGCAGAATCAATGCTGGTTCATGAAGGACCTGCAAGAGTCTTTGAATGCGAAGAAGATGCAATCGCAGCAATCAAGGGCGGTAAGATTAATCCGGGTGATGTTGTGGTTATCCGCTACGAAGGACCAAAGGGTGGCCCTGGTATGAGAGAAATGTTAAATCCTACTTCTGCAATCGCAGGTATGGGACTTGGCGAAAGCGTTGCTCTGATTACTGACGGTAGATTCTCCGGTGCATCCAGAGGTGCATCTATTGGACACGTTTCACCGGAAGCTGCAGTTGGCGGACCAATCGCATTGGTTGAAGAAGGAGATATTATTAAGATTAATATCCCTGAATATAGCTTGAATGTAGATATTTCTGATGAAGAAATGGAAGCAAGAAAAGCAAAATGGCAGCCGAAGGAACCTAAGGTTACTACCGGTTACTTAGCTAGATATGCAGAAATGGTTACATCTGGTAACAGAGGTGCTATTTTAGAGATAAAGAAATAGGAAGTGAGGGAGAGATACTATGTTATTAAATGGTTCACAAATCGTAATTGAATGTTTAAAAGAACAGGGTGTTGATACAGTATTCGGATATCCGGGCGGAACAATCCTGAATATCTATGATGAACTCTACAATCATCGTGATGAAATCAACCATATTTTAGTTTCCCATGAACAGGGAGCAGCTCATGCAGCTGATGGATATGCACGTTCTACAGGTAAGGTTGGTGTATGTTTCGCAACATCCGGCCCTGGTGCTACAAATCTGGTTACAGGTATTGCTACAGCTTATATGGATTCCGTTCCATTGGTTGCTATTACAGCAAACGTAGCAAAATCAGGATTAGGTAAGGATTCATTCCAGGAAATTGACATTGTAGGTGTTACAATGCCGATTACAAAGCATAACTTTATTGTAAAGGAAATCGGTGATTTGGCTGATACAATGCGTAAGGCATTTAAGATTGCCAAAACAGGAAGACCGGGACCTGTATTAGTAGATATTACAAAAGACGTTACTGCAAACAAGATTGAATTCACAAATAAGGAAATCGCTCCAATCGAACGTATTTCTGACACAATCGTAGAAGAAGATGTGGATACAGTTGTTGAAATGATCAGTGCTTCCAAGAAGCCGTTTATCTTAATTGGTGGTGGTGCTGTAATTTCCGAAGCACATGAAGAAGTTCGTAAGTTTGCTGATTTAGTAGACGCTCCTGTATGTGATACTTTAATGGGTAAAGGTGCAATTGAAGGTACAAACCCAC
>JAEFAB010000063.1 GCA_016292095.1 Eubacterium sp. | reverse complement strand
TTTTCGTATAAAAAGTTGGGACTTATTAAATAAGCGCTCTGTGCTGAAACTACGTTCAGCCACACACATCGCGCAAGCGCTCCGTGTTGGAACTGCGTTCAGCCACACGCATCGCGCAGGCGCTCTGTGCTGAAACTACGTTCAGCCACACACATCGCGCAGGCGCTCTGTGCTGAAACTACGTTCAGCCACACACATCGCGCAAGCGCTCTGTGCTGAAATTACGTTCAGCCACACACATCGCGCAAGCGCTCCGTGCTGAAATTACGTTCAGCCACACACATCGATTCGCAAAACGGTGACTGCGTCACCAGTCATTTGCTGCGCAAATGAGTTTTGCTCATCTATGTGGCGCTCCGCGCACCCGAAACATCCACTGTATAACGAAAAAAATACAAGTATTTTTTTCGTTATACAGTGGACATTTCTTGTGGCTGAACTGTTGCAAGAAAACGTTTTTTTGCTATAATGATTATAAGTGTTTTTATACGAAAAGAGGAAAATGATGGAATATAATTTTAAGACGCAGTCTGTATGCGCGATGAAGATTAAATTTGATATTAATGACGACGTGATTTCGAATATTCAGTTCCAGGGCGGTTGCAATGGAAATTTGAAAGCAATTTCAAAATTAGTGGACGGCTGGACTGTTGATGAAATCGAAGGAAAACTTTTAGGAAATACATGTGGTATGAGAGGTACATCCTGTGCGGATCAGTTGGCAAAGGCTGTTCGACAGGCGTATAACGAGACACATTAATTTTGACGTTTGATAAATATAATATATTAATGAATAAGAGGTAGGAAACATGGGAAACAACGAATATGATTGTTTAAAACTTGAGAATCAAATTTGTTTTCCTCTTTATGCTTGTGCAAAAGAAGTTGTGAGAAAGTATAAACCTTTTTTGGATGAACTTGATTTGACATATACACAGTACATTGCAATGATGGTAATGTGGGAACATAAACAGTTAAATGTAAAGGAACTGGGGAAATATTTGTACTTAGATTCCGGTACGCTGACTCCACTTCTACGAAAGTTGGAGACAAAAGGATACGTAGAGAGAAAGCGTTTTGAAAAAGATGAAAGAAATCTGATTGTTACTCTTACGAAAGAGGGAGAACAGTTAAAAGAAAAAGCAAAACTCGTGCCGGAAAAAATGGGTCAGTGCGTTGCCTTGACACAGCAGGAAGCTGGACAATTATATCAATTACTATATAAAATTCTTGGACAATAAATGAATACGAGGTAAAGCCTATGAACGGACGATCTTTTTATGAGCAGAAGCTGGCAGATGAGAATGCCGTGTACTTTGAAACAAAGCACGCGGATGGGACGGTAGATGTCAGTGGAGAATTGCAGGATGCCATTAATGCTGTTTTTAAGAAAGCAGGTTATGGTGTCCTTTTTGTGCCTTCGGGAGAATACCTGCTTTCTAAGCAGATTTTAATTCCAAAGGCTGTGCGCGTGATTGGTTATGGAAAAACCAGACCGAAATTTATTCTGCAGGACAATGCACCGGGATTTGACACACCGGATGAGACAGCTAAAGGCGGATATCGATATCTGTTTTGGTTTGTTAGCGAAATTGTGGCGGATATGGATGAAAGCCATGATGCAAATCCGGGAACTTTCTACAGTGCTGTGTCCAATGTGGATGTTTGCCTGGGAAAAGGAAATGACTATGCGGTTGCTTTTCGAACCCATTATGCGCAACATTGTTTCCTGAGTCATATAGATATTCATATCGAGTCGGGGATGGCAGGAATTTATGATGTTGGAAATGAAATAGAAGATATTGCCTTTTATGGGGGACAATATGGGATTATTTCCACGAAGTGTTCTCCGGGATGGCCGTTTGTTATGGTAGATTGTTTCTTTTCTAATCAGAAGCAGTCGGCAATCCGTTCCAGAGAAGTGGGATGGAATGTGATTCGCGTACATTGTAAGCACACATCAAACTTTATTGAAGTGGAAGAGGGATATTTTGAAAAAATATATATTGAGAAGTCTGTATTTGAGGATATGAACAGTGTATTGAACATTGCACTGGATCAAAATTCTCTGACACAGGTTAATTTGAAAGATTGTCAGTTGAAGTCTGTGGAAAATGTTGCAGAGTATAAAGACACCGGACGAAATATTGCTGTAGAGGATTATCAATGTACGGTAAAGCGTTACGTCCATGGAATTATGGCTTCGGACATTTATCCGGATAAGCAGATTCACGACCAAATTTATCGTTTTGCCGGTGAACTGAATTATGGCATTCTGGAAAGTGACATTCCGAAACTGCCGCCAATGGAGCAGTGGATTAATGTGAAAGAATATGGTGTCTGCGGAGACGGAGTGACTGATGATACGGCGCAATTGCAGGCGTTGGTAGAGCGGTATGATTGTTTGTACTTTCCACAGGGAGAGTATCTGCTGACCAATACTATTACATTGCGGGATGGCAACATTCTTGTGGGAATGAATCCGATTTCCACAAAAATATTTATAGAAGACAATACGGAAAGTTTTTCCGGTTTCGGTTCGGAAAAGCCGTTGATTAAAACTTCAAAGGGATTTAACATCATTACAGGTCTGGGAATTGATTCCGGAGCAAGAAATCCGAGAGCGTGTGGTGTTCGATGGAAAGCAACGGAATCATCTTATATGAATGATGTGAAGTTTTTCGGTGGGCATGGATACCTGGTGAAAATGACCGGTGAATTTGATATGCCTTATGACGAAGGACGTGTCCGGGATATTGATGTGAATAGAGTTTGGGACTATCAGCATCCAAGTCTGATTATAGAAGGCGGCGGTGTCTTTAAAGACGTATGGTCCGCCAGCCCGTATGCCAGTGCAGGATTACTGATTAAGGAAAATAAGGAACCGATAAAAATCTATTGCCTGTCTTTGGAACATCATGCAAGATGTGAAATTAGAATGTATAAGGCAGAAAATGTAACGATTTACGGATTCCAGAGTGAAGAGGAAAAAGCAGAAGGTGAACATGCTCAGCCGATTGAACTGATTGAGTGTAAAAATATTACCTTTGCGACAACTTATTGTTTCAGAACTGTTTTTGTGCAAAGCCCATTCGATTACTGTGTGAAGACATGGAACTGTGAGAAAATCAGATTTCTTAATGTGCATAATTACTCACAGATGAAATACACAATTAACAATTTTCTGCTAGATGTTAATAGTGGTGTGGAAGTGAGACCATGGCAGGCGGCAGTTATTGAAATTACCGGAAAGGCTGAAAAGAAAAATGCTGTTTATGCAGAAAAAATGAAAGAGCAACAGGAAACAGAAACTGAGGTAAAAGTTCCAATCATCGGAAAAATACAGGATTCTTCAAAGCAGGCTGTAAAACTGTATTCCGGATTCCGTTTTGCTGACGGAGGAAACAGTGACGGCAAAGGGAATTTTTATTTCTTGGACAGCCTGGCAAAGAAAATTTATCGGGTAGATCATGAAACGTTGGAATTATCTCTGTATTTTGAATCCCCATACAAGATTAATTCTTTGGGCTTTGATTTGAGAGATAATATTGTGGTTGTTGGAGAATATGCTATTCCGGAAGGGGCTACTCGAAGAGGAAAACTGATAACCAATGAATTGCCACCGGATTCCGACGGAACATCCTATGGATATTGGTATAATCCACAGGCGCAGATTGTAGTCTTTACCATTAAAGGAAATAAAAAAATAGAGAAATTACATAAAATTAATATAGGCGATATCGAACCGGAACGAGTGTTGATTCCGGGAAACCGCTGGCGAGATGGAAGTGACTTTGCTGAGGTTGTACAGTACAATCCGCAGAAAGCCTATTTGGCGCCGGATGGTGTTACGATTATTCCGTGCTATTACGACCTGATTCGTGCAACTAATTTGTCACGTTCAAGACCGGGAAGAAAATTGTATTCCGTAGATGAAATGTATAAGAGAGTTTTCCGCTGTGATGTGCGACAGGACGGATTATTGGAAAAACCGGAAGTACTCATTAATGAGGGAGATTATAGAGTAAAGAAGTTTAATGAAAAAATCTATGTAGGAGATGATCAGATTAAAGTATATGATAACTCCAAGTACTTAGAGACAATTCATATTCCGGAACGACCAACCACCTTTGATTTTGGTGGCGCGAAAAAAGATATTCTTTTTGTGACGACGGCACATTCCCTATATATGGTGAAAATGTGACTAGATAAAAAGTTTTAAGAGGAGAAAAAACAATGAGAAAATGGTTAGTGCTTTTTACAAGCGTGGTGATGGTGGTTTCGCTGTCAGCCTGCGGTGGAAAGAAAAGTGAGAAGAAGAGTGATGGGAAAGAAACTGTAACAAACAGTGCATCAACGAATACGGGAAAACTGGAATATATCTCTGATGGAGATGCAGTGACAGATGCAGAAGTTTTCGGGGAAAATACTTACGTATTTTCAACAGAGGATGACATCAAGGATGTTCAGAAGCAGGTGGATGAGATTTATCAGAAGCAGGAAACAAATCAGTTTGGTGATGAACGTTATTCAATTATGTTCCTGCCGGGAGAATATGATAAGTCACTTAAAGTCAATGTAGGATATTATACACAGGTTTCCGGGTTGGGTGTTATGCCGACAGAAACCAATATTCGTGGACTTTGGGTAAATGCAGATTGGATGTGGCACAACGCTACATGTAACTTCTGGCGCGGTGCGGAAAACTTCACAATTGACGGATATTGTATGTGGGCAAACTCACAGGCAGTATCTCTTAGAAGATTGAACTCACACAGTGGTGCGGTTCTCAGTGACGGAGAAGGATGGTCATCAGGGGGATTTATTGCAGACTCTAAGTTTGAAGGGATGGTTTCATCCGGTTCCCAACAGCAGTACTTATTCAGAAACGATGAATGGGATTACTTTGAAAATGGTGTATGGAACATGGTATTTACCGGAATTAACATCAACAAAATTCCAATGGGCGTTTGGCCATATGCTCCATATACAAGAATTGAAAATACGCCTTTGATTCAGGAAAAACCATATCTTTGCTTTGACGGAGAACACGGATACGGTGTTGTTGTTCCGGAAAGCAGAACAGATTGTCAGGGCGTTTCCTGGGCAGAAGGAGTGAATGGTAAGTTCTACAGCTTAAATACCTTCTACATTGCAGATCCGAAGAAGGATACAGCAGACACAATTAATGAGGCAATTAAAGACGGAAAGAATCTGTTGTTAACACCGGGTATTTATTCCTTAGATAAAGGAATTCAGGTAACGAATCCGGATACAATTATTTACGGTATGGGTCTGGCTACATTAGAAGCTGCTGAAGGCAATGCATGTATGAAGGTGGCTGATGTGGACGGCGTGAAAGTCTGCGGATTATTATTTGATGCAGGAGAAAAAGAATCAGAAACCTTGTTGGAAATCGGTGAAGCAGAATCTTCAGAAGATCATTCAGCAAATCCAAGCGTATACAGCGATGTTTACTTCAGAGTCGGTGGCGGAAAGTACGCAGGAAAAGTAAAGAGCTGCGTTGTGGTAAACAGCAACAATGTAATTGGCGATAACTTTTGGGTAT
This sequence comes from Eubacterium sp., assembly GCA_016292095.1. Taxonomy (GTDB): domain Bacteria; phylum Bacillota; class Clostridia; order Lachnospirales; family Lachnospiraceae; genus Eubacterium_G. The sequence continues at coordinate 21,333 of JAEFAB010000063.1, read as the reverse complement.
GGAGAGCAGACCACTCCACGAATGTAGGATGGGATATGAATACAGCTCCAAACGGAATTATTATCAACGGAGACAATGTTACAATGTACGGATTGTTCGTAGAACATTTCCAGGAATATCAGACAATTTGGAACGGTAATGGCGGAAGACTTTATTTCTATCAGAGTGAAATGCCATATGATGCACCGGATCAGAAATCTTATATGAGTCATGACGGAAAGAAAAAGGGATATGCTTCCTTTAAAGTTTCCGATGATGTGACAGACTTTGAAGGATATGGCTTGGGAATCTATTGCTATAACAGAGATGCAGAAGTTGAAATCGACAGCGGCGCAGAAGTTCCGGATAAAGATGGTGTTAAAATCCATAATGTATGTACTGTTAAATTAAATGGTAAAGGAAAGATTAACCATGTTATTAACGAATCCGGCGCACCAACAGACCGTGGCGGAAACGCATGCAGAGTAATGGAATATGAAAACGGAGAAAAAGAAAATAATTAATGAGAGGTGGAATGATGGTATTACAGGATGTTTATACATTAACCAACGGAGTGAAAATTCCGAAAATCGGATTGGGAACCTGGCAGATTCCGGATGGAGAAGATGCCTACAATTCAGTAACATATGCATTAAGAAACGGCTATCGTCATATCGATACCGCAGCAGCCTACGGCAATGAAAAAAGTGTCGGACAGGCAATTAAAGATTCCGGAATTCCGAGAGAAGAAATTTTTGTTACAACAAAACTTCCGGCTGAATGCAAAGGGTATGATGTGGCAAAGGAATGCTTCGAGAAGTCTTTATCGGACTTAGGATTGGATTATATCGATTTGTATTTAATCCACGCCCCATGGCCATGGGATAAAATCGGAATGGATTGTACAGAAGGCAATGTTGAAAGCTGGAAAGCAATTGAAGAAATATACAAAAGCGGAAAGGCCAGAGCAATCGGTGTTTCAAACTTTGAACCCAAACATATTCAGCCATTGCTTGATCAGTGTGAAATTGTACCGATGTGCAACCAGATTAATTTCCATATCGGTTTGAGACAGGAAGAAATTGTCGATTTCTGTAAGCCGAAAAACATTCAGATTATTGCCTATTCGCCATTGGCAACCGGCGGATTGGTAGAAGATGAATATGTTAAGAAAATTGCTGAAAAATATGAGGCAACAATTCCACAGATTTGTGTACGTTATTGTATTCAGAAAGGCAATGTTGTAATTCCAAAGTCCACCAAGGAAGAACGAATTATTTCTAACGTTCAGGTTGATTTTGAAATTAGTGATGAAGACATGGCATATTTAGATTTGAAATAAAGAAGAAAGAGGAAGGCTCAGTTTATTCTGAATCTTCCTCTTTCTTTTATATGGTCCAACCACCGTCAACAGAAATAATCTGACCGGTGAGATAGGTTCCGGAACCAATCAGTGCAAGAGCGGCGTCCGCAACATCCCGGGGGGTGCCGATTCGCCCGGCAGGAATCTCTTCTGCAATCTCCTGCAAATCTTCCGCAGAAAGGTGGGCATTCATTGGGGTATCAATAATGCCACAGGCTAAAGCGTTCACCTGAACGTTGGATGGGGCAAGCTCCTTTGCCAAAGCTTTTGTAAACGTATTGATTGCGCCTTTGGTAGCAGAATAAGCAACTTCGTAAGAAGCACCGTTTGTTCCCCAGACAGAAGAAATATTTAAAACTTTTCCCTTATGCTTCAAAAGAAAGTCCGGAATAACTTCTTTGGTGAGAGCAATAGCGGAAGTAACGTTGGTGTTCCACAAACGCTCCCAATCCGTCACCGTTAAATCCTGTAATAATCCCACAACAGAAATCCCGGCATTGTTAATAAGAATATCAATGGTATGTCCCAAAGAATGAATTTCTTCTATTAAAAGATGAGCGTTTTGAAACTTTGACAAGTCATAACACAAATGAGTATAGTTTGAGCTCACAGAAGATAATTCTTCGCCGATTTCGGGGTTTTTATGACTGATGCCAATAACATAATAGTTCTCCTTCAAAAATCGCTCCGCAAGAGCCTTCCCAATCCCGCCGGATACTCCGGTAATCAATACTGTCTGCATAACGGTTTTCCTTTCAATCGTTGATTTTATCATAGTTTGAACTACTAATAAGATAACACAGAAAAGCAGTTTTTATCAATGCTAATAAAAAAGTGAAATATGTGTGAATTTTGAAAAAACTGTTGACATAACAAACAGGCGTGCTATAATGTAACATAATTGTAACATTTTTAAATGGATAAATACGGAGGTTTATTTATGAGACACATTTACGCGCACAGGATTGCTAGCGGCGTAGTGATTACAAGTTTATTAGTGACCAGCAGTATGACATCCTTTGCCAAGGAGCTGGAAACAGAAATTCCTAGTGTTGGTTCAGCAGTATTGATTGATGAGTATCTTGAAAATAACGGAACAGAAGATGATTTAGTTTCTATTCTTCCTGCAGAGCAGACTTACGTTGCTAAGAAGGAAGGCGAAGAAAACGAAAATGAAAATAAAACAAAAGAAGACAGTTTGTTTAATGACATTGCAATCACATCCGTTGCAGGTGGTGACGAAGATTACGTTAACGTAAGAAAGAAACCAAGTGCAAATGCAAAGAGAGTTGGAAAGATTTTCAATAATTGTGGTGCAACAATTAAAGAAACAACTTCTGATGGTTGGTATAAGGTTGTATCCGGAAACTGTGTAGGATACATCAAAGCAGAATTCTTCGTTACAGGTAGTGAAGCAAAAGCGATTGCTTTAGATAACGGATATGTTATCGCTGATGTTAAGGATGCATTACATGTACGTGAAAAAGCAAACAAAGATTCAGATGTTGTAACAAACGTATATGCAAATGAAAGATATACTGTAAAGAAATTCGATAGCACCGGACAGTGGATTAAGATTAAAATCGAAGACGGTGTAAGTGGATGGATTTCAGCAGATTACGCTGATGTTTCTGTAAGCATGGAAACTGCCATGACAAATAAGGAAATCAAAGAAGAACAGCGTAGAATCAGAGAAGCAGAAGAAGCTGCAAGAAGAGCTGCTGAAGAAGCTAGAGCGGCAGAAGAAGCTGAAAGACAGGCTGCATTAGAAGAACAGAATAATAGTAATGATGATGACGATTATTCTAATGATAACAGCAATAACAATACATCAAACAATACAAACAACAACACCTCAAATAATGGTGGTGGAAACAGAAACAATAACAATAACAATAACAATAATAATTCAAACGGTTCCGGTGGTGGTTCGACATCTACAAACTATGGAGATAATGGATCAGGCGGAGCATCTGATGTAGTAGCTTATGCAAAACAGTTCCTAGGAAATCCATATGTATATGGTGGATCCAGCTTAACAAGCGGAACTGACTGTTCAGGATTCGTAATGTCAATTTACGCACACTTCGGATATTCACTCAATAGAGTATCGGCTGAACAGGCAAAGAACGGTAGATCCGTATCCTTAAGTGAATTACAGCCGGGTGACTTGTTATTCTACAACTACAGTGGTTCAAGAATCAGTCACGTAGCAATGTACATCGGTGGAGGACAGATTATTCACGCTTCTACTGAAGAAACGGGTATTATCATCAGTGGTATGGGATCGCCTTGTTGTGCTAGAAGAATTGTTGGTTAATACAAAATGATTTTTAGAAGACCTTTCGCATTAGGCGGAAGGTCTTTTTTTGAAAAGAAAGGCAGGATGTGAGGTGGTTGATAATCCAACGGCAGGAGTGGATCGCTCAGATGATTATACATACCAGGGAGAGTATACTTATAAGGTGAAGGGAAAAGAATACAAGTATTTTCCGAGTGACTAGTATGGTACGGAAGCAGGAGTTCCTGATGAGGTCGCCGTAGTGTATAATATTCAGGAACCGTCCAAAGTTTATCACGGAAGTATCAAGGACTATATTTTCCCGCTGATTGTAGGATTTACTCTGATGTTGTTTTTTATTCTGCTGACATATAATGTGATTGTCAATGGATTGCCAAAAGGTTGATAAATAAAGGGGATGTTTAATAAAAATATTTTTATGAAGACGTTAAAAAATTGTCAAGGTTTATTATTCATATTGCACAAGTTTATGACATCTTAACAAAACGTTCGTTCTTTACAAAAATCGACAGCGATTTACATAAAAAGCGTATAAAAAAAGTGAATAATGTTAATAACTCGGTTAATAACCCATTTTTCAAGGGTAAAACAGCGATTTTTAATGTTAATAACTTGAAATGTGTATATTTATGTAAAAGCAGAACAGAATGGTGAGAATTGTGCAGATTGAACAATAAACGTTGAAAAATAGGTTTTTATACAGATGTCGGGAGCGGAAATCCCCTACTCCGAACAATGTCCGGAGCTTTTTGCCCCAAACAACGTCCAGAGCTTTTTGCTCCGAACAACGTCCAGAGCTACAACTCGAAAATGCTGACGCATTTTCTCGTTGTGGCGTACTCGCCAAAAAAATCTTCGTCTCCATCGGTTTTTATGCCAGCATAAAAAGCCTCTGGAAGACGAAGATTTTTTTGGCTCTGGACGTTTGCAAATAAAAACGTTACAGGTGTTTTTCTTTGTTGGAAACCTTTCTGATATGTGGTATAATTGAGGTACCAAATAAAGAAAGGAAGTGGCGACATGAAGATTAGAATATTTGGAAAGAACATTAAGGTTACTGAAGGAATTAAGGCTGATATCGAGAAGAAGTTAGGCAAGTTGGATAAGTATTTAGCCGAAGACGCACCAGTGGATGTTACACTTAGTGTGGACAAGGATGATCAGAAAGTGGAGGTTACGATTCCTGTAAAAGGAAATATTATTAGAGCAGAAGAAGTTAGTGATGATATGTATGCTACAATCGATATGGTTGAGGAAACTATTGAAAGACAGATTGTAAAATATAAAAAGAAAATTATAGACAAGAAGAAAGCAGCAAGAGAAAGTTTCCAATCAGAATTTTTCGATGCAGAGTTTGCATATGATGATGAAGAAGATGATGAAGTAAAAATTGTCAAGACAAAAAGGTTTGGTATTAAACCAATGTTTGCTGAAGAAGCATGTGTTGAGATGGATTTAATAGGACATAATTTCTTCGTTTTCTTGAATGCAGAAACTAATGAAGTAAATGTAGTATATAAGAGAAAAAATGGAGCATACGGTTTGATTGAACCTGAACTTGATTAATTTTTGATTATATAGATAAAACCCCGGAGGATGAACCTTCGGGGTTTTTTATGCCCGCGCTCTACAGCGCGTTCCGCTTCGCGCGCTAACCCGCGCCCTACAGCTCAAATTCGCTTCGCGCGCTAACCCGCGCCCTACAGCGCGTTCCACACACCGCGCCTTACAGCTCAAATTCGCTTCGCTTCTTTTCGCTGTGTGGACGGAATCGTCCACACACTCCTGAACCAAAGAGGCCCCAACTTTGCTTGCAAGCAGACAAGTTGGGGCCTCTTTGGTTCAGGAGGTATGGCGCTAGCCGCGTTAACAAAACTTTAACAAAAGTTTTCGGGTCAGATTGTTGAACATTGCGGGCGAAAATGGTATTATAGTTCAGGTGTATGAAAAATGCACAAATACATAATTAGGAGATTACCGATGGGTATTGTTAGCAAAATTGTTGGCTCTCACAGTGAGAGAGAATTAAAAAGACATAAAGGAACTATTGAAAAGATTTTAAGTCTGAAACCGGAAATGGAAAAACTTTCCGATGAAGGAATGAAGGCTAAAACACAGGAGTTTAAAGATCGTTTAGCTGCAGGTGAAACTTTAGATGATATTTTACCGGAAGCTTTTGCATTGGTACGTGAAGCAACACGTCGTATTCTTGGAACAGAACATTATCCTTGTCAGTTACAGGGTGGTATCATTTTACATGAAGGTCGTATTGCTGAAATGAAGACCGGTGAAGGTAAGACACAGACTTGTTTGCTTCCTGCATACTTGAATGCGTTGGAAGGAAAAGGTGTTCATATCGTTACAGTAAACGAATATCTTGCTAGTCGAGATGCTGAATGGATGGGACAGGTTCACAGAGCATTAGGTCTTACAGTAGCATGTGTTTTATCTGACATGGAACATGAAGCTAAAAAAGCAGCATATGAGTGTGATATCACATATATTACAAACAATGAATTAGGTTTTGATTACTTAAGAGATAACATGGTTGTTTACAAAGAACAGCTTGTACAGAGAGGACTTCATTACTGTATCATCGACGAAGTCGATTCCGTTTTAATTGACGAAGCGAGAACACCGTTGATTATTTCAGGACAGAGTGGAAAGTCTACAAAGTTATATGAAATGTGCGATATCCTTGCAAGACAGATGGAAAGAGGAACAGCAAATCCTGAGTTGAGCAAAATGGATGCTATTATGGGAGTTGACATTGAAGAAGATGGAGATTTCCTTGTAAATGAAAAAGATAAGATTGTTACTTTGACAGCAGATGGTATTGCAAAGGTTGAAAAGTTCTTCAACATTGATAACTACGCAGATGCAGAAAACCTGGAATTACAGCATAACGTTATCTTGGCTCTTCGTGCACATAACTTAATGCACAAGGATCAGGACTATGTTGTAAAGGATGATGAAGTGTTAATCGTTGATGAATTTACCGGACGTATTATGCCGGGACGTCGTTATTCTGACGGATTGCATCAGGCGATTGAAGCAAAAGAACATGTAAAGGTTAAGAGAGAAAGTAAGACTTTAGCGACTGTTACATTCCAGAACTTCTTTAACAAGTATGAAAAGAAGGCAGGGATGACAGGTACAGCGCTTACAGAAGAAAAAGAATTCAGAGATATTTACAGCATGGACGTTGTTGAAATTCCAACAAACAAGCCAATCGCCAGAGTAGATTTGGATGATGCAATGTTCAAGACAAGAAAAGAAAAACTCCATGCCGTTATTGAAGAAATTGTAAAAGCATATAAGAAGGGACAGCCGGTATTGGTTGGTACAATTAACATCGATGCATCAGAAGAAATCAGTGCATTGTTGAAGAAGGAAGGCGTTCCTCATAAAGTATTGAATGCGAAATTCCATGAACAGGAAGCTGAAATCGTAGCAGAAGCAGGACGTCATGGTGCTGTTACTATCGCTACAAATATGGCTGGTCGTGGTACTGATATTAAGCTTGATGATGATGCAAGAGCAGCCGGTGGTTTAAAGATTATTGGTACAGAAAGACACGAATCTCGTCGAATTGACAATCAGCTTCGTGGACGTTCAGGTCGTCAGGGTGATGTGGGTGAATCTAAATTCTACATCTCATTGGAAGATGACATTATGAGATTGTTCGCTTCAGAAAAACTGATGGCAGTGTTTAATGCATTGGGAGTTCCTGAAAATGAGGAAATTCATCACAAGGCATTATCAAATACAATTGAAAGAGCACAGAAGAAGATTGAAGGAAATAACTTCGGTATTCGTAAGAACCTGATGGAATACGATAAAGTAAATAATGACCAGAGAGAAATTATTTACGCTGAAAGAGCTCGTGTTTTAGATGGTGAAAATATGAGAGATGCCATTATCAAGATGGTTAATGAAATCATTGAATCACAGGTTGATATGTTCTTAAGAGATGATGCTCATCCGGAAGAATGGGATTTGCCGGGATTGAATCAGTCCTTATTTGAAGTAATTCCATTACATCTTGGAATGCACGAAAGTGAAATTCGTGAAATGTCCAAAGCAGAACTTGTTCAGCTGTTAAAGGAAAAAGCAGTACAGCTCTACGAAGAAAAAGAAAGTGAATTCCCGGAACCGGAACAGATTCGTGAATTGGAACGAATCGTTCTTCTGAGAGTGATTGATAGAAAGTGGATGGATCACTTGGATGATATGGAACAGTTGAAGCAGGGAATCGGCTTAATGGCTTATGGTCAGAAAGATCCGGCAGTTGAATATAAGATTCAGGGCTTTGAAATGTTCGATAACATGATTTATAACATTCGTCTGGATACTGTAAAGACTTTATATCATGTAAAGGTTGAACAGAAGGTTGAAAGAGAAGAAGTGGCTAAGGTTACCGGAACAAACAAAGACGGCGACAGCGGAGTGAAGAAACCAAAGACACGCGATAATGAAAAGGTTTATCCAAACGATCCTTGTCCATGTGGAAGCGGTAAGAAATATAAAAACTGCTGTGGAAGACTGAACGGATAAATTGATGAATGAATTAATAAGAAGGAGTTGTTTGACAACTCCTTTTCTTATGTTATAAACTTATGTCTGAACAAAATAGTATGAAGAGTACTAATAATAGAAGAAACAACTTTTGGAGGTATGGTTTTGGTTGAATTAGAACAATACAAAATTCAATGGGGAAGCTATAAAGAGCGACTGGAAGAATTGAAGGAAGCTTTTGAAATAGAAAAGACCAAAGAACGCATCGATGAAATTGAAGCGGATATGGAGTCGGAAGGTTTTTGGGATGATGTGGAAGGGTCCCAAAAGAAAATGAAAGAGTTAAAGGGACTGAAATCCAACATGGAAATCATTGACAACCTTGCAAGTCAGTATGAAGACCTGGGAGTTCTGATTGAAATGGGTGTTGAAGCAGGAGACCCGGATATGGTAGAAGAAGTGGAACAGGAACTGAATGATTTCACAGAAAGCTTTGAACGGGTGAAGATTGAGACCCTGTTGTCCGGTGAATACGATAAGTGCAATGCAGTTGTCAAAATCAATGCCGGTGCCGGTGGAACAGAATCCTGTGATTGGAGCAGCATGTTATATAGAATGTATTGCAGATGGGCAGACTCTAAAGGATTTAAAACGGAGGTTCTGGACTTTTTGGATGGTGACGAAGCGGGGATTAAATCCATTACTTTTCAGGTCAATGGAGAAAATGCTTACGGATACTTAAAAGCTGAAAAAGGAGTACATCGTTTGGTACGTATTTCTCCTTTTAATGCGGCGGGAAAACGACAGACTTCTTTTTCTTCCGTAGATGTTATGCCGGATATTGAAGAAGATATTGAAATTGAAATCAAGGATGATGAAATCCGTATCGATACCTATCGTTCCAGTGGAGCCGGTGGACAGCATGTAAATAAGACATCCTCTGCGATTCGAATTACACATCTTCCGACAGGAATTGTTGTACAGTGTCAGAATGAACGTTCGCAGTTGCAGAATAAAGACAGAGCCATGAAGATGTTGAAGGCAAAGTTGTATCTGCTGAAGAAACAGGAAGAAGAGGAAAAGCGTTCCGGTATTCGTGGCGAAGTGAAAGAAATCGGTTGGGGAAATCAAATTCGGTCTTATGTAATGCAGCCGTACACCATGGTGAAGGACCACCGAACCAATGAAGAAGTGGCAGACGTGGGAAAAGTGATGGATGGATATCTTGATCCGTTTATTAATGCATATTTGAAATGGATTAACGCAAAATAAGAACAATCCCGTTAGTCATTTGGCTAAATATGTTTGGTTTTCGGGAGAACTGTTATGCATAATGGCGAAATACAATAAAATTTGTTGATTATTGCAAATAAGCGTGATAAACTAAAAAGCACGGTATAAATCAAAAAAGACAAGAGAGGGAAAACCATGATTAAAGTAGCAATTTTGGGATACGGAACAGTTGGTTCCGGAGTATTTGAAATACTGAAACAGAACAGTGAAGTAATTACAGGAAAGTCAGGTCAGGAAGTTGATATTAAGTATGTTCTTGATTTGAGAGATTTTCCGGGGGATCCTTGTGAAAGTGTGTTAGTACATGATTACAATGTGATCTTAAATGATCCTGAAGTTGAGATTGTAATAGAAGTAATGGGTGGCTTAAAGCCGGCTTACGATTTTGTAAAAGCTGCTTTAGAAGCAGGAAAGAGTGTTTGTACTTCAAACAAAGAGTTGGTTGCAAAGTATGGTGCTGAATTAATTTCCATCGCACATAAAAACAACAGAAACTTCTTATTTGAAGCGGCAGTAGGTGGCGGAATTCCAATTATTCGTCCGTTGAATATGCATATTACTGCAGATAAGATTCAGGAAATTACAGGAATTCTGAATGGAACTACAAACTACATTTTGACAAAGATGGACAAAGAAGGTGCAGATTTCGAAAGCGTTTTGAAGCAGGCACAGGATTTGGGTTATGCTGAAAGAAATCCGGAAGCAGACGTAGAAGGATTTGACGCTGTAAGAAAGATTGCAATTCTTGCATCATTGGCTTACGGAAAAACAGTAGATTTTGAAGAAATTTATACAGAAGGAATCACAAAGATTTCAGCTGAAGATTTTAAATATGCAAAGAAGATGGGAAGATCCATTAAACTTCTTGCAAAGTGTAAAAATGAAGAAGGAGAAATTGTAGCTTCTGTTTCTCCAAGATTATTGGCAGAAGATCATCCGTTATTCCACGTAAGTGACGTTGTAAACGGAATTCTTGTACGTGGTAACATGGTAGGCGATTTGGTATTTATCGGTAGCGGTGCAGGAAGCCTTCCTACAGCCAGTGCCGTTGTATCAGACGTGGTTGATTGTGTAAGACATTTGAACATTTCCACAACAGTGATTTGGGATGCTGAAAAATTGGCTTTAGAAGATTTCTCAAACTCTAAGAAAGCATTCTTCGTTAGAACAACTGCTTCCAAAGAAGAAGTAGAAAAAGCATTTGGCGAAGTAACATATATTGATGCAGACGTAGCAGGAGAAGTGGGCTTTGTAACTTCAAAACTTACAGAAACAAAGTTTGCTGAAAATGCAGAAAAGTTAGGAAATATTATTTCCAGAATTAGAGTAGAAGCATAATTCTAATAATAAGAGGTTAAGGAGTTATTTGGAGGAAATCATGGGAGAAACAAAGGTTGTAAAATTTGGTGGAAGCTCATTAGCAGACGCAAAACAGTTTAAGAAGGTAGCAGATATTATTTTGGCAGAAGACAGCAGAAGATTTGTTGTTGCCTCTGCACCGGGTAAACGTTATGTAGAGGATATTAAAGTAACAGATATGCTTTATGCATGTTATGAAAAAGCATCTGAAGGATTAAGCTTTGAAACAGAGTTTAATGCAATTAAAGAACGTTATAATGGAATTATTGCAGACTTGGGAATCAAGGATTTCACATTAGATGATGAATTCGAAATTATCCAGGGAGCATTTACACACATGGCTGGTAGAGATTATGCTGCAAGCCGTGGAGAATACTTAAACAGTAAGGTATTGGCAAAGTATCTTGGATTTGATTTCATTGATGCTGCTAAATATATTTTCTTTGATGATTCCGGAAAATTTGACTGGGAAAAGACAAAGGAAAAATTAGTACCGAAGCTTGATAAAACAAACAAGGCAGTTATTCCGGGATTTTACGGTTCTATGCCAAACGGAACAATTAAAACATTCTCAAGAGGTGGTTCTGACGTAACAGGTTCCATCGTAGCGAGAGCATGTAATGCAAAGATTTACGAAAACTGGACAGATGTTAGTGGAATCTTTATCTGTGATCCAAGAATCGTTGTGAATCCGGAACCAATCAGCACATTAACTTATGCGGAACTCCGTGAGTTGGCTTACATGGGATTCAATGTGCTTCATGAAGATGCAGTGTTCCCTGTTCGTGCAGCAGGAATTCCTATTAATATTAAGAATACAAACTGTCCACAGGATCGCGGAACATTTATTGTTTCTGAAACAGCAGAACCATGTGAACATATTATTACAGGTATTGCCGGAAAGAAGGGAATGTCTGTAATCAACATTGAAAAAGATAAGATGAACAGCGAAATCGGATTTGGTAGAAATGTTCTTCGTGCTTTGGAAAAGAGCAATGTAAGTTTTGAACATATGCCATCCGGTGTTGATACGATGAGTGTCGTAGTTCAGACAGATAACTTTACAGGAAAAGAAACAGCTATTCTTGATGAAATCCGTGGAAGAGTTCATCCGGATCAGTTATACATTGAAAGCAATCTTGCATTAATCGCCGTTGTAGGACGTGGAATGAAGAGTGCAAGAGGGACTGCTGCAATTCTGTTTACAGCATTAGCAGATTCTCGCGTCAATGTTAAGATGATTGACCAGGGTTCTTCAGAATTAAACATCATCATTGGTGTTGCTGAAGAAGACTTCGAAATTGCTATGAGAGCAATTTATGATGCATTTATTAAAATTAAGAAATAATTGAATACTTCGGGGCGGGGCGAAATTCCCCACCGGCTGTGTTTGCATTTGCATAAGTCAGCGAGCCGTAAGGCATGATATGGTGAGATTCCATAACCGACAGTATAGTCTGGATGAGAGAAGAAGTTTTTAGAAAGATTTTCTGAAAATAGATTGTTTTGCCCCGGAGGAATCCGGGGCTTTTGTTATCTTTGAGAGGTAGATTCATGAATGAATTTGATTATATGCGCAGAGCCATTGAACTGGCTAAAAAAGGAGAAGGATTTACCAATCCAAATCCAATGGTAGGCGCCGTGATTGTAAAGGACAACAGAATTATCGGAGAAGGGTACCATGAACGATGCGGAGAACTTCATGCAGAACGAAATGCTATTGCAAATCTGACTGAGTCTGCAGAAGGGGCAACCATCTATGTGACCTTGGAGCCATGTTGTCATTATGGGAAAACACCACCATGTACTGAAGCGATTATGGAACAGAAAATTGCGAAAGTTGTTATTGGTTCCAGAGATCCGAATCCGATGGTGTCAGGAAAAGGCGCGGCAATTCTGCGACAGGCTGGAATTGAAGTGGTGGAAGATTTTCTGAGAGAAGAATGTGATAAGTTGAACGATGTATTCTTTCATTACATTACAACGAAAACTCCGTATGTGGTAATGAAATATGCCATGACGGCGGATGGAAAGATTGCAACGAAAACCGGAGCATCCAAATGGATTACCGGGGAAGCTGCAAGAGCTGAGGTGCAAAGAATGCGCCATCGCTATATGGGAATTATGGTTGGAATTCAAACGGTTTTGGCGGATGATCCAATGTTAAATACGAGAGTGGATGGATTGAAAAGTCCGGTGCGTATTATTTGTGACAGTCATCTGAGAATTCCGGTGGACTGCCAGATTGCAAAAACAGCAAAGGAATATCAGACCATTGTTGCCTACTCGGATGGAACGGAAGAGAAGAAACAGAAACTGGAAGAACTTGGCATTTCTCTGATACAGTGTCCGCAGGAAAACGGTGGGATTGATTTGAAATATTTAATGCAGGAAATCGGGAAAAAGGGCATCGACAGTATTTTGCTGGAAGGTGGCGGAACCTTGAATGACAGTGCGTTGAAAACCGGCATTGTAAACCGGCTGATGGTCTTTGTTGCACCGAAGATTTTCGGCGGTGAAAAGAGTCTTACACCGGTTCGCGGAGTTGGTGTTGATATACCGGATGAATGTGTGAAATTAAAATTGATAAACGTGCAGCAGATTGAAGAAGATTTGTTGTTGGAATATGAAACGAGGTGAAGGTATGTTTACGGGAATTATTGAAGAATTAGGAACGATTAAAAGTATCACTATCCAGGGAACCTCGGGACAGATTGCCATTGAAGCAGAAGAAGTTTTAAAGGGGACAAAAATCGGTGACAGTATTGCCGTCAATGGAATTTGTCTGACGGTGACTTCTTTGCAGGCAAAAGGCTTTACGGCAGACATTATGGCGGAGACAGTTCGCCGAAGCAGCTTGGGAAGAGCAAACAAAGGAGACCGGGTGAATCTGGAACGTGCAATGGCGGCAGACGGAAGATTTGGCGGTCACATTGTTTCCGGTCATATTGATGGAACAGGAAAAATAGTTTCTTATAAAAAAGAAGAAAATGCCATTTGGGTAGAAATTGAAACCAAAGAAAGCATTTTGCGACTGATTATGGAAAAAGGTTCAATTTGCATTGACGGAATCAGCCTAACGGTAGCCGAAGTGGGAACGAACAGTTTTAAAGTATCTGTCATCCCTCATACCGGCGAAATGACCACCTTGCTGAAAAAGAAACAGGGAGACCTGGTAAACCTGGAAAATGATGTTATTGGAAAATATGTAGAGAGACTGCTTGGATTTGAATCCAAAGAGGAAGAAAAGTCCGGCGGCATTACAATGGAATTTTTGAAAGAATATGGAATATAGAGAGGAGAGGGACAATGAGCGAACAATATAATACGATTGAAGAAGCTTTGGAAGACTTAAGAAACGGTAAGATTATTCTGGTAACCGACGACCCGGACAGAGAAAATGAAGGGGATATGATTTGTGCGGCGGAATTTGCCACACAGGAAAATATTAACTTTATGGCATGCTATGCCAAGGGACTTATTTGTACTCCGATGAGCGCTGAACTGGCTGGGAAACTTGGATTACCACAGATGGTTTCAGAAAATACAGATAATCATTCCACAGCATTTACCGTATCGATTGACCATGTGGATACTACAACAGGTATTTCTGCGGCAGAACGTTCTTATACGATTATGAAGTGTGTGGAAGAAGGAACAAAGCCTCAGGATCTTAGAAGACCGGGACATGTATTTCCACTGGTTTCCAGAAAAGGCGGTGTTCTGGTACGAAACGGTCATACTGAAGCAACAGTTGACCTGATGCGACTGGCCGGCTTGAAGGAATGCGGTATTTGTTGCGAAATCATGGAAGATGACGGAACAATGATGCGTACTCCGAACTTATGGAAGTTGGCAAAGAAACACAATCTGAAATTTATTACCATCAAGGAATTGCAGGATTACTGTCGTGTACATGAAAAACACGTAGTGCAGGAAGCCAATGCAAAGATGCCGACAAAGTACGGTGATTTCCAAATTTACGGATATGTCAATGATATTACAGGAGAACATCATGTGGCATTGGTAAAAGGAGAAATCGGAGATGGCGAAGATGTACTTTGCCGTGTTCATTCCGAATGCCTTACCGGTGATGCCTTTGGTTCCCAAAGATGTGATTGTGGCGAACAGCTTCAGAGTGCAATGCGTCAGGTTGAAGCAGAAGGCAGAGGAATTGTTCTTTACATGCGACAGGAAGGAAGAGGTATTGGCTTAATTAATAAGCTGAAAGCATATGTGCTTCAGGAACAGGGATTGGATACCGTAGATGCTAATCTGGAACTGGGATTTGATGCGGACTTAAGAGAATATTGGGTTGGTGCACAGATTCTTTCGGATTTAGGTGTGAAATCTTTAAGACTTTTAACAAACAATCCGGAAAAGGTTTACGGATTGGAAGGATTTGGATTGGAAATCAAAGAACGAGTTCCGATCGAAATTGATCCACAGGAATATGACTTCAAATATATGAAAACCAAGCAGGAAAGAATGGGACATATATTTAATAAAATAAAATTATAAAACATAGGAGGAATTATCATGAAGAATATTAATTTAGTAGAAGGAAAAGTTGTAGCAAAAGAAGGAATGAAGGTAGGAATTGTAGCTGCCCGATTTAACGAAATTATTGTAAATAAATTATTAGGCGGAGCTGTAGACGGACTTGTACGTCATGGCGTGGAAGAAGAAAACATTACTGCAGCATGGGTACCGGGAGCATTTGAAATCCCAACAGTTGCATCTAAGATGGCGCAGTCCGGAAAGTACGATGCAGTAATCTGTGTCGGCGCAGTAATCCGTGGAGATACAACACATTATGATTATGTATGTAATGAGGTATCCAAAGGTGTAGCTCAGGTTGGATTAAACACAGGTGTTCCTGTATTGTTTGGTGTGATCACAACAGAAAATATCGAACAGGCAATTGCTCGTGCAGGAAGCAAGGCCGGAAACAAAGGTTATGACTGCGCATTATCAGCAATTGAAATGGTGAATTTAATTGAACAGCTCTAAGACAAAACCAACGCTGGTATTCGATTATGATGGAACCCTTCATAATACGATGAAGATTTATGAGGATGCATTTCGGAAATGTTATCAATGGTTAGTGGAAGAAGGATATGTTCAGCAGGAAGAAATTTCCACTGAACGTATTTCCCGCTGGCTTGGAATGAACAGTATTGAAATGTGGAATTCTTTTCAACCGGATTTGGACGAGGAAGTGAAGGGAATTGCCAGCAACAAAATCGGTGAAGAAATGTTAAAAGGGATTTCCGAAGGTAAAGCTGTTTGGTATGACGGCACAGAGGAAATGTTAGAGAGTCTCTTGACAGATGGTTACAAGATGGTTATTTTAAGTAATTGCAAGAAGGCTTATAAAGAACAGAATTGGAAGAACTTCCGGATGGAACGGTGGTTCGAGGAATTTTTTGATTGTGAAAGTTTTGGTTTTGCACCGAAGGAAGAAATTATTCAAGCAATTCAGGCAAAGTATCCGGGAACGATGATTATTATCGGAGATCGGGCAAGTGACCTGAAGGCTGCGAAACCGGTGGAAGGAAAAACAATCGGCTGCAGCTATGGATATGGAAGTGAGGAGGAGTTGGCAGACGCTGACTTGACCGCTTGCAGTGTTAAGGAAGTTGCAGAGAAAGTTCGTCTTTTAACGAAAGCATAAGAGGATAATATGATTTTTGAAACAAACAGTGAAAAAGAAACATTTGATATTGGGAAAATGTTGGGAAGTAAAGCACAGCCCGGACAGATTTTCTGCCTTAACGGAGATTTAGGTGTGGGAAAAACTGTGTTTACGAAAGGGTTCGCTGCAGGTCTGGAAATTCAGGAAGAAGTGAACAGCCCAACCTTCACCATTGTTCAGGTGTATGATGATGGAAAACTTCCGTTATATCATTTTGATGTATATCGTATCGGTGACCCGGAAGAAATGTATGAGATTGGATTTGAAGACTATTTTTACGGGGAAGGAGTCTGCCTTGTGGAATGGTCTCAACTGATTGAAGAACTGATTCCGGAAGATGCGGTTCAAATTATTATTGAAAAGAATTTGGAAAAAGGATTGGATTACAGAAAAATCACAGTGGAGGGAATATGAAGATATTAGCAATTGACAGTTCGTCTATGGTGGCAACCGTGGCAATCTGGGAAGATGATGTAATTGTTGCGGAATACACTATCAATCATAAAAAGACACATTCCCAGACATTGTTACCGATGATTGATGAAATTGTAAAGATGACAGAAACGGATATGGAAAGTATTGATGCAGTTGCCATTACCGGTGGACCGGGTTCCTATACAGGATTGCGCATTGGCAGCGCCACAGCAAAAGGAATCGGCCTGGCATTGAAGAAGCCAATCATAAATATCCCGACCATGGATGCTATGGCATACAATTTTTACTCCAGCCCGTACATCATCTGCCCGATTATGGATGCCAGAAGAAGTCAGGTATATACCGGAATTTATCGTTTTCAAGGAACAGCTATGGAAACAATCAAACCCCAGTGTATTATGCTGATTGGAGACCTAATTGCAGAATTGGACAAGATGGAACTTCCGGTTATGTTTTTGGGAGACGGTGTGGATGTAAACAAAGAAGTTATTGAGGAACAGATGAAGAATGAGCATCATTTTGCTCCGGCGTCTATGAATCGTCATCAGGCTTCAGCAGTTGCATCTTTGGCGGCGCTTTATTATGAAGAAGGAAAAACAGAAAAAGCAGAAGAACACCATCCGGATTACTTGAGAGCATCTCAGGCGGAACGGGAATTGAAGGCAAAGCAGAACAATGATTAATTATAGAAAAATGAAAGCAGAAGATGTTCCCCGGGTCGCTTCCATAGAAAAGGAAGTGTTTTCCATGCCTTGGTCAGAACAGTCCTTTCAGGACTCGCTGAACAACCGGGATACGTTATACCTGGTAGCAGAGGAAGAAGGGGAAATCTATGGATATATAGGAATGTACATTAGTTTTGAAATCGGAACAATCTCCAATGTTGTAGTTTCTCCGCATCATCGGAGAAAGGGGATTGCAAAAGAATTATTAACAAAACTGATGGACTTATCAAAAGAACGGGGCGTGGAGTCGGTTACTTTGGAAGTAAGAGAATCCAATGCACCGGCAATTGGGTTATACGAAACCGCGGGTTTTGTCAATGAAGGAGTACGGAAGAACTTTTACCAGAAGCCGACAGAACACGCAATCATTATGTGGAAATACAAAGAATAAAATGAGGTTCATATGTTAGATGTTTGTTTATTGGGCACCGGAGGGATGATGCCATTGCCAAGACGATGGCTCACCGCTTTGATGTGTCGATATAATGGAAGCAATATATTAATCGATTGTGGTGAAGGAACGCAGGTGGCAGTGAAGCAGAAAGGCTGGAATTTTAAGCCGATTGATGTAATCTGCATCACACATTACCATGCAGACCACATTAGCGGATTGCCGGGACTTTTGCTTACAATGGGCAATGCGGAACGAACAGAACCATTGACTATGATTGGGCCGAAAGGTCTGGAACGTGTGGTATCGGCATTGCGTACTATTGCGCCGGAATTGCCGTTTGAAATCCGTTTTCTGGAAATCACGGAACCACAACAGGAGTTTGAATTTGAAGAATATCGTATCAAGGCATTTCGCGTAAAGCATAATGTGGTGTGTTACGGTTATTCGATAGAAGTTGACCGCAAAGGAAAGTTTGATTTAGAGCGGGCAAAAGCACTGAACATTCCGGTACAGAATTGGAATCGTCTGCAACATGGGGAAAGTGTTGAAGTGGACGGTGTGGTTTATACACCGGATATGGTAATGGGAGAAGCCAGAAAGGGACTGAAGGTAACTTATACCACAGACACCAGACCGGTGGATCCGATTATTGAGGCAGCCAAGGATGCGGATCTCTTTATTTGTGAAGGAATGTACGGTGAGGAAGGCAAGGAAGCGAAAGCGATAGAGCATAAACATATGACATTCCGTGAAGCGGCAGAACTGGCAGCAAAGGCACAGCCAAAAGAAATGTGGTTAACCCATTATAGTCCGTCCCTGACAAAACCTTGGGAATACATGGAACAGGTAACAGAACTGTTCCCAAATGCGAAGCCGGGAAAAGACGGCATGAGCGTGGACTTGAAATTTGAAGAGGTATAGAAATGAAAGATGTGAAAATACTGGCAATTGAAAGTTCCTGTGATGAAACAGCGGCAGCAGTGGTTGTAAATGGAAGAAAAGTGTTATCCAACGTTATTTCATCTCAGATTGATTTGCATACCCTCTACGGAGGTGTAGTACCGGAAATTGCATCCAGAAAACATATTGAAAATATAAATTATGTAATAGAAGAAGCATTGCAACAGGCAGGAGTAACCCTGGATGATATCGACGCAATTGGTGTAACCTACGGACCGGGTCTGGTGGGGGCTCTTTTGGTAGGCGTCGCAGAAGCAAAAGCCATTTCCTTTGCCAAGGGAATTCCTTTGGTGGGAGTACATCATATTGAAGGTCATATCTGCGCCAATTACATTGAAAATGAAGAGTTAAAACCTCCGTTTGTATGTCTTGTGGTATCCGGAGGGCATACACACCTTGTTGTGGTGGAAGATTATGGTAAATACAGAATTTTAGGAAAAACAAGAGATGATGCAGCAGGAGAAGCATTTGATAAAGTTGCAAGAGCAATTGGACTGGGGTATCCGGGAGGACCGAAAATCGATAAGGTCTCCAAAGAAGGAAACCCTCATGCTTATGAGTTTCCACGTGCAAAGATTACGGACAGTGTCTATGATTTCAGCTTTAGCGGAATGAAATCAGCGGTATTGAATCAGTTAAACCTTGCAAAGATGAAAAATGAGCCAATCAATCAGGCCGATGTAGCAGCATCATTCCAGCAGGCGGTAGTGGATACTTTGGTAACCCGCGGAATGTCAGCGCTGAAAGAAACGGGAATGAAGAAGTTTGCTATTGCAGGAGGTGTTGCATCCAATACAGCAATTCGTGCGGCCTTTAAAGAAGCCTGCGCAAAGCAGAACATAGAGTTTTACCATCCGTCTCCGATTTTGTGCACGGATAATGCTGCAATGATTGGATCGGCAGCTTATTACGAATATATTAATGGAGTACGTCATGGCTGGGATCTGAATGCAATCCCGAATTTGAAATTAGGAGAACGCTATGAGTAAAGTGACTGCAATTGTATTGGCGGCAGGAACAGGAAGCCGCATGCAAAGTAAACAGAAGAAGCAATTTATGGAAATTAATGGGAAACCGGTTATCTGGTATTCCTTGTTTCAGTTTGAACAGAGTCCGGTGGATGAAGTGATTTTAGTGACCGGAGAAGAAGATATTGAATACTGTAAACGTGAAATTGTCGAAAAGAACGGATTTTCAAAAGTGAAAGACGTTGTGGCGGGAGGCAAAGAACGTTATCATTCTGTATACAACGGACTGCAAAGCGCGACAGGAGACATTGTCTTGATTCATGACGGGGCCCGTCCGATGATTAACCGGAAGATTATTGAAGATACAATCAGGGGTGTCGAGGAAAAGGCGGCCTGTGTTGTTGGGGTACCGGTAAAGGATACCATCAAGAAGGTTCAAGAAGGGAAAGTAGTGGATACTCCCCAAAGAGAATTGTTATGGATTACACAGACTCCTCAGGGGTTCCGAAGAGAACTGATTCATGAAGCGTATCAGCGAATGATGGAGAACGAGGATTCGCGTGTGACAGATGACGCAATGGTAGTGGAAGAATATGGGAAACATCCGGTATATTTTGTGGAAGGAGACTACAAAAATATAAAGGTGACAACCCCGGAAGATATTCAAATTGCGGAAGTGTTTTTAAGGGGAAAAACTACAGAAAAAACTTTTTGAAAAAAAGTGAAAAAAGTTGTTGACACTATGCTGATTTAGTGCTAATATAATCAAGCACGCCGCAAGCGGTGGTGCTACGGAGAGGTGTCCGAGTGGTTGATGGTGCTGGTCTTGAAAACCAGTGAGGGTCAAACCTCCGTGGGTTCGAATCCCACCTTCTCCGCTTAACATATTTTTAAACTAAATAGTTCAACTGCTTGGAGAAGTACCCAAGTGGCTGAAGGGGCTCCCCTGGAAAGGGAGTAGGTCGTTAATAGCGGCGCGAGGGTTCAAATCCCTCCTTCTCCGTTTGGTTGAAAAAAGGTTTGAAAAAACTTAAAAACTTTGATAAAAAGTTGTTGACAAGGTTTTGAAAATATGTTATTATAATCTGGCTGTCGCAAAAAAAGCGACAAAACAACTTAGAAAAAAGTTTTAAAAACTTTAAAAAAGTTGTTGACAAGGTCAAAACGATGTGATACAATCGTATGGCTGTCGCAAATAAGACAACAGCAAAGAACATTGATAATTGAACAGCAACCATCCCTGAAAATTCAAAGAATAAATTTTCAGCGAACATTGTTTAAAGCTCAAGCAGAAAACAATTTCCAAACAAACAGTAATGGATGAATGGCTAACGTCATT
>JAEFAB010000062.1 GCA_016292095.1 Eubacterium sp. | reverse complement strand
TCTAACGACACTGCCACATCAAACTTGTTCTTTATTGCTTCAATCACCGGTGCTGTACGCTCAATCTCTTCCTGACTACTTACAAAATCATATCCCGGTCGGGTAGATTCTCCACCAATGTCAATGATTGCCGCACCGTCACGAATCATTTCTTCCGTATGCTTCAATGCCGCATCAATCTCATTAAAGCGACCTCCGTCTGAAAAAGAATCCGGCGTTACATTTAGTATTCCCATAATTACCGGTTCTTCTTTCAACAGAAGATTTCCAATTTTTACCTCATTTCCAAACATGTCAATCTCTCCTTTCGGCTTTAACTGTTTGTTATAATACTTTTTAATTCTCCCAGATAAGACAACGAACCAAATGCCAGAATCATATCTGCTCTGCCACTTTGCACTTCTTCTTTTGCCCGTTTAAGCGCTTCTTCCAGTGAGTTTGTGCTTTGCACTTGTGACTGGTACTTCCTTAATGTTTTTGCCAGTTCTTTTGCGTCCAACGCTCTGGGATTTTTCGGAGTGACCGTAAAAATCGAAGTTGCTCTCGGAGCAATCATTTTTGCCTCTTCTTCAAAATCCTTATCGGCCAACACACCCATTATAAAGGTAATCCGCTGATTTGTAAAATATAAATCAATGGTTTCTTTTAACTCTTTTACAGCTCCCGGATTGTGTGCTCCATCCAAAATAATTAGGGGATCTTCCCACACTTTTTCCATTCGTCCGTTCCAACGGGAAGCTTCAATTCCTTTTACAATAAACCGCTCCACATCAAAGCCTTCATTCTGTAGAATTTCAGCCACTTCAATGGCTGTTGCCACATTTTTCAACTGATAATTCCCACGCATGGACATGGAGAATGAGTACCGGTTTCCTTTCGTTGACTGATAGGAAACCGCACTGGTAAAGGCTTCTGTTTCGTTTTCGTAGTTTGCCACCCCTGCCTGAACAAAAGCGGACTGCTTGTCCTTTGCCGCTTTTTTAATCGTGTCAGTTACTGCTGTTTCCTGCTGCGAAGAAACGACCGGACATCCCTCTTTAATAATCCCTGCTTTTACGTTTGCAATATCGCTGACTGTGTCTCCCAGAAACTTCATATGATCCAGGCTGATAGTTGACAGGATGCTGCACAGGTTTTTCTCAAAGACATTGGTTGCATCGGTTTCGCCTCCCATCCCGCACTCAATTAATGCAACATCACAATGATGGTTTGCAAAGAACAATAATGCCACCGCCGTTTCGATTTCAAACTCTGTGGGATGGGGAAGTCCATCACGAACCATTCCATCACAAACCTCTTTCACCTGAAAGAGTAACTTGGAAAATTCCTCTTCCGAAATATAATCACGTCCCAATTGGAACATTTCCCGAAATTCAAAAACCGCCGGAGAACTGTAGCGTCCGACCAGATATCCTGCCTCAATCAGAATATTTTGCAAGAAGGTCATAATTGACCCCTTTCCGTTGGTTCCGGCAATATGAACCACTTTCAATTTCTTTTCCGGATGTTCCAGTCTCCGTAACACTTCTTTAATTGATTCCAGTCCGAGAACACTTCCCAACGGACGAACCTGTTCCAAATATGCCAATGCTTCTTTCACTTTTCCTACCTCATAGAAAAGCCAAGTATGTTTTCACACACTTGACTTTTGTTTTACTGTTTATTCGTTTCTTTATTCCAGATATTCCTTACTGACATATCCTGTTTTTCCATCATAAATAATCTGGCACCATTCTTCATCGCTGTCATCCACAACTTCGACCTCAGTTCCCTTTGGTAAAGTCTCAATCACATATTTATCGGCGATTTTTTTCTTCTTTCTGAAATTAACACTGTCTGTGGTTTTCTTTATCACTTTTTCAACAGTGGTCGTCTCCGGTTCCGTCGTTGTAACTACCACATACGCCTGTTTCGTTGTCGTATTTACGACTCTCTGTTCTTCATTTTTAGAGGAACAGGATTTTAAAATCCCGATAAAAAAGATAAGAACAACGATTATTCCACATGCGGCTAATAGATAATTATTTCTACGTTTAATCTGTTCTGCTCTTCTGATTTCTGCCTGTCTTCTTCGATTTTCTAAACGTCTTTTTGTTTCTTCATCATATACGCCTGCCATCTTATCACCCCTTATCTTCTGCACCTAATTTCCGTTTGAATGAATTATTCTTCGTCTTCGAGTTCTTCGTCTTCCATAATCTGTTCGAATACTTCAGCTACCATATTAAACTCTTCTTCTGTTTCAATATTGTCTAAACCTGGATTTCCTTCTTCATCTTCGAAATAACGATAGATAAATACTTCTCCTTCTCCTGATTCGTCATCTTCATCTTCAACGCTGAGAAGAACGATATAATCCTGATCTTCTACTTCAAAAATAGTTAATACTCTACATTCAATTTCAGAATCGTCTTCCAATGTAATTGTTACGAATAAATCTTCGTCTTCTTCAAAATATTCATTTCCCATATTCGAATACCACCTTTTCTTTTAGTTACTCCTACTTTACCAAAAATACGCATAAAAAGCAATGTTTTCAGACATTTGTGCCAAACTGTTGTTCTCCCTGACACCATATTTATTCCAGCAATTCTCCCAGAAACATCGACAGTTCCATCGGGCTTCCCAACTGCTGCACACATCCGAAAAGATATAGTTCCTCCATTGCTCTGGTCATTGCCACATAAAGCACCCGTCGTTCTTCTTCAAACTCTTTTTCCCGGATAGTCCTCTTGGAAGGAATAATTCCCTGATTCATGTCCGGCAAAAAAACTACCCGGAATTCCAATCCTTTGGATCCATGCATTGTAAGGAGCTGCACCCCTGTCTTTTCCGTCTCTTTTCGTTCCTGTTGTTGTCGGACCATTTCAAACCATTCTTCAAAGCTTTGGAAGGGGTAAGCCTCCCTTTGGATTCTCTCCAGTGTCCGCCGTAATCCCTCAATACTCACCCGGTTTTCTCCGGCGTATTGGCGTAGATACTCCTCGTAGCCTGCTCCTTTCCTGATGTAATTGATGGCTGCATATGGTGTCGACTTTCCAATCATTTTCAAATGAAACCATAAGGCCTCCACCTGCCCCAAAGCTTCCCGGTGATGGGCATATGCCGCTCTTAACCCTTCCCAGGTCATTCCCTTCTTCAAGATCATTTCCCTGGAAATCAATCGCTGCGGCTTCTGAAGAATCGCAATCAGATCTTCGTTTCTCTCTAACGGCAGCTGTTCATAATGTTGCGCCGCCCGAATGTAGGCAATCAGGTCTTTTGCCACCATACTGTGATACAGACCATTTCCCTGCCCCTTTGTTCTGCTTTTGATTCGATTGTTTTGCAATGCCTTTTGAAATACCGGAAGCTGACTGTTGTTTCGCACAAGAATTGCAATTTCCTCTTCCGGTACGCCTCGTTTTTTCAAGGCTTCAATTCGCTGAACAATAAAGCGCAATTCCTCTCCCTGATTTTGAAACTTCCGATAATCAACTGCTTTTCCAATCCCTTTATTTGCCACAAGATTTTTCTCAAAGCGGGTTCGATTTTTTCCAATAAGCTTTTTAGATGCTTCCACCACATTTCCGCTACAACGGTAATTGATTTCCAATTTCATCATTGCCAGCTCCGGATAATCTTTTTGGAACCGGAACATCATTTCCGGCCTTGCTCCCCGAAATCCATAAATCGATTGATCGTCGTCTCCTACCACAAACAGGTTATTTGCCGGAGCTGCCAGCCATTGGACAATTTCATATTGCACCTGATTAATATCCTGAAACTCATCAATCAAAATATATGTATAATTGTTTCGCCATTCCGCCAGCACCTTCGGATGCTGCAAAAAGAGTTCCTTGGTTAAAAGCAGGATGTCGTCAAAGTCCATCTTCCCTTCTGCCTTTAACATTTGTTGGTATCGGTCATAGATTTTCCGGAACTCCTCTGCACCACAGGACAGAGACTGATAGTCTTTAATCGATAAGTCATTGCCTTTGATTTTTCCGATTTCATTCAGAACATTTGCCACATAGTCCTCTTCCGAAGGACACTGCACGTTTAATTCCACCATGCACCGGCGAATGAGATTTTCTTTTTCCCGCTCGCTGACAATTTTGTTTCCACGAAATCCGTAACTTTCCCGCAGGATTTTAAAAAATACACTGTGAAAAGTTCCAAAGGTAACCGGCGTCCCGACACCGCTTCCTTCCTCAAACCGCTGCTTCATGTGAAGTGCCGCAGCCTTTGTAAACGTCACTACCAGAATTTTCTCCGGTGGGATTTGTTTCTCATAAATCAGTGTCCGAACCCGTTCTACAATCACCGTAGTCTTCCCGGACCCCGGTCCCGCTAAAATAAGAGCAGGGCCATTGACATGTTCAATAGCCCTGCGTTGTTCTTTATGATACATATAAAAGCCTTTCCGGCCGCAATTCTCTCCATAAACAGTGTAACTGTTTTTTCTGTTGTTTTCAATCCTTTATATTGCCGAAGGCATGAAAACCACAATATCTTCGTCTTTGATAATCTGTTCATCAGCCGGAAGAATAACATCTGTCGCTCTGACAATTACCACAACAGTAATTTCAAATTTCTGCTCTACTTCCTTTACGGAACAATTCAAAAACGGACTGTTGGCATCCACACTGACACTCTGCTTCAGTTTCTTTCCGAAATCTGTATTTCCTGAATTCGCCATCTTCGTGTAATGTTCCACAAAACCGGCGGAAATAATACCTGTGGGGATTGCCACGGCGCCTACACCCAAAAAGGTGATAATCACTGCCATTACGCGTCCCAAAAGGGTAATCGGGTAAATATCACCGTAACCTACCGTAAAGATTGTTGACATACTCCACCAGATTCCCGACAAAGCATTACTGAACGCCTCCGGTTGTGCATGATGTTCCACACTGTACATGCAAAGAGATGACGAAAGCATCAAAACGATGATGATAAACACTGATGAGAAAATCTGATTTTTCTTCTCAATTAATACCGATGTAATAACGTGGAAGGAATCATAACTGTTGTTGATTCGA
The DNA here is from genome assembly GCA_016292095.1 of Eubacterium sp. Classification (GTDB taxonomy): domain Bacteria; phylum Bacillota; class Clostridia; order Lachnospirales; family Lachnospiraceae; genus Eubacterium_G. The sequence continues at coordinate 2,273 of JAEFAB010000062.1, read as the reverse complement.
AACAGATGAAAAATTCTTACCACGCGAAGCATTCTGAGGACACCAAATCCTGACAGATAGAAAAACGGAAGAATGGTCAGCAACATAATCATGCCATCAAAAGACAACACGAATTTCACTGCTGCCACCTTTTTGTCGCAATCCGGATACAGGAAGTCTGCGGTGCAGATTCTCAAAATAAATTCGATAATAAACACCCCTACCGTTATCCATCCAACAAGTTTTATTACGTCTCGATATGGTTTCATTTCTTCAAATGTCTCCATAAAGAGCACAGCAATGTTGGCCAAAATCATTGCAACAATAAAATAGTCAAAGGCTCGACTTAAAATGTCTTGTCCCTGTCCGATTTGAATAACCTCAAAGATTCTTTTTCGACTAATTTTTTTACCCATTGATTATACCTGTTCCAGTTTCTCAATTCCCTTTTTAATTCTCTTCAATGACTCTTCTTTTCCAAGAACTTCCATAATTTCAAAAGCACCTGCCGGTGTCATCTGCTTTCCTGACACTGCAGTACGAAGTGGCCAGAGTGCCTGACCGTTCTTGCATTCTTTCTTGGCAATATAATCAAATACCAGGCTGTGCAATCCGTCTACGGAATAATCTTCGGTTTCTTCCAAAGAAGGAAGTAATTCCTTTAATACTTCTAAAGAGTTTTCGGAATTAGTCTTCATTTTCTTGTGTGTGTACATTTCTACGCTGTATTCCGGTAATTCTTCAAAGAAATCAACCATTTCACCAATTTCAGGGAATACTTCGATTCTGGTCTTAACCATATCCAAAATCTTCTTTAAATCAAGGTCTTTTGAAATAGCTTCTTTGATGTATGGCATTGCCTTTTCATAGAATGCTTCAGAATCCATTGCCTTAATATATTCTCCATTCATCCAACGAAGTTTCTGAATGTCGAATACCGATGGACTCTTGTTAATCTTATGATAATCAAATTTTTCAATTAATTCTTCCAATGAGAAAATTTCCTGATTGTCTTCCGGACTCCATCCCAAAAGTGCGATGTAGTTAATAACTGCTTCCGGTAAGAATCCCTGTTCAATTAAATCTTCATAAGAAGCATGTCCTGATCTCTTTGACAGCTTTTTATGATTTTCATCTGTAATTAATCCCAAGTGAACATACTTTGGCGTTTCCCATCCGAAGGCTTCATAAAGTCTCTGGTACTTTGGTGAAGACGAAATATATTCGTTACCACGAACAACGTGGGTAATCTGCTGCAAATGATCATCAATTACATTTGCAAAGTTATAGGTTGGATATCCGTCTGACTTAATCAGAATCATGTCATCCAATTCTTTATTTTCTACTGTGATTTCACCGTATAATTCATCCACAAAAGTTGTTGTTCCTTCTGTCGGCATATTAACACGGATTACGTATGGCTTACCTGCATCCAGATTTGCCTGTACTTCTTCTTTTGAAAGGCTGAGACAATGCTTATCGTAAATAGAAATTTCTTTTCCGTCTTCGCCTACTGCAGTCTTCAATGTATCAAGTCGTTCCTTGTCACAGAAACAGTAATATGCATTTCCTTTTTCAATCAACTGCTTTGCATATTCAAGGTACATTCCGGATGCCTGACGTTCACTCTGAATATAAGGTCCAAATCCTTTATCTTTGTCCGGACCTTCATCATGAACCAGACCGGTTTCTTTTAAGGTATTGTAGATAATGTCTACAGCACCTTCCACATAGCGTTCTCTATCAGTATCTTCTATTCTTAAAATAAAATCTCCACCTGCATGTTTTGCAATTAAAAATTCATATAATGCTGTTCTTAAATTTCCTACATGCATACGTCCTGTTGGACTTGGAGCAAATCTTGTTCTAATCTTCATTTTCTTTCTCCTTTTTTCTATTGTAACAATCCTATACATTATACTTTTTGTAGCAAGAAAAATCAAATCCATTTCTCTCTTTCATGGGGGTACAGTTTCCTTGCGGGATTTTGGCGGCTGTACCCTATTTTTCGCGATTCTTCTATTTACGGGGTACAGTTCCCTTGCGGGATTTTGGCGGCTGTACCCTATTTTACGCGATTCTTTTATTTGCGGGGTACAGTTCCCTTGCGAGATTTTGACGGCTGTACCCTATTTTACGCGATTCTTCTATTTACGGGGTACGCTCCCCTTTCGGGATTTTGGAGACTGTACCCTATTTTTCGCGATTCTTCTATTTACGGGGTACAGTTTCCTTGTTGGATTTTGGAGACTGTACCCTATTTTTCGCGATTCTTCTATTTACGGGGTACAGTT
>JAEFAB010000061.1 GCA_016292095.1 Eubacterium sp. | reverse complement strand
CGCTGTAACCGGTGAAGGTCTTTCGGAACTTGCGGACTGCATGTCAGACATTATGAGAAGTGACAAAGAATATTTCGAAGGTACAATTTCTTTTACCGATGGCTCATTATTAAATCAGATCCGAAGCCTCGGGGAACTCATCACCGAAGACTACCGTGAGGATGGCGTCTTCATAAAGGCCTATGTTCCCAGGCAGGTAATGGCAAGGATAAAATAAGATTACGTAAAAAGGCTCTTAAACAGAGCCTTTTTCTTGATTTGAGTTAAAGATTATGATATAGTCTTTTCATCTCATTTCTGAGAAACAAAGCCGATGATCATCGACGGGGTTTTCCACAGAAAAGCAAAAACTAAATAATCAGGAGGTTATTATGACAGTCGAAAGGCGTGACGTGTCGGATTCTTTTGCCTACGACGACGCGTTTAGGACCATGGAAGGAGAGTGTGATGATATTCTTATACCATTCGTAAACCATGTGTTTGGGCAACATTATACTAAAGACGCAATCATAAAAAGAAAGCGTAATGAACACTACACTGAAGGTGATGAAAGTGATGTAATTAAAAGAGTTACAGATTCTTTCTTTGATATAATCGAAGGCGGTGTTCGACAGAAATATCATTTCGAATGCGAAAGCGGAAGATATGATAAAACAATTCTTTTAAGATTTTTCCAGTATGACTCGCTAATTGCAGCGGATGAAGTTAAGCTTGGAAAATATGATTTGACGGTTAACTTTCCGCGATCTGGATTGATTCTGTTGCGCAGTGGCGGAACGCCGCCGGAATATGCCAATATTACGATCAAGACTCCCGAAAACAGTACCTCTTACAAAATCAAAATCATAAAAATATCTGATTATTCCATCGAAGAAATATTCAATAAGCATCTCTATTTGTTAATTCCCTTTTATATTTTTAACTACGAAAAAGATTTAAGTACCATTGAGAAAGATGAATCGAGAATTGAGTCATTGGGTAAAGTCTATGAAAAAATAGTAGACCGTCTGAACTTTGTACATCAGCAGGGCTTCTTGTCAGCATTATCCTACAGTGTTATAATCAATATGACGAAGAGAGTTATAAACAAACTTACCAGGAAACATGAATCGGTTCAAAGGAAGGTAGGTATCAGTATGGGTGGAAAAGTATTGGAACTCCCCGAAATCACGGCATATCATTTAGGAATAGATAAAGGAATAGAACAAGGAATAGAACAAGGAATAGAACAAGGAATAGAACGGGGCCTTGCCAAGGGCGAAGCAGAGCGCAAGGAACTTTCCGATGAAGTTGCAAGATTGAAAAAAGAGCTGGAAGAGTTGAAGAAAAAGGCATAAATGATAGTTGTAGAAAAGGACATGCAGATGCATGTCCTTTTTGTATACGCTTTATATGATTAGGTGTTACATAAATTTTGTGGCTTTTTGCTTAAATGACTCATAGAAGTCACCGATGTAACTATCCACAAAGAATGTTTCCAGCATCTGTGTATTTAATCGGTTACATATGGTGGAATCCTGTGTGTAGGCTTCGCGGATTTTTACTGTCAATTTGTGCCACTCTACAACAAATTCTTCGTAGTCTTTAAGTTTTTCAATATTAAGCCAGGATTTGATTTTGATTTTTGATTGAATATTGGGACATTCATGAACCTGAACAAAGTATTTGAAACTGTCTTCAGATTCCCATACTCTTCCCAGGGGAAACATGCGGCAATATCCGGGACGGAATGAGTGAATATCGCAGCGCCCCTCTTTATTTAAAAAGAAACACGCGTTATCTTTTTGCATAAGCACAGGAGTTACGACCCCGTCGACTACAGTTAGGCTTATGAACCGGCCAAGCATTTCCTGAAAGCTTAAGTTTAGGTTATGGCTTAATTCATAAACATCATAAGGATCAAGAAAAATAGTGCCATCGGAAAAAGCGCAGCACTCATGACATCCCGCGCAGCCCCCGGTGCTAACCTTGCACATGTCTCCGGATGAATAGGTTTTGTTATCGGAAATCTCCGTAAAATCAACGTTTCTTTTCATGAGTCGATTATATATTTATTGGTATTAAAAGAAAAGGGAAAATTTGTTATACTGATTCCATGGAAAAAATAGTAGCGGGCATCCTTGCCCATGTTGATGCAGGAAAAACCACATTATCCGAAGCTCTTTTATTTGAAAGCGGCACGATTAGAAAGACCGGTCGTGTTGATAACGGCGATGCTTTTCTTGATACCAATACCTATGAAAAAGAACGTGGTATTACCATATATTCGAAAACTGCAAGATTAAATCTTAATGATAAAGAACTGATTCTTTTGGATACGCCCGGTCACGTGGATTTCTCACAGGAAACTGAGCGGGCAATCAGTGTCATGGATGTTGCAATTCTTCTTATTAATGCCTCCGACGGTGTCCAGTCCCATACAAAGACCTTATTTAAAATCTTAAAGGAACATCATAAACCCATAATTGTTTTCGTAAATAAAATGGATCTGCCTGATACGGATAAAGAAACTGTAATGAAGTCTCTTAAAAACAACCTATCCAATGACTTTGTGGATTTTAGTGATGACCGATCAGATTCTTTTTACGAGACAATCGCTACGGTATCCGATGAAGCACTTTCTCAGTATATGGCGACCGGAAATGTGCCCGATGCGCTTATTTCCGAAGCTTTCAGACAACGGAGAGTCTTCCCCGTGTATTTTGGATCAGCTTTACGCTTGCAAGGTGTGAAGGATTTTTTGCAGGGGTTCGAAAAATACGCAGCTCCTTCGGAAATTAAGACACAATTGTCCGGAATAGTTTAT
>JAEFAB010000060.1 GCA_016292095.1 Eubacterium sp. | reverse complement strand
CAAAGCTTTCAGAAGCTGCTGCCTTCATAGCTGCGTTGATACCTTCAACTGTTACGTCTGTACCCTTAACTACAGCTGTAAGGATTGTTGTAGAACCTGTAGGAACAGGAACTCTCTGTGCAGATCCGATTAACTTTCCGTTTAATTCAGGAATTACAAGACCGATAGCCTTTGCAGCACCTGTTGAGTTAGGAACGATGTTAGCAGCGCCTGCACGTGCTCTTCTAAGGTCACCCTTTCTGTGTGGTCCGTCAAGGATCATCTGGTCACCTGTGTAAGCGTGGATTGTAGACATGATACCACTCTGGATAGCAGCATACTTGTTTAATGCATCAGCCATAGGAGCTAAGCAGTTTGTTGTACAAGATGCAGCAGAGATGATTGTATCATCAGCTGTTAATGTATCCTGGTTTACTGAGTAAACGATTGTCTTAAGGTCATTTCCGGCTGGAGCTGAGATAACTACCTTCTTAGCACCTGCATCGATATGAGCCTGTGATTTATCTTTTGAGCAGTAGAAACCTGTACATTCAAGTACTACGTCTACTCCGATTTCTCCCCAAGGAAGTTTTGAAGCATCAGCTTCAGCGTAAATTGTAAGAGTCTTACCATCTACTGTAATTGTTCCAGCTTCATCATCAGCTTCAACTGTGTGAAGACCTTCACCGATCTTTCCAGCGTATCCACCCTGAGCTGTATCATACTTTAATAAGTGAGCTAACATTGAAGGCTTTGTTAAATCGTTGATAGCAACAACATCATAACCTTCAGCACCAAACATCTGTCTGAATGCAAGACGTCCAATACGTCCGAAACCGTTAATTGCAACTTTAACTGACATTAAATTGTCCTCCTATAATAATAAATTTTTAAAATATGTTATGTGTTTGAAACTTTGTTTCAAGACCAAAAGTCCTTTCTGCGTAGTTCCAAAACATGACCTGTTCTCTATTCTACCGAATTCAATTATAAATATCAAGGCATTTTCTACAAATTATTGCAAATTTGTTAAATAATTCACAATTTCCTTATTTCTTTCACATTTTTTTACGTATCTGACAATCAGGAATTAAGAATTATAATGTTTCCATGATATCAATGGAAGTAATATTCTCCAATCTGCAATAAGCAATTCCGTCTCTTTTCTCTCCGTCATAGGCTTCTACGCAAATCCATCCGTCAATGACTTCTTTTACAATTCCTGTTACATCCGCGCAATCACTGTTGTTTGTTTCGATGCAGACCATTTCATTTTCCACAATCAGACAATTCATAAATTCCTGCATTACCCCTTCATGATTAAACAGTTCCATTTCGAAAATGCGTTCTGCCACTCCCCGAAACTTATTGGTGTAGGCATTTCTTGTTTCAACAGCGTAAATTTCAGAAGTTTTGATGACACTGATTCCATCGCTGCGCCCCCCGCCATCTACTCGTTCCAGCAACAAAAACTGATTATCATATCCGATAATAAATCCCAACCAAAATTTTTCGGGATTTTCTTTATCAACATAGATACACACTAAATCATTCTTTACCAAATCCAAAATTCTATTCATGGTTCTCCTCCCAAATTTCCAACTGTTTTTTCATTATATCATAAGCTGGCAATATTCAGTAGATTTTTCCCGTTCATTTTGATACTATTACAACTAGAAAGTGAGGACATAACTATGTATTCGGATTATCATGTACACAGCCGCTTTTCTTTCGATTCGGAAGAGGCGCCGGAACAGATTATAGAGCAGGCAATTTCTTTGGGGATGAAACAGATTTGTTTTACCGACCACCAGGATTACAACTGGCCGGTTGCAGGTGAAACTCCTTTAATTCCCATGGAAGAATATTCTTCTACTTTGGAACGGTTAAAAGAGACTTATGCAGACCGCATTCAGGTTCTAAAAGGAATTGAATTGGGACTTGCTCCGGGAAATGAAAAGAATCTTCAGGATTTGCTTTCTAAGGAGTCCTTTGATTTTAAAATCGGTTCCTGTCATGTGGTAACAGGAATGGATCCCTATTATCCGGAATTTTGGAAAAACAGAACAGACCGTTGTGCCTTTGAAGAATATTTCAAAGCCACGCTGGAAGGATTGCACTCCTTTTCGGATATTCATACATTGGGGCATTTGGATTACATTATCCGCTACAGTCCCAACAAAGATGCAAACTACTCTGTTACAGACTATATGGATTATTTAGACGAGATTTTAACCTTTATCATTCAGCATCAGATTTGTCTGGAAATCAATACTGCCGGTTTTGGAAAAGGTTTTTCCTATCCGCATCCACATCCGGACATTTTAAAGCGCTATCAGGAATTAGGCGGAAAATATGTCACTATCGGGTCCGATGCTCACCGCGCGGAACAAATCGGTTTGGGTTTTGATAAAATCGAAGGATTACTTACCCAATACCAATTAGAAATGTTTCAAATATAGACTTTAAAAAGGGGCTGTAAAAAATCTCTAAATAGCAGAGCTGCATTGGACATTGCCAATGCAGTTCTGTTTCCTTTAGGAGAATTTTTTTACAGTTCCTTAATTTTCAAGTAAATATTTATTATGAATATTTATTTTAAAAGATTAAAATCGCCATCATACGAACTTACATTAAGTACACTACCCTTGTAAATAATATTCTTTGCTACAATTCTTCCCTCCATGTTAAATGTTGAAGACTCAATAGTAACCGTTCCATTTGGTGCATAAATAAGTCCTTTGAAACGTGCATAAGAAGATCTGATAGTAATATTGCCTTCACTTGCAAGTAGTTTTCCACTACTTGAATAATCATCATATATCGGAGATTCAATCAAAATATCATCTTTACACAACTCACATCCAACATCAGGTACATCAATGCTTCCACAAACTCTGGTTCCATTAGTAATATTTTTGATAACAGCGTTAAAAGTAAGTGGTAAAACTGCCTCGCAAATATCCGAAACATTAAGAATTGATGTATTCACTTCAATATTGGTATTCGAATGCATTGTTCCATCCACTGTGATAATTGCCCCGTCTAATTCGATTCCATTTTTTTCTGCTTCCTTATTCAACGAAATCAGAGTTCCACTTCCAAAAATATCTTTCAAATCGGTCTTCTTCTGTGTATCGAGAATAAATCCGTCTCCTTCTAGTTCTAAAACAGTTCCATCTTCAAGTTCAACTTCATGGCTAATATAATATTCTCCATTTTTAGCATTACTAAAATCATCTTTGGCAATTACCGTTTCAGTTGTAGTATTTTCTCCATTCTCTTCTAGATTCATGAGTGTTTCGCTTTCATATACTGCCTCATTTGTTTCTACATTTATAACTTTGACCAATTCCTTTACATTATCAATCTTTTTCTTAAATTCATTTTTTACTTTCTTTGTAATCACAAGTTCATCTGTATTTTTAAGAATCTTCTTTGACAATGTAATATTTCCAGATAAATTCACATACGTTTTATCAAGTTCTTTTATCACAACCGTTTTACTTTTCTGTGTGACCAAGTATGTGCCATCATATACTGATGCTTCAATAATATAATCACCTGCATCACTTTCTCCGATATTCCATATCACATTGTGATCTACTTCACTTGAAAGCATCACTTCAGGTAATTCCTTGCTATAATTTTCAATTATTTTTCCATCAGTATCCTTGATTGAAATAACACTTACAAGATTTTTACCTGTATATTTTTCTGATTTGTTATAAATTCGACAAGAAATCTCCGAATTGCTGTATTGTTTGTACTCATCTTTGTCTGTTGTTAATCGATTATCAATCTTCTTTGTATACTGCGTTACTGGAAGATAAATATCATCGCAACTTACTGTTTGCTTTTCACCCAACTCATCCTTGTACGTCAAAGATACATCCGTCAAAATCGGGGTATCTTGTCCAACTACAAGGTCATCCATTATCTGCGGAATATCAATACTTATTTGCTCTCCCTCATATAAATGTTCAAACTTCTTTTTGTAAATAGATCCATCATGCAGTTTACCCGTAAATACCAAATCAGTAGCCTTGTTTTCTTTTTCATCAATTATATATTTTCCTTCTTCTCTACTAATTATATATTCCTCAATTGCTTCTAAAGAATTTTCATCAGAGATATCAAAGAACTTACCGTTTATTGGCGGAATATATTCATAACCATCATATATAGTTCCTTCGTATAATGGTTCAAACTGTGATTTATTATTCTTGCTTCCTACTGTAAGTAATGTTATGTTGTTATAATATAATCGCTCACCAACAGTACTTTGATTTTTTTGTCCTATCAAGTCCTCATCTTCTATGTCCGAAACATCAACAATGTATCTGCTATCATAACTCTCATAATTAAAATTTGAAGTGGCATTCAATAAACTTTTTCCACCAAATGCTTTCATTTTAATGTTTGAAAATCTAAAAGATGATATCTGACCACAACAATGGCTCTGATAACTCGTAATTGGTCCATACATATTTCCATTATAGTTCCCACCGACATATGCATTTGATATTACAAGTTTTCCATTATCATAAACTTTTGCATAATCATCTTCGACAACGACCTTTATATGATGGTTTTCTTCTGGATTGTCAATCGAAACACCTTTTTCCTTATATCCGGTCTTCGCGATAGTGTTATAACGTCCATTTCTAAAATCATCTAAATTCTTATTAAAGATTCTATATACATTCAAACTATTATAATTCAATAGAACACAATAACCGGAAATATACCCGTCCTCTATTGATGTGTTAAACAAAAAACCTGCGCCATCTAATGTGTGCCAATCCTCATTGTCTTCTCTCACTACATCAAATTCTAATTCTTTTCTGGTCTCGTCCGTTCCTTCTACCAGAAGAAAATCTTTCATAGCTTCTTTATTATAACCAACCATTCGGATATCATTGCCATCATAAATAATATGTTTCGGGAAATTAGTCGTCTCATACCAATTGCTAGGTTCTTCTATATAGTTTATGTGATCAAATTCCTGCCATGCAAAAGTATCTTTTGCAGTGTAATATGTTGATGTTGTTGCCCCTACATTCACTGAATATCCAAGTTTATTCATTTTGTCTTCAATACTGTGAATCTTATCCGCATATTTATTTAATGTATTAATATCATCTGTTTTTGAGGCAAGAACAATATCTACTGTCTTCTTTTCTCTTAATTTAACATTTACGTTTGCACTATCTTGCTGTGCCACCAGCTCATCTTTATCAGTGTTTGTTACAAGAGACATCTCCTGTCCAGATACAATAAAGTTTGCTGTACCGCTCTTTAAAACTTCATCGCCCATTGACACTTCTGTTTGTAAAACATAGGTGCATGATTCTGTTGTATCAATTGAAGCAGTACCTAAGATAAATTCCTGACTAAAGACATCGCTAGGGTCAGCATTTTCAAGCTCTAATTCCTTCCACTTATTCTTATCTTCTTCGGGAATTATTCCCAAATCATCAAGGGAATAGCTTCCATCAAACATATATTTTCCATCTCTTTTAGAAACAACTATTTTTCCGAAACTCTCTTTTTTTGTTTTTCGCTTTAACTCCCATGAAATTACAATATCGTCCGTCGCCTCTTTAAGATTATTCAATTGAACATCTGCTATAAGAAATGGATAAACTCCGGTTTCTCCCTTATGTGCGAATGAAGTTCTCTTAAATTCCGGTGGTCCATAATTTACATAATCATAATACTGTCTGGCAAAATAAATATCCAATCCGTCTAATGAAAATTTAGGATTAATATTAAAATACTTACTGTATGAAGCTGCAATCTTGTCATTATTTTTATTAATTATTTTTGCAGTTACTTTATATGTTCCTTTTTGATACTTTCCAGTATTAAACAACCATTTATCATTTTCTTTATTAACACTAATTATTTCTTTTTCAGGAGTTTCAATCTCAATTTTCAGTCTACCTTCCTCTTTATCATAATTACTGTTTATAACAATGTTTACATTTTCATGGCTGTTATATACTGACGCTGCTTTTCCATCATCCGTTAATAACGACATATCACTTATATCAGCTTTAATTGTATTCTCCTCTAAAACAAGAAGTTCTAAATACATTGCTGTTGCAAGGGCATCATCATATACACTTCCATTATCTTCCTGCAAATCATAATATGGAGTAATATCATATTCTTTGTCCATCTTCAATTTGAACAAAGCTGTATTGAAATGCTGATATACTTTATTTAAATTGTCTGAACCAAGTTCCGATAATTCCACTGCATTTTTATCCAAATACCTTCTCAACAATATTAAGTTGGAGGTTATATTATTTTTCAAATCATTATTATTTTTCACACAATCAGCAAGTATATTCGCAATGTCTGCTGTAAGTTCAGCATCAGACTCAATTCCCGGCTGATATGGGAAACCTCCGTCATCATTTTGGCAAGATACAATATAATCTATTGTCCTTTCCATTGCCTCTGTTTCCTCTAGAACTTGAAGTGCTTTAAGAGCTTCTTTGGAGTCGATGATATCACTCTCGTATCCTGATGCAAGTCCAAAACCACCATCAGGATTTTGATTATCAATTAATTCATCTATCCAATATATTCCAATTTCATTATCGGCTAATACGCAATTTGATATTTGTTCATTATTCGATATGATAGAGTCATAAATATCCTCACTCCATCTACAAGTCCATCTTTTATTTGTGTCAGCTGTACTATTATTTACATCTTTTAATCTCATTAATACATTAGCCATTTTTGTTTTATTTTCTATTTTTACACCAGAAAAAAAATTATCTGCCTTAGAAAAAATACGATTAATTTCGCTACTACATAATCCACTTTCACTTTTTGCAAGTATTGTATTAGCATGTAATAATGATAAAATCATTACTACAATCAATATAATACTCTGTACCTTCTTTTCCATTCTATATCCTTTCCATTGTTCTTGTGCGATCAGATATTGTTAATTATAGATAGTCTACAGTTATATCTGGTTCCCAATCAGAAACAATATCTATACAGTAATTTTCAGTCATTATAACATAATGTTTTTGCCTGTCTTTTTCTACTGCTCCACAAGCCATTTCAACAATCTCTTTAGAAAATTCCCCATCAAAAACTTGATAAATAATATCTCTATATTTTGTTTTTTTAAACATTTCTATAGATTCTTTTTTATATATTTCCTTTAGCACTACACTTTCATCTAACACTCTAAAAGCATTGATAAAACCAAAATGAAAATTGTACTCTTTTTGTATACTCTTGAATACTACAACTAATCCGTTTTCTTCGGAAAAATTCAAATTAATATCGTATACTTCATCATTAAACTCATTTTCTTTATATATAATCCATTTTTCCATTTTTAATACCTTATCTTATACCATTTACTATTCGATATCTTAACCTCTAATGTTGGTGCTCCTCCTGAGCTTCCTGAGCTTCCAGGTCTTGCAATCATTGTCTTTCCATTAGGTAATTGACCAATATACCCCTCTCCATATTGAGTATTAATTGACTTTACATTCTCAAGATTAAATGAATTAAAGTCACTCATAGTCTGTTCAAATCCACCAGAAGATTCAAAATTTCTCGCTTTCCCCGTTTTATTTGTTGTTTCCTTTAGTGAATTAAGCAAATCATCTAATTGCGGAATTCCTGTATCCACATTACATAAATTGTGAACTCCAACACCATTCTCGCCAACAAAGTATGTATGATTGTCGTCCACATTCAAGTTGTAAACTTTAACCGGTCTCTCAAGTATTTCATGCTGAACCCACTCAACTATTACATATTCTCCGTTAACTGTACAAAGAACATCACCTTCACGTAAATCTTTTGCCTTTGTGAAACCTCTGTCTAATACATAGAACGGATGGTTTGTAGTAGCGTCAATAATCTCATTGTTTATGGAAATATGTACCAGTTCTGATGTTTGCTTTTCAATCGTATCAATTACTTCCTTTTTTGATACTTCCATTGTTCCAGGATTGAAACTTTGTATCATATTTCCAACTTTGATACTCTCAATTGGTACAAGACCCGATGTAGTTACTATCTTTGTTCCCTCAACAAAACAAGCACCTTTCAATCCAGCTTTATCAATCGCATCCACAACTTTTTCTTTTAGATTATTTATCTTATCGCCTGCCAGAACTGATACTACAGTCAATGTTAACATTGCGGATATCGCAATTACCATTTCTTGTAAATATCTGATATCTCCTGTTTGTTGATACTTTTCCCCCAATTCCACAATACTTTCTATGTATTGCATCATCATAATAATTTGCGCAGTCATTAATAATATTTTTGCTAATGCTACCAGACCTCCGCATGGTAATACTGCTAAAAAGGCTGTAGTAGCTACCTCCCACACTACCATAAATACCACGCCCATTAGTACCTGGGAAACATATGATGTTATCATCTCCCCTACAGTCATAGCACCACCACTAAGGCCGCCGGAAATCATATAACCACAGGCATATGTATCAGGATCAAGCACCATATAGCCAGAACCAGACCACTGATTAATAACTATTGTTTCTTCGGGAATAATAACAATCTTTCCTGTATTAACAGCAGTCTGAATGTCTTCAATTACTGCATTGGAAATATTTAGTTTCGTAATCTCTTCACTATAATTTTCTTTAGAAATAGAATGAAGTGGTATTCCATTCTTTTGCGCATACTGCAACGCCTTAATGGTAGAAACTGATTCAACACCTGTAAACTGTTCAAGCACTCCATGTTCCATGGCAGATGCATAAATCCCCGTCTGAAGCATATACGCTTTTTCATCTTCGATACTACCATTTAAGGATACAACACTATGTACATCATGACAAATATCAAGAAAATATCCACCTTCGTTAAGTTCCGCAGCACGTCCAAATGAATAAACACCATTTACCGAAAAACCAACTATACCGAGACTCAATGCTCTAGTCTGAGCAACTTCTTTTTGTCCTGAAACAAATGTATTATAGATATCTAATTGTCCGAAATACGATTTTGAAACACCGTTCAGAAGTTCGCCCATTATTTCTTCAGTATATATATTTTCTTCTGAAATGTAATCCTGAATCTTCTTCACATTTTCAGATATGGTTTCAACTTCATCTGAAGCTATATTACCGTAATTGAGCGCTACTGAATACATTCCTCCGGCTGTGATTATATTTGTCTCACTACTGTCTTTAAGCTTATCAGTCGGTTCATATATACCAATCTTGTATCTCTGCCTTGTTCCTGCAGTAACTGCACTGCCTTCTATGACACTTTTTCCATTTACATATAATACCGGCTTTAACTTGATCATATATGCCGGTGCTTTAAATAATCCGTTAGATTTTTCGATTAAAGCTTTATCTTCCTCCGTTGCCGGTTCATACGCTATCGTGATTCTCTTTCCATACAAATCAGGAGTCAAAAACTTTCCGCTAAACTCAGCGGTATCTCCTAGCTCTGTGAAAAGTTCAGAACTGTTCCCCAAAGAAATAGTTATGCTTGAAGTTAAGTCATCTGAGATATCATCAAACTTTTCAATCACATTTTCTACAATATAAGGCGATGAAAGCGGTAAATATTCCAAATCTTCTTCAACAATCTGAACACCGCCAAATGCTTCAGTTAACGTATCTTCACCATAACCATTTTCAAGCATATATTTTGCAAGGGCAGAATTATCTTCTGAAAGGTATTCGGCTAATTCTCCAACATTAACATCATTGATTTTAGTATTACTGTCTATTTGGTTTTCATCATTATTAATATATGCCTTAATTGATTCTAAATCGATATCTTTTTCAAACTCAACTTTTTTAAAGCTTGCATCAAGCGGAATCCATAATTCTTTTCCGGCCTTATTACCAGTTCCTCTGTAATCAGTATATGGAACATACGCCAAAACCCAAATATGTTCCATTCTTACATATTCTACCCCTGATGCACTACTGCAAGTTGAACACGGAATTCCAAGTGCTGACATTACCTTTGCGGCTGAAAGGGCATCCTTTGCTCCAGTCCACTGTATTGCTTGCTCTGCTGTTAACTGAATCTTTCCCCTAACATATTTTGCAGATATTCCTCTATCACGAAGAATTCCTATCATTAAACTAGCTATATCATAGTCATTACCTGATTTTTGTTCAAAAGTGCCTATAGCGCCCTTACGTGCCCCATAATAGAACTGCATTTGATATGTATTTTGAATATGCTGATAAATATCAAGAACACTATCATAAGACGAAAACTCTTCCCTTATCTTTTCATTGATAACGGTGTCATTTGTAGTATTTGTATCAGTTTTTGATACTTTGTCATCTGCAGTTGTTTCCTCTGTATTACTTTCCTCTAACGCTTTCAAATCTTCTTCTGAGATTTGTTCATCTTTAATGTTATCATTCGTAACGTCATTAAATGATAAATCATCAGACAAACTTGCAACTTCCATTTCAGGAGCAACAAGTTTTCCAATCTTTTCTACTATTCTATCAACATTCTGGCAATCATCTTTGCACAATTTCGCTGAATAGCCTTCAAGTGTTTCAAATTTACCTTCAACAAATGATTTATATTCTGACGCAACTTTGTTTTTATCGTCTGATAATTCCTTTGATGCTTTTTCTTTCAATTCTCTAACTTTTTCGTCAAAAGTAGAAGCTGCAACTTTCCTATCTTCTGTGTCATCACCACACTTTTCTTTTAAAGTATGATATGCTTCTACCAATTCTTCACTGATTTTCCCCATATCAGTGTCGGTTGTTGCTACCCTAATTTCATCAGCAGATTTTAAGTTTTTACCTTCAACTTTTGAGTAATCATAATTGAGTAAATCTACTTCATTTATCGCAACTTTTTCATCACTTGTAAATTCACTACCTTTTTTGCTAATATAATGTTCCCCAATAACACCTACAACAAAAAGTGTTACAATTACAGCTAGCGCAGTTGAACGCTTTAACAATTTGTTCCTAAACTTTTCTACCACTTTACTATATCCTCCGTTTTTCATTAACTATTCACAAAAAAATAATCTTTTCAATGGTATAGTAAAATCGTTTCAATTGCAAGATGTTACAGCAATCTCAACAACTTAATACAAATTTCAACCAAAAACAGACAAATTATAACTTTTTCAAAAAACTTACTAAATGGAGCTGTAAAAAAATCTCTAAATAGCAGAACTGCATTGGACTTTGCCAATGCAGTTCTGTTTCCTTTAGGAGAGTTTTTTTACAGCTCCTTAATTTTTCTCACTCGTTCCACATTTCGTTTTAAACATTCTACAGTCCTATCTATTTCTTCTTTGGTGTTTGTGGCATCCAATGTCAATCGGATTGCACTATATGCTTCATAATCACTTTGCCCCAGCGCTTTCAGAACATGGGAAGGTCCTTCACTTCCGGATGCACATGCCGAGCCGGCAGAAATGCAAATTCCATCATTTCCCATAAGTACTACCATCGCCGCCCCTTCAATCCCTTCAATATACAAATTCAGGTTTCCCGGAAGACGATTTTCCCTCGTACCATTGATTCTGCAACGGGGTATTTCCCGGAAAATTCTATCAGCCAAATAATTACGCAATTGTTGTTCCTTTCGTATTCGTTCCATTATGGTTTCCATTTGTTCTTTTACTGCTGCTCCCATGCCAACAATGCCTGCTACATTTTCTGTTCCTGCTCGATATCCCCGTTCCTGTTCTCCTCCATATATCATTGGTTTAAAGTTTTCCGGAAATCGCACATACAAAAACCCCACGCCTTTCGGTCCGTGAAATTTATGACCGCTGGCACTAAAATAATCCAGATTCATTTTTTCTACGTCTATTGGTACATGGCAGAATGCCTGCACTGCATCCGTGTGAAGTTCTGCCTGATTCTTCTTTGCAATTTCTCCAATCTGTTCTATCGGCTCGATAGTTCCCACTTCATTGTTCGCAAACATCACCGAAATCAATGTATTGCCCGGTTCGATGTTTTCCTTCAGCAATCTTAGGTTTACCCTTCCCTTTCTGTCTGTTGGAATATAGCAGACTCTTGCTCCGCTAGACTGCAATTGTTTGCAGGGATTTAATATGGCATGGTGTTCAATGGTGGAGGTCAAAATCAGTTTTCCCCTTTCCGCGCCGTTTTGCAACACCCAATTGTCGGATTCCGTTCCTCCCGAAGTAAAGATAATCTGATCCGGTCTGCAATGAACAGCCCCGGCAATTATGGCTCTGCTCTCCTCCATTGCTTCTTTTGCTTTCTCCCCCAATTCGTAAACCGCCGATGGATTTCCGTACTCTTCCCGGAGAAATGGTTCCATCGCCACCCTCGCTCTGTCACTCAGTTTTGTGGTCGCTGCCTGATCCAAATAAATCATTGTTTCTCCTTTTCATCTTCTATGTATTTTTTCGAAAAGAGAAAAATAAACTAAAAGAAAAGCGTGAAGAACTATGTTAAACAAACATCCTGTCGTAAAGGGCGCCTTGATACTCACCATCGCCAACATTATAACCAGAGCCTTTGGTTTCTTATATAGAATATTCCTGTCCAATCTAATTGGTGCAGAAGGAATGGGTTTATTTCAGTTAACCTTCCCTGTGATTGCATTTTGTACTGCTCTCAGTTGTGGAGGAATTCAGATTGCAGTTTCAAGGTTTGTGGCAGAAACAAAATCCAAATCCTCTCAATTTGGTGTGCTTATTTCCGGGCTCATCCTCTCAATGGTTCTATCTTTTGGAACCCTCCTATTTGTGTTCCATTTTTCTCAGGAGATTGCCGACAATATTATCCACAATACTGCCAGTTCCGAATTAATAAAATATTCTGTTTTGACACTGCCGATGATTGCATTGCATGCCTGTGTTTCCGGATATTACCTTGGTTTAAAGAAGACAGCTGTTCCGGCCTGGTCCATGATGGTGGAACAGTCCGTCAAAATTCTTTCCCTCTATGTTTTGGGGACCATTTGGCTTTCTGAACATCATCCAATCACCCCTATGCTTGCAGTATACTCCACAATTTTGTCGGAACTTGCCGGAATGCTCTTTTGCCTCGTGGCAATGGGCTTCGAAAAAACCTACCGGTTACACCCGTCAACAATCATGCATTCCATAAAAAACCTGTTTTCCGTTTCCTACCTGTTAACCCTGAACCGGCTGTCCCTGACTTTCTTGCAATGTGTTGAAGCAATCCAGCTTCCCCTTGCCCTGGAACAATACGGAATGACTCAATACCAGGCTTTGGCTTTATACGGTATTTTGACCGGAATGGCATTGCCTGTGGTTACTTTTCCTTCTGCTATTAACAATTCTATTTCCACCATGTTGCTTCCTTCCGTTGCCGAATCCAATGTTGACGGGAATGCCGAGGCGGTGCGAAAAACCACCGAGAAATCCATCCGGTTTTCTTCGGTGTCCGGAATTTTCGGCATTGGTCTCTTCCTCTCTTTTGGTAATTTTATTGGAAGCGACATTTTCGGACATCCTCAGGCAGGAACTTATATCCTGATTCTTTCCTGGCTTTGTCCCTTCCTTTACCTGTCAATTTCTTTTGGTTCCATCCTCCATGGATTAGGAAAAACCACAGCTGCCTTCATTCATAACACCATTGGAATCGTTCTTCGCCTGTTTGCAATTTGGTGGGGCGTTCCCCGCTTTGGCATCAACGCCTATTTGTTGGGCCTGCTTTTTAGCAATTTGGTAACCACCTTCCTACACGGAATCTACCTGCACAAATTTGTGCCTTACCGTTTTTTAGCTGTTACCAATATAATAAAGCCAACAATCCAAACCGTAATCAGTCTGGCCACTGGCTTTCTGGTTCAATATATTTTTCGTTACTCCGCATATACCGGAAGGTTCTATTATTTCGGTACAATCGGATTGCGTTTGTGCATCATCTGTGGTGTCTTTGCCTGGTTCATTTTTCGAGACTTTAAAGCCTCCACTGTCTAATGCGCAAACTGACTATTATAAAGTTCGTAATAGAATCCTTTTTCCCGAAGAAGACTTTCGTGATTCCCCTGTTCAATCACATGTCCGTCTTTCATTACAAGAATCACATCCGATTCCCGAATTGTAGAAAGACGATGTGCCACCACAAATGTAGTTCTTCCCTTCATCAGTTTGTTAAAGGCACGCTGAATTCGGATTTCCGTTCGGGTATCAATGGACGAAGTGGCTTCATCTAAAATCAAAACCGGTGGGAGTTTCAGCATAACTCTGGTAATACAAAGTAACTGCTTCTGTCCCTGGGACAAGCTTCCTCCGTCTTCTCCAATAACCGTGTCATATCCCTTCGGCAATCGTTTAATAAAACTATGGGCATGGGTAGCTTTTGCTGCCTGAATAATTTCTTCTTCCGTTGCATCCGGTGCCGCCATGGCAATATTGTTTCGAATGGTATCATTGCGGAGCCAGGTTTCCTGTAAAACCATTCCGTAAGAATTACGGAGACTCTTTCGTGTTACGTCCCGGATATCGCTTCCATCCACTTTAATGGAACCACCGTTCACATCATAAAAACGCATCAGCAAATTGATTAAAGTGGTTTTTCCACAACCGGTCGGTCCTACAATGGCGATTCGCTGTCCCGGCTGAACCTGAAGATTCAAATCTTCAATCAGCTTTCTTTTCTTCACATAAGAAAAGTCCACATGTTCCAAAGAAATTTTTCCTGTTACATTTTCCAAACACTGCTCATTTCCTGTCACAACTTCCGGTTCCGCCTCAATAAGGGAGAACACTCTTCCACCACAGGCAATGGCATTTTGTAATTCCGTAATAACACCGGAAATTTCATTAAATGGTTTCGTGTACTGATTTGCATAACTCAAAATACAGGTCAGACTACCAACCGTAATTCCACCGGTAAGCACTGCAACCAGTCCGCCACTGATTGCTACTCCTGCATATACTAAGTTATTTACGAATCGCGTTGATGGATTGGTTAAAGAGGAATAAAATGTTCCCTTTTGATAATAAGTCTTTAACCGACCATTGATTTCATCAAACTGCTCTAACAATTCTTCTTCCTGATGAAACGCCTTGACCACCTTTTGTCCACCGATAATTTCATCAATGAAAGCAGTCTGCTCTCCACGGGTTTTCGATTGTTTAATAAACATGGAATAGGTTCTCTTGGCAATAAAGTTTGCCACTACAAAGGATAACGGTGTAATCAAAATTACAACTAAGGCAATCTTACAGTTAATGGAAATCATAAATACCAAAGTAAGTAAAATAGTAATCACTCCGGTAAACGCCTGGGAAAATCCCATCAGTAAACCGTCTGCCAATTGATCCACATCTGCAATAATTCGGCTGACCATATCCCCGTTGGAATGTCTGTCCAAATACGACAGCGGCACATTTTGTATTCTCTCAAAAGCTTCCTGGCGAATGTCCCGGACAACCCGGAAGGTAATTCGGTTATTGCACAGTCCCATCAACCATTGAGCCAACGCTGCAATTCCTGAAACCACTGCAATTTTCACTGCAATCGTTCCAAGTTCTTTAAAATCAACTTGTCCTTTGCCAATAATCCGGTCCGTGCCATATCCAATTAACTTTGGTACATACAAAGACAGTACCACATATACGATTGCCAACACCAACGAAGCCAACAGGATATACCAATATTTTTTAATCCGTTCACCTACACAAAGAAGGGCTCTTCTCTGACTCATATTTTTCTTCATTTATGCGCCCTCCTCTTCACTTTTATTTTGTGATGCATAGATTTCCTGATATGTTTCGCAGTTCTTTAATAGTTCCTCATGGGTTCCAATTCCCATAACTTTTCCATCATCCAACACCACAATCTTATCTGCATCCATAATTGAGGCGGTTCTCTGAGAGACCACAAAAACAGTCATGTCTTTTAACCCACGCAGTGCCTGACGGAGTTTCAAATCCGTCACATAATCGAGGGCTGAAGAACTGTCATCTAAAATCAATATTTCCGGTTTTGCCACAACAGCTCTGGCAATCGTCAGACGCTGCCGCTGACCGCCGGAAAAGTTTTTGCCGTTTTGTTCTACCACTGCATCAATGGTATTTTCTTTATCCATGACAAATTCGTAAGACTGGGAAATTTTCAATGCTTCTTTGATTTCTTCATCCGTAGCATCCTTTTTTCCCCATTCCATATTGCTGCGGATTGTTCCTTTAAACAGCAATGCCTTCTGCGGAACAACAGCAATCATTTTTCCCATGGCATCATAAGTGTATTCTTTAACATTTTCTCCATAGATTTTTACCTTACCGGAGGTTGCGTCATAAAATCTGGAAATCAACTGAACCAATGTAGATTTTCCGGAGCCGGTACCACCGATAATTCCAATCATTTCACCCGGACGAACTTTCAAATTCACGTCTGTCAGTGATTCTTCTCCCGACTCATTGTAAGCTAAAGATGCATGTTCCATTTCTACAATATACTCTGAGTTCTTCTTTGGTTCCTGAAGTTTTCCTTCCTGCATCCCCGGTTGAACCTGAAATACCTCTTCAATTCTTGAAGCACATGCCAGTGCCTTAATAATATTTATAATCAGTGCTGCCAGTTTAATCAATTCCACAAGAATCTGGGACATATAATTGACCAGTGCCACTACCTGTCCCTGACTTAACACACCGGTATCCACCTGTTTTCCGCCAATCCATAAAATACCAATAATCGCGGCATTTACAATCACATAGGTGGCAGGATTCATAATCGTGGAAATACGACCGGCTAACATCTGCACTTTATATAAGAAATAATTTTCTTCTTCGTAACGCTTTACTTCCGCTTCCTCTTTATTGAACGCACGAATCACTCGAACCCCTGCCAGATTATCGCGGGTACTGATCATAATGCGGTCCAAACCATTCTGAACTCTTTTGTAAATCGGAATGGTAATAATCATAATTCCATACACAATAACAGACAGTACCGGAATAGCAACCACAAATACCATAGCTGCTTTTGCATTTACCGTGAAAGCCATAATCATTGCCCCCAATACAATAAACGGGGAACGAAGTAACAAGCGGAGTCCCATATTGACCTGTGCCTGTACCTGATTTATATCCGAAGTCATTCTGGTAATCAGTGTGGAAGTTCCTAAACGATCCAACTGAGAATATGATAGGGACTGTATATGTTTAAAAAGGTCATGTCTTAACTCTGTTCCAAATCCCGCGGCCGCTTTTGCAGCATAGTACTGAGCCGTCAGTGCCACAGTTAGCCCTACAATTGCAAGAACAATTAAAACTCCACCCATTTTCAAAATATGAGTAGAGTCTCCTTTTCCAATTCCGTAGTCAATCATCGATGCCACCACCAATGGGACCAGTAAGTCAAATCCCGCTTCCAGCATTTTAAACAGTGGTGCTAAGATAGTTTCTTTTTTATAGTTTTTTAAATATTTCAATAGACTTTTCACTATGATAGTCTCCCTTTCATTCCTTCAAAATCTAAGTATAATTCACATTTCTTAAAAAGGCAAATAAAGAAACAGGTTAGAAGAACAATTCTTCCAACCTGTTTTCCCTTTTTATTTAGAATAGAATTTTTTATTCAAAGTCAATGATTGTTTCGCCCATTCCGCACTTAACAGTCATTGTCTTATCAGAATTGTAATCAACTTCGGTCTTATTTCTGAGTCCTGAGAAGTCTTTGTCACCGATTTGAACATCTCCTGCTCCAACGGTCACTGCGTAATTGTAATCTGTCTGTCTTCCCATCAGCTTCAATTCAACTTCGCCCATTCCGCAATCGACATCAAGATTGTTTGTAATAGCTCCGTTCATGGACAATTCGCCCATTCCAACTTTGAACTTAGTGTCTCCGAAAGAGGTCTTTCTGATATCAGCACTACCTGCACCAATATCAAAATCAGCCTTCATTGCCTTTGTTCCTTCAAAGGTTGCTTCTCCTGCACCGATTTCAACGCTCAGTTCCTCTGCCTCAACATTAGAACATCTTAAAGTTCCTGCACCTACCAAAATGAAAAGATTCTGAATCTTTGCATCCTTTGGAATATAAAGTTTTCCCTCAACCGTATTTTTAATGATACCTTTTTCTTTTCCTATCGGTGTTACTTTCAGTTTTCCTTCCTCTAAAGAATAGTAAATCTTCGTATTCTCTTCATCACCTTCCAGTGCATAACCTTCTTTGTCCCATACAATAATTTCAAACGTTCCGTACTGTCCGTTGAATTCAATACTGCTGACATCCTTGCTGGAAATTTTCTCGTCTTTATAGACTTTCATGCCCTTTACGTCTGCGTTATTTACTAAAATATTTCCGGTCCAGTTAAATCCGATATTTCCGTTGATGATGTCATTTTTTATAACTTTCACCCCGCCGGTGGAAACTCCAATAATAACAAATAAAACACCCAAAGCGGCGAGAGTTCCACTGATAATCAAACAAGTTTTAATAAATCTCTTCATGCCACTTACTCCTTTTCTACAACTAATTTATTTGCAATTTTAATAATGCATTTTACCAACCATGGAATTAACTGTCCGCAAAATACTACGAATAAAATTAATGTCAACATCGTCAATGCAAATAAAAGAAATCCCACACCGGTCAACACTAATCCTCCGGAAAATCCGCCTACGGAATAAGCAGTTATCAGAAGTGAAAATCCTGCAACGGCAAAACCGATTCCACCTGCAACAATAGAAACTGCAATTCCAATGATTGTACCACCAATCGCTGCTACTAAACCAATCCATAAAGGAAATGTTACAACGGCCAAAATCAGTGCGAGTGGGAACGCTTTACTTTCATCCGGCTGGTCTATAACGCTTTTTGTCGTGTACCCCTTTTGTTTCATGTTCTTATCGTCCATCGCCACTATCTCCTTTCAATAAAACCTTTGCTACTTCATTCGAGTAGTCAATCCATTCGTTCCGATATTCTTCCAACTTTTCTTCACCCTTTTCAGTGATCCTATAATATCTTCTGTTTCTGCCATCAATTGCCTTGTCATAGGTTTCAAAAAATTTCTTTTTTCGAAGCCTTCTAAGGACCGGGTACAAAGTCGTTTCAGATACATCAAAAATCTGTCGAACATCCTGTGTGATTTTGTATCCGTACGTACCTTCCGGTTCTTTGGAAACAACAGACATTACAATGGCTTCTAATAACGTCGACCCTGTATTAAAAACCATAATGTTTTCCTCCCTTATAATATTATTTCGCCGTCAATATATCTTGATAATATTGTATCCTGTATAATATTAACTGTCAATTATTATGAGACGCATTATAACGTTTTTATAAACTTTCAAACGTTTTTATTTTTCACCAGTTCAGCCAAACAAAAAAACATCTTGTCGAACCACAAAAAATGCTCGCATTTTTTTGGTCGATGAGATGTTTTTTTATTTGCGCGGAGCGCCCCATAAATGAGTAAAACGCATCTGCATCGCAGATGTCCGGTGCCGCAGGCACCGTTTTACGAATTTATGGGGGGGCTGAACTGGTTCAGGCATGGGGGGGCTGAACTGGTTCAGGCATGGGAGGGCTGAACTGGTTCAGGCGTGGGGGGGCTGAACTTTTTCCCCTACAAACCTTGACTACATTTTCCCATAATGCTAGTATTAGAAATAGCGTGTTATTCTATTGTTTTAGGGAGTTTTTTCCTAAAGTAATAGTTACATAAAAATAAAAGTTAAGAGGTGTACAAAAATGAGTAAAAGTTTTGACGATTTACTTGCTGCAGTTTCAGAATGCCCAATGAAAAAGGTAGCTGTTGCCTGCGCACAGGATGATGCAGTTTTAGAAGCTGTTAAGGCTGCAAAAGAAAGAGGAATTGCTGACGCTATTTTAGTTGGTGATGAAGAAAAAATCAGAACAATTGCAAACGTTATGAAGATGGATTTAACTGATTTCCAGATTATTGACGTTAAAGATACAGTGGAAGCTGCAAGAACTGCGGTTAAGTTAGTTCATGATGGCGAAGCTGATATGTATATGAAGGGATTGATTGATACAAAGTCATTCCTTAGAAGCGTATTAGATAAGGAAGTTGGTCTTAGAACTGACAAGACTTTATCTCACGTATGTGTATTTGAAGTAAAGGGAATTGATCATCTGCTCTTCTTATCAGACGTAGCATTTGTTCCATATCCTGATCTTGAAACAAAAGCAAACATCATTAGAAATACAGTTGAAATTGCACACGCCTGTGG
Source organism: Eubacterium sp. (assembly GCA_016292095.1). Lineage (GTDB taxonomy): Bacteria > Bacillota > Clostridia > Lachnospirales > Lachnospiraceae > Eubacterium_G. Next base: position 20,883 of record JAEFAB010000060.1, on the reverse strand, counting down.
TATTGAAAATCCAAAGGTTGCACCACTTGCAGCAGTTGAAGTTGTAAACCCTAAGATGCCTTGTACAGTTGACGCTGAAGCTTTGACAAAGATGAACGAAGCTGGTGAAATCACAGGATGTATCGTTGACGGACCACTTTCAATGGACCTTGCCATTGAACCGGAAGCTGCTTACCACAAGGGAACAACTGACAGAAAGATCGTTGGTGATGCTGATGTATTACTTTTCCCTGACATTCAGGCAGGAAACATTACATACAAGAGCTTAGTTCATACAGCAGACAGCAAGAACGGAAACATCTTAACAGGAACAAAGGCTCCTGTAATTCTTACTTCCCGTTCCGATGAATTTGAAGTAAAGGTTAACTCTATTGCACTTGCTGCAATCGTTGCTGAAAAATTAAAATAATCATTGCTTATGATGGCGGCATACACTCGTATCGCCGCCTCTATTAATAAAAAATGGAGGATACAAAAATGTCATACAAGATTTTAATTATCAACCCAGGTTCTACTTCTACTAAGATTGGTGTTTACGAAGATGAAACACAGCTTATGGAAGAAACACTGAGACACTCTACTGAAGAAATTGCTCAGTACGATACAATTTATGATCAGAAGGATTTCCGTAAGAATGTAATCCTTGACGTATTAAAAGAAAAAGGTGTAAACCTTTCTGACATCAATGTTGTTGTTGGTCGTGGTGGTTTATTAAAGCCAATTCCGGGTGGTACATACGCTACTACTCCTGAACTTTTAGAAGATCTTAAGATTGGTAAACAGGGACAGCATGCTTCCAACCTCGGTGGTATTTTAGCATCTGAAATCGCTGCTGAAATCAATGTACCATCTTACATTGTTGACCCTGTAGTTGTTGATGAACTTCAGGATGTTGCAAGAATTTCCGGACATCCAAACTTTGAAAGAATTTCTATTTTCCACGCATTAAATCAGAAGGCTGTTGCTAAGAGATATGCAAAGGAAACAGGAAAAGCTTACGAAGACTTAAACTTAATCGTTGTTCATATGGGTGGCGGTGTTTCCGTCGGTGCTCATAAGAACGGTGCAATCATCGACGTTGCAAACGCATTAGACGGTGACGGTCCTTTCTCACCGGAACGTTCCGGCGGACTTCCATCAGGTGCATTAATGAAGCTTTGCTTCAGCGGAAAATATACACAGGCTGAAGTTGCTAAGATGATTAACGGTAACGGTGGTTTCAATGCTTACCTTGGAACAAACGACATGAGAGATGTTGTTAAGCTTGCAGAAAAAGACGAAAAAGCTAAGCTTGTTATGGATGCATTCCATTATCAGCTTGCAAAAGAAATCGGTTCTATGGCTGTTGTATTAGGTGGCAAAGTTGATCAGATTATCTTAACCGGTGGTATTGCTTACAACGCAATCACTCAGGAATACTTCAAAGACACCGTTAGCTTCCTTGCTCCAATTACAATTTATCCTGGTGAAGACGAATTACTCGCTCTTGCTCAGGGTGCATTAAGAGTAATGACCGGTGAAGAAGAAGCTAAGGTTTACTAAAATAATCTTTTTTACATATTGAAAAGAAGGGTCCATTCGGACCCTTCCTTTTTTATTCTTACAAATATCCAATCCAAGCTTCTCCAAGTGAAACTACATCATATGATGGATTCTTTTCTAACACTTCAACCTTAATTGATTTTGTTTCTTTATTGATATTTGTTACTCGATCTTCTGCTTTCGATAATGTCTCCGTCTTTATTGTTACCCAAGTACCATTTTCATTCAAGTATGAAACACGATACTTTTTAGCATACTGAGCTTTCCAGTTAAGTTTAAGATTTACGACCTTTCTAACCGCATTTCCTTTCGATGTAAAAGTAATTACCGGCTTTGAATCTGTCTTATAGTTAGACCAGCATGTTTGTGTATTCTTATCTAATAAGTTTGACGGTAGGTATGACATTCCCAAATTAGAGGAAGTTGAAACATTCCATCCGGCTGAAGTGTCTGTTGTGTAATATTTTGCATAGTATTCTTTGTTATTATATCCAAAGACTGTTCTTTGTTCATAGGCTGTTGTTTCGTTTGTGGCTCCCCATCCAATAAAACTATAGGATGTTTTAGCCGGTGAATAATTCCATGTAATCTTATTTAAGTCTGTTGTATAGAATGTACCAGAAGAATTAGGAATATTATCTCCCTGAATTTTTCCGCCTTTGAAAAACAACTTCAAATCTTTGGAATTTAATTTAACCCACAACTTGGTTGTATCATATGCATAAGTACCTTTGTAAACTGTAAATGATTTTACTGCTGTTTTATTTCCGTTTTCATCCACAGCAATTAATTGATATTTTCCTTCTGCGGATGGATTTAATTTGATACTTGTTTGTGAACCGGCATCAAATTTCGGATTATCAAGATACGTTGTACTTGTTCCAAAATAGTATTCCTTAATTGGTTTATCATATGTCACTGTAATGTCTGCACATCCTGCTTTTGCTAAAGTTGCAATATCATTACTTGAAGTAATACTTTCAAATTTTGGTGCATCTTCAGATACCCAGTTTGCATATAATGTACCACCAGACCAAATTGTCTTACCGTAGGTTCTGGAATTACCCTCTGGGTTACTGCTCCATCCGTCAATAATATAACCTTCTTTTGTAATTTTTGGCATAGACAATGCTGTTCCATGTGCATTGATAATGTAAGGAACATCCCAATCTCCACCCTGTGTATCAATTACATTTCTATGATAATTAAGATCTGTAACCAACGCTGTCTTTACTTCATCACTATCTTCCGTCTTGTAAGCCAGAATAAGATAATATTTTCCCGGTCCGATAATCGTTTCGTGAACAGGTAATCCATTTAATGCCTTATAACTGTCTTTCGTCAAATCAGTTTTATCTTTTCCAACATATAGACCAACAGGTGTGATTGCATCATCCCCTTCATAATTATCGTTTTCAGAAACAATAATCTTGAAATCCTGCTCTGTCGCTAAATCATCTGTCGTTCTCAATGAAAAATGAACATTTTTGTAATCAGCAGTTTTTGATTCCACATTGGATTCGACAATTACACAGAAATCTTTTCGTACAACAGTACAGAATGCTGAGTTCACCGCAGGAACCGTAACCGTATAATAGTATTTTCCAGGTTCTGTTGGAAGTCCTCCGTTTTCTGTTGCACCGTTTACTGCACCTGTTTTAATTGTACAGTTTTTGTTTGTATAATATCTGATGACACAATCCTTATTTGCCTCAAGCTGATGATTATAGTCTTCTCTAGTTTCTATAATCCTCTGGTCATTTTCATCTTTTTCTAAAAGTTTATCTTTCGTGATATACGAAATGTATCGACTATCACTATCAATCTGTTCTTTATCTTTTGGTCCAATATGGTCAGGAATAGATTTATAGATAGTTCCTTCCCATAAGTCATCAACCGGTGTAATCTGAACACTCTTTCTATCAGCACTAAATTTTACTTTATAAGAGTCTTTTGACAACGCTTCCCCTTTATAAAGGACTTTAATATTTTTTCCGTTTTTCGACTCATCTAAAGTAACATCCACTACCGGATTTTTATAATCATTTGTATCAAGTTCTTTGTTCCAATCATAATCACGTTCACCAAACTCTGAATCATTTGGCTGAATAATATTTTCATATAAGAAATTGTGTCCTACAAAGTTTGGCATTAAACTGTTTTCATAGGCATATTCTGCTACTGATAATACAGTTGTTCTTTCAACATTGGAATAAGCAATCTTGCCATTCTTTAATTTTACATAAGCACGATATGTCATCGGAGATGTCATCATTGGTGTATTATATGATGAACCAAAAGTCATTGTCATTACATAAGTTCGTGCATTTTTATAGTTTGAAGCACCATAATTAGCAATTCCGTTTGATGTTGCCTTATACTTCAAAATATTGCTTCCACCAAATACCATATCCGAATCCTGTGTATTACTGTTAATTGATAAAAGTAATCCGCACTCTTCTACTTCATCTTCTTTATAATTCGTTGAATAAATTGTTTTAAATCCACCCGGAACTCCTGTTCCTGAAATCTGTGCTGTAGAACTTACGGAGAATCCGTTGATTTCCACACCTTTACCGGACAAGCTACCTTCACTTACTCCATTCGGAAGAACCGTGCTTCCACCGAATGTACCCTTCTTAAAATCTGGATTAACCGGTTTTAAAATGTTCTCATAAACACTGTTATACGCTTCTTCGGAAGTAAGTTTATTATGTTCATATAAGTTTTTCGCCACATCATAGAATGACACTGTTTTTTTCTTAGAGTAAACAATTTCACCTGACTTCAGTTTTACATAAGCTCTTTCATATAACGGATGTGTATATGACTCAACTTTTAAACCTTTGAATGGCACTGTTTGAATATATGATGTTCCATTTTCTAACTTACTGTAATTGGTTGAAGATTTTCCATTACTTGTCGCAGCCTGATTAGATACAAGTTTATTTGAATTTGCACATACTAGATTCGAAATCGAATCATTATTTAAATAAAGATCATCGATGGAATCTTCGGAAGATTTTTTAGTTCCGTAAATCATACCAATCTCTTCAATTTCATCCTCTGGATAATTAGTAGAATAAATTACCCTAATACCATCGTTTGTGGAATTCATCTGATGTCCGGTAATTTCGACTTTGTTTTCAAAATCTTCCTTCTTAATTGACACATATTTGATATTATTTTTCCAATCACTGTCGTTTCCAACTGGTTTTGTTCTAACTTTCATTAAATAAATATCTTCTAATAAGGATTTCTCTAATTGCTTCTGTGAGATTGTATATCTGTATGTTTTTTCTTCATTTGGATTTAAAGAAATTTCATCAGAAACAAATGGTTCTTCGTTACCTTGTGAATCTTGAATATAAAGTGTAGCCTTTGCTTTCAATGCACTATTATTTTTAACAGTCGTTTCAACTACCGCATCATTACCGCACTTGTAAATATTTCCACTTGTCTGTAAATCAGTTGTACCAATTGTTTTTGTGAATTTATTTATATCATTTTCATTGGTATAAACATATATTTCAACCTCTTTTGCTTCAGTAACTTCACCAAAATTATAATCAAATTTTAGTGTTGCGCTTTCCCCAATTTCCAAATTATCAGACATTGGTCTTGGTACACCAATATGGTATACTCCATTTTCATCTACCCATGTAGCATTGCCACTTTCTTCAGAAACTCTTGTATCTTTAATTGAAAGTTCTTTAACTTCATCACTCAGATTTGTTTTAAAATACACCTTATCAATAGGCTTATCACCTACATTTTCAAGGTCAATTTCAACTTCTGTTTCGCCCTGTTCGTTAATTTTTTCTTCATTGATAAATACATTATCCGCCTTGATTTCAGTTCGCTCTTTAATATTAAATGAAACCAACTTATGCGTTCCGTCTTTTTTCTCAACATTTGCAATAATATTCCAGTTTCCATTTTCGTCCAATGTTGGTGAAATAACACGATATATTTCATCATCAGATTCATAGATTTTTACACGTTTACTATAACCATCCATAGTCTCCATGGCAGCAACAATTTCATATTTTTTGGTTTCCGGATTATAACTACTCCAAACTTTTCCGCTCTTATAATCTCCATAATTAAGAGAGATAGCTTCTTCCGAGTCATAATCGTTATCAGAATCACCGTAGATACAAAATACATCTGATGCATTCGAACCTACCTTTTCACCATCTTCGTTTGGACTATACAAAGAGTTTCCTACATAATCATAACGATATTCACGACCATCAATAACAAATGTAAGATAATCTTCAAACTGTTCTGCATACGAGATATTTGATCCCTCATACAATGCCAAACAATTCGATACCTCAGCTACTTTGTTAGCATTTGTATCAAAGCATGATAAAACATTTTTCTCTTCTCCCACTTCGTTGGTTCCCTCTTTTCCGAAATAGGTTACTTTAATCTGATTGTCCTTCGTTGTTGACACATACTTTTCAATTGTACTGTTTGCTGTTACAACATTCTGTATCGTTCCAACTGTTCCATTCTTTGGATTATATTCAACAGCTTTAATTGAACTGCCCACACTTCCTCGAAGAAGATTATTTTGCTGATCTTCAACCCATGTTACGGCAATCTTATCATCACTATCTACAACTTGCGGCATAGAGTCCATGCAATTATTATTTGTCAAATACTGTTGATTTGTAAATGTATTCGATTTTTCATCAAATACTGCCATACAAATTTCAGATGACGAACTCATATCATTCAGCATCTGTTCATTTGTTGATGTAATTTTTTTATTTGATTTTTGCCAGGCAAGAACTAATTTATCCCCTACAATTTTCAAATCTGCATAATAATCAGCTTTTCCTTTTTGAGCAGCCCATACCGGTTTCGGTGTAGACCAGCTATTGCTTGTTTTATCTTTTACAGAATACATTAGAACACAATCATTTGCTGTTCCGTTTCCGGATTTGACATATGACTGGAAAACCATAACATCTTTGTCACCAATCGTTTTACGCATTGGAATAGTTGTTGGAAGAATATTGTCAACTAATAAGTTTACATTTTCATCTTCTTCCAAAGTATCATTATTATTTTTATTCCAGTTCTTTTCACAATCCGCTATATTTGTAGTGTCAATCAGACTTGTTTTTTCAGATGCACTTTGATTATCATTAGAAAGCAACGATGCTTTAGGTGTCCCAAACATCTTAAGATAATCTGCACTGGTTATAATTGTATTTTTCCCTTCTATCTTCAGTTTTTTAGCCAATGCCTCCCGAATATTATTATACACTTCTAGAGAACTAAAAGAGCAAATTTCTTTATCAATATTCACAAAGAAAAGCGCTGTGGCAGTAACGCCAAGTTTACCAGTAAGATCCACTTTAAACGCAGTTGTTTCCATAGGTTCTATCGAAATAGGAATTCCAAGTTCTCCATACACTCCTACCGAGAGAACCCCCTGCACTCCATAACCGACTTCTCCATGAAGATACAAATCAATCTCCGCTTTTCCACTGAATTTGTCATTTATATTATCCCTAATAAAATATAATCCGGAACCATCATCGAATCCTCCTTCAATATAAACATATATCGGTCCTAATGATGTTGGAACATAATATGTATAACTTGTATTTCCAAATGCACCGAGCATATACATCGTTTTGTCTGAAATTAGTTTTGAAAAATGATCCTCTTCAGAATGTTCTACTTCTTCATGAATCACCTGTCCAAAAACAGAAAACTCATTTCCACTTGTTCCCATATTCTTAAAATTGGCAAATGGACTTCCTTTTTCAGCATCCTTTATATGTCCTGAACGTATCATTGCAGTTCTTAATCGATCTGCAAATTTATCATTATCATTTGCTGGCTCATCAAGTTTTATTCCCCAAAATTCATTAAAATCACCAACATCACTATAATGTGCTTCTTTAATTTTTCTTTCCCCATCTGAATCTAGTACACTTGTAAAAGTTGGAAATCCCGGTCTGAATACAGACGTAGTTGTAACTGTAGAGCCGTTTTTATCTTCATCTTCTTCTACTTCCTGTTCCTTTTTTAACAATGTCACAAAATTAAATGCTGCAGTTCCCAAAAAATCTGTTTCATCACTTCTACCATTATCGAAAACATTAAACCTATTGCTGTCCCATTCGCATATAAATGTCATTTTCTTTTCATTTTCTGTTGTATCAATCCAGTTCTTTTTGTCCAAATCAAAGTAGGCATAAGCATTTTCCTTTGTCGTAGGTTCAACAAGTTTTCCGAAATTATATGCTCCATAGTACTCTCCTGTTACCCACTGCCAATTGTTATAATACCACGTAGAATATTCTGCTAAACTGATTGCATTCGTTTTCCCATTGATAACTTGAGTCACAGGCAACGCTTTTGCTTGAACATTATTAGATGATTGTTTCATAACCTGAGGCAATTCATATCCTTTAGGAGGATTAAAAAGTCCTAAAAATGTTTTCGAAATATTCTTTTCTCTCATCATTCTTTTAACAATTTTTTCTTCCTTTTTAGAAAGAATTGTAACCAGATGTCCCTCTCGATTTTCACAATACTCTTTTGCTTCTTTCCACGTTTTTTTTGTTGTTATAACTTCATATTTATGAATTTCACCAGCATATTTCAACGTGTATGTTTCAGCAACTTCTTCCTCTGCCATTGCTTTCGAACTAAAATACTTCAGTTCTAATCCGTTTGCTAATGAAGTTATCATTACTACTGATAACAACAACGAAATAATTTTCTTCTTCATTTTTTACATCCTTTCCCCTAACAATTTATCTATAATAAAGTGTTTCAACTAAATGTGAAGCACGTTGTTTTTGCACACTAATCAATAATTTTAGCATATGTATGTACATTTATCAAACACTCTATATTTTTTGTATATATATAGACTCATAAAAAAAGAGAAGCCATCACAGCTTCTCTTTCCCATATTTACTTATCTTCCAACCTCCAAATCTGATACTTCAAAACTTCCTTTGCCCTGCTCTCTGGCTGTCCTTCCAGCCACGCCAAAGCCCTCTTTCGGTCCACGTCAAATCCCCGGCCAAAGTATTCCATCACGCTTTGATGCGTTCCACGGAATGGGCGACTAATTACCCGTTTCACATTCTCTTCTAAAGGAAGACCTTCTTTAACACTAAAGTTTCCGTTAAACAACGACTTTCCGTTATCAAAAATCGGCGCCACTCTGTAGTCTCCACATTCATTCATAACTTTTCAACAAAAAAAATGCTTTCCAAAACGGGAAAATCTGCCAAGACAGGTTGCCCTGTCCGGCAGATTTTGAGAAAAGCATTTATCTAAAATTATAACTCGTTTTTCTTAACAACTGTTTTCCCCCAAATATAATCAACTTCTTTATAGTCAGGGTAAACTTTCTTCAGAATGTTCTGATACAAGAACAGATGTCCTGCATAGGTTGGCATTCTAAGGTTTTTGTATAATACATCAGAAACACTTACAACGCTGTACTGGCTGATATCGCTATATACATAGCTGCCGTCTGCTAATACCGCATAAGTTCTTACACGATATTTTGCTTTCATAACTTCAGCAGAGGAACCGCCGAAAGTCATTGTCATTGCATAGTAAGTTGCTGTTGTCGAATCGCCCATCTGAGCATTGATCAGGCTATCGCTTCCTGCTTCATAACTTGCTACATAGTAGTTGTCATTTCCAACAACCATATCTTCTTCTGTTACAGGATATGATGTTCCGTTGTATTCAATCAAGGAATAAATCATTCCGTAAGACTGAACAGCTTTTCCGTTGATTGTCGGTTCTACTTCACCAACAACACGGATACCACCGGTATTTCCTTTGGAATCTTTTACTACGGAGCTTACCTGGAAACCAACCACATCAATTCCTGCTGTATCGGAAACTGTTTCTGTTGTTGTTTCTTCCTGAGACTGTACTTCTGATGTTTCTTCTGCGGCGCCTGCTTTATTCCAAACACCCATTTCGTAGAAGGAATATCCGTATCCTGTACCTCTCTTTGTTCCGTACATTCTGACATATCTTGCATTGTAAGTCTGTCCTAATGCAATCTGAACTGTCTGAGCTGAAGATGCAGTTACATGAGAAATGGTTGTCCAATTCTGTGCATCGTCAGAAATCTGAATGTAATATGTTGCTGCGTAGGCACCTTCCCAAGAGAATCCTACGGTATCAAAAGCTTTCTTGCTTCCAAGGTCGACATAGAACCACTGCGGATCTGCAAAAGCTGATTCCCAACGGCTTCCATTGTTTCCGTCTACACCGTTTCCTGCAGCCTGAGTTGTTGAAGATGCATATGCATTACAATGAAGTGCCAGGTTGTTGTTTGCAAATACGGAATTATCTGCTACGGTACCCTGTACTGCCGGCAAATTGTTTGGATTGACTTCTGCATCCAAATCCACATAACTTCCGCCTACAGAAGTATATGTGTCTGTGCCGTTTACAGCACCTTCTACTGCTCTTGCGTATTTATATCCTAAAGAAAGAATTAAGTTTAATGTTTCAAGACTGTAAGAATCCTGTTTTCCTTCTTCTGTGTATGCTACGTTTGTATTGATTAAACTATCTAATGCATTCTGATCACCGGAACTGAAAGCACCATATGCTTCACCGCCAAACAATGTGTAATAAATGGTTGAAGCAGATGTGAACGTTCCAAGTGGCTGTGGATGCTTATTATCTGTACAATAGTAATCTAATCCGTTTACTGTGTACAATTCATAGAATGCTTCTCCTGCCGGTGCAAGCTTCGCATTTAAGGATTTTGCAGTTTTAATATAATTTCCTGTGAAGTAAGGAAGTAAACTGTTTTCTCCTGTAAGCGTATCTTTTGTTGGCCATGGTTCGTAGAAAATAATCTGTGCGTTTGGCTGGTATTCTTTTACAAGGGTAACCATTGCTTCTGCTCCCTGCTGTAATTTATCAGCATCAAAGCCACCTACAATGTCCTGTAAAATAACTACGTCATAGTTACCATTCTGTACTGCTGCCTTTACGTTGGTTGCTGTTGACTGATAAATCAGGTTCTGTCCACCGTTTGTTGCTGCGGTACAATTGATTGTATGTCCCTTTAATCCTGCAATACCTTTTACTACTTTAGCGAGATTGTTGTAGTAGGTCATGGAGTTTCCGATAAATAAAACGTCCATGGTGTCATCATCATTATTTTCATTGTTTCCAATGGTTGTACTCGGATTTGTCTGGTATACATACAATTCCATTAATGAACAGGTTGTTGTACTTGCGTTATTTACTTTTATACGAACCCAACGAGTCGTCTGACGTGGAAATGTTGTTGCTTTCGCATTTAAATTTCCACCGGTCACTGTTGCAACCGTTGTCCATGTAAGATTTGCTACATTGCTCGCACCGGACACTCCAATCACCTCCGATGCAACCTGGATTTCATAATCAATTGGATAAGAACCTGCATAATCACCGGTTCCACCAGGTACGACATTTACTTTATTAATATCCTGAACACTTCCTAAGTCCACTGCGAACCAAGGCTGTGAATCAGACTTATGTGTTACGATAAATGATGTATCATTTCCATCAGTCAGGTTTCCGACTGTTGTCGGTGTCGGTGTTGACTGATTTCTGTCATTGGAACTTGCATATCCCTGTTTGCCCTGCGCAAGGTCTTCCGTATAAGAACCGTACAATGTCGAATCATTGCTGCCGGCCTGGGTTGTCGGCTGTTCTGAACCAACCGGATCGTCAACGTGACCACCGTTTGCTATAGAGGTATATGTTCCTGTTCCTTTTACTGCAGGAATCACTGCATGTGCATACTTGTATGCGTAAGCATTAATCTTATTTAATGTATTCATATTGTAACTGTCTAACTGTCCTTCACTGGTATAAGCCACGTTGTTGTTAATTACGGTATTCAGTGAGCTGTGCTGGCTTTCTGAATAGGTGTAGTAAGGATCATTCGGGAACAATGCATAGTAAATTGTTGATGCGGAATTAAATGTTCCAAGTGGCTGTGGATGTCTGTTATCACTACAGTAGTAATCCAAACCATCATTGACATATAAATCGTAAAATCCTTCACCGGCCGGTGCCAATAAAGCATTGTATTTATTTGCAGCTTCAATATAACTTTCTGTAAAATAAGCCATTTTTGAACTAATCTGGTCCTTTGTAGGCCATGGTTCATAGAACGCAAGCTGTGCATTCGGGCTCTTTGCTCTAATCTTAGGAATGATGTCTTCACATCCCTGTAAGAATACACTCTTCTGGAAGTTGCTTCCTACTTTATCCTGCAGAATAACAATGTCATAAACATCTGCGTTAATTGCATTCAATACATTGTCTGCTGTAGCCTGATAGCTGAGGTTCTGTCCACCATTTGTTGCGGCAGTTACTTTTACGCTTCTTCCGTGAAGTGCTGCAATATCTTTAAACATGTTCCAACAGGTGTTGTAATACATAAATGAGTTACCAATGAAGAGTACTTTTACAGTTCCGCTATAAGATGGTCCGGAAGTTGTTGTTGTGGTTGTTTCTCCACTGGATTCCTGCTGTGTCTGATGTGCTGTTCCGAAAACCTGGAAGGATAATACGCTGACAGAACCGCTCTTTGTTGTTCCCATACAGGAATCTTTATCAAAGACTACTTTCACGCTTCTTGCAGTATATGTTCCGTTAAACTGGATGGTATCTCCTGTGGAACTGACATCTGTTGCAGTATTAATCTGCGCTCCGGAATAAATTGTTCCGTTGGTGCAGGTTCCTGCTAAATTCCATGTAATATTTCCCTGATTTGTTGCATTGACTTCTTCTGATGAATAGTAAATCGAATAAGACTTACAATAGGAATCTGTGTAACTTGCGTTCGTTGATCCCTGATAAAGCAATGCGCTGGAAATGTCATAATCACTTCTTAAATTTACATAAATTGCTACTTCTGCTGTTGTAGCTGTTTTTCCTAAAAGGTTGTTTCCGTTTGTTAAACTTTCGTTGGCACAGTTGATAGAACTGAAGCCGTTATCAATGGTTAAAAAACCTTCATTGTCATTGTTCGCGTTAGAAGTTAAAAAGACGTAGTTCTTTGCGTTAGCACTGGCAACGTTTACGACGTTTATTCCTTCCGCTGCATTAATTGTTTTTGGCTGATACTGTACACCGGTAATAATCAGTGCAAGCGCCATAAACACACTCCAAAAGTTTTTGAATTTACCTTTCATCGTTTCCTCCTTATTCACTTATAACTTTCCGAATATTTGTTAATACCAATATAACCCGTTTTTAGTTGTTTGAAAAATACAAATAAAGTTATATTTATATACCCTATAAGGCATATACGAGTTACCACTTAAACGACTTAGCATCTGGAGCTTCGCTCCAAGCTACCAAAGGTCCACTGGACCTTTGCCACGCACACTTGGTGTCTGCGCGCGAGCATTCGCTGAATGCTCACGCAAATAAAAAGAGAGAATACCGACCTTTCGTGCAAGCACGAGGTCGATATTCTCTCTTTTTATTTACTAAGCCGTTTAGCTCAAAAGCTTTCGCATCTATTTGTTTTCAGCGTTTGCTTTGATTGCAGCTGTTAACTGAGGAACGATCTTATTTAAGTCGCCTACGATACCGTAATCAGCTACGTCAAAGATTGGAGCATCTTCGTCTTTATTGATTGCAATGATAAGGTCAGAATCTTCCATACCTGCAACGTGCTGGATTGCTCCGGAGATACCGATTGCGAAGTATACCTGTGGACGTACTGTTTTACCAGTCTGTCCTACCTGAAGATCGTTTGGTAACCAACCATTATCTACAACAGCTCTTGAACAAGAAACTGTTCCGCCGATTGCATCAGCAAGATCCTGAAGAATCTGGAAGTTTTCTTTGCTTCCTACACCTCTACCACCGGATACTAAGATCTTAGCATCCATGATATCTTCAACATCAGATACAGCCTTAACAACATCCATGATTTCTACATATTTGTTGTTCTTTTCAAATCCAGGATTGAATTCTACTACTTCTGCTTTTCTAGATGTGTCTGGTTCGTTCTTCTGCATAACACCTGCACGAACTGTAGCCATCTGTGGACGGTTGTCAGGACATGCGATTGTAGCGATTGTGTTTCCACCGAACGCCGGACGTGTCATAAGAAGCTGATTGTGCTTCTGTTCTTTTCCAGGGATTGCAACTAATGGGAAATCACCGATTTCCAATAATGTACAGTCCGCTGTAAGACCAGTCTTAACTCTTGCTGAAACTGTAGGTCCTAAATCTCTACCGATTGCAGTAGCACCTACTAACATAATTTCAGGCTTGAATTCATCGATTACTGATGATAAAGCGTGAGCATATGGTTCTGTCATGTATGTTTCAAGTGCAGGATCATCTACAACAATAACTCTGTCAGCACCGTATGCTGCAAGTTCGTCAACTAATCCTGAAACATTGCTTCCTAAAAGTACTGCTGTTACAGTCTTTTCTTCTAAGTTGGCAGCAAGTCTTCCTGCTTCACCAAGCAATTCAAAAGCGATACCGCTTAATTCGTTATCTACCTGCTGAGCGAAGACAAATACGCCTTTATAATCTTCTAAATTAATATTCTGCATTTTACAAATCTCCTCTCTATTAAATAACGTGCTTTGTTAATAATTTGTCCATGATATAATCAACTGCTTCATCCGGGCTATCAGGAGCAACCTTTTCGCCTGCACCCTTCTTAACCTTATCAGATGCCTTAGCAATCTTTGTAGGAGAACCCATTAAACCAAGGTCGCCATCTAAAACATCTACTAAATCAGCTCTTCCGTATGTTGTAATTTCAGCTTCAACAGCATCAAAAATTCCACCCGGAGTCATATATCTTGGCTCATTTAATTCAGACAATGCTGTAATAAGACATGGAGTCTGAGCCTTGATTACGTGATATCTGTCTTCGTACTGTCTCTGTACGATTACGGAATCACCATCAATCTTAATATCTTCTGCATATGAAATTACAGGAACACCAAGGTGTTCAGCAATCTGTGGTCCTACCTGAGCAGTATCACCGTCGATAGCCTGACGTCCTGTGATAATGATATCATATTCAAGGTTTCTGATAGCACCTGCGATTGTAGTAGATGTAGCCCAAGTATCAGCACCACCTAAAACTCTGTCAGTTACTAAGACACCCTTATCAGCGCCCATAGCGATAGCTTCTTTTAATACAGCTGCAGCCTTTGGAAGTCCCATTGTAAGAACTGTAACTTCAGCGCCATATTCATCTTTTAATCTAAGTGCTGCTTCCAAACCAGCCTTATCATCTGGGTTCATGATAGCAAGCATTGCACCTCTGTTTAATGTACCATCTGGATTGAACTCTACGCCACCCTTTGTATCAGGTACCTGTTTTACACAAACTATAACTTTCATTCTATCTAGTACCTCCAAATTACTTTAATAAGTTTGCAGAGATTACCATTCTCTGAACTTCTGATGTTCCTTCATAGATTTCTGTAATCTTAGCATCTCTCATCATACGTTCTACATCGTATTCTCTGATATAACCGTAACCACCGTGTAACTGAACTGCCTTTGTTGTTACTTCCATAGCAACTTCTGCAGCGTAAAGCTTAGCCTGAGCAGCTTCTACACTGTATGCAGTCTTTCCGTCTGCCTGATACTGAGCTTTCTTCATAGCAGCTTTGTAAACTAAAAGTTTAGCAGCTTCTACCTTAGTAGCCATATCAGCTAACTGGAACTGTGTATTCTGGAATGCAGCGATAGATCTACCAAACTGCTTTCTTTCCTTAACATATTCGATTGTTCTTTCAAGAGCACCTTCAGCAAGACCAAGAGCCTGAGCTGCGATACCGATACGTCCACCATCAAGTGTGTGCATTGCGATACCGAAACCTTTACCCTTCTTACCAAGTAAAGCGTCTGCAGGAATTCTACAATCTTCAAAGATTAATTCATAAGTAGATGAACCTCTGATACCCATCTTCTTTTCTTTTGTACCGAATGTAAATCCAGGAGTTCCCTTGTCAACGATGAATGCTGAAATTTCTTTCATCATACGTCCACGTTTTTCAATCTTTCCTGTTACAGCGATAACGATATATACGTCAGCTTCTTTACCGTTTGTGATAAAGCACTTAGAACCGTTTAATACCCATTCATTTGTAGCTTCATCAAAAACAGCCTTTGTCTGCTGTCCCTGAGCATCTGTACCAGCTCCCGGTTCTGTTAAACCGAACGCACCAAGTTTCTTTCCTGATGCAAGGTCTGGTAAATACTTAGCCTTCTGTTCCGGTGTACCATATGTCTGAATCGGATCAACACAAAGTGATGTATGTGCAGAAACGATAACACCTGTAGTACCACAAACTTTTGATAATTCTTCTACGCACATAGCGTATGTAAGAATATCACATCCCTGTCCACCGAATTCCTTTGGTACAGGAATTCCAAGGAAACCATATTTTGCCATTTTGTCGACAGTTTCTCTAGGGAATTTTTCTGTTTCGTCAACTTCCTGTGCAATGTCTTTTGCTTCATTTTCAGCAAATTCTCTGAAAAGGCTCTGGGCCATTTCATGCTTTTCGCTTAATGTAAAATCCATTTTTTAATCCTCCATCTTTGTTATAAATAAAGAGATCAATCTCTCAATTATTATTGTAATTACTGAGCGTCAACCGGTGTCTTTGTTCTATCTGCATTGTGTACATAGAATCCCTTACCGGTCTTAGCACCAAGGTTTCCACCACGAACCATCTTACGGAGTAATGGACAAGCACGATACTTGCTGTCACCTGTTTCATTGTAAAGAACATCCATAATAGCGAGGCAGATATCAAGACCAATGAAGTCACCTAATTCCAAAGGTCCCATTGGATGATTTGCTCCGAGTTTCATAGCAGCATCGATTCCTGCGATATCAGAAACACCTTCCATCTTGATGAAAGCAGCTTCGTTAATCAATGGAATTAAGATACGGTTTACAACGAATCCTGCAGCTTCGTTAACCTGTACAGGAGTCTTACCGATTTCTTCAGAAATCTTCTTGATTGTTTCAACTGTTTCTTCTGGTGTGTTTACTCCGGCGATAACTTCTACTAATTTCATTCTATCAGCAGGGTTGAAGAAATGCATTCCAATCATAGGACGTGTTAAACCATTTCCGATTTCTGTAATAGAAAGAGATGATGTGTTTGAAGCGAAGATACATTCCGGCTTACAGATTTTATCTAATTCACCAAATGTTGTCTTCTTAACTTCCATATTTTCAAAAGCAGCTTCTACGATTAAATCGCAATCAGCACAAAGATCTTCTTTAAGACCCGGTGTAATGCTGTTTAAGATTCCATCAACCTGCTCCTGTGTCATTTTTCCTTTTTCAACAAGTTTTGCATATCCTTTTGCAATTTTGTCTTTTCCACCTTCTGCCCATTCCTGCTTGATATCACAAAGTGCTACTTCGTATCCATCAACCTGTGCAAAAGCTTTAGCGATTCCCTGGCCCATTGTTCCGGCACCAATTACTCCTACCTTCATCTTTTTTCCTCCATAAATTTTCTTTGATTTATAATTAGCAGTTTTTGAAAGGTACAACCTTTAACTTCTTTTCTTTATCTTTTTCAAGGAAGTTGCCCATTCCTGCTTTCTGATCTTCTGTTTCGAAGCAGCTACCGAATAATTTTTCTTCGATAACGATTGCTGCGTCCATATCTACATCAAGACCATCGTTGATAGCTTTCTTACAAGCTCTAACAGCGATTGGAGCCTGCTTTGCAATTCCTGCAGCCATCTTCTTTGCATTGTCCATTAATTCTTCTAATGGATATACAGCATTTACAAGACCGATTCTGAAAGCTTCGTCAGCCTTGATATTTCTTGCTGTGTAAATCATCTGCTTAGCCATTCCAGGTCCAACGATTCTTGCAAGTCTCTGTGTTCCACCAAAACCAGGTGTGATTCCAAGACCTACTTCCGGCTGACCAAAAATAGCGTTTTCAGAACAGATTCTGATATCACAGCTCATTGAAATTTCACATCCACCACCGAGAGCAAATCCGTTTACTGCAGCGATAACAGGAATTGGGAATGTTTCAATCTTTCTGAATACATCATTTCCCTTTTTACCGAAAGCTTCGCCTTCAGCCTTTGTCAATGTAGACATTTCTCCGATATCTGCACCTGCAACGAATGATTTTTCGCCGGCACCTGTGATAATTAATGCTCTTGTTTCATTAATGTCGATGCTGTCTAATGTTGCATCTAATTCCTCTAACACCTGGCTGTTTAAAGCGTTCAGTGCCTTTGGACGGTTAATTGTAAGGACTCCTACAAATCCTTCCTGTTCATAAGTAATGAATTCCATTTTAATTCTCCTTTATAAACGCCACGAAAGCTGGCAGAAAAGTTCTACCAGCCGTGGATTTTTAACTTGTTCTTAGTCACGTTCAACGATTGTAGTACATCCCATACCACCACCGATACACAATGTAGCAAGACCCTTCTTAGCGTCTGTCTTCTGCATTTCGTGAAGTAATGTTACGAGAATACGACATCCTGATGCACCAACCGGGTGACCAAGTGCGATTGCACCACCGTTTACGTTTACTTTGCTCATATCAAATTTTAAATCTCTTGCAACTGCTACAGACTGTGCTGCGAAAGCTTCGTTTGCTTCGATTAAGTCCATATCATCAATTGTAAGATTTGCTTTTGCTAATGCCTTTGTAGTAGAAGCTACAGGTCCAACACCCATGATTTCAGGTGCTACACCACCAAGTGCTCCTGTTACATATGTTGCCATAGGAGTTACACCTAATTCCTTAGCTTTTTCTTCGCTCATTACAACAACTGCTGCTGCACCATCATTAATACCTGATGCATTACCTGCTGTAACAACTCCGCCTTCCTTACCTGAACAACAACGAAGTTTTGAAAGAGATTCAGCTGTAGTACCAGCTCTTGGTCCTTCATCTGTATCAACAATAATTGTCTGCTTCTTAGCCTTCACTTCAACAGGAACGATTTCGTCCTTGAATTTTCCTTCAGCCATAGCCTTTTCACATTTCTGCTGTGAGTTTGCTGAGAATTCATCTAATTCTTCTCTTGTAAGTCCCCACTGATCAGCAACGTTTTCTGCTGTAATCATCATGTGGTAGTTATTGAATGCATCTGTTAATGCATCGTTAACCATAGTATCTACGATTGTAGCATTGTTCATTCTATATCCAAAACGAGCTTTTGTCATCGCATATGGTGCCATAGACATATTTTCCATACCACCGGCAACAACGATATCAGCATCTCCTGCCTGAATCATCTGTGCAGCCATGTTTACACAGTTAAGACCTGAACCACAAACAACGTTTACAGTTACAGCCGGTACTTCAATAGGAAGTCCTGCGTTAAGAGCTGCCTGACGTGCAACGTTCTGTCCCTGAGCAGCCTGGATAACACAACCCATATATACGTGGTCAACCTGATCTGCAGGTACTCCTGCTCTGTTTAATGCTTCCTTAATAACAATAGAACCTAAATCTGCTGCAGGAACTGTGCTAAGTGCTCCACCCATCTTACCGATAGCTGTACGACATGCGCCTGCAATAACAACTTTCTTTGACATAACATCATCCTCCATTAAATTTTTACGCTTACCTTTCCATCATAACATCATTATTCCTCGCATTCAATGATATTCTTCGAAAACAATCACTGTTTTTTAAGGCTTACGCAAGATTGTTATAATTTTAACAAATTATATTTCCTTTGTCTAGTACAATATAAAAAAGAATGACAATTTTTTTGCCATTCTTTTTTATTTCAATGTTTTTTATAATTCTGTGTATCCGTTATCAATTGTAGGCTGTGGGTCCTGTGTTCCCTGCTCGCCATTTGCTGTATCGTGAATTCCAAGTTGTGTTTCTTTCAGTTTCACATACAGTTCCACATTGGTAAGCTGAATGTACGGATATACATAAAAGAATCCCGGAATTCCGCAACACAATCCTGCAACAATATTCCATAAGATAAATGATAAATCCAATACAAAAGCGTTCCACTTTTCACCGGTCATCATGGTCTTACTCATCTGGAAAGCTTCCTGTCTGGTAATATCCGGATTTTCTGCAACGATGTACGGAATCATTCGATATTCGTAAGCCTTTACAATACCGGGAATCAAACATAACATTGACCACAAGATGGTAAACAATGATTTGCAGAACATGATTTCAACGGTTCTCATATAATTTTTAGTAAATCCGTCTCCGATTATTCCAAGCTGTGGATTTTCTTTTCGATTGTGAATATACCACTTATAACATCCAACCTTTAATGGATTGAATAAGAAAATGGATAATGCAAAAGCCACCAAAAAGATAATCAACACGATAATTAAAATTACTGCGCCGACTCCTGCAAGGATAAATCCGTCTCTCTTGTCAAAAGTACTGTTGTACTCTTTTTTTACCTCTCCCATCACATCTGAAATCTCTTCATCATCTGAAGCAAATTCCATATCATCCCACCGGTCCACTTCTTGGGTGCTTTCCTGCTGACTTCCGGATTTTAATCCATTGGAAAATCCGCTACTGAAACTTCCACCGAAAGAACTGGTACCACCGGAAGTAATCATAACGATAAACGTTACAAGAACTACCATCCAGTAGTTTTTATTCAGATTTAATTTTGCTTTGTCTTTTAATTCTTTTCTGGTCCACATAAGTTTCTCCTTTCATCTCCCCTGCTGGTTCTGTAACACACTTCACATAATATCAAACTTTTGTTCATGTGTCTATAATGCATAAAGAACTTTAAAGAGCAGTTTCTTTACAGGATTTAAAGCTGTCCAAACACTTCGTTTCAGTTTATTTAACAGACGTTCCAATTCTCTTCGTTGCTGACTTTCTGTTTTCTGATTTGAAAATGCCGCCAGCAATCCGTTCTCATAAATCCAGGACCATTCTTCTTCCTCCAATCCCGGTAACTGTTTCCGCATTCTTTCAAATGCTTCTTTCTCGGAACATCCTTTCACAGGAACCCCTGCTGCAACTGCCACCTGAAACAGTTCCTGAATCATATATCGTACACCAAGGTTCTCTTTTGTTTTTCTAAACCTTGCTCTCTTCCGACTCGCTCTGGCAAAATACTGTGCAATCACCGCTCCCATTACAAACAAACCACCCAGGAAAATCATGAACGGAATTTTGGATTTGCTCTTCGTTCTAATTTTTTTCTCAGGTACAATCCTGTTCGTTGTTTCCTTTGGTGTATTTTTCTTTGTTGTCACTTCTATGGATTTTGCTTTCGTTTCCGCATGAGTAGTTGTCACTTCTTTCGTCGTTGTTTCCT
>JAEFAB010000059.1 GCA_016292095.1 Eubacterium sp. | reverse complement strand
GATTTTTCCTTAAAATTTACCAACTCCCCGTCGCGTTTTCTCAAACTCAACCAGTAGTCTGCAAGCTCTTCCGTATTAAAATCATCAACGTTAGGAAAAGCCGTAGCGTTTGAATCTTCAATATCACGTTTTACTGCATGACCACTAAGACTATAGGCTTCTTCAATAAGACCAGTTTCCCAGCTTACAACCGGCCAGCCGTCTTCCCAGATAACCGGAACAAGAAATGTTTCACGGCCCATGTTACAAACACGGTTTCCATTTTCACCATAAGGGCGGCTTGCAAGACAGCACATCCACCAGCGGCCGTCGCAGCAAACAAGGTCTGCATGACCAACATTGCGAACGCCTGCCCGGCTTCCTAGATGTCTGTGAGTAAGAATCGGGTTCGAAGGCTTTCCCTTCCACTCGCCATCAATCGTCTCACAGCGGGCAACACAAACCGCATGGTCCGGTCCTGTACCACCTTCAGCATGAATCAGATAGTACATTCCGTTAATTTTGTAGATATGCGGACCTTCCGGCCATACACAATCGCGCAATGCACCGCGCCATATTCCTTTTGATTCACCAAGAAGCTTTCCTGTATTCAAATCAATTCTCTGAATCCAGATTTCCCAGTTACCGTTATATTTTGGACCTTCTGGAGCCGGACGGGTTCCAATGTACCAGGAAGTACCATCATCATCAAAAAACAGCGACGGATCTATTCCTTCCGCGCCCTCAATTGCAATTGGATTAGACCATGGACCTTCCGGTTTATCTGCTGTAACAAAAAAGTTTCCAAGTTTATCTACCTGAGTACAGATACAATAGAATTTCCCCTCATGAAAGCGGATTGTAGGAGCAAAAAGTCCACGAGAAACACCCGCGCCAGTAAAATCCAGCTGTTCCGGACGGTCAATCACATTGCCAATCTGTTCCCATGAAACAAGATTTTTACTCTTAAAAACCGGTAATCCCGGAACATACGAAAAAGAAGAACAAACAAGGTAGTAATATCCCCCAGCCTCACACATTGAAGGGTCAGGATAAAACCCCGGTAAAATCGGATTAATAATTCTAGTTGCCATAATACTAGAATACCACCATCTAACATTTTTTTATAGAAGGAAAGTCCCCTATTAATTGTAGAAAAATCTCCTATCCGTGTTACAATTATAAGCCGATAATATTATAGAAGATATGTATAACTGTCTGCAAAAAATTAAAGCTTGTTTCTCACAAAAATTCCTCGTTGTACTCTCTGTTTTTATGATGATTTGCACGAATGCGCAGGCAGAAAACTATATATGGACTGGATATGCAGGTGATAATCAATGGGGAACATATGAAAACTGGAACACAGAAGCAGATAATACTGGCACCTCTCCAACAGGATTCGATCCAGATGTAGATACAGTCACTATTCCAACTGGTAAATATATACTTATGGGAGATTATGTAGCCGGAAACATAGTAAAAAGTATTACAATTGGATCCGGATCAACACTTCTTATATATGGTTCAGCAGATTGTTATAACAAAACATCACTTATAAATAATGGTACATTATATCTTTGTAACAAAGAAACAGAACCCTCTATTATTTTTTCATTCTCAACACCAGAAAACTGCACGACTCTCGGCAATATATTTTTCTCCGGAAATACAAAAATTACAATTAATGGAGAATGTGAAGCTACTTCAGTTCAGCTGAAGGAAGACTGGGAGCGTAACAAGGTTACAACAGATTTCAATGCAGAAATTACAGGTACAGGAAGTCTTAAGATAACTAGTACAGCAGAAGATGCTTTTAATATAACTCATTGTACTCCAGATTCTGACGCTAATATTAATGGAAGTCTTACAATTGATGTTGATATAACTTGTAAAGGCGGAATTAAAACAAATGAAGAAACTAGTCTGACCATTAACTCCAATGTTTCAGCAAAAGAAATTACCGGAGAAGGCTCTGTTACCAATAATGGTCTTCTCATAACTCAAAATCCGGTTGCTGATAATTTGATTGTTGCAGGTTCAGGAACAAATACCGTAACAGGAGCAGCCAATGCCTTTGTATGGACAGGAGCTACTGATAATGACTGGACCAAAGATACTAACTGGTTTGGAGGAACAGCTCCAACAGAATCAACTGCAGTTATAAATATTCCAAATGTTACAAATAAGCCAGTAATTTCTGCAGGAGATGACCTTACTTATTCTGCTTTGAATATTGATGATGGTGCAAATATTACCGTAAACAGAAAGCTTACTATTTCCGGAGATTTTGATTTAACTGAAAAAATCAATCCGTCTTCTACAGGAACTCTATCATCAACAGGAACTTTATCTGTAGATGATGCCTATACAACACTAAGCATGTCTCTCTCTGCAAACAGCATAAGTGTTTCTGGTAATCTGACATGCAACAACATCACAACAACTTCCGGCACTCTCACTTCAACAGCGACAATTCTCTGCAATAATATTACTGCCGGAGGGGATCTTTCATCATCAGGTACAATCAGCTGTTACGGCATAACTGTCGCAGGAGCACTTACTTCAACAGCAAACATAACCTGTACAAGTCTTGCTGTAACCGGTGCTTCGCAAGTCAAAGGCACAATCACTTCTTCCGGAGAACTTTCTCTCACAGGAGCTGTAACACTAAGCGGCAATACTACTCTGAAAACTACTGGAAGCGGAGAGCTTTCTGTTTCTTCAGTTTCGGGAGCTGATTACACTTTAGAAATTAATAACTCAGATATTTTTAATCTGACAGACACTATCTCTACAAAAAGCTTTACCCAATCGGGAGCGGGAACAAACAGCCTGAAAGGCACAATTACCGCACAAGATGGAAATGTAAGTTTTGTAACTGGAATTTCACTGTCCGATGATTTAGAAATAAAAGGGCTCGGCGACTCTTCCCAAATATCATTAGAAGCCATTTCTGGAACTTCAAACCTCACTCTAAACTCACCCGTTATTTCTATAAATGATGATATTTCTGTTGCCGATTTAACAATTTCAAAAGGTGCTGCAACCATTGCTGCTTCAAAAACAATTACAACAACTGGAACTTTTAAAATCAACGGTACTTCCGGTAACTTTATAAAACTCGCATTTGATTCAAACGCAGCCGCAAACATTAACTGTTCTGATGCTGATATTAAATATGCAGAAATCCAAAATGCAAACAACGCTTCTTCTGCAATCATTGCTCAAAACAGCAAGGATTTAGGCGGAAATACCGGCTGGATGTTCCTTGGAATGGAATATGAATGGCAGGGAACTACTTCTGACTGGGATACAGCGGAAAACTGGTCGCCTGCGTCGGTTCCAGGTCCTGGAGCAAATATTACAATTAAAAGCGGACAGTCTGCATATCCGGACATAAACACTAACATTTCACT
>JAEFAB010000058.1 GCA_016292095.1 Eubacterium sp. | reverse complement strand
CGCCTTGGAATGATATTTTCCGCCTTCTCCCAAACCCGGATGGTCGGTCTTCTTACTTTTCTTCTTTTCCGGTTTAACCGGTTCCGTTTTTTCCACTTCCACCGGATTGATTTCAATCTGATCCGCTTCTTCCAATCGAAGGGTCAATTTATATCCATGAATCAGAATTTCAATGGGGTCTCCCATCGGAGCATACTTTACCACGGTCACTTCTGCTCCCGGAATTACGCCCATATCCAAAAAATGCTGTCTTAAAGCGCCTTTTCCGCCTACCGCGGTAATCACACCACTTTTACCAATTTCTAATTCTTTCAGAGTCATTATCTTTCGTCCTCCACTAAGGTAAACTTACTTCTTCTTTCTTCCCAGGTTCATAAACATCATCAGGAAAGCCAGCAGTAACAAAATCGAGCAAATCAAAATGGCTTTTTCCTCTGCAATACGAATTACAAGGCTTCCGAAAATTGCCCCCAAGGCAAAAAATCCGATAATCCCATAATACAGTCCGCATCTGCGAAGAAACTGTTTGTTCTTCGTTACCAAAAACTCGCAAAAATTTTGGGTACCGCTTCTTAAATTTCCAATACACATGGTCGTGGCGATTCCGTTGCCGTGAATCGTTCGAAAACTTTCCACCTGAATTCCACATGCCAGGGAAGTCAACGTGTTTGCAATCAGGCTGAATCCCACCGGAATAAAAGCAACCCCAAATAAAATGACAGCCTCCATCAATACCACAACTTGTCTCCAATGCAATTGATTTTTACTGTCAATCTTATGTCGTACCACGTCTGCAATAATAATTCCAATTGTAAAAGCCAGCACCGGGCTCAAATAATGCAAAGCAATTTTAAAATCCCTATTCACCAAATTGACCCCAAAGAGTAAAATATTCCCCGTTTGGGCATTGGCAAAAACCTGATCTCTGCATAGGTAGGAATAGGCATCCATAAAACCGCCGGATAGTGCCAGCACCATTCCCAGCCAGACTGAATCTGACATCTGTCTTGCTGTGTGTTTCATCTGTATATACCTCAATTACAATATTTTTCAGAGATAGTCTAGCAAAACTAACCGGAAAAAACAATGCGCCTGTTTAAATTATTCTTCTTTCAGCGCATTAACGTATTCCTGAACTCCGGCAGCAATTGCCGAAGCCACTTTTTTCTGATAGTTCTTCTTTTTCAGATTTGCCCCTTCCTCTTTGGCTGACAGAAAACCAACTTCCACCAGGCAGGAAGGAACCTTGGAATTTCGAACCACATAAAAATTGCTGTCATTGTGTACCCCTCTGTCCATTGACTTCGTAGCTGCCACAACATTCTTCTGTACCGCATCTGCCAGTTTCGTACTGTCGGCATTCAATCCTTCATTGCAATAAGTTTCAATCCCGCAGGCAGCACTGTCTTCTGCCCAGTTCAAGTGAACACTGACAAAGAGATTTCCATTGTAGATTCTGGAACAAAGCACCCGGTCTCCTAAAGAAACAAAGGTATCATCTTCTCTTGTCAGAATAACAACAAAGCCCTCTTTCTCCAGTTCCTGTTGAGTCTGCTTTACAATGTTCAGTGCAATCTCCTTTTCATAAGGTTCTCCCAAACCGCATCCGGGATCATACTCCCCATGTCCCGCATCTAAAACGACAACGGTTTTCCCCGGGGCAAAATAGCTCTGCCATATTTTCTTCACGCCCCATTTATATTCAACAAAACCCAATCCACCGATAATGATGATTACCAGCAGAATCAGTAACACAATCTTTCGTTTCTTTTTCTTCACAGTCATACCCCTCTGTTATCGAACGCACTCTTTAATCTTCTGTTTAATCTGGCAGGTCTTATCCTTGCAATTCATACACTGAAGCGTTTTATTGGATCCGCTCCAGAAGCGTTCCGGATGTCTGGCATAAACAATTTCCCAATGAATCAGTACCACTACCGAAGTAAAGAACAGGCTCCAACTAAAGAAATTTCGAATAAACAACATTGGTGTGAACATCATAAAATGTCCCCAATCATAAATTCGGCAATTGACACAGCATTTGTTTTTCATAATGAATGTCTGGAACGGACAGAAAAACAGAATGCAGATGTAATCGCACAGAAAATAAAAAACAGTCAGCATCAACAAGTCCGCATTATCAATCACATGGAACAAATACAAAAAGCCAAAGATTCCATTAAATGACAACCACACAAGCAATACCATCCAGGATTTAAAGTTCTGATTTTGAACGTACTTCAATAAATCCAATTCCGAATACTGCTCTACCGAATCGAAATTTTCTTCTTTCCTCTTTCGAAGCGCCATGGTAATAATACGTTTTCCCGGAAACAAATGAATAATCATCAGTCCCATGAAAACCGCCCACAACAAATGAAGTGGGGTCACACCCAACTTTGTAAATTCCATGGTCATTACCTTATACAAGAACGGTTTATTAATAATATATGTAACTAAAACTGCCGTAAAAATCGAAAGTCTGGCAGCCAGTTTTACTAAATAAAATGTCAGCATTGGTGTTTTTTGAAACTTCATAATCCTTCTCCTACGTGTTTTATCTTCATTCATTTTAATTGACTGAAATCAATCTGTCCACAGCCAAATACCAAACCATCAAAAAACCTTTCAATTTTTTTCAAAAAGTCATTGACATCCGTAACGTATTATAGTAAGATATGTCTTGCGTGTGAAACACACAGCAAACAATGCGCGAGTGGCTCAGTGGTGGAGCACCTCCTTGCCAAGGAGGGGGCCGCGGGTTCGATCCCCGTCTCGCGCTTTT
>JAEFAB010000057.1 GCA_016292095.1 Eubacterium sp. | reverse complement strand
TATGGTTCTGTTCTTCGTATTGTTATTCAGAATCATCAACTTTAAGCTGTCAACATTTCATTCCGTTCTTCCCGGAGCAGTCGTATGCGCATTAGGATGGAGTATTTTCTCCTTTGCCTTTTCCGTTTACGTGGATAACTTCTTTAATATGTCCTACATCTACGGCAGTTTTACCGGTGTGGTTCTACTGATGATGTGGCTTTATTTCTGTATCTACATTTTATTTATCGGTGCGGAAATTATCCGTCATGCCTATCCTCAGACCCGAAAGGACTTATAATTTGTTTCGGGCTTCTAATTTAATATTTCTATAAAACAATCCTAATATTTCTTTATAATTTTTCCCGGCTTTCGCCATTGCTATCGCTCCGTTCTGGCTCATTCCCGAACCATGCCCAAAGCCACCACCATATATTTTCAACCCGGAAACAACCCTTCCATCATAAACAGTGTCCATGGCAATAAAAGCACTGGGAAGCAATAACA
Source organism: Eubacterium sp. (assembly GCA_016292095.1). GTDB lineage: Bacteria > Bacillota > Clostridia > Lachnospirales > Lachnospiraceae > Eubacterium_G. The sequence continues at coordinate 59,231 of JAEFAB010000057.1, read as the reverse complement.
ATCCGGTCTTTGTCGTTCCGTCCTGTAAGTTTAACGTCATATACACCGACGACAACATCTTTCTGATTTGCATTTGGTTATTAACTACTACCTGTCGTTGATCTCCGTAAATAGTAATTTGCGAGGCAATTCCTCCCACACCTCTTTCATTCACTTGAGCATTTTCAAAATTCCCAATATCCACTCCGGTAAGCAGATAAACAGAATTTTCGATTTGTTCCGAAGACAGAAAACAGTTCCATCGAAAATACGGTTCCTCTTTTTCGTAACCGTTGCCCTTTCCCCGAATAAACTGTTCAAAATTCTTTACCGGTTCTTTCCGGTGCTTTGAGACACTACATCCTGCAAGATAAGGAAGTTTTTTTCTTCCCCAGATTCGATAATCGGTTGTGTACCCACAGGAAGTAGAGAAGTAATACGCTGTAATCGGTTTCCTGTGATGAGTCATCAACAGATTTTTCGTTTCTACTGCCGCTTCATAACACTGTTTGTTTGGTGCCTGTCGGTTATACACTTGATAATCTGTGCTGTCATCTGCCTGAGCTTTATATTTTTTATAATATTTTATGGGTGCACTTGTGATATAAGTTCTTGCACAAACAGCCTGTGCCTTCATTGCTTCTTTCGGAACGTTCACTCCGATTTCACTGGAAATCACACCGGCAACATACCGTTCCAAATCCACCTGATTAACCAGAACCAATCCATTGTTTTCCCGATAGATATAAAAGACTCCGTAGTATCTGACTGTCTCTCCCGGGCTTCTTTGAAACTCTACGCCCTGTCCCCCTTCAATTTTCATCAGGTTTCGTTCCTTAAAATATTGACTATCTTTGTCCAGACGTAGTTCTTCCTTCTCTGTTACTTCCGAAAAGTTTTTGCCATAATAAATCTTCAAAGGATCACCCTTTAAACGAATTGTTCCGTGATTTTTCTGTTTTCTTTCCGGTTCCAAAATCACAATCCGAACCTGATAATTTTTCTGTGGTTTTCCTTTTTCTTCTTTCAAAACAGCCCTTTGGTTCGGCTCTTTCACCGGAATACTTTGAGACAATTCTCTGGAATCCACGCAAAAAAAAGTGACGGTTAATAAAAGAATTACCGTCCAACCTGCAATAATCTTTTTCATATGCTCCCCCTATGTTTCTACTCGTATTTCCCTCTCTACAGGACACAAGAAAACGCAGTATATAAATATACTGCGTTCATCAAAAAATCTTTTGTAAAAAACCATAAGTGCCAGGCCTGTTTTTTGAGTCCTAGCTCTCGCCAGGTGGGCAACCGCATCTAAAGTTCTGTCTTCCACTGAAAGTTGAGGCCTGACATCTCTTTAGAGATTAGGAATCCCTTCAATCATACTGTAGGTTCAAAATTAACAGTATCCGTAACACTTCTGGTTACAAAACAGTGAACTGTTTTGTTAGTTATATTATATGCGATAATGCTCTATTTTGCAATCATTTTTCGTCGACAAATTCAGCATTTTTTCTCCAAATAAAAAGAGATGATTCATAACGAATCATCTCTTCCATATTGTCTGATAATTAATTATTTATCAAGCTGTGGACCTGCCGGAACTAAAGCTTTACCAGCTTCGTTTCCTGTGTACTTAACAAAGTTCTTGTTAAATCTTGTAGCAAGGTCAACTGCCTTAGCTTCCCATTCAGAAGCATCTGCATATGTATCTCTTGGATCAAGGATTGCAGGATCTACTCCAGGAAGTTCTGTAGGAACTTCGAAGTTGAAGATAGGAATCTGCTTTGTAGGTGCATTGTTGATGTCACCGTTTAAGATTGCATCAATGATTCCACGAGTATCTTTAATAGAGATACGTTTTCCTGAACCATTCCATCCTGTATTTACTAAGTAAGCTTTTGCTCCACTCTTTTCCATCTTCTTAACAAGTTCTTCTGCGTACTTTGTTGGATGTAATTCCAAGAAAGCCTGTCCGAAACATGCTGAGAATGTTGGTGTAGGTTCTGTAATTCCACGTTCTGTACCTGCAAGCTTTGCAGTAAATCCTGATAAGAAGTAATACTGTGTCTGTTCCGGTGTTAAAACAGATACCGGAGGTAATACTCCGAAAGCGTCTGCTGATAAGAAGATTACGTTCTTAGCAGCCGGTGCTGAAGATACAGGACGAACGATGTTGTCGATATGGTTGATTGGATAAGATACACGTGTATTTTCTGTTACACTCTTATCATCAAAGTCAATCTTTCCGTCAGCATCAACAGTAACGTTTTCTAATAAAGCGTTACGCTTGATTGCGTTGTAAATATCCGGTTCAGATTCCTTGTCAAGGTTGATAACCTTAGCGTAGCATCCACCTTCAAAGTTGAATACGCCATTGTCATCCCATCCATGTTCATCATCACCGATTAATAATCTCTTAGGATCTGTAGAAAGAGTTGTCTTTCCTGTTCCTGATAAACCGAAGAAGATTGCTGTGTTTTCACCGTTTAAGTCAGTGTTTGCTGAACAGTGCATTGAAGCAATTCCCTTTAATGGAAGGTATTAGTTCATCATAGATAACATACCCTTCTTCATTTCACCACCGTACCATGTGTTAAGGATAACCTGTTCACGGCTTGTGATGTTAAATACTACTGCTGTTTCTGAGTTTAATCCTAATTCTTTGTAGTTTTCTACTTTAGCCTTTGAAGCGTTGTATACTACGAAATCAGGTTCAAAGTTTTCTAATTCTTCATCTGTAGGAACGATGAACATGTTCTTTACAAAATGAGCCTGCCAAGCAACTTCCATGATGAAACGAACTGCCATACGTGTATCTTTGTTTGCACCACAGAATGCATCAACTACGTATAACTTCTTGTTTGAAAGTTCCTTAATAGCTAATTCCTTACATGCTTCCCAAGTTTCCTTAGATGCAGGATGATTATCATTTGGATATTCTGCAGAATCCCACCATACAGTGTTTTCTGAATTTTCATCCTCAACGATAAATTTATCTTTAGGAGAACGTCCAGTATAAATACCTGTCATAACGTTCACTGCGTCAAGTTCAGTATTCTGTCCTTTTTCGTATCCTGTAAGTTCAGGATTTGTTTCGTCTTCGAACAACTTTTCATAAGATGGATTATAAATAATCTCTTCGACATTAGTAATGCCATACTTGCTTAAATCAATTGTTGCCATTTTTTTACCTCTTTCCTTTCAGTATAATAAATTATCGCTTTATTTCCTCGCAAAATAAAGGTCAATAACTCCACAGTGAATTATATACGAAGCACTTTATAATGTCAAACCGAACCAACTTATTTATTTCAATTTTTAATAAAATTAAGTTAATTTTTTAACAAATAAAAGAAGATGGATTATTTCTAATCCATCTTCTGCTATAAATCCACCTTTGTAATGGACGCGGGAACATGAAATCTGTTAAAGTCCATAAACTGTTTTTCCCGGTCCCAGCCATCTGCCACTTCAATCATACGAATGGTTCTTTTAATCGAAAGAGGTCCCAATCGGAACATCGTTTCATATTTCTGATACCCCACTACCGTCACGGTATGATTTCTGTAATATCCAAAGGAAATGTTCATCAGCAGCGGTCGTTTTCCATCAATCTCCCGCTCAATCCGCCGAAACAATCCGAAACAATAATAAGCTCGAAGTTGTTTCGCGGTCAGCTCATAGCGTTTTAAGACATTCCCAAACACCGACCGGATTTTGTGAAACCCCAAACCTTTTCGAACCGTATATCCCTTGCGCAAGGCTTCCTCTTTGACCCGTTGATACACCGCATCAACCTCGGTCTTCTCACGCTTCTTCATATAGAAGCAAAGAATTCTGGTCATTCCCGTCAGGACACAATTATTATCATCCGCCGCTAAATCCTTCATGGTGAAGGATTCCATTGGAAGCACTTTTTCGCCAACCTTTTTGACCTCGACTCCATAACGATCTCTGATATAGGAATCCACATCTGTAATTCCACCGTATCCATTTACTGACTGACCCTGATACTTTTTCTTCCTCATATGGCATTACATTTTATCGATAATATCATTTCTTCCTTTGAAGATGCTGTTATCCGCAATCACACCTCTTACACTGGATAACGGATAAATGTTTGTATTTCTTCCAATGACAGTTCCCGGATTCAATACGGAATTACATCCTACTTCTACATAGTCACCAATCATTGCACCAAATTTTTTCAATCCGGTTTCAATCTGCTCTTCTCCATCTTTCACTACAACCAATGTCTTGTCTGATTTCACATTGGATGTAATTGATCCGGCACCCATATGAGAGTGTGTTCCGAGAATGCTGTCCCCTACATAGTTATAATGAGGTACCTGAACGGTGTTAAACAATACCACATTTTTTAATTCCGTGGAATTTCCCACAACACAGTTCTTTCCAACAATAACTTTTCCACGAACAAACGCGCCCGGTCTCACTTCTGTGTCCGCATCAATAATCAACGGTCCGTTCAATGTAGCTGTTTTTGCAATGGAAACAGACTTATGAATCCAGATATCTTCTGCCGGATGGTCAAATTCCTCTGCCGGCAAAGTCTTTCCAAGTTCTATAATAAAATCACCAATCTCTGCAAGCACTTCCCACGGATATGTTTTTCCATCAAAAAGTTTTGCTGCAATGGTTTCCTTTAAATCATATAAATCGCTTATCTTGTATATCATGTTTTTTCGCCTCCGCGTTTACTCTACCGTTACTGATTTTGCAAGATTTCTTGGTTTGTCAACATTTAAACCTTTCAGTACTGTTGTATAGTATGCAATCAGCTGTAACGGAATAACTGTAAGCATTGGCATCAGTACATCTTCCAAGCCGGGAACTTCAATAATTTCATCCATTACGCCTTCACTGAATTCTGTTCCTTCCTTACAAACAGTAATTGTAAATGCTCCTCTGGATTTTACTTCCACAATGTTGCTGACCATCTTTTCCATCAAATCACTCTGGGTTGCAACACCGATTACCGGCATACCGTCTTCTACTAAAGAGATCGTTCCGTGTTTCAGTTCTCCTGCCGCATAAGACTCTGAATGAATATAAGAGATTTCTTTTAACTTCAAGGAACCTTCCATACTCAATGCGTAGTCAAGACCTCTACCAATGTATAAGAGGCTCTGTGCTGTAATCAGCTTTGAAGCAACATACTGACATTTATCTTCACATTCCATTGTCTTTTCAATTAAATCAGGAATGTTTGTAAGTTCTGCTGTAAGTCTCTTGCATTCTTCTTCGGAAATGAATCCCTTTGCATATGCCATTTCAAATGCAAGTAAGTACATCACTGACATCTGCACGGAAAAAGCTTTTGTAGATGCAACGGATATTTCCGGGCCGGCATGGGTATAAAGAACCATGTCTGCTTCTCTTGCAATGGAAGAGCCTTTTACATTTACAATTGCCAAAACTTTTGCTCCACGTTCATGTGCTAAATGAAGTGCTGCTTTTGTATCTGCTGTTTCCCCTGACTGGGAAATAACAATCACTAAATCGTCTTTTGAAATAATCGGATCACGATAACGGAATTCTGAAGCAATATCCACTGTAACCTCTGTACGTGCCAGTTTTTCGATTACATACTTTCCAACCACACCGGCATGCATTGCAGTACCACAGGCAACAATAAATAATTTTCTATAATTCTTTAATGCTTCAATAGTCAGACCACATTCAGATAAGTCCGGCATTCCATTTACAATTCTAGGTGAAATTGTAGTCTTTACTGCTGTAGGCTGTTCATGAATTTCCTTTAACATAAAGTGTTCATATCCACCCTTTTCCGCAGCATCCATATCAAGGTTGGAAACCTGTACTTCTTTTACAATCTGCTGTTTGTGAATGTCACAGAATTCTACACGATCAGCCTTGATTGTAGCAATTTCATTTTCTTCCAATAAATAATATTTTCTGGTGTACTGAAGAATTGCCGGAACGTCTGATGCAATGAAGTTTTCATTTTCACCAACACCGATAATCAAAGGACTGTCTTTTCGTACAGAGAAAATGCAATCCGGATAATCTTTAAATAAGATTCCCAATGCATATGCTCCGCGAACATCAGCTAATGTCTTAACAACTGCATCAATTGGATCGCCGTTGTAATAATAATCCAAAAGCTTTGCAACGGTTTCTGTATCCGTTTCACTTTCAAAAGTATATCCCTTACTAATCAGGAACTTTTTAATATCTTTGTAGTTTTCAATAATTCCATTATGAACAATGGATACTCTCTTGCTACCATGAGGATGAGAGTTAATATCAGATCGTTCTCCATGAGTCGCCCATCTTGTATGACCGATTCCGCAATGACCAACCGGTTTATGATTTTCCTCTAACTTTGTTCTCAGATTTTTTAATTCCCCTTTGGATTTTTCTACAGTAATCTGATTGTTTTCAAATACTGCAATTCCCGCTGAATCATATCCACGATACTCTAACTTTGATAAGGCATTCAACAATACCTCTGTACAGTCTCTTTCACCTGCATAACCAACAATTCCACACATATAGTCTTTTCTCCTTCTTGAAATGTTATGAATTTATTTTTTCCCTTTTTTCTTTGTATTGTAAAAGGTTGAAACGTAATTGTAATATTGGGTCATTTGTCCCACATTATTTAACCGGATTACGTTTTGAAATCTCCCGACAATAAATTCATCTAATTTTTTCATATATTCTTCTGCAGAAAGCTCTCCTTCTGCGACTTTCGTGAGACCCATTTCCCAACTAGCCGTCAGTTCCGGATTCAGCAATGATTTAATGGAGCCGTGTACCACGCCAAAAATCATTTCTCCCAGCTGCGTCGGTGTAACCACCTGAGTTTTCTTACTTAAAGAAATATATTTTATATTTGTCAGTTTCTTAATAATTTCAGCTCTCGTAGCACTGGTTCCGATTCCGGAGCCTTTAATCTGTGCACGCAAGTCTTCATCCTCAATCAACTGCCCGGCATTTTCCATGGCAAGAATCAACGAGCCGGAAGTATACCGTTTTGGAGGGCTTGTTTCCCCCTCTTTAATGGCCAAACCACTAACTACAATTTTAGCACCTTTTCCTATATTATTCAACAAATCAAAGAATTCTTCATCCAATTCCAACGATTCGTTTTCCTCGTTTTCCGTGGCATCCATAGAGGATGTATTTTCCTCGTTTTCCGTGGCATCATTTTCGCCCTTTTCAGTGTTTGCCTGAACTTTCTTTTTCGTTTTCGGCACTCCTGCAATTTCCAGATATCCTTTCTGTGCAAGGATTTTAAAATTGGAACTGAACTGTTCTGTGGTGGTGCTTTCATCCTGAAATGTTGCAGGCATAACCCCGGTCAATGTCGCTTTTTTATAAATTGCCGGCGGATAGAAAATACTCAGGAATCTTCTAACAATAACCATGTAAACTTTCTGATTGATTGGCTTTTGCTTCGCCAGTCCGTTCAATCCCTGTCCCGTCGGAATAATTGCATAATGATCTGTGATTTTTTTATCATCCACGTACTTGGTCTTTTCAATACCCTTGTAGCTTCCCTGAGCCAGTATATTCTTTGCAAATCCTGCGCAAGGTTGGTAATACTGCAATCCGGAAATGTTCTTATGTATTTCCTTGGAAACTGCTGTGGAAAGCACTCTGGCATCCGTTCTCGGATAGGTGACCAGTTTCGCTTCGTAAAGCTGCTGAACCACATTTAAAGTTTCATCCGGACTGATTTTAAACATCTTGGAGCAGTCATTTTGTAACTCCGCCAAATTGTACAGCAACGGAGCCTGCTTCTTTTCGTCCTTCATGGTGATGGATTTTACAGTCATCTCCATTGGCTGATGGTTCTCAATGGCTTTAATCAAAGCCTGTGCACCGGTTTCCTCTTTGAATCCGTTTTCTTTGTAAAGTTCCGGTGATTCAAAGAACTTGGAACCTTTTACCGCTTTCCACTCTGTATCAATCTTTCTGCCGCCAATGTCCGTCTGAGCAAGTACTCTGTAAAAAGGCGTTTTCACAAAACTTCTGATTTCCCGTTCACGATTACAAATCATCCCCAGAACACAGGTCATAACACGGCCGACATTGATAGACTTCCATTCTCCTTTTAAATAATTCTGAATGGAATTTCCGTATTTTAACGTCAACAATCTGGAAAAGTTAATTCCCATTAAATAATCTTCTTTTGCACGGAGATAGGCCGCATCTGATAAGTGATTATATTCGCTCAAATCTTTTGCTTCCCGAATGCCGCGAAGAATTTCTTCTTCCGTCTGGGAATCGATCCAGACACGCTTCTCCTTCTTTCCCTGAACGCCGGCTTCCTGAGCCACCAGTCTGTAAATATATTCTCCTTCTCGTCCCGAGTCAGTGCAGACATAAATCGTATCCACATCTTCTCTGGTAAGCAGTCCCTTCACAATACCAAACTGCTTTTTCACTCCCGGAATAATTTCATACTTCCAGTCCGTTGGAATGAACGGAAGGTCTCTTAAATTCCACTTTTTGTATTTTTCATCATATACTTCCGGATAACTCATTGTAACCAAATGACCTACACACCAGGTAACAATTGCATTGTCCCCTTCCATATATCCGTCTTTTCTTGTTGTATTCAGTTTTAATGCCTTTGCAAACTCAGCTGCAACACTGGGTTTCTCCGCAATGAATACTGCCTTTCCCATAGGTACCCCTTATTTGTTAATATCATCTAAAGTCTCATTGTAGGATGGAAGGAATTTTTCCATAAAGAAGTCTAATTCTTCCATCTGCATCTCCTGCATAGTCTTGAGAATGGTTTCCTCCGCTTTGATAAAGTCGGTATTACCCATATCCCGTTCTTCCAGACACTTAATATATGCAGACAATTTATCTGCCGCCTTCACATACTTCCAATCTTCGTTCTGTTCTTCAATCAGAACCGATTCGTAAGCCGGTCGCATTTCTTCCGGCAATTCTGACAACAGTTGTCTGGCTGCTGTCTGTTCCACCTTCTTATATGCATCCCGGATTTCCGGTGCATAGTACTTAATCGGTGTCGGCAAATCTCCCGTAAAGATTTCCGTCGTGTCATGCATAATCCCCAGCATCGCAATATGTTCAGGATTCAAGTTTTTTCCAAAATATGTATTTCCAATTACTGCAAGAGCATGCGCAATGACTGCCACATCCAGACTATGCTCCGCAATATTTTCATCGATAGTATTTCTCATGAGCCCCCAGCGATTAATATAACGCATACGGGCAAGAATTCCGTAAAAGTTATTCATTTCAGAACTCCTTTCTTTAAATCAATAACTGTTTTATTATACCAAAAATCTAATGATTACACCACAAAAAAATAACCGGAACTGCCATCAGCAGTCTCCGATTATTTCTTCATTTATCACCTTTTTTACCGAAAATCATAATAGGCTTTTCCCGGTTTCAGTTTTACCCCTTTTATCTTTGCCAACTCACTGACGGTCACAAACACGTATCCCTGTTTTTGCATTGTCGGAATAATCTCCTTCACTGCTTTCACACTCCAGGAATGAATATCGTGCATTAAGATAATATCTCCGTCATGAATGTGTTTTGTAGCTCTCTGAACGGTTTTCTTTTTATTTTTTGTCTTCCAATCCAGAGTATCAATATTCCAGCAAATCATTGGCTTTTTAACATACTTCTTTAACTTTTTGCTCTTGGCTCCGGCACCATATGGCGGTCTTAAAAACTTCGTCTTATGACCTGTCAGTTTTTTCACACGACGATCCACGCCTTTGATTTCTCTCTTGATTTTTTTCTTAGATGCCTTGGAAAGGTTTGCATGATGTACCGTATGGTTTCCGATATCGCACTGCAATCGGTCCATGCGCTTCAAAATTTTCTTCGCATCATTTCTTTCCAATCCATCGCCACAGACAAAGAATGTGGCTTTCGCATGATATTTTTCCAACGTATCCAATAAATCCATGGTGTAGCGCCCCGGACCATCATCAAAGGTCAATGCCACATATTTTTTCTTTACAGGCTTTGGTGCTGCCGTTGTTGCTTCCACAGTTGTGGTTTCGGTCACCGTTTCCGGTTCTGTTGTTTGCTCATCTTTTTCAACTTTTGTGGATGTCTTCTCCGCATCCATCTTCTTCTGGGTGTAACTGCCGCTGGCAAATCCGGCAAAGAATGTGGAAACTATAACAATGATAGCCACAACAACCCGTACAATACTTCGATTATTTTGATTTATATTATTATCTTCCATTTCGGATAGTCCCTCTTTTGTAATAATTTTCCGGCAAGCATTCCCTTAGCCGTATAGTATTCTATATCGAAAAACTGTTCTTGTACATAGGTTTCACAAAATTTTATCATTTATATCAAAAAGAGGCACTGTTTTAACAATGCCTCTTTTCACTAAAAATGTCTATTACATTCCTAAAAATTTCTTAACAATTGCTTCCATTCCGTCTGCTTCACATTTGTTGTTATGACGAACTTCAGCGTTTCTGATTTCTTCGATTGCGTTTGGAACTTTCACATTTCCAATCTTTGAAAGTTCATCTACCAAATCAAAGTCTTCCCAAGAATCATACTTTGGATCAATGGCATCCATAACGCTTCTTGTAAACTTGAATGGGCTTGCTGTGGATGCGATTACTGTTACATTTTCATCCTTTGTTTCTGCTTCGTATTTTTCATAAACACTTCTTGCAACAGCAGTATGTGTATCCATAACATAACCGGTCTTTTCGTAGATGTCTTTGATTACAGCAGCTGTTTCTGCTTCGGAAGCATAGTTTCCGTAGAAGTCAGCCAATTCTGCTTTCATTTCATCTGTGATTGTGTAAATTCCCTTTTCTGTTAAATCTTTCATTAACTGACTGTTCTTTTCAGCATCATTTCCTGCAATCTTGTAGATTAATCTTTCCAGATTACTTGAAATCAGGATATCCATAGATGGTGATGTTGTAAGAATAAAGTCACGGTTTTTATCGTAAGAACCTGTCTTGAAGAAATCAAATAATACTTTGTTTTCATTAGAAGCACAGATTAACTTATCAATTGGTAATCCCATGTTCTTTGCATAGTATGCTGCAAGAATATTACCGAAGTTTCCTGTAGGAACAACTACATTCATCTTCTGTCCGTCTGTTAACTTTCCTTCTGCGTACAATTTTGCGTAAGCATAAACATAGTATGCTACCTGAGGAACGAGACGTCCAATATTGATAGAGTTTGCGGAAGAGAACTGGAAGCCTGCAGCATCCATTTCTTCTGCTAACGCTTTATTGTTGAAAATAGCCTTTACGCCGCTCTGTGCTTCATCAAAGTTTCCTTTGATTGCAACAACGTAAGTATTGTCACCCTTCTGAGTAACCATCTGTTTTTCCTGGATTGGAGAAACTCCTCCGTCCGGATAGAATACGATAATACGTGTTCCCGGAACATCAGCAAAACCTGCCATAGCAGCTTTACCTGTATCTCCCGATGTTGCTGTAAGAATTACGATTTCATTCTTAACACCGTTCTTCTTTGCAGATGTTGTAAGAAGATGTGGTAAGATTGATAACGCCATATCCTTAAAAGCAATAGTCTTTCCATGGAATAATTCTAAGAAGTAAGCACCTTCTACTTCTGCCAATGGTGCAATTTCTTCTGTATCAAATTTTGAATCATATGCATTATTGATACAATTCTTTAATTCTTCTTCAGTGAAGTCTGTGAAGTACAGTTTCATTACTTCATAAGCAACTTCCTGATATGACATCTTTGACAATTCTTCAATGCTTGCTTCCAACTTTGGAATTTCTGTCGGAACAAATAATCCGCCGTCCTTTGCAAGTCCCTGCAAGATTGCTTTAGAAGCTGTCAGTCCTTTTTCCTGTCCTCTGGTACTGTTGTATAAAATTTCTTTCATTTGAATCTCCTTTTACTTTGCGCTCTGCAATTACTTTGCGCTGTTTATGTAGTTAATTAAACCACCGCTTGAAATAATCTTCTGCATGAATTCCGGAAATGCCTGTCCCTGGAATTCAGTGCCTTTGGTCTTATTGTAGATTTTTCCGCTGTCAAAATCAACTTCTACTTGATCACCATCTTCAATTCCCTTTGCGGCTTCCGGACATTCAATAATCGGAAGTCCGATGTTGATGGCATTTCGGTAAAAGATTCTTGCAAATGTATCAGCGATTACACAGCTAACACCTGCCGCCTTAATGGCAATTGGTGCATGTTCTCTGGAAGAACCACAACCAAAATTCTTATCTGCTACAATAATGTCTCCTTCGGAAACATTGTTTACAAATTCTTTATCAATATCTTCCATGCAATGTTTTGCAAGTTCAGCCGGATCCGGAACGTTCAAATATCTTGCAGGAATAATAACATCAGTATCTACATTGCTTCCAAACTTAAATACTCTACCTTCTGCTTTCATATCTGCCTCCTATAATCCTAATTCTTCCGGTCCTGAAATCTTTCCGGTAATGGCACTTGCTGCAGCAACTGCAGGGGAAGCCAAATAAACTTCTGATTCAGGATCACCCATACGTCCAACAAAGTTACGGTTTGTGGTAGCGACAGCACGCTCACCCTTTGTCATGATACCCATATGTCCACCAAGACAAGGTCCGCAAGTCGGTGTACTAACAGCACATCCGGCCTTAACAAAGGTAGTCATAATTCCTTCTTCGATACACTTCAGATAAATATCCTGTGTAGCTGGGAAGATAATACAACGTACGCCCTTCTTAACTTCTCTACCTTCTAAAATCTTTGCAGCAATGCGCATATCTTCTAAACGACCGTTGGTACAAGAACCGATTACAACCTGATCAATTTTCACATCGCCGACTTCATCGATTGTTCTTGTATTCTCCGGAAGATGTGGGAATGCAACCGTTGGCTTCAGTGTGCTTAAGTCGATTGTATATTCCTCATCATATTCTGCATCTGCATCTGCTTCATATACAGTAAATTCCTTTGTGGAATGTTCTTTCATATATTCTTTTGTCAATTCATCAACAATAAAGATTCCGTTCTTTCCACCGGCTTCAATTGCCATATTAGTCATAGCAAATCTGTCGTCCATTGAAAGATACTGGATTCCGTCTCCTACAAATTCCATAGAACGGTAAAGTGCTCCGTCTACACCAATCATACCGATAATGTGAAGGATAATGTCTTTTCCGCTTACCCATTTTGCAGGCTTTCCTGTTAATGTAAATTTAATTGCTGAAGGAACCTTGAACCATGCTTTTCCTGTTGCCATTCCGGCTGCCATGTCTGTACTGCCGACACCGGTAGAAAATGCTCCAAGAGCTCCATAAGTACATGTATGTGAATCAGCACCGATGACTACATCCCCAGCTACAACCAAACCTTTTTCCGGCAAAAGTGCGTGTTCGATACCCACTCTACCTGTTTCGAAATAGTTTGTAATGTCATTTTCTTCAGCGAAATCTTTTACGCACTTGTAAAGTTCTGCTGACTTAATATCCTTGTTTGGTGTAAAGTGGTCCGGTACCAATGCAATCTTATCTTTGCAGAATACACAATCCACATCCATCTTTTTCATTTCACCAATTGCAACCGGTGCAGTAACATCATTTCCCAATACTAAATCAAGATCAGCTTCAATCAACTGTCCTGCCTTAACCTCAGGAAGTCCTGCATGTGCAGCAAGGATTTTCTGTGTCATAGTCATTCCCATGATGATTTCCTCCTTTTATTTCTTACTAATTATTACGACTAAGTCATAATCCATACTATTTTAAAGCAAAAACTGCTAACCGTCAATGGTTGGTCAGCAGTTCTCTCTTTTTTATATAATTTAGTAATCTTTTATTGTGTAATCGCAATTCTCGAGCTAACATTCATAACTTTCATATTTGCATCTCTAACCCGAGCTCTGATGTCTTTAATTTTTGATGCATATGTTTTATCTATTTCCCATTCTTTTGTGTAAACATCTTCTACTTTGAGTTTTGCTTGTTGATTAATCCAAAACAAATCTTCAATGTATGCATCAATCCCCTTCGCATATACATCTATATCTAATTCTTCATACCATTCTTCTGTGGCATTTTTTCTCCATCCGGATACTGATTCAAAGTACACTCTACTAATCTGATCCATCACTTCACAAATATCTTCATAGGTTTCTTTTGAAAAGTCATATATCTTATCACTATATGATGGCAAAGTATTTGCACTAGCTGATGCATCACAATCTTTAATTCTTTCGTATTCAGCATCCACTAAAGCACCAAAAGTTAAAAAACTTCCAACTCTTCCTGTATGTCTACCCACGGTTGCTATGTAATCTTTTAGTTTAACACTATATAGTATTTTCCATATACCCTGCAACAATGTTCCACTATACCATTCCTCCGGATCCGTAGGATTAAATATATTTCTATCTATAAAATCATCGACTTGTTTGTACACTACATAGAAAGACGGATTAGCTTCCGCATATTTTTTCATATATGCAACTACTTTGGCAAGATTCTCAATATTTGCTGTAAGTATATTAATCTCATTGAATGCAGTCTTCTTATATATTTTCCCTTTATACTCAAAAGCAATATCATCACTCCCTAGCATAAGCCCCACTAACACTCCAAGAAATTCCCCCATTTCTTGACGCTCTTTTTGAGGCATAGTATTCCCCAAAAACATGGTGAATCCCTTCATGCCCTTCATCACCGTAGTTTCATCCGTTATGTCTAATGCTGGAATGCCATTTGACATTTTAACATATTTTCCATCTGCTGTTTTTCCGAACGACAATAACGCAGTCGGTGCATGAAAAGCAAGAGGTGCCATAAAACGTGCTTTACAATATACTTCCTTTATTCCCGGTATCGTATTCAACAAAATATGTACATAATCAGTGCTCAAGGAATAATTGACAATATTTTTTGCTTTTTTTGCAATTTGTGGGCCATACTTCTTAATAAATTCTAGCGACTCTCCCTGAGCGTCCATAGCAACACATCGTCCAACTTTATTGCTTAGTATAGCTGTATAAATCGCCTTATTTCCACCTTTGGAATGACCGACAGTTATGATTTCATCATACGGAAGACTGTTGATAAATCGTAAGGCTCTTTTCTGTTCCTTTGTATCCGCCAGAAAAAGTCCTAACAAATTATCTTTCCAAT
The DNA here is from genome assembly GCA_016292095.1 of Eubacterium sp. Classification (GTDB taxonomy): domain Bacteria; phylum Bacillota; class Clostridia; order Lachnospirales; family Lachnospiraceae; genus Eubacterium_G. The sequence goes on along the minus strand of JAEFAB010000057.1, from coordinate 44,112 downwards.
CATATCCATCCAGCGTTCCACGGAAAGCAACAATAGCTTTTTTCTTTCCATTCTTATCCTTATTGGGTTTGGTAAAAACTATTGACTCAATCTTTTTTCCGGATTTTGATTTATGTTGCTCTAACTTATATCCCATAAGATTTTTATTATTCTTTATTGCATTAATAACCGCGGCAAGTTCTCTTTTTTCAATATAGCAATCACCTACATATCCTTTGCCACTTAACTTTTTCATTACAGTTGGCGTAAATTGATTTACCATTGTTTCAACAGAATCACAATCTGAAAGATCAATTTCCAATTCTTCTTGCACATTATCATCTAAATATGTTAATTGTTCCAATAACATTAATTCTTCATCTCTCATCTTTAAAATGCACTTTCCTTATTCAAATATAACTAATCCCTCACTGTTATTTACTCGAAAATCATGCCTCGCCTTGTATACACTATCAAAAATGTAATCTGAATAGTTTTGCTCATTTACTGTTTTCAAATCATCTGATTTCACAAAAAAAATACTAACTCCTATCACATGTTTCGGTTTTTGTTTTTCTATCCATGAGCCAAATTCCTTCATAAACTTCATAGTATCAAAATCAGGATAACTATCTACATCAATAAATACTTCATTTGATGATCTAACGCTCGAAATCAATTCTTTTTCAGTCCAATTATCATCAACATCCTTTAATGTATAAAAGAATTTATATTTTCCATTTTCAAAATATTTAGAAATATACGAATCCATCATTTTTCTATAACACTCATCTACATCTTTTGATGCAATTTCTGCATTATCTTCATAAACAATTTCATCACCTTCATATTTTCTTGTAACGGAAACAACCTTCTTTTCTGGATCGTCCACGCGGAACGCCATCAATTCTTCCTCTTCTCCAGACAGCGGTGATACATAATCTACGTACACAAATCCCACGCCATATTTATTTTCCAAATATTCTAGCATGGTTTCAATTGATGAAATTGCACTAATTTGTCCATCAGATAGTTTGTCGATGTCTGTCGGTAATCCTTCTACCGTCAGGATTGCCTTCTGGCGATCTGTTAATTTATACTCTTCCATTCCATTCTCCTTATTGTTAATATCAATCATTCCAAACACAACACACAGAATACAGCAAACATTTATTATGCCGACAACTCCCCCTGCCACGTATCCTTTTTTGATATTCTCCGCTTCTGCGTCTTCTATTTCATCCTTTTTGACTAATATCGTTAAATAATATGCCGGTAGGATTGAACACTTAAATGCGAAGGCGGAGTTTTTCCCAAATGTGTATGCTATTTTATAAATTGTTTTTGCATAGAAGAAAAATCCCACTATTGGAACAAAAAGTAAGATAGCATACCATCCTTTTCCCCAGAACTCTTTACAAATTTCCCATGCATTCAAAAACGGAATATAACTTCTTTTACTGTTCTTTCCCATCTTAGATAAAAGTTGTGGAACACACCAAAAATGCAGTACCAGAACAGAAACAACCAGCACTGCAACATAAAGTACAGACACACACATTCCAACATAATCCGTACCTAATTTTTCAAATACGTTCCAAATTCCATTAATAAAATTATTGATTATAAGCATTATTTGCACCTCTTTTTATTTTTTATTCATTAAGTTTATTTCCGAAGCACTGGATTCATCGCTTTCCACAAATCGATCAATTATTTTATTTATTGTGCTCTCCGCATTTTCCATTACAGCCAAAAGATTGTCATTACATGTATTAACTTCTTTAGCAAGTTTTTCCATTTGACTTATCGCCTTACCTTTTGATTCATCAAAATAAAACTCTACACCGTTTCCACTCAAAGCATCTACCAACTCTCCTATGGATAGTGCATATACATTAATAATTACTTTATCTAATTTAATTAAACTCATCTAACTCCACCATCCTACATTCATCAAAGCATTTATTTCCTGCGTATTACTTCCCCCTGGAAAAGTAAAATCACTATTTTTCTCCACTTCAATCTCGAATAATTTAGCAATGACTACTACCGCTCTTCTCAACTCATTCATTTCGTCTTCAATCTTCTTTATTTCTTCGTTAATATCCTTTAATTCACTTGTTATCAATTGGTCTTGAATCCCAAACTGGCATAATCCATCCACTATGCTTCTATACTGATTTATAGTTTCTTGCATACATTGTAACGCTTCTGAAACACTAGCCTTATATGTAGATAATTCACCTACACTCAATACAAAATCTTTACTCACTTCATCCTCCTATTCAAAAACTACCAATTGCCAATCGGAGTATTCACTTTATCAAATAACGCCATTCCATTTTCATAGCGTTCTATTTTCTTATTTATGTTTATTTTTAATATATCAATTTTGTCATCAACTTTTGTTCCCTTGTTGATAACAAATTTTTCCATTCCCTCTTTGTACTTATACAAGATGCTTTCTGAATCTGTACATTGAATATTTGCTAGCCATTTACTAACTTCCGTTAAACTGTGTTCAAACGAAATTTGGTCTGAATTCACCTCTATTTTAAAGGCTTCTAGAGAACCACTCTGTTCTTTCATTTTTTGTTTTTCTTTTAAGTTTGCATTCAATAAATCATCATTTTCGTAACTCATAAAACCCTTATTAATCCTTTGTGGATTCCTTTCGTTCTCTTCTCATTGGTATCCTATTAAGTTCACATTTTTGCGTTCTTTTACATTTTTAGTTCTTATTTAGGAGTGCATTTTAAAAATACACTCCTAACAAGAAAAATCTTTTACGCTTTAAACTGATTTGCAATCTGTTCATCTGTTGCGGCAACAGCTTCTGCTGTTTTATCAAGAGCACTTGCAATATCAATCAATAAATTCTGAGCATCTGTGAATGCCGGACGTAATTCGCCATACTTTTCTGCATATGCAGCACTGGCAGCACCTTCCCATTCTTCTCTTAATGCTTCCAGAAGGTTATCAAGATTTGTAATAATTTCCCCTACATTATCGCTTTCAGTTCTGTACTGTCCAGCTCTTTCCTTCATTGTTTCTGGGGTCATTCTAATCTGTCCTGAAGTCATTTCATATCCTCCTTTTTGTTTTTTATATTAATTTGCATCAAGCAACTAATACCATTATTTTGTTACCGTCGGAACTTTAATTTTGTATACATCGTTTCCATAGAAATAGAATGCATCTCTTTCATTGATTTTTTTCTTAAATTTGCGTCCGGCTGATATCGGAACATCTAAGACATTACAATTAATTAAATCATCAAAGAATACCATATTTTTGCTGTCTCTAACGTTCTTATATATCTCTGATATTCCAAATCCGGACATTTTTTCATTTGGCACATTACCCATTATAACAAAAACATTAAGCATTTTGTACTTTCCAATGATGTCCTTAAATTTTTCTAATGTTTCTTTGTCGGATGTTATTTTTGAAATAATATCCTCATTATTAACAACAAGAATTATCCAACTCTGTTCCATGCCATCTACATTTATTAAGTTTTGATATCGTTGTGCAAGTTCATTATGAATTTCTTCCACTATTTCTTTGTATGATTCATCACCTAATAAATATTTTATACCATCGAAGCGTTCATAAAGGTCGCACAATTTCTTTTGAAAATCATCGAAAATATACAATTCCACTTTTTCCGCCTCATTATGAAGAAAATTAATTATATAACGGATATAATTTGTCCTTTCCTCATCATTCCCCGAAATGGCCAACATATTATTTTTATCGGATTTGATAATAACCGGCAAGACCGTTTCATAATCTAATCCCATAATGACATTACGTCTCTCAACGCTATAATTTTCAAAGATATATTTATCATTAAGCATTTCAGGAATTTCAGGGATTCGAATAGCTTTTTCAACTGTTCTATCATTAATTTCAGAAACAAACTGTTTCATATTGTTAACTCTGTCAATTTCACGCTGTCCTTCAAATGCCAAGAATGTTTGGAATTCATATACCGATTTATCAATCTCAATGATACCTCTACCTGGATACTCTTCTGGTTTAACTTTTGAACTGCCAAAAAGATTTAGGTATTCCCCATTTTCATTACAATATAATGCAATTCTAGTTGAGAAATTTGCCAAATATTTGAATCCAAATCCACTTGTCATTGCATTAGCCACGACAAACGATATTCCCACCGCTTGACCTTCTCTACAAAGTTGTAATATCGGATCATCATTTTGGAGATATAATTCTTTGAGCATTGTCATATTATCTATGAAAACTACAATTTGCGGCAGTTCAGTATAACCTGCCTCTTTATAAGCAACGAAAGAACTTACCCCTTTTTCCAAAAGTACCTTTCTTCTATACTCAACTTGATCATTTAAAAACTTAATTAAATTCTTAAACTTCTCATCTTCCGAAGAACATACTACACCACCGACATGGGCTAAATGCTCAAAGTTTTTCAAAACCATGGAACCGAAATCTAATATATAGAGGTTAAGCTCACTTGGACTATATATATCTGTTAATTTTCGAACCATCTCCTCTAAAAGATTTGTCTTTCCATACTGAGGCGAACCAACAATAATAGTATTTGTGGTACCTACAGATATTTTCACATTTCCTTGATATTGATGTTCCGGATCGTCATACACGCCAATTGGAATACTCATATCCAGATTCTTTTCAACACTTCCACTTTCTACATATGGAATATTTGTTCTTAACGGTGGTAAACAAATACTTTGCAATGAATCAATTGAATTATTATTACAATATTCACTAATATATTCTACCATTGCCTCTAATTGAGTTCTTTTTTCGGTTGCTTTTGTATTTTTCTTATTATAAATTGGTCGCTTTCTTCCCAGAAAATCCACAGCACTAATTTGGAATTCTTTTTCTTCCTCATTTCTTTCTTTTTCCGGTGCGCCAGAATATGCAGATTGGAACAACTCGAATATTTCATTGTTTCCAACTTGTAAATATGCACGACCAGGTTCACGAATTTCAGCAGCTAAAGGTGATTTTATCACTTCATTACTGTCTTCTTTGCTCTGAACCTTTAAACACAATTTAAACTTTGAATTACTCCAAATTTGTTCATTTACCTGTCCTGCCGGTTTTTGAGTGGCAAGAATAAGATGAACACCTAAACTACGTCCTATTCGCGCAGCACTAATTAATTCTTTCATGAATTCCGGTTGTTCTGCTTTTAATTCAGCAAACTCATCCACAATTATTACTAAGTGCGGGAGTGCAACTGTTGCTCTTCCTTCTTTATACGCCTGAATGTATTTATCGATATGATTTACATCCATTTCTGCGAACAATGTCTGTCTTTTCAGTAATTCTGCTTTGATTGATTTTAAGGAACGATCAATTTCTTTTCCATCAATATTTGTTATCGCTCCTAAAAGATGTGGTAAATTTTTAAATTGATTTACCATTCCACCACCTTTAAAGTCAATAATTACAAATCCTATTTCATACGGGTGAAAAAATGTTGCTGCACTCAAAATAAAAGACTGTAGTATTTCAGATTTTCCGGAACCTGTAGTTCCGGCAACTAACCCATGTGGTCCATGATACTTTTCATGCAAATTCAAATATACCACTTCATTCTTGACATTAATTCCCAACGGAACAGCCATCGAATCATATATTTTTGAATTCTCCCATCGACTGCTAAGATTAATTTCATTCACGGAATGAATTCCCATTAATTCATACAATGATACACTTTTTCGAAGTGCACTTTCCAAACTTATTTCTTCGCAATAAATAGGAGCCATTCTATTAATAGCTTTTTCAAGTCTTTCATCATCAATTACTGTATAATCGAATTTTTGATAATCAATCTTATTATCACTACTGTAAATCATTCCTGTCTGTTCATCATTAATCTTAATAATTTTACTACAATGAAGAGGAAGATTTTCAGACCGTTCTTCAAAAAACACAAACACGGTGTTTAACTCTGCCGCATTTTCAATAAATTTTGACAATGGATGACTCTTAATCCCATATTCATCCATAATAAGGACAACATTAAATCCGTCAACATCTTTTGCTTCACTTCTAAAGGTTAGTTCATTGTACAACTTTTCAAAAATTGCATTTTTACTATCATTGTTGCATACAATGTTTCTCAAACCGCTTTCTCTATTTTGAATATGTGGCACAAACTCTAACCAGCGATATTGTTCAATATCATCTTCTCTTATGAACGTAAAAAGATTAACATCTCCGTAATACTGTCTGGTAATTAAATCAATAATAATGTTTTTGAACATTTGGTACTGATTCTGTTTTTCGGCAACAACCCCAATTACATTTGCATCTTTCATTTTAACAATCATTGGGGAATCAGAAATATTCTTGTACTCTTCTGCTATTTGTACAGGAAGAAAAGATAATTCATCTCCACTTTCCAATTTTTCCTGCTCTTTATAATCTATTTTTTTCACAGCGTTTATTTCTCCAGTTCCCAAATAAATGTCGAGAAAGTCCTCGTCTTCTGGAGTTCTATCAAATAAACAAGGTGAAAACTTTTCTATGTGACTCAAGTCTTCTTCAATAGAATAATATGTATCCTCAAGACACTTTTTTTCCTCTGAACGATAGAATTCAATTTCTTTCTTCTTGCTGTCTATATATTTTGTATATGTTTCTTTACGTTCTAGGCAATTGCGTTTATAACGTCTTTGTCCATTAACAATATTCAATATCGAAGTAACAACTCCCATTCCCATCGAACAGATACTGAATATTACAAAAGCACCACCGCTACTACTCAAAAAACCTCTGAGTATCACTACAAGCGAAAACATTACCAACGTTGGCATTAATGTTGTAACCACATTAATTTCTGGTTTTTTAGGTATTTCCGCTGGATCTAATATCTTAATAGGTTCTTTGTTTATTTTAGACTTTATTCTCGTATTACGAATAAAAAGTGGATAGTTTCCTTGAATATCATCATTCAAAAAAACTGCATTTTTAGTTAAGGCTTCCAGCTTTTTTGTATCAAAGAATATTTCATTGTTTTTATAATAAAAGTAAAATCTTCCGATAGAGACAAAATCTGCCTCACTCAGCATTGTGCGTCTTTCTATTTTCTTTTCATTTAAGAACACCTCGAAAGGTGTTTTTTCAATATCAATAAACGCATGCTCTCCATCTTTTATTATCTTAACACAGATATCCCCCTTTTCTTTCGAAAGGAGGATATCTGCATTATTACTAGTTCCTATTACTGTTACATCAGCAAGATCTAGTTTCCAATTATATTCAGATTCGTTGTAATTAAGATAATTAGTTTTCATATCATTTCGTATATTCATCGTTCCCTCATTTGTATATTATTACAGAACCATTTCTCAACCCCAATTCATCCAGTGTTTTTTCTCCTGACAAAAAACGAATGGGATTTTCAGAAGACATATGTATCTTGTCACTTGTTTCTAGTTTATACGCTTCAGATAATGATTCGACAAGTTCATCTGCCGTTATGTCAGTCGGAACTTCAATTTTTTCCTTGTACTTTTCTCTTTTGTTCTCAAATGTTAATACAATACAATTTATCATTTCTTCTTTACTTTAACTTTTTTTGCTTTTGAATATTTACTATAGATCATTTTATTTCCAGATTTTTTATACGCACGGATTTTCACATAATATTTGCCCTTTTTCAATCCTAACACCATCAAATCTGTCTTATTTTTCGAAACACGAACAACCTTTAAGGCTTTTCCACTTTTAGCTTTTTTTGATTTTTTGGCAATATATGCAATATAGCCGTCATATTTCTTTCCTTTGATAGAAATTTTTAAAATAGTATAACTCTTCTTAGCTTTCGCTTTTAGTTTTTTAATTTTTGGCTTTTTAACAATATGTTTTACCGTTAGAGGTGCACTCATTGCAGATTTGTATTCTTCTTTTATCGCAACCACTTTATAGGCGTATGTTTTGTTAAATTGAACACTATCATCTGTATAATTTGTTTTTGCAGTTGTTGCAACTTTTTTATAGGAAGAATATTTACTTCCTTTTTGTTTTTCTGCTCTATAAATATTATACTGAGCAGCGTCCTTTACTTTCTTCCATGTAATCGATACACCTGACTCTACACTTTCAACTTTTTCCAATATAGGTGCAGATAAAACTACAGGTTTTTTTTCCCACTGTGCATATACTGTTGCATTATTTGTCGAATGCCATCTTGCAGCCTCTTTATTATTATCCCAATAATCGCATGCAATAGCCATTCCGTTTGAATCATAAATCGGTTTTCCGCCGTTTGGAGCTGAATACCATCCTTTGAAGATATATCCCTCTTTTTCTGCAATGCCAACGTGATTATTAGTTGTTGAGTCATATTCGACATTTAAAGTACAGCTATTTACATTGCCACTATATGCTCCAAAAACATCACCGGATAAGATTCCTCCGTTTGGTTCAAATGTTATTCCATATATATTTGCTTTCCAAATGGCATATAACATTAAATTGTTATCATTTTTCCAAGAACCTTGTGGGGTATTTAATGCATACTTAGTTCCATTACCGTCCGCCTCAGTATTCCATGATTCTAAAGAATACCCTTTTTTACTAAAAAATGAACCTGTGGCAGTAGACCATAACTGATCAAATTTTACAACTGTAATTGATCCACTTCCTGTTTCTTCTCCACCATTTGCATCATAAATTACGTTATATGAACCTTCTTCCCACAATGCCAAGAAAGTTACAGTCCCTTCAGTACTTCGCAAATTTCTAAAAGATATAATATTGAGAGGGTTTTCTGAAATTTTACTTAAATCAATTTTATCATCATTGAAAATTCTCTCTGATCCATACCAATATGAGTGATTCGTTTTATCCATTCCAGAAATGGACCAGCCAAGAAATCTAGCCCCTTTTTTTGTTGGATTTTCTACTCTGAAATAAGTATTGGCATATCCACTTGTGCCGTTATATGTTACTCTTGTTGGATTCAGCTGCTGATACATTGAACTTGATGCTGTACTATAAATTGCATTTTCACCATGTTCAAAGGTTCCACCATCCATTTGGTAACTAACACTATATTGTTGCGGTTTCCACAATGCATATAATGTTTTTCCTGATGTAAATGTTGTAGAGGTGAGATTCGGCATTTCTCCCAACTGATTTATTCTTTGTGTAGTTCCTGTTGCTGATAATGTTCCATTGTTTGCCACAGTATCATAGTATCCACAGAAAGTGTAACCTGTCCTTTGAGGAATAGTAATTTTTGATATTACTCCATTCCCGGCAGCATTTGTATAAAAACCTGAACCATATATTTCATAGAAAACTGTTGTTCCAGCCACATCAGCAGCCGCACCATTCAAGGCACTATTCAACGAAATAGTATATGTAATCGGTTTCCATCCAGCATACAATGTCGTCGATTCACGAGGAAGTGTTTTTCCCGAATAAGAACCACCACCATAAAAATATGTATTGCTAACTGCAACATTTATTTTTCCATTATTTGATACAGATGTGCCATATCCCTGATTTGTATACCCTGTTCTTTGTGGCATTGTTATGGAAGTCTTTGTATTATCAGGACCTACAGTCCCCTTATTAACCTTGATACATGGCAAGTCAGAAAAGACGGTACTCCCCTCCATTTTTCCAACCACACTACCTGTTCCTCCTACATTTGCACCTTGGTTATTAAGAGTAAGACGAACTGCTCCTTTATAAACATTGAACTGAACATCTAAGTCATTAGCTTTTTTTGAAGTTGATAGATAAATTGTATTTGTTTTACTACCATCATTCGATGAAACATCATCTGAATTAATTGTAATTGTTTTTCTAGAATTACTAAATGTCACTTTTAATTTATTAGAATAAGTAAAAGTTCCATTTTTTTCCAATATTATTTCACCATTCTTATTTTTCAAATAATAAGAATTTGAAAAAGTATGTGACCAACTAGAAACATTTCTGCTAAATACAATTGTTGTTTCATGTTTTGGATCATCAAGCGCATAGGCTTTCTTTTCCATCTTTGATGTGCCTAGTGCTATAACAGCTAACACTAAGACTACTTTAATCAGTGTAAATGCTTTACTCATCACTTTACCTCTCTTAATAAATAATAATAATATATATATTGTAACCTTGATTTTCCATAAAAGATGAAATACCAAGACCATAACTTCCTGAAATTCTACTTATGCTCTTTACAGCCTTTTCAGATGCAACTAATATTTCTTCTTCAGAATCGTTATCAATATGAACTTCTATTTTATTGCATGAAAAACTCTTGCTGGTGTCATTCGTCAAGGAACTATATGTTGCAGTTGCATCTGTCAGTTTATTTGCAGACATATACTTAGCCAAATTATTTTTCGTGTTATCTGTTTTACTTCCACATACAGACATCACATCAGACCTAATTAAATTTATTTTTTTATTTGAAATAACGTTTTTCTCTGAATAAGTTCCCAATGCCTTGATGTCATTAACATTGCTCTGAGAATTATTATCTCCTACAGTAGAATAATTATATTGTCCACTATATGTCCCAACACTTTCACTGGAAGAAGCAATATTCTCTTTCTTTTGCCCTTTACTTACAGTCAATATCAATTGGCTCCCAATAGCAATTGTTTCTCCTTCTTGACAATTAATTGCTACAACTCTTCCTTTTTTTACAGCATCATCATACACTCGCTTAATTTTAACTTTAAAGCCCAACTTTTTTAATGATTTCACTGCTGACTTTTCTTTTTCTTCCAAAACGTTTGGTACAACAGCGGTTTTGGGGCCTTGGCTTACAACAACCTTTATTTTTTCTCCTTCTTTTATTGCTCCACTTTCCGGAATCTGTGAAATAATCTGTCCTTCTAAATATTTATCAGAATACTGATAATCATTTATTACAAGTTCTAAACCAATTCCTTCCAAGATATTTCTTGCTTCGTCTTCTGAATACCCAACAATATTTCTCACATCTATGATTTTGTTTGTCGTTTTTGTCTCAGCAACATTCTCCTCAGAACGGTTGATAGAAATCATAACACCGACAAATAATAACACTGCCAGTGTCGCAACAACACAACCTATAGCTATAAATACCTTTTTGTCACTTTTCTTTTCAGTAGCAATATTTATCTTAGGAGCGTCTTTTGCACTAACCTCTTCAACAATCTCATCTAGTTTATCTTTTCTTTCATTGCTTGCCTTTTGTTCAAGCATTTCTTTTGTTAATAACTTTGATTCATTATCTCTTACGATTTCTTCTGGCTCTTTCATTTTATTCTATCTAATTCCTTACAATTATTTTGTTCCTTCTAACCCCAAGTTAGCATTCTACCATCTGTTATTTACCTTGTCAATTTTTCTACAAGATTACAAATTTGTATCAATTTCCTTCATGCAAATCACATACAATCATACATTTATTTAGCATTTTTCCACTGATATGTTATAGTGTATTCCATAGACAATTAACATTCTTTAGGAGACTACTATGCATTACAATTCTTTAAATCAATATTTAAAATCGACTTTCGGCGAGAAAGTGTACAAGCTTTCCATCTCGTCCGGATTATCCTGCCCCAACAGAGACGGTACCCTGAGTCACTTGGGATGTACCTTCTGCAGTGAGGGTGGTTCCGGTGATTTTGCCACTTCTGCCGTTCTTTCCGTTACTGAGCAGATTGAACAAGCAAAAGAACGGGTTTCAAAAAAAATAAAGAACGGAAAGTATATTGCATACTTTCAGTCCTTCACTAATACTTACGGTCCGGTGGACTATCTGGAGAAAATCTATATGGAAGCCATTCAGCATCCGGATATTGTTGCGTTATCTATCGGTACCCGACCAGATTGTTTGGGGGCTGAAGTTTTGTCCTTGTTGGACCGACTCAATCAGATTAAGCCTGTTTGGGTAGAACTGGGATTGCAGACTATTCATGAGGAAACAGCACAACATATTAACCGCGGATATCCTCTTTCGGTATTTGAGGTTGCTGTTGCAAACCTGAATTCCATTCATGTGGACGTGATTGTCCATCTGATTTTGGGATTGCCGTGGGAAACCCGGAAAGAAATGCTTCAGAGCGTTCGTTATGTTTCTTCCATGAAGATTTCCGGCATTAAATTGCAGCTTTTGCACGTATTAAAAAATACCCCTTTGGAAAAGGAGTATTTTGAAAATCCCTTCCCGATGTTCTCTCGGGAAGAATATATTGATTTTTTAGCGGAATGTTTATCCTACATTCCACCACACATTGTAATCCACCGCCTTACCGGCGATGGTCCAAAGCGTAGTTTAATCGCACCCCTTTGGAGTGCTGATAAAAAGCGGGTACTCAACGATATGAATCGTCGTTTTGATGAACTGGATGTTCATCAGGGTTGTCTTCTTTCCCGGTAGTTATTCGCTTACCGGTTCTTCGTTGTCAATTGGCTCGGGAGGAAGTTCTTCTCCCCCTTCGCCAATTGTTTCTTCTACAGATTCTGTTTCTTCTTCCAAACCTGTTTCTACTTCACTGGAAATTTCTTCTGTCCACTCTTCGGTGTCACTTTCTGTTTCAAATTCTTCTTCTGTAGTTTCTTCTTCCATTCCCTGTAATGCTTCGTCTTCGTCTTCATACTCAAACTCTTCATCATCATCAAAGACTCCATTCTTTTTCGCTGTCTTTAATAATTCAGGAATTTTCTTTTTACACAACTTCTTTACACTGCTGTCTTTCTTTTCTGCAATCTTAATACAAAGAGCTGCTTTTCCATAAGAAACATCATTCTTTTCTGAAACTTTCTTTACCTTGTCCGTAACAACACATTTCTGGTATACAGTCTTGCAACGTACTTTTTCTTCCTTCTTAATCTTGTCTGTTTTCTCTTTGATTTCTTTTTTCTTTCCCTGGATTGCCTTTTCATCCTTGGATGCTACAGATACAAGCATTGCACTGTTTTTCTTTTTCAGATACTTTTTATTCAGCTGCTTTAAAACCAGTTTCATTGCATCTTCGTAAGTTGCTTTTCCTTCCTGCTTTTCCAGTTTCTTGTTAACCTTTTTAACAATTTCCTTGGCGTCACCATTTCTGGCTTTTACCTTTTCAACATATCCATCTTCACCGATTCGGATTTCAATACTTGGATTGACATCAATGAAAACGGAATATGCCATCTGTGCTCCGGCATTGTTTGCCGGATTTTGGTTTCCAATATTGTTCATACGAACAAAGCTCGCAATAACAATGACTAATGCTACAACAGCTGCAACAGATGTAACCCATGCAAATGGGCGAATTACTTTACGTTCTTTGAATAATGGTGCATCATCACCTAACAATTCTTTTTCGTCAGTAATCGGTACTCTTGGCTGTGCCAAGATGTTTTGTAAAATATCAGGAGCTACATCTGACAGTTCCTGATCCAGTTTTTTCTTCATATCTTTTTCCTGCATAATGTTCTCCTACCTTTCTAAATATTCCCTCATCTTTTTTAAACTACGATTGTACTTCGTAATTACCGTGTTCTGAGGTAACCCGGTTACTTCTGCAACTTCTCTGAACTTCAGCCCATCCCCTAAATGCAATATGAAAATGGTTCGTTCGATTTCGTTTAAAATCTTCATCGCCGCTGAAAGAATCATCTTTGTTTCAACTTTATCCGAAACGCTGAAGCCGGAACCTTCGGAGATGTAATTTTGCATCTCCGTAATGTCCACCGTCTTCGTCTTGCTGTTCTTTCGGGCCAAGTCCAAAAATTGATTTTTTGCTACTGTACACATCCATGTCAGTGGCGTTCCCTGTTTTTTGTACAAATGTGCACCATTCCTGATTTTGATGTATGTGTTCTGCAATAAATCTTCTGCATCTTCCTTGTTATTTGTAAGGGAGAGTAAGAAGCCATATATTTTTTTGTATGTAGCATAATATAGTTCTGTAAAGGCTTCATCATCACCTTCAGCAATTCTGTCGAAGAGAGATTCGTCAATCTCCTTATTCGCCTGACTTACTTCCATATCTATACTTTTTCCTCTTTCTTTAGTTTGTTTTTCATACGCAACCTAGACAATACCGATAGATATAGTTTTTCTACTCAACCTAGCATTTTCTTCTTTACTCATTTCCCTTTACACTACTTAAACGAAAGGTTTTCGAAAAATATTTCATCGATTTCAAAATTTTTTTATTTATCCAGATTTGCGTACTCAATATATAAAAGGTGACATCTTTATGGTGCCACCTTTTCACGTTGTTATTCTGCCTCTTCTTCTGTTTCGATAATATCGATTGAAAGTTCTTCCAACTGTTTTTCATCAACTCTTCCCGGTGCTTCTGTCATAAGACAGGAAGCATCTTTCACTTTCGGGAATGCGATAACTTCACGAATATTATCTTCGCCGGTCATGTGCATTACCAAACGATCCAAACCATAGGCAAGACCTGCATGTGGTGGAACACCGTATTTAAATGCATCCAACAGGAATCCAAACTGTTCCTGAGCTTCTTCATCAGAAAAGCCTAATGCTCTGAACATTTTTTCCTGAATATCTGCCTGGTGAATTCTCACACTACCACCACCGATTTCAGAACCGTTCAATACAATATCATAAGCCTTTGCACGAACCTTTCCTAAATCTGTTTCCAGGTAAGGAATGTCTTCTTCCAATGGCATTGTGAACGGATGATGCATTGCAATAAATCGTTCCTGTTCATCTGACCATTCAAACTGTGGGAACTCTACAACCCAGAGGAAGTTGAATTTTGTCTTGTCGATTAATTCGAGCTGTTCTCCAAGGTCTAAACGTAATGCACCCAATACATTCCATACAATTTTATTTCGATCTGCAGCAAAGAGTAATAAATCTCCCGGTTCACCTTCCATTGCAGAAACAAGGTTTGCCAATTCTTCTTCTGTCATGAATTTTGCAAAAGATGATTTATAAGTACCATCTTCATTCACGCAAAGATAAGCAAGTCCCTTTGCACCGTTTCCTTTTGCTGCCTCTACTAATTTATCAATCTTCTTACGTGGCATTGCCCCCTGTCCCTTGACATTGATACCACGAACAGAACCGCCGTTTTCGATTGCGCCGGTGAACACACCGAACCCGCAATTCTTTACAACTTCTGTAACATCTTTCAATTCCATACCAAATCGGGTATCCGGCTTGTCTGAACCAAAGCGGTCCATTGCTTCCTGCCAGCTCATTCTTGGGAACGGAATCTGAACATCCACGTCTAATACATCTTTGAAAAGCGCCTGCATTAAACGTTCGTTTACATCAATTACATCATCAATGTCTACGAAAGATAATTCCATATCCACCTGTGTGAATTCAGGCTGTCTGTCTGCACGTAAATCTTCATCACGGTAGCATCTTGCAATCTGAATGTAACGATCATAACCGGAACACATCAGAAGCTGCTTGAACAACTGTGGTGACTGTGGCAATGCATAGAAACTTCCCGGATGCACACGGCTAGGAACAAGGTAATCTCTTGCTCCTTCCGGAGTACTCTTACAAAGAGTCGGTGTTTCAATTTCCAAAAATCCTTCTTTGGACATAAAGCTGCGGATAAATGTTGTTACATCACTACGCACCTTTAAGTTTCTCTGAAGGTGTGGTTTTCTAAGATCTAAGTAACGATATTTTAATCGGAGTTCTTCTCTTGTATTTGCATCTTCCTCTACAGGGAATGGTGGTGTTTCCGATTCGGAAAGAATACGAAGTGCATCAACAGTAACTTCAATGTCTCCTGTTTTCATTCCTTCATTGATGGCGCCGTCTCTCTTACGAACTTTACCGACCGCTGCTATAACGAATTCGCTACGAAGGAGTTTTGCCTTTTCAAACACTTCTCCGTCATTTTCGTCAAATACTAACTGTAATAATCCACTACGGTCTCTTAAATCGATAAAGATTAAGCTTCCCAAGTTTCTTCTTTTCTGAACCCAGCCCATCACGGTAACTGTTTCACCAATATTTTTATTTGATACTTCTGTACATCGGTGACTTCTGTGAAGTCCCTGCATTGACTCTGCCATGTTTATCCTCCTATTATTTCAACGGATTCTTGTAAAACTCTTTAAAGTTTTCGTATCCCTGTTCTTTCAACTGTTCTTTCTGGAACTTCTTGTTCTTGTTCATACGTGTTACCAGAACCTGAGTTCCGTCTTTACGTTCTTCCTGCGCCTGTGCAATCACATCACAAAGTGCCTGACCGTTTACGCCTTTTTCAATCAGATAAGCAACCTTATCATAATCTTCCGGAATTTGGAATCCCTGTTCCATCAGAAGTAAAACAATTCGTTCAAATCCAATGGAAAATCCGCAAGCCGGTACATCATGTCCGGTAAACTTTCCTACCATCTTATCGTAGCGTCCGCCACCACCGCAGCTTCCGCCAAATTCAGGAATTGCAATTTCAAAAATAGTTCCTGTATAATAAGACATTCCTCGAACCAATGTCGGGTCAAAGACAATTTCAAAATCAGAAGACTTTGTTGCCTTCACACTATCAATGATTTCATCCATCCACTGCTTTACATCATCGCCCATAAAGTCACCTAACTTATCCGCGAGATATGCAATCGGATTAGACTGATTTTCGATTTCCGCAAATAAAGCAGTATATTTTTCAACGGATTCCGGAGCGAAATCATATTTAATCAATTCTTCTTTAACGCCCTCCAGACCAATCTTGTCCATCTTGTCCAGAATAATAAATACGCTGTCAAAGCTTTCTTCAGGAAATCCGCTGTATGCAGCCATTGCTTTCAGAATTCTTCGTTCATTAATACGGATCTGGAAATTCTTGAATCCCAACTTTCCTAAAGTAGTTGTTGTAGCAAGAATCAATTCAATTTCTGCCAGGTTACTTGGGTCTCCTAAAATATCAATATCACACTGCATAAACTGACGGTAACGACCTCTCTGCGGTCTGTCTGCTCTCCAGACATTTCCCATCTGCAATGCTTTAAACGGAGAAGGTAAATCATTGGCATTCTTGGAATAATAACGAACTAATGGAACCGTCAAATCATAGCGAAGTCCGTTATCTACCAAATCTCCTTCTGTTTCTGCTGTTTCTAAATTTAACTTTTCTCCACGCTTTAAGATTTTGAAAATTAACTTTTCATTTTCCCCACCCTGCTTACTTGTCAGATTGGAAATATTTTCTACGCAAGGGGTTTCAATCTGCGTAAAGCCAAATGCTTTATATGTATCCTTAATTACATTCTGTACGTAGTTTCTGATTTTCATTTCCTCCGGAAGAATATCTTTCATTCCGGTAACAGGTTTCTTACTTAATGCCATATCAACCTCATATACTCTTCACTCCTGAGAGTTCGAATATTTTTCCTTTCTTATTAAAACTCTTTACACAACGTTCTATTTTACTATTTTTTTTAAATAATCACAACCCCTCAAATCATCAAAAGACAGGAGCCTCTTCCCCCTGAACCGGGGCAAAGAGATTCCTGCCTGTTCCTTCTTCAATCTTGCCTATTTAAAATTATAACAAAACGGTATAATTTCTGTACACATGTTTTTAGATATATAACCCAATTCATTATATGTATGAACAAATCGAACATACAACTTTGAACCTTTCTCCAAAGTTTTCAAGTCAATTTTGGGTTTCATCGTTCCCAACTGGATTGTTTTTGCATCTTTAAAGTCTGCATTCTTTGAATATTGAAATACTACCTTTTCCTGTTCTTCCGGGTTTTCTCTTAAAAATGATGCTGTTATATTTTTCAATGATTTCGGAACAGATACATCTACCATTTTATGATTAATTGTATTATTATCATTTCCGTCGTCTGTTTTTGTACACTTTTTGCTTGCAAAACTAGTTTCATCAATGCACTCTACCCCTTCTTGCAGTTCAACTGTCGAAATCCACTTCGTAGAGAATGCACTTCTTCCAACTGATTTCATTTTCCCCGGAATCACTACATTTTTAATTTTCGAACCGAAAAAGATTCCACCTGGAATTGATTTCATATTTTTTGAAAACTTGATTTTACTAACAGAGGACAACGAAAAACAACTGCTTCCACAGTACTTTACAGAATCCGGAATTGTAACCTCAGTCAGTTTCGTCTGCCAGAAAGCATCTTCTCCAATGCTTTCAAGTTTACTATTAAACTGAACTTCTGAAAGGCTTTTACAAATACCAAAGCCCTCATTTCCGATACTCTTCAAATTCTTCGGAAGAACAATTTTTTTAAAGCGACAATGAACAAATGCTCTGTTTCCGATTTTTGTTACGCATTCCGGAAGTTTCAATTTTTTTATTTTCGCGCAATCACAAAAACTATCCGGAATCACTTTCATATTCTTCGACAACGTAATTTTTCTCAAGCTTAAACAATAGTAAAAGCATCCATCTCCGCATTTTTTCACAGAATTCGGTAAAACAATGCTTTTCAGGTCTGTATCACTAAATGCTTCCTCGCCGATTGATTTTAACTTTTTAGATAATTTGATTGATTCCAGGTAAAAAGAATTCGAAAAAGCATAATCTCCAATCGTTCGAACACTGTCTGGAAGAATCACTTTCTTTGCAGCTACTCCATAAAAACTAAAGTCATCAATTCTCTTAACGGACGATGGAACGATTATCGTGTCAAATGCGACTTGATTTTTTATCTCTACACCCGGAGCAATATACTTTACTGAAGAAGGAATTTTTAAAGTGTCCACATTGGACTTACAATCGCAATAAACTAATCCTCGATCTTTGGAAATATAAATTCCGTTTTTCTTAGTCACCCCATATTTACCACTAAGATACTCCTTCCGTCCAAATGCGGCTAATGGTGCAATCACATAACCGGATAATTTTTTTGATGCAAATTTAAATTTACACGTATTCATCGGAATTTTATTTATATTATCAACTTTTTTAGAATGATACATCAAAAGGCTATTCAAAGATATTTTTTTAACAGAAGAAGGGACTATAACTGTTTTTAATTTTTTGCATGCCATTATGTACTTATCTTTCTTTCCAAAGTAGCCATAGTTGAATGCATCCATTGATACATCCTTGCATCCCTTTCTGATTTTTAATGTTTTCACCGATGTTGGAACAAATACTAATTTCTTCCCATTTTTTGTATAAATACAATCCCCGTAATTCTTATATTTTTTATCATTTTTTGCAGTATACACTTTTTTAGCATTCGCAAATCGGTCCATCCGTTCAGGTGAAAACGTAGTATTTAAATATATTTTTTCTGCTTTTGGTAGCCAATTTTTATAATTATGAGAATAATAACCAGTTCCAAAGTCTCCCGGCATAACAACTGTCTTGATTGTTGAATTCTGCATGCAGAATTCGTCAACAACTTTAACCGTCTTTGGAATTTCAATGCGTTCCATTGTCAAATATGCCAAACATTTTTTTCCCAAGTCTGTTACTGTATCCGGAATAGAAATCTTCTTTACATGATTCAGTTTATAAAATGCGTAATCTCCAATTGCAGTAATTCCCGGTTTCAGTACGATTTCATTAATCTGATCCACATTCATTTGTGTTCTGTAAGAATTGTCCACTGTACCTGTACCACTAACAGTAAGCACTCCGTTTTTCAGCTCATACTTCACATCGCTGTCCAGTATTCTTTCTCCATGAAGCTTATTAATCTTTACTTTTATCTGTTCTTTTTGTGTTAAAGATGCTGCAGATATCTTTTTTTGTTGGGAGAAGCATACTCCCGTAATTGATGTAACAGCCACAACTACTGCCATAAATAACGATAACTTTCTCATTTCAAACCCTCCAATGATTTATTCTATTTAAAACTATAATAAAATTTCCTGCTTATTGTATAGGTAGTTTTTTTGTTCTTACCCTTCCTTGTAATCACGTGTGTAAATTTGCAATATAATTTTGAACCTTTCTCCAAAGCAGACACATCAACAATAGTATTTTTTTCACTTAACTGTATCCTTTTTGAATCATTAAATTTCGCATTTGCAGAATAATCCAAAATAATTGTTTCTTTAATATCCGCTTGCATATTTTCAAAACAGCCCATAATATATTTCAATGACTTAGGTGCTGAAATCTTTATAAGTTTTTCATTGTATTCAACTTGATTTTCTCCCTTATTCTGTTCGCTATATTTAGTGTTGATAAAACTTGTCTCGTTAATTCTTTCTACACCATTCTCTAATTTTACATCTGTCATAAAATCTCCGGTAAATGCACTTGCTCCAACTGATTTCACATTTCCCGGAATAGTGACTTCCGAAAGTTTTGTATCCTCAAAAGCCCCCTCTCCAATACACTCCAGCTTACTATTAAATTTGACTTTCGAAAGATTATTACAACTTGAAAAACTCTCTTTCCCGATACTCTTCACTTTTTGTGGGAAAATGATTTCCTTTAATGGGCAATTAACAAATGCTCCATCCCCTATCTTCTTTACATTCTCCGGAAGTTTTAATTCTTTTATTTTTGTCCAGGAACAAAAATGATCCGGAATCTCTTTCATACGCTTTGACAATGTGATTTTTTTCAAGGAATCACATTTTTCAAAACAACCTTCGCCGCATTTTTTCACAGAATTCGGTAATTTAATGTTCGTCACCGACGTACTGTAAAAAGCTTCTTTGCCTATTGATTTTAAATTTTTAGGTAAATTTATCTTTTTAAGATGACAACTATCGGCAAACGCTCCATCTCCAATGGATTGAACACTGTCCGGAAGAATTATCTCCTTAACCATCCATAAATGTAGGAAACTAAAGTCACCAATCTTCTTAACAGATGATGGTACGACAATCTTTTCAAGATTTCTATCATCATCAAATACACAAGGAGCAATACATTTTACTGAAGAAGGAATTTTCAGTTTTTTCCCCTTGCCATCATAATAAACCAAACCATGATCTTTAGAAATATACATTCCATTTTTCTTTGTTACACCATATTTTTCAGAGAGATACTCGTTCTTACCATTTTCATTCAATGCAGCAATGATATAGCCGGACAAATTCTTTGATTCAAATTCAAATTTGCATTTTCCAACCACACTTCGTTTCTTTTTGTAACACATCCCATCTGAATGATGAATTCTTTCAGAAGAAAATGTTTCAACGGAAGACGGAATTTTAATTGTTTTTAATTTCTTACATGCTATTCTAAGCCATTTACTCTTTCCTTCATATCCGTAATTGAACGCATCCATTGATACATCCTTGCATCCCTTTCTGACTTTTAATGTTTTCACCGATGTTGGAACAAATACTAATTTCTTTCCGTTTTTTGTATAAATACAATCACCGAAATTTTTATATTTCTTATCATTTTTTGCAGTATATACTTTTTGAGCATTTGTAAAAAGACAATTCTTATCAAAACCAGGTGAAAATGTGGAATTCAGATAAACTTGTTTTGTTTGTGGTAATACATTATTATAATGATTATATATTTTTTCGAATTTCCCCGGCATAATAACCGTCTTGATTGCCCCATTTTGCATGCATTTCTTTCCTAATATTTTAACGCTTTTCGGAATTTCAATTCGATCCATCTCTAAATACGCCAAACATTCAGTTCCAAGTTCCGTTACAGTATCTGGTATTGAAATTTTCTTAAGATTTTTCAGTTTATAAAAAGCATAGTCCCCAATTGCAGTAACCCCAGGCTCCAGTACGATTTCATTAATTTTATTTACATCCATTTGTGTTCTGTAGGAATTATCTACTATACCTGTACCGCTGACAGTAAGCACTCCATTTTTCAGTTCGTAATTCAAATTACTGTTAACTACTCTTTCCCCATGAAGTGTATTCAATCCAATTTTTTTCTGTTCCTTTTTTGTTGCAGATGCTGCACTTGCATTTTTTGCAGGAATAAACACATTTCCCCCAATAGTTGTCACCGCCATTGCAATTGCCAAAAACATTGCTAGCTTTCTCATCATTACCCTCCCATAAATCTATTTCTAATATAGAAACGAATGCCGCTGTTATTTTATTTCAAAAACTTCCTTTTTCCTTTCAATCATTTCATCGATTCGCTCAATATATAATTCCACATTTTTCAAAGTATCAATTCGTTTTCCTTCCAAACGATCCTCTGACATCAGTTTTGTTACCGCACCGGCTCCAACTGCCCAGACGTCCTGATAGTCTCCCATCATCAGAACATTATACAGACATTCTTTTCCCGGAATGGCATATCCAATATTTTCCTGATTTCCTGCCATATTTTTCTGGCGATACAGATAGTATGGTTCCATCCCCAACTGCTTTGCATATTCTCCTGCAATGTCCATCTGCTCCGTGTCATTTTCCATTTTCAGTTTTTCATAACGTTGTTTGTTCATACTAAGTCTTGAAGCACGTTTCACCGCCAAAGAATGAACGGTCAAAGACTCCGGCTTCAGTTTTGCAGCTTCCTGAAAAGAATACCGAATCATCTCTTCATTTTCTTCCGGAAGTCCCAGAATGAAGTCCATATTGATATTATCAAAACCGACTTCCCTTGCCAGACGAAATGCATCAAGAACCTGGGAAACGGTATGTTTTCTTCCGATTATTTTTAATGTTTCTTCATTCATAGTCTGAGGGTTGATGGAAATTCTTCCCACGCCATGTTTTTTGAGCACTTCCAGTTTTTCCTTGGTAATACTGTCCGGTCTTCCTGCTTCCACGGTAAACTCCCGCACCGTGCTGAAATCAAAATTCTTCTTGAGGGCAGTAATTAATCGATCCAATTCATCCGGTTGCAATGTTGTAGGGGTTCCTCCTCCGATATACACCGTGTTCAGTTCCCTTCCTTTTAACTGCTCCCCTAAAAATTCCATTTCTTTGATTACCGCTGAAAGATAGTTTTGGATTTTATCCTGATATCTCTGAATCGGAAAAGAGGTAAAGGAACAATAAAGGCAGGTAGTCGGACAAAACGGAATTCCCACATACAAACTATACCCCTCTTTATAATTGATTCCGTCTAATAACTGCTTTTCACTCTTTGCCACTTGCATTGCAAGATTCAATTTTTTATCGGAAATCAAGTA
This sequence comes from Eubacterium sp., assembly GCA_016292095.1. Lineage (GTDB taxonomy): Bacteria > Bacillota > Clostridia > Lachnospirales > Lachnospiraceae > Eubacterium_G. The sequence goes on along the minus strand of JAEFAB010000057.1, from coordinate 21,087 downwards.
TTCTTTCTTCATCCTGCTTCGAATTTCTTCTTCCTTCATTCCCTGTTCCATCATTAATGCAGGAATTTTTGCAGGACGAATTCCTGTCAGATTTCCCCACGGAAGTTCTTTTCCCGTATCCTTTACAAACAGTCGATACAGCATTTTCTTTAATTCATTTTTTACGGTTCGACGATTTGATACATCCAAGCAGTCCACCGGAAGCTCTGTGCTTTCCACGGAACTTTTCTCTCCCTTTGCCACCACCTTGGCTTCAATTCTGTTCTCTTCAAAAGAGACCTGAATCATTCGTTCTGCATCTTCCGCTTCCTTATTCACCGCGAAAGGTTCGCCGGGATAAAATGCCTGCACGAGAGATTGCACATCATATTCAAAAACAGCAGGTGTAATCTGTATATTAATCATTTTGTTTCCTTCCTTAAAACATTAAGGTGCCACCTGAAATAATTCAGGCGGCACTTCTTTAATAATATCTTTTTTCGTATCCGATGGTTGTCTGCTCCATATGGCCTGCAAACACATCCGTTTCATCCGGCAACTTCATCAGTTTCTCCCGAATGGACTTCAACAGCTGTGCTTCACTGCCTCCCGGAAAATCGGTTCTTCCTCTGCTGTTGCAAAACAGCGTATCTCCACTAAACAGTAAATTTGCATCTTTCACATAAAAACATCCGCTTCCCGGTGTATGTCCCGGTGTAAGAATGAATTGTAAATTCACACCGGCTACTTCGATTCGTTCTCCATCCTTCAAATACTTGTCAGCGCAAACAGAAACCGGCCCCATTCCTAACATTGCCGACAAATTGTTCATTGGACTCAGCATCGTCTGTTCTTCCAGTTCTGATGCATAAATCGGAATGTTATATCTTTTTTTCAAACCTTCTGCAGCACCCATATGATCAATATGTCCATGAGTCAGTAAAATCGCCACAGGCTCCATTTCCATCTTTGCAATATTGGAGAAGATTTTGATTTCATCATCTCCCGGATCCACAATAAATCCCTTTCCGGTTTCGGAATTCTTTACCAAATAGCAGTTGGTATACAATTCTCCCACCAATACATTTCTAATTTCCAATTCCATCATTCCATCCTATTGTTCGTTAGAAACCAGTTCCAGTTTCAATGGCAGGTTTCCGACTCTTATTCGTGACATCATTATATTTGCTCGATCAGCACTAATCATGCTGAAGATTCTCAATGGGGTTTCGCGGATTGCTTCTTCCACATCCACGGTTCCGATTAACTCTCTGTTGTACAAAAGCAACAGCTCATCTTTTTTTCTATCTGACAATTCTTTTTTCAGAAGTTTCTTTCCTTTTTTCGTTAATTCAATTTGGAAAACCGAAACAGTGACATCTGTTTCCAAATATCCTCTTGGAATTACATTCAATTCCTTCATCTGATCTTCTTCCAAAATTGTTTGATAGTACTTCCCCGAAGCTTCAAAACACTGACCAGATTTCAGTTCTTCGTCCGTAGGTTTCTTTTCACAAACCACGCAAAACGAAATATGTTCCTCCTGCGTCAGCACCTTAATATTCGCATCACAGGCATAATCCCGTTGCATCCGAACCACAACATTTCCTTTGTCATTACATTCTACAGTTCCCTTGGAATCCCAGAAATGAAGTCTTTGACTCAATCGTTCCTGCAAAATCATTAACTCTTCATCCGTATAGTCCTTGTCCAGAATTTTATAAGTTAAAACCGCGGTTTGTATTCCCGGTTCCTCCGTGGTAGCCTCGTTCTTCTTTTCTGAAGCTGTATTCTGATGTCGGAAGGGATTATCAAAACGAAAGGCTCCCATACTTAATCCGAAAAAGAATGCTGTAATGATTGCTAACACGGCACACAAGAAATAATGAGGGTTTCCTTTGCGTTCTTCCTCTTCCATACCTTCTCCTTTTAGCCCATTGTACGTTCAATATCGATAATACTGTCAATGGATCGGATTTTCTTAATCAGTCCATTCAGTTCGTCAGTTCCCTGAATTTCAAATCCCATAGAGATGGTTGCCACATCAGACTTGCTGACACGGCTGCTCATGGAAACAACGTCGATATTTCGTTCTGTAAATACCTTGGACAAGTCTGCCAAGATACCAACTCGGTTGTGGGCATAAATGGCAATTTCTGCCATATACTTGCCGTCCTGCTGTCCTTCATCTGCAGCCCAGCTTGCTTCAATCAGTCTGGCCCTGTCAAAGTCCGGAAGATTCAAAATATTGATACAGTCTGTACGGTGAATGGATACGCCTCGTCCTCTGGTTACAAAACCAACGATTTCGTCTCCCGGCACAGGACTGCAACATTTTGAAAAACGTACGGCCACATCATCCATACCTTCCACGATAATTCCACTCTTGGAAGATTTTGATGAGCTTTCTCTCTTATAATCGGATGCTGCTTCCAAAACATCTTCGTCCGTAATCGGCTTCTTATGATCCTTCTCGTATTCATCCAGCATCTTATTGACAATCTGTCCTTCTTTCAGTCCGCCGTGTCCAATGGAAGCCATCAGAGAATCCCAGTCTTTGTAACTGTATTTCAGACGAACCTTATCCATATATTCCGGTTTCAAAATATCCGAAAGAACAATCCCTTTTGCCTTACAGTATTTTTCCACCATGTCCTTTCCTTTCAGGACATTTTCTTCTTTATTCTGCTGTTTAAACCACTGATTAATCTTGTTCTTTGCCTGTGTACTCTTAACAATCTTCAACCAGTCCATACTTGGTCCGGTGGAGTTGTTTGAAGTGACAATTTCAACACGGTCACCGTTCTGGATTTTGTAATCAATGTTGACCATTTTCCCATTAACTCTGGCGCCAATCATCTTATTGCCGACAGCACTGTGAATGCTGTAAGCAAAGTCAATCGGTGTAGAACCGTTTGGTAAATTCTTCAAATCGCCGTTTGGTGTAAAACAGTAAACATATTCAGAGAACATGTTCAAATCGTCTTTTAACAGATTCAAGAATTCATGGTTATCAGACAAGTCTCTCTGCCACTCTAAAATCTGGCGAAGCCATGCAATCTTCTGTTCTTCATTATTTCCGTCACCGGTAATATTTTCTTTATATTTCCAGTGTGCGGCGATACCATATTCCGCGGTCTTATGCATTTCCATCGTACGAATCTGAATTTCAAACGGCTGACCGTTCGGTCCAATCAGAGTCGTATGCAAGGACTGGTACATATTCTGCTTTGGCATGGCAATATAATCTTTAAATCGTCCCGGAACCGGAGTATATTTTTCATGAATAATACCTAAAGCTCCGTAACATTCCATAACGGAATCTACGATAATTCGAATGGCAAACACATCATAAATCTGATCCAGTGTTTTATTCTGATTTACCATCTTTTTATAAATACTAAAGTAATGCTTTACTCTACCGTCAATGGTGGCTTTAATGCCTGCCTTTTCAATATGTCCGGCAACTTCAGCAATTAAATCCGCCATAAATTCTTCACGGTGTTCCAGACGCTCATGAACGCCATCCACAATTTCGCGATAACGTTCCGGTTCCAGATAACGAAGAGCCAAGTCATCTAATTCAATCTTAATTTTGGAAATACCGAGACGGTCTGCAATCGGAGAATAAATATCCATGGTTTCACGGGATTTCTCTTTCTGCTTCTCCGGTCTCATGTACTGCAGTGTTCTCATATTATGAAGTCTATCTGCCAGTTTAATCAGAATAACACGGATATCCTTTGCCATTGCAAGGAACATTTTTCGGAGATTTTCCGCCTGTTCTTCTACCTTATCCATGTCATAATCCAATTTAGTCAATTTAGTTACACCATCGACCAAATCTGTGATTTCCACACCGAACTCTTTAATCATCTGTTCTCTTGTTACGGTAGTATCTTCCATAACGTCATGGAGTAATCCTGCCATAATTGATTCTTTATCCAATTCCAAATCTGCCAGAATCAAGGCAGTATGAAGTGGATGGATGATATAAGGCTCACCGGATTTTCTCTTCTGGTCTCCATGAGATGCTTTTGCAAACTCATATCCACGTTCAATCAATTCCAAATCATCTGCGGATGGATGATAATGCTTAATCTTATCAATTAAACGTGCGTAGAGTTCCTCCGGTGTTGCATGTTCTTCTTCCTTTGGAATGACACCATGATTTTCAATTTTTACATTTCTGATTTCTTCGCTCATAGTCAACACCTGCTTCCTCTTTTTCTCAACTGTCTGTTTTCCCGAGTGTCTCTTACCCCGCTACTGTGCTACTTTCCTTCATAAGTTACCACAGATTCAACATAGTAACCTTTCAGTTTTTCTCTGCCGTTTAATCCTGCCAATTCTAATAAGAACAGACATCCAACTACTTCGCCGCCAAGCTGTTCAATCAACTTAATTGCAGCCTCAATAGTACCTCCGGTAGCAATCAAATCATCTACAATCAATACCTTCTGTCCCGGCTTAATTGAATCAATATGCATTTCAATTTCTGCCTGACCATATTCCAAGTCATATTTCTGTCCAATCGTATCGCAAGGAAGTTTTCCTTTCTTACGAACCGGAACAAAGCTTTTTTTCAAATCTCTTGCAATTGGCATTCCGAAAATAAAGCCTCTGGATTCTAGTCCAACAATCACATCAATGTCCTCTTTCATCCATTCAATCAACTGTTCCATAGAGTCAATAGCAGTCTGTAAACCGTCTGCATCCTGGGTTACTGTTGTAATATCTCTGAATATAATTCCAGGTTCCGGAAAATCCGGAATACTTCTCACATAGGAGTCCACCTTCTCTGCCAATTCTATTCTCTTCTCATTACTGAGTTTTAAAGCTTCGTTCATTCTTATTCCTCCATATTTCATCGGTCTCTTAACAAAATCGGTCCAGTACCAATTGCAATTTCCGCACGCCCTGAAATTCATTGATTGTGGGATAAAAAGTTGCCATAAACCGGATTTTGTTTTTTCTTCCTGTCATTGCTTTCTCTATTTCTTCCTGTCCGAACCGCTCTTTTAAGAATGCCAAAAACTGGTCGGTTCGTTGAAACAGGACTGCTTCCATTCTGTTATGCCCTGCATCTTCCAGAAAAAGTGAAATCACATTCCCCTTTGCTCCACGGATTTTCAAATGTACCACCTGTAAATCCTTTTCTGCAAAGACCGGTTTGCTGTTTCCTTTTCCAAAAGGTTCCAAACATTTCAATTCCTCTACCAAAGGAATTGTAACGTATTCAAAAGGCAATTGCATATCTATCCATACCTTTAAATATAAGTCATCTTCGGATAAATTACAATTTTCATTTAATTTTTTTCTGAATATTTCTACATTTTCTTTTTCCAAAGAAACCCCTGCCGCCATTTTATGGCCACCAAACTTTGTTAGCAGGTCTTTGACCTCAGTCAACTTCTCATACATATTGTATTCTTCAATGGATCTTCCGGAGCCTTTCACTCCCTTTTCACCATCCGTCAGAATAAATGTAGGTTTATTAAATGCCTCACGCACTTTACCAGCAATAATTCCGGCGATGCTTTCATGACATTCCGGAAAATACAAAACCAATACCCGGTCCTCACAGTGTTCTGCCTGTCGCACCGCTTCCAATCGGTAATGTTCCGTCATTTCTTTTCTCTCATTGTTCAACTGAACAATTTCTTCTGCCAATGCATCCGCCTTCTGCAAATCCGTTGCATCCAGCAGCTCAATGGCTTTTCTTGCCGTATCCAGTCGTCCGCTGGCATTTAAGCAAGGTCCAATAACAAAGCCTAAATGATAGGGAGAAATGGTTGCGGTCTGCAGTTTGCAGGCACGAATCAACGCTTGTATTCCCATATCTTTAATCTTATTTAGTTTCATTATACCATATTTTACGATGGCACGGTTTTCTCCCGTCAAATCCATTACATCACACACGGTAGCAATGGCACCGTAGGGAAGTAATTCCTTGACTGCTTCCGGAGATTCACCACGGTTTTCATAGATTCCTCGAATCAACTGGTAAGCCACCATAGCACCACACAGTTCCTTAAAGGGATAATCACAATCCGCCTGCTTGTGGTTAATAATAGCATCTGCCGGCGGGAGAATATAATGAATTTCCCCTTGTAATTCTTCAAAAGGTACTTCATGATGGTCCGTTATAATTACGGTCATTCCCAGTTTCTTTGCCTCTTCTACGGGTTTCAAAGCGGCAATCCCGTTATCACAGGTTACAATGGTATCAATTCCATCTTCAAAGGCCTTCTGAATCAGCCGTTCATTAATTCCGTACCCGTCGTCGATTCGGTGTGGTACCACCAAATCTACGATTGCTCCCATCTTGCGAAAAGCACGCAACAGCATGTAACCGGAACAAATCCCATCCACATCATAGTCGCAGATAATACGGATTTTCTGTTGGGAATTAATCTTGATATTGATGAGATCCACCGCCTTATCCATATCCTTAAAAAGCCATGGAGAGCTAAGGGAAGAAATATCCGGATATAGGAAATTTTGGATTGCCTCATCCCCTTCAATATCTCTGTTTCTGATAATTCTTGCCACAATAGGACTGATATGAAATTTTTTGCCGATTTCATTAAAATCTGCCCTTTTTGTCTGTAGATACCATCGTTCATTCATCTTGTTTTATCCCACCTTATGTTGAACAGCCCTCTGCCAATCGGCAGGGGGCTGCTGTTTATATCATCATATCTTTTTTATTACTATTCTGCTTTCTTTTCAGAGCCTTTTTTCATTACATACCATAATGAACCTGTTACGCAAACTGAAGAATACATACCTGCAATAATACCTACCATCAATGGTAATGTGAATTCTCTGATTGAAGAAACACCCATGATGAAGATCATGAAGATCATTACGAATGTTGTTAATGTTGTGTAGATACTTCTTGTTAATGTCTGTGTAATACTTGCGTTTACAACATCGATTAATTCGTCTCCACGCTTCATAGAAGCTCTGTTTTCACGAATTCTGTCGAAGATTACGATGGTCGCGTTGATTGAGTAACCGACAATGGTCAACAGACAGGCAATGAATGTTGTACCAACAGTAACTCTTGAAATACCATAGAAACCAACTACAACTAATACGTCATGTACTAAAGCAACTACGGCTGCTAAAGCGAACTGGATGTTCTTGAAACGGATCCAGATGTAAATCAACATACAAATTGTAGCAATGATTGTAGCGATTACCGCATCTCTTCTCATTTCAGAACTGATTGTATCGGAAATTTCTGTATTACCAAAGTTCTGTTCTTTATCTACTGCCTTATGATTCTTAATTAAAGCTTCTTTAACCTTTGTAAATTCTTCTTCAGACAATGATCTTGTCTTAATCTTGAACATCTTCTTGTTGTTTGTATCCTGCTGTCCCTGAATATCTGTTGTATTCAAGATTTTTTCAAGTTCAGGCTTAATGGAATCGTTGAAATAATCAACGTTATATTCTTTTTCAAATTCAACGTCGATGGAAATACCACCCTTGAATTCGATACTGTAATCAAACGGATCACCCTTTGAAGCATTGAATGCAATTGAGATTAATCCGATTGCGATTACTGCGATTGAAACTGCAAATAAAATTGCTTTCTTCTGTACAAATTCGATTGTCTTTCTGACTTTTTCTTTTCCGTAGAACGCTTCCTTCTGGAATCCCATGTAGTAAAGTAACCAAACGAAAGCTCTTGAAATAACGAGGGATGCGAATAACTGTACTAAAATACCGATTGCAAGTGTTGTTGCGAATCCCTGCACAGTACCTGAACCTCTCCAAAGAAGTACTAATGCAGCAATTAATGTTGTGATGTTACCATCCACAATTGCTGATGTAGCTTTCTTGAAACCTGTGTAAATAGCGTTCTGAACCTGACGTCCTGCCGCAATTTCTTCTCGGATACGTGCGTAAATAATAACGTTGGCATCCACCGCCATACCGATATCAAGGATAATACCTGCGATACCAGGAAGTGTTAATGTTAAATCAAATCCGTTTAATGCAAGGAGCATCATTTCTACATATGCAACTAATGATAATGCAGCTGCAAGTCCCGGAATTCTGTAAACGAATAGTAAGAAAATGCAGATAATGATGAAACCGATTAATCCGGCTTTCAAACTCTTTGATAAGGCATCATTACCAAGCTGAGCACTCTGTACGCTATGGCTTAATTCTTTAATAGAAGCCTTTAATCCACCGATACGGATGTTTGTTGCTAATTCGTTTGCTTCGCTAATTGTTTTGAAACTTCCTGAAATTTCACAAGAACCACCAAGGATAGCTTCATCGATTTTAGGAGCTGTAATTACACTATCATTGTAGATAACATAGTTCTGGCTTCCAACATTTGCAGATGTCATTTCACCGAACTTTGTCTTACCTGATTCTGTAAATGTAATTGCTACTACATTCTTTAACTGCTGTGTATCCGGATCTGTGTATGACTGACCTTTTGCTTCTGCAACTTCGTCACCTGTAAGCCATACTTTATAGTAAGCATCTTCAAATTTAATATAGTCTTCGTTCTTTAATTCTTCTTCTGTAGGTTCATAACCATCTTCAGCCTTTGTAGTGAAGTACATTTTACCAGGCTTACCTAATTCTTTGATAGCCTTACCAGCATCATATGCACCAGGGATATCAACAGTAATTCTGTCTTCACCTTCTCTGTATGCTGTAGCTTCAGAACTGAATTTGCTCTGAACTCTCTTTTCTAACTTTGCTCTTGTATCAGCAATATCACTCTGGCTGGCACCTTTTTCTACTTCATAAGTAATACTTGTACCACCCTTTAAGTCCAATCCCTGTGTGATGTAGGCAGCTTTACCTCTGTCCCCGATACCTTTCCAGTTTTTAGGGATTCCCCACATTACAATTGCACCTGCTACGACAACAAGTACCATACATAAAACAAATAATGAAATACTTTTTGCCTTACTAATTGTTTTAAACTTCATTTCTAACCTCTTTCTAAGTCCATCGACTTATTTTATATCGCCGTCTCCTCCGGCTGTCATTCATCGGCCAACGCCGCTTTAATCATAATTGAGCATTCCACTCTCTTTCGTTCCATTTCACATCCCACTTCATAAGCATCATTGATGTTTCCATGGAAGTTATAAGAATTTGCTGCACAACCGCCGCTACAATAGAATCTGGCAAAACAGTTCTTACACTTTTCTTTCGTGTACACGTTACAGCAACCAAACTCTTTCACAATCTCCGGTTTTGTAATGCCTTCATCCACATTACCTAACAGAAATTCTTCGTTTCCAACAAACTGATGACACGGATACAAATCCCCCCACGGTGTTACCGCCAGGTATTCTGTTCCGGATCCACAACCGGACAGACGCTTGTACACACAAGGTCCCTGCTGTAAATCAATCATAAAATGGAAGAAGTTAAATCCACGTCCTTCCTTTTCACGTTTGATATACTCCAATGCCAGTTTGTCATATTCCTCTAAAATCTGAGGAAGATCTTCCTCACGAATGGAATACGGATCATCATCCGGTCCTACAACCGGTTCAATGGACATCTGTTTAAATCCCAAATCTGCAAAATGCTTTACATCTTCGGAGAAATCCAAATTATTTCTTGTGAATGTACCACGGATGTAATAATTCATCTGGTTTCTGCTCTCCGCAAGTTTCTGGAACTTCGGAACAATCAAATCGTAACTTCCCTTTCCGTTACGGAACGGTCTCATTCGATCGTTGACTTCCTTTCTTCCGTCCAGACTAATTACAACATTGGACATTTCTTTATTTAAAAATTCCATAATTTCATCATTGAGCAAAACACCGTTTGTGGTCAATGTAAAACGGAATTTTTTATTATTCGCTTCTTCCAGGCTACGACCGTAGGCAACCAGCTGTTTTACAACCTCCCAGTTCATCAACGGCTCTCCGCCAAAAAAGTCTACCTCCAGGTTCACACGGTTTCCGGAATTTTTCACAAGAAAATCAAGAGCTTTCTTACCAACCTCAAAACTCATCAGGGCACGTCTGCCATGATACTCTCCTTCTTCTGCAAAGCAATACTTGCAGGCAAGGTTGCAATCATGAGCAATGTGAAGACACAACGCCTTTACAACCGTCTGTCTCTTGTCCTGAAATTCCTCAATGTACGGCTGGTAGATATCTTCTGTAAACAGCTGACCATCATTTTTTAATTCTTCAACCTCTTTCATTGATTCTCGAATCGCATCCACCGGATACTGATCCTTTAACTGCTCCTCAATTTCCGAAGCAGAAGATTTCTCATACAAAGCAATTACATCATAAGTTACATCATCCACAACATGAACAGCACCGCTTTCCACATCCATGACAATGTTATACCCATTGCTTTTATATTGATGAATCACTGTGATTTCCTCCTAACATTATTAAGTTTTTAAACGCACTATAACAGAGTCGATAATTCGGCTCTGTTATAGGAATAAATTTCTATGAAATTAATTATTTATTCTCGCAAGTCTGGTTTCCAACTGTACAAGAAGTCTTACATGCTGACTGGCATGATGTCTGGCATTCGCCACATCCACCTTTCTTCATGCTTTCCTTTAATGTTTTTCCTGTTAAAGTCTTAATATGTTTCATCATATTTCCTCCAATACTTTTATCCATATGCGCAGAAACGCACAATTCTTAGAATATTATACCACAAGAACGCATAATTTCAATGCTTTTTTCATGGAGGTTACCTATTCATCATTGTGCTAATTCTCTGATTGGCATTCCTATTTTTTCAATGGGTTTGTCTGACTTTTCAACCACTTCTGTTCGTCAGTTGTCAAATACTGTGAGATTTGTTCAAACACCCTCTTATGATACTGATTCAGCCACTCAAGTTCCTTGTTTTCCAACATTTCCGGAAGAATTGCTTCTCTTTCATAAGGAACCATCGTCAGTGTTTCAAATCCCATGAACTGACCCATCTCCGTCTTTTCCTCTTTCTTGCACAGAATCATATTTTCAATACGGATTCCATATTTTCCTTCCAGATAGAGTCCCGGTTCATCCGACGTAATCATTCCCTCTTCCAATGTCACGCCCACACTGCGGTCAGCCTCTTTCATTCGAATTCCGTTCGGTCCTTCATGAACATTTAACAGATATCCCACGCCGTGGCCGGTTCCGTGATTGTAATCAAGCCCCAAATCCCACAATGGTCCTCTGGCAAGCACATCCAGATTGGCTCCCGTGCTTCCGTATTTAAACTTTGCCATTGCCAGACGAATATGACCTCGAAGTACCGCTGTATAATGACTCTTCTGCTGCTGCGTCAGTTTTCCAATTGCCACTGTTCTGGTAATATCCGTGGTTCCATAATAATATTGTCCTCCGGTATCCATCAGAACAAAGTTATTTTCTTCCAGATTCTCATCCTCACCCTTGATTGGTTCATAATGAACAATGGCTCCATTCTTACCTGTAGCCGCAATCGGTGCAAAGCTTTGACCCAGATAGCCTTGTCCCTGCTTTCTCAATTCTTCCAGTTTTTCACAGACGTCTGTTTCCTTTAAGGATGTAACCGTTCCGTCCTGCTGCTGTTTCTTCAACCAGTAGATTAGCTTTGTCACAGCAATACCGTCCAACACATGTGCTTTTCGTTCATTCTGCTGCTCCGTTTCATTTTTAATTGCTTTCTTTAAAAATGTATGATTTTTCTCATTTAGTAATGTGGTATCTTTTGAAAAGCTATTCTTCAATGCAATATTGATTCCGTGCTCATCTACCACGATGGTTTCATTTTCAATTTCTTTCACATCTTTGTAAATCTGAAAGTATGGTCTGATTTCCACACTATTTTCTTTCAGCATCTTCTTCGCTTCTTCCGTTAGGGTTTCCTCATCACGGTACAAGATTGTTAATTGCTGTCCGATATAGGCATAGGACAAAAAGACTGGGTTATAGGAAATATCATTTCCTCTCAAGTTAAAAAGCCACGCAATATCATCTAGTGTGGCAAGAATCATTCCATCCGCCTTTTTCTCATCCAATGTCTTTCTAAGATTCTTTAGTTTTTCCTTTGTTGATTCTCCTGTATATTGTTCCTCCAAAACCCAAACTTTTTCTTTTGGAAAAGCCGGTCTATCTGTCCATAGTTCACCCACCAAATCAAGGTCTGATTGGATGGTGGCGTTCTTTCCCTGCAACGCTTCCTTCATTAATTGATACAGGCTCACACGAATCGTTCTCCCATCAAAGCCTAACACACCGTGATGTGGAATATGTTGCTCCAGATAATCCGTAACCGTCGGAACCCCATCCTCTCCCATCTTCATCAGTTCAATGCCGGTTTCTTTTAACTGATCCGCTGCCTGCAAGAAATATCTTCCATCCGTCCACAGTCCTGCCCAATCCTTCATCACCAAAAGGCTTCCTGCCGAACCGGTAAATCCGGACAAATAGGCTCTTGTTTTAAAATAGTCGCTCACATATTCTGAAGCGTGAAAATCATCACTAACTACGAGATAAGCATCGATGCTATGCTGAGACATCAGGTCACGTAATTTTGAAATTCTATTTGTGATTGTTTCGTTCATGCCAGTCCTCCTTGCAAGTTCATAATCTTCTGAATATAGGATAGCATTGAGTGGAGGGAATGGCAAATGGGGAATCTTTAGTTTCCAAAACTATTTTCACTTTTTAATGCGTCATATATTTTATTGAACACCAATTGATTTGGATAATATCTATAATCTGCAAAAACAGTAATTCCTTTTCTATCGTAATATTCCAAGATGGCCGCTGCACACGCTGCACTTCGGCTCTGACCATACTCACATTGACAAATGATATCCATGCCGTTCTCCTTTGCTTCTCGAATAAACTCAGCCAGTTCTTCCGCTTCCGTAAAAAAGGACTTTTCTGTCAGTCCATATCGGGGTAAAACTTCAATATCAATGTCATTGACTGCTACTTGAAATAAATAATCCACTTTCTTTCCAAAATCAATGGGTTTCTCCGTGAAAAATGTTTTACTTGGAGGATCATAGAAACTGATCACAGCAGTGTTTTCTAATTTTTCCACTTGCCTTAGCAAATCTTCCGTTGCTTCTCTTGAGAATATTTTAACGTTCATACTTCAATCACCTTTTTGAATTCATCAGGATAATGTTCCTTAATCCAGGCCTCTCGAAGAAAATTTCTAACATATTCCACGGCGTGGGATTTCGGGAAAAGATATTTTATCTTTTGCATTGATTCAATATACCAATCAGGAACATTAACTTCCTTTAATCGAGCGATTTGTTCTTCTTGGAATCCCAAACGAAAGACTTTTCCCATTCTCACATATTCAGCGATCTGATATGATTCTTCTCTGGAAAGTCCAAATTGTAAAAGTTTCAGCATAACATCCTCTCGATGTGCAATGATATCATCTAATGGAATCCCATCACGAAACAACTCTTCGCCATTTTCATTCCAAGTCCCTCTACCATGAGATAATCCATACACTTTTACTAATTCAGAAAAGTTCTTCGGTTTTACTATTCTAAATATTTCATTTTGTCCCAGTTCTTTCATTGTCAGTCCTTCAAATGCTTCCGGTTTCCACTTGGCTATTTCTTCAACAATATCGTTTCCCACATGAAGCTCGTGTACATTCACTCCAATATAATCTTGTATTTTTTTTAGTCTCGAAAACATATCATGTTCCAAAACATTGATAGAATCAAATCGTCTCCGCTCATCATATATAATTCCCTTTTTCTTATCTACAAAGCAATCAACCATGCAATCCTTTGGAACAATCACAAGTTTTCCCGGATGTTTCACAATCTTCAAGTAATTTTCTCCCACCGTATCACTAAAAACCCCTCCGTAAAAAACCTGATTTTCACCTAAAATCTCTTTACAAAAATCCAACCGGTTGCTCTGTATTTCATTTGCAAAATTCAAATCAAAGGAGGGGTTCTTTGCTGTAGAACTCCCCATAAAAAATTCATAAGGGATATCATTTCCATCCTCATAACCACTCATTGCCGGCAAAGGATTTGTCTCTGTGATTCCTAGTAAATACGCTACAAACGATCCACCTGCACATCCACGAACATTATGCACATATCCCATCTTTCTGTTTTTTTCTGCCAATTTAGCTGCCAGCAAATATTGCGACCAGCCGTCACATTCTGAAATCTTCAAAAGTTCTTCATCTAATCGATGTCTTGCTGCTTTTGGAATTGTTTTTCCATATTTGCGAGCAATGGCATCCATGCAGAACTCTTTCACTCTTTTTTCTGCATTTTCAAATCGGAATTGCTTTTTTGACACTTCGTCCCTGTGCATTAAATATTGGTAGTGATTTGAGCCATCACTCTTTACCTTAATTATTTTCCTTCGATCATCTTTCAATTCAAACTCTGTCAGTATTACATCTAACACTTCATCCGTATTAATGTCAGGATTAAGAAAAATAGTTACTTTTCCATTTTTTATTTCCACACGCCCCCTAGGATAATAATTGTACGGATAACCTTCCGTCACATTTTTGTCTAGCTTACTCCACTCCTTTTTGTGATTAAAATTCTTTCCGGACTTTGAGCTGTAATTTACATTACCTTCGCACTCTCCACTAAAAGAACATTCCACACTGACAGTAATCAAACGTGGAGGATTCTCATTCATATCTTTACACCAAAAAATTCCTTTTTTCACCCGAAACTCCTTTTCATTTTACGCCACACCAAATCCAATAGGATTTGATTTCTTTTTCTTCACACCGGAAGGCTTTTCAATATCTTCAGCACAAATAGTTCGAACATCTCTAGATTTTATTGTTTCAAAATCCATTTTCATCAATCTTCCGGCTTGTGCCATTTTTGCTTTTTCAATCACATTGCGAACATATCTTCCGTTTCCAAAATCACTCTCTTTCTTCGCAACTTCGAAAATTTCAGACATTTTCTCTACTGCATCTTCAGACAACAATAACTCTTTTTTCTTTGCAATCAGTTTTGCAATGCCACATAATTCTTCCGTATCATAATCTTCAAACGGAACATGAAAGGCAATTCTAGAACGAAGTCCCGGATTTTTTTGCAGAAATTGCTCCATCTCATCCGGGTAACCTGCAAAAATCACAACCACATCTTCTCTGTGATTTTCCATTTCCTGAACAATGGTGTTAATTGCTTCATCACCGAAGCTTCCGTCCCTGTCATCTACTAAGGAATATGCTTCATCAATAAATAAGATTCCACCTTTTGCTTCTCGAAATTTTTTCTGAATCGTTGGGGCCGTCCATCCCACAAACTTACCTACCAAATCTCCCCGTCCCACTTCAATTAAATGACCATTGGAAAGAATTTCATTCTCCTTCATGGTTCTGGCAAATAATCTAGCAACCGTCGTTTTCGCAGTTCCCGGATTTCCGGTAAAAACCATATGCATTGCAACCCGTTCTTTCTTCATTCCCTTTTCCGCAAAAATTTTTTGCGCTTTAAAGAAATCTAATGCCTGCATTATTACTTTTTTTGCTTCAGTAATTCCTATCATTTCGTTTAATTCATCGAAAGCAGTACCTTTCGGTGCTGCTTTGATTACTTCTTTCTTTACCGAAGTCATTTCTTTATATTGCGGATAATAATCTGTTTTTAATTTTCGGTTGAACCATTCCGTAAACATTTCATTTAATTCAGTGGCCAAATATCCTTTCTCTTCATCAATCAATTCAAACAATGAAGAATCTGTCAAAATTTGTTTATCTTTCGCAAGTGCAGTTAGGTAACTCTCAGCTCTCTTTCCATACGCCAAGTCTTCTTTCAATTCTACAAGGCTGGTATTCCCCAAGTTTTCGTAGAAAATCTCTTTCTGTCTATAGCACTCTCTTTGAAAACAAAAAATTGTCAAAACCTTATTCTGATATTTTTTCATGGTCTTACATAATCTTTCTGTAATATCTCTTGCAAAAGATGCAAACTGATCTTCTATAACATCTTCAGCCATATATTCTACAACAATTGCACCACCTTCATTACACCGATACAGATCATCGCCCCCCTTTTCCGGAACACCATCGAGGGGATCGACACTAAGATATGTAACGCGCTTATTTTTGATTCTTCCTGCCGAATAAAGCGCCTCAATCAATAGTTTCGTCATTTCGATTCTCATTTCAGAATCATCTGCCTGAATCATATAATGAACCGGATGTCCTACCGGACTTTTTCTTTCTGTTCCCATATAAATCCGTTCTAATTCCGGAACGAAGCATTCTCTCACAAAGAGTTGTTCGACTTTCGAAAATACTTCTTCTTTCTTCAATCCATCAATAATCTTTTCTCCATAACTTATATCTCTTCCATACCGTCCCAAAACCCTGTTAATTCTAAAAGTTTCCAAGATATCTTCTTCGGATTCTATATATCCTTTACGCTCTGCACCTTGGAGTAAAGAACACATATTTTTTCCTGTAGTTTCTTCAACCCTAAGTTCGCCCACATTCACATCAATCTCTTTCATAAACTGCGTAAGTCGTTCAGACAATTTCAAAGAATCTAAGCAAATAGCCCCTATTGTAATTTTTACAGAGGATGCATGTCCTACAAACAAATACATTTTCATCTTACACCGCTGATTGAAGTTATCACTATGGATCAGAATATTCGCTTCTTTTTCCTTCCAAGCCTGTCTGTCTTCAAAATCTTTTACCCATTTTTCATCTTCAATCAATCCATCAATTTTGAAAAACTGCATATCTACACCTCCCAAAACTTTATCTCTATAGTACCTCGTTACTTTATACTCCTAGGTAAGCAGTTGTAACCATACTTCCCTGCACCTTAAAGTTTTTATGGCATTGAAACGAAAAAAACAATCATCTAAATTTTCAAACTGTATTACTCTAAACAAAAACCTATTACAAAATAAAATTTGAAAAACATAATAAAGAATTAACCATTAACCTATCATTAATCCTCTATCAGATGTTTTTTTCGACACAATGGCAACGGATTATTTCTTACTCTTCAATTTCAAAAGTTATCGTATGATTTACGGAATCCAGGGCTAACTGCGCCTTTGATAATTCTTCCGTAATCGCTTCTAAATCATTTCTGGCTTTTTTTAAATCATAATTTGCATACCTATAATCAATAATATTTGACATAGGGTATTCATCGCTTCGAGTTTTCGGCAAAGCGTTCGCCATTTCTTTTAATTTATCCTTTTTCTTTGTTAACTGAGGAATGTAAACAAGCATTTCATCGATTGTCATGTCAAATTCAGGAATCACTGTCTTTGCATTAAAGACATTAATCGCATGCTTTACTTTTCTAATTTTTCTTTCCAGTGTCAAAAGATGTATTTTTGTTTTTTCGTAATTGTATTCCGGACGGACAGATTCCACATCTTCTCCAACGCTTGCGAGAAATGTCCTTGACTGTTTTTCTAAACTCAAAACATTCATATGTTCCTGCTGCAATTTTGCGACCAGCTTAGCCGCTTCTGCTGACGTATATTTCATAAAAGCCACCTTCTTTCTTTATGATTGTAAATATATTCTATCGAAGGGCATGGGACATTTTTGTAACATCAGTTATCGGTATTTAGAGGCATAAAAACACCCGAGACAATACATTTCAACCATCTCGAGTGTTTCTTTCTGATTTTATCTTTCGTTTGCCGCTTTAAAATTATAAACCGGCTTGATCACTTTAATAATTTCCACAGTAGGTTCAATATTTTCCACAATATCTTTCATTCCTTTATAAGCAAACGGGCTTTCATCTAATGTCGATTCATTCACACAAGTTGTAAAGACTCCCGCCTCCTTCATTGTCTGTTGAAAATCATTTATCGAAAAGCGATTTATCGCTTCCGTTCTGGAAAACAATCTCCCCGCTCCATGAGGTGCCGAACAATTCCAATCTTCATTCCCTTTTCCAATACAAATCAGCGACCCATCTCTCATATTTATCGGAATAAGCAGTCGCTCTCCTTTTTTCGCTGACACTGCTCCTTTTCGAATAATCCCTGATTCATGATCAATATAATTGTGGACTGTGGAAAATTCTCCAATCGGCTTAAACCCATAGTTCTCTACAATCAACTTTGCAATCATATGTCTATTTTCCTCTGCAAACTCCTGACATATTTTCATATCATGCAAATAATCTTGACTATACTCTCCTGTCAAATAACAAAGTTCTAGTGGAATATCCGGCGTCTTTTGTTTAAAATTTCTCCGAAGTTCCTTAATTGCCTCCTTGATTTCTTTCCTACGACCGGCCGCCTTGTACTCCGCTATGATTTTTTGTTCCTCGTTCCACAATTCTTCTTTTCCAATGTGAATTCCCACAGCGATTTTCTGATAATACTTACAAACCTGCAAACCAAGATTCCTGCTTCCAGTATGAATCACGAGATACTTATTATCTTCCTCATCCGCATCAATCTCAATAAAGTGATTTCCGCCTCCCAGGCTTCCTATAGACCGCCCCAATCTTCTTGTATCCTGTAGCTCTCTATAACATTTTAACTGCTGAATCTTCGGAAACTTCATCAACCGCCCTTTATTCACTTCTCTTCCTGACGGGATAAAGGTCTTAATCACCGTATCCAGTCGTTGAAAGTCAATATCGATTTTCCCCAGTTCCACAGTCAACATTCCGCAACCTATATCAACGCCCACAACGTTCGGAATAATCTTGTCCCCTAGGTCCGCTGTAAATCCAATGACACATCCCTTCCCTGCATGACAATCCGGCATAATTCTTACCTTTGCATCCTGAAAGGGTTCCTGATCCAAGAGTTCGCGTATTTGCTCAACGCAAGTGTCGTCACATTGGGCAGTGAAAACTTTGGCAGTGTTATATTTTCCTGTGATTAATTGCATAAGTTGCTCCTTTCGTGTGGTGAGGAATATTTTGAATTAATTGTTTTAATCAATTCATATTTCTAACTTTTCCAATCCTGCGTTTAATAACATTTTCGAAAACTCTTTACCATTAACCAAAAAAACTTTTTCCTTCTTTGCTATTTCAATTGCATCATTAGAGAACTCATCACAAGTAGATATTACCCACGGAATATTTACATATTCATCGCAATTTTCATTTTCCAACTCTGTCGTTTCATCTTCAATTTGCTCTTTATATCTCCTAATCTGTTCAATTCCCCAAGAATTTGTACTGTTTGTATGAAATTTCACCTGAATCATAATGATAATTTTTAATGAATCAAATGTAGCAATAACATCAGCATCTGCATAATCTTTTTTTCCCATTTCGTTTTTCGGTGGAATACCAACACTATCTGCTCCAATTTTTTTCATATACGCTTTAACAAGCAATTCGAACTTTTCAGCTGACAAATCTTGCATAATCTGTTTATGCAATAAATCTGCCCCCTGTTCTATAACGTTTTCATAAAAATTAATTGGTTTTTCAGCCTTTAATGTCCTGTCAACACTCTCCTTCAAGTCACTTATATTTCCGTTGGTCTTGCGTAATTTCATTCGTGCTGTTAGTGCACTGTCCGCAAACTCTTTTCTTTTTAGACATTTTTTCACTATCTTAATCTTTATCACAAACCCAAGATCAATCTTTTCACCTTCACGTACCAACAAATCATCTTTCCACATTATCTGTTTATTTTCTTTATCTTCAAAATCACCAATTATATTTTTAATCTCTGAAATAGGTTTTGCTTTTTCTAGAACTTTACAAATTGAAAATTCTCCATTAAACATTGGAACAACAATATAATCATCTATATCAAATTGAGCAAAATACCACATACTCCATCTCGATTTATTTCTATCGCTCATAATACTCTTATACGTTATTTCAAAATGTTCTGATGTCTCTTCTCTAGCCGTCTCTAATATTCCACTCTTCGAAAACATAGACCAACCCATACTTAAATAACCCATTTCAAACAACTCATATGAAACGGCCCATTCATGACTTATTCTATGCAACCAATATTTGTTTTCCTTATTCATAATTCTACTCCTTTCCTCTAACTATCACACATCTTTTATTATTTTATCTTCCTTGACTCAGATATTTTTATCCAGTTTTCATGTTCCCATGTCAATGAATTAATTCTTTTATCTTTTAGTTTTTTGTTTTCTATATATTCTTTGAACTTATTAACAAAAGCATTGTAGACGCTTTCGTTCCACTTACTCCATGCCAAAATATGATTACTTGGTCTTTGACATAGATTATGATTGAACTTTTCGCTTTGTTTTGAATAAAAATCAATCTCTCTGTTTTCCCAAAAAGCATCAATAATATAGCTATCAACAGGGATATGTATAATATCATCGCACCTAACCATTTTTATTAAGCGCAAATATTTTATCGTCATGTTCACCCATTTCTGTGCTTGACCATATGTGAAGTCATTTTTTAACAATACTTTATTATTGTCTGCAATCGCTTTTACCTCTTCAATCATATTTATAATCTTTTCATTTGAAATATTTTCCTCTATCAAGCACTCATTAGCAAGATATCCATATACCGTATTTTTAAATGTAGCCTTTTCGTTTTCCTCATTCTCCACATAATTTAGTGTTCTTGCCAAATCCTTATATGCTCGCACTGCGCACATAAAAGCACAATATGTTTTATATGATAATTCCTCACAGTCATACTCATATTCTGTTTTCAAATATTCTTTATAAGTGTCATTATCAAAATATTCTTCCGGCACAATCCCCAATACGGAATACACAAAGAATTCCTGTGCCTGTTCACTTAAATTCCACGTTCTTTTACCCATACATCTCCCTCGCTTTCTCTAGATCTTCCTTCACTCCATCGACCATACTCTGCGGACTCAACACCCTTACATGCAACGCATACTGCAATGCCCACTTTCTCATAGCCTTTTCATTCACGAACACCGAACAGGTCACTTCATCTTCTGTTTCATCAGAAAAGATAATATCCTTGCCAAACCAATCAAAGATTTCACTCAGCAAATATTTCTTCGCCCTAAAAGTCACTCGAACACTATCACCACTAAACATGTAGATATGTTCTGCCATATGTTTCGGTAGGTTCAGTCCATTCTCCAATCCCTTTACCTGCTTTTTAGGTTTTACCCTATCCTTTAACATTTT
>JAEFAB010000003.1 GCA_016292095.1 Eubacterium sp. | reverse complement strand
GAAATCAGCCATAGATACCGGAATTGGTTTCTTTGATCATATGCTGGAAGGATTTGCCAAACACGGCTTCTTTGATTTGGAATGTAAAGTAACCGGCGATTTACAGGTGGATGGACATCACACCGTAGAAGATACCGGAATTGTCCTCGGTCAGGCTATCCGAACTGCTCTGGGGGACAAAAAAGGTATTTGCAGATATGGCTCCTTTACCTTGCCCATGGACGATGCTTTAGCATTATGTGCCTTGGACCTATGCGGCAGACCTTATCTTAATTTTGACTGTAATTTTACAACCCCTAAGGTCGGATACCTTGAAACCGAATTGGTGAGAGAGTTTTTCTATGCAATATCTTATAGCGCAGGGATGAATCTCCACATCAAATTATTGGACGGCATCAATAATCATCATATGATTGAAGCTATTTTTAAGGCGTTTGCCAAAGCCCTTGATCAGGCAACTCAATATGATTCACGTATCACAGATGTATTAAGCACAAAAGGAAGCCTTTCGTAAGGAGATAACGCTGTATGACAAAGAAATTTATTCCCTGCATATATTTGTATCACGAACATGCAGTCAAGGGATTACATGACACCACCATTGTAGAGACCGATCCACTCCGTCTTGTACAAATTTATAACGAAAATAATGCTGATGAATTGATTGTGTTCGACATGTCCAAAACAGATGAAGAACATGAACGGGCTCTGGATATCATCAAAGAAATATGTGAAGTGGCAGAGATGGATGTTTTCGGCACCGGTAACATTAAAAGAATGGAAGATGTTAAAAAGCTGCTTTACGCCGGATGCAAAAAAGCGATTCTGGACTATGAAAATCCTTTAAATATTGAAATTACGGAAGAAGTTTCCCTCAAATTCGGAAAAGATAAAATTCTGGCATCTGTTGACCATGATGAAATTGTTACGAAGGAAAAAGCACTTTTAGAGAAATATGTCTCATGTCTTATCCTTTTAAACCCTCACATTATCAGAGAGACTATGAGCCAAACACAGCTTCCAGTCATTGTTCAGATAAATCAGATTGCACTGAACAAGCTTTTGGAAATTTTTGCCCATGAGACGGTCTGTGGAATTACAGGCAATACAATTAACGACAATGTAAATGAGATTCCTTCTCTCAAGAAGCTTTGTAAAGAAAATAATATTCCTATCCAGTCATTTGATGCAGCGTTTAACTGGTCTGATTTTAAGAAAAACAGCGATGGACTTGTCCCCGTTATTGTACAGGATTATCGCACATCTCAGGTACTTATGATGGCATACATGAATGAAGAATCCTATAAACTGACTTTGGAAACGGGAAAAATGAACTATTATAGCAGGAGCAGACAAAGTCTGTGGCTAAAAGGTGAGACCAGCGGGCATTTTCAATATGTAAAATCCTTGAGTGCCGATTGTGATATGGATACCATTCTTGCAAAGGTTTCTCAAATTGGGGCTGCATGCCATACCGGCTCCAGAAGCTGTTTCTTCAATGAAATTACAAAAAAAGAATATGAGGAGAGTACCAATCCGTTGCAGGTATTCGAAGAAGTATTCTCTGTAATAAAAGACAGAAAAGTGAACCCCAAAGAAGGTTCATACACGAATTATCTGTTCGACAAAGGAATTGATAAAATTCTGAAAAAACTTGGAGAAGAAGCAACTGAAATTGTCATTGCCGCCAAAAATCCCAACCCAAACGAGATTAAGTACGAAATAAGCGATTTTCTCTATCATATGATGGTACTTATGGCAGAAAAAAATATCACCTGGGAAGATATAACAACAGAATTGGCCAATAGATAAAAAATAAGTTGAAGGATTATCGCCCGGGTTACCTGACCCGGGACATAATTCCTTCATTTTTTATTATTCAGGAAGTCTTCCGAAAGCATTTCATAAACCTGATTCATATCAAACCGGAAAAAAGATGGTGGAAACTGGTCCGCGAGAAGTAACGCACAAACCAGCAAAATCGTCACTATCATTCTTATCCGAAAAGACCGGAGGCTTCTATTTTCTTCTAATATTTCTTCACCCCCATATAGCACTTGTCTTCTCTGGGACATATCACCTTCATTTTGGGCATTCTGTGCACGAATCTGCTGAGCCAAAGCCAGCTTCTGATTTACGGAAATATCACTCATACAAAAAATTATACTTTCATGTTTTTTACATAATATGTACATCTTATATTTTCCATGACAAACATATGTTAATAATTGATTAATAAGTTAAAGAATAGTATAATTTAGCTATTGTATTACAAATGCTTAAACAAAAAGAGGATAGAATATATGTCTGATAACGGGAAAAATTTATATGAAACCATCTCAAAAAACATATCAAAAGTAATTATCGGTAAAGATACCACAATACGTTTGCTCCTGACTGCATTGGTTGCTGACGGGCATGTTCTTCTGGAAGATGTACCCGGAACAGGGAAAACAAAACTTGCCAAAACATTGGCGAAATCTATCAATGCCGACTTTTCCAGAATACAGTTCACTCCTGACCTGCTTCCAAGCGATATAACCGGTCTAAATGTATATGATATGCAGCAGAACAGGTTTC
>JAEFAB010000056.1 GCA_016292095.1 Eubacterium sp. | reverse complement strand
TTGCTCCACCATTGGTAAAAAATTCATTTTTGTAATCATATGTTTTTACCAACTTATCATCTTCATATACTTTCTTCCATGAGTAAATTGAATTTCCTGCCTTGTCATATCTCATTTTCTCAACAGTTTTTCCAACTTCATCGCTGTATACAGATGCTTCAATTATTGTTACATAGATATATTTTCCTTTGTAGGAATAGGAATATGTCCAGGATGAATTAAAATCACCATCTTCGTACATTACGTTCTTATCGCTGACCACCTTACCTTTTTTATAAACAGTCTCCGATGAATTCGTAAGAGTCCCTTCTTCGGAATAGGATTTGGACACTTTCTTTGTAAGAACATTCTTCTTATAAGTGTATACTGTTTCATCCAATACCTTTTTCTGTTTCTTGGTAACCATCTTTACAATATTACCCTTTTTGTCAAAAGAAGTTGTTACCGTAGATAATTTCTTTCCTTTGCTGTTGTAATAAACTGTAACATGCTTCTGATCCGACATTGTTGTCACAGACTTTTCAATCAGTTTTTTCTTCTCATCAAGGATTTTAACAATCTGCTTATTTTTCTTATACGTATATTTTTGAATCTGGTCACACTTTCCATCCTGATAGCCTTTTTCAAGTTTTATACGATTTTTCTTATCGTATTTCATAACCCATTTATTGCTACTGGTTTCCTGACCATCCTCTGAATAGTTATGTCCTTCATAAGAAGTCTGAACACCCTTCTTATCATAAGAACTCTTATACTCATAGTTCTTGTAAAGATTACCTGATTCGTCGACCTGATACTCCTGTCTCGATGTACACACGTACAGAGCTGTTGTTTTTTTCTTTGCGGAAACATCCCGGGTTCCCATCATAGTTCCCAACATTATGACCGACATGGTCAGTGCCAAAGCTGCTGTCTTTCTTTTCATACGCACTCACTCCTTTCGACGTTACGGTCAAAAGCGATTCCCCGGCTTAAATATCCATAATTGGTTCACCATTTAACAGGTCTACAGATTCCTTTTTTGGTACACCATTATGGAAAATGTCCATAAACTGCTTTCCGGTAATAGTTTCTTTTTCGAAAAGGAATCCTGCAATGTTGTCCAGCTTATCACGGTTATCGTTCAGAAGTTTCTTCGCATCTTCATAGCGTTCCTTCAATAAGATTTTCACTTCTTCTTCAATTTCCGTTGCTGTCTTATCACTGCAATTCAACTGAGAATGTCTGCTAAGATATGGGTTTTCAACACTCTCCAAACTCATCAATCCGAACTTTTCGGACATTCCGTACTGAGCAATCATAGAGCGTGCCATCTTGGTAGCTTTTTCCATATCATTAGAAGCACCTGTTGTTACCGAATCAAAAATAATTTCTTCGGAAGCTCGTCCTGCCAAAAGAACAACCAACTCTGCATCCAGTTCCGCTTTTGTCATCAGATACTTTTCTTTTTCCGGCGCAGATAATACATAACCGAGAGATCCCATTGTTCTCGGAACAATGGTAATTTTCTGTACCGGCTCTGCATCTTTCTGCAACGCTGAAACCAACGCATGACCTACTTCGTGGTATGCAACAATCTTCTTCTCTTCTTTGCTGAGAATTCGGTCCTTCTTTTCTTTTCCGGCAATTACTACTTCTACGGCTTCCATTAAATCATCCTGAGAAATTGCTTTTCGTCCGCATTTTACTGCATTAATTGCTGCTTCGTTCACCATATTTGCAAGATCAGAACCAACCGCACCACTGGTGATATTGGCGATTGCTTCTAAATCTACCGTTTCATCCATTTTAACATCTTTTGAGTGAACCTTCAATGTATCGATACGTCCTTTTAAGTCCGGTGTGTCCACAATAACACGTCGGTCAAAACGTCCCGGTCTTAACAACGCCGGATCCAATACTTCCGGTCTGTTCGTCGCTGCCAGAATCAAAATACCCTTAGACGAATCAAAGCCATCCATTTCTGCCAAAAGTGCATTCAAGGTCTGTTCTCTTTCATCGTTTCCGCCACCGTATCTGGAGTCACGACTCTTTCCGATAGAATCAATTTCGTCAATGAAAATAATACATGGAGCATTTTCTTCTGCCTGCTTAAACAAATCACGCACTCTGGAAGCACCCACACCCACAAACATTTCCACAAAGTCCGAACCGGACAATGAGAAAAACGGAACATGTGCTTCTCCGGCAACTGCTCTTGCAAGCAATGTTTTACCGGTTCCCGGAGGTCCCACAAGTAACGCACCCTTAGGAAGTTTCGCACCAATTGCTGTATATTTTCCTGGATTATGCAGGAAGTCTACCAGTTCCACGACGGATTCCTTCGCTTCTTCCTGGCCTGCCACATCTTTAAAGGTTACTCCGGTTTCTTTCTGAACATAAATTTTTGCTTTACTCTTTCCTACACTGAATGAACCACCAATTCCATCGGTTTTCTTCATCATAAACATAATGAAGCCATAGAAAATCAGGAATGGAAGTACCCACTGAAGAATTACCAGCAACTCTGCCGTACTGCCTTCATCTTCTCCCTTATAGTTCACCGTTTTATACTTGGTCTTTAATTCTTTGATTAATTCCGGATCATTCAACTGCATTGTCCAGAAAGTCTTTATATGAGTATCTACTGTATCTTTCGGCGTAATAATAATCTTGTCTTCGTCAAAGACCACTGTTTTTACATACCCTTCATCCAACATGTAAATAAACTGATTGTAAGAAATCTCTTTCGTAGTCCATTGGTCATAAAAATAGGTCGTCAGTGTTGAAAACAAAAATGCCAATACCACTGCCACCACAATTGGAATTATTCGATTCTTCTTTAATTTATTATCTGAATTTTTATCGCCATTCTGTCGATTTTGATTGTTGTCCATCGTTTTCCTCCTTCTGTCATGAAAGGTCATACCTGTATTGTACCCCAAAATCCTTTTAAGTTTTCTATGATACTATATCATATCTGGACTTTTTATTGTGAAAATTCGGTAAAGAATTCATTAATTTTTAACAATTCGACTTTTTATTTATTTTTTAACTAGCATATTATCTTTCACGGTAGTATACTAGAAAGGTCTTTTTTTTAAGACGTACTGAAAAATTATGTTTACAATTGAATTAGGAGGAAATGTTACATGGCAGTAAAATACGTTTTCGTAACAGGTGGTGTCGTTTCCGGTCTGGGTAAAGGTATTACAGCAGCTTCCCTGGGAAGATTGTTAAAAGCCCGTGGCTATAAGGTAACGATGCAGAAATTTGATCCGTACATTAACATTGACCCGGGAACTATGAATCCAGTTCAGCATGGAGAAGTTTTCGTAACTGATGATGGTGCAGAAACAGATTTGGATTTGGGTCATTATGAACGTTTTATTGACGAGAGTCTGACAAAAAATTCCAACGTAACTACCGGTAAGGTTTACTGGAGTGTTTTGGAAAAAGAACGTCACGGAGATTTTGGCGGTGGAACCGTTCAGGTTATTCCTCATATTACCAATGAAATCAAGAGCAGATTTCATCAGAGTAATTCCGAAGATACTGAAATTGCCATTATTGAAGTTGGCGGTACTGTGGGGGATATTGAATCCCAGCCATATATTGAAGCAATCCGTCAGTTTCAGCATGACGTAGGACATGACAATTGCATTTTAATTCACGTAGCTTTGATGGTTTACCTTCCTGCTTCTCAGGAAATGAAAACAAAACCAATTCAGATGAGCGTTAAAGAATTACAGCATCTCGGTATTCAGCCGGATATTGTTGTTTGTCGTACAGAATTTGAAATTGATGATAATTTAAAAAATAAAATCAGCTTATTCTGTAATGTTCCTGCATCTCACGTAGTGCAGAACCTTACTGTGCCAATGCTTTATGAAGCACCTTTGGCAATGGAAAAAGAACATCTTGCTGAAATCGTTTGTGAGGAATTGAAACTTGATTGTCCGGAACCTGATTTGGCGGGATGGAAGGCAATGGTTGAAAATGCAAAGAATCCTACCAAGGTGGTGAATGTCGCTCTTGTAGGAAAATACATTGCGTTACATGATGCATATATCAGTGTGGTGGAATCATTAAAACATGCCGGTTATCCAAATCGTGCTACTGTAAATATTAAGTGGGTTGATTCCGAAACGGTTACCGATGAAAATGCTTCTGAAATTTTCGGAGATGTTTCCGGTATTTTAGTTCCGGGAGGTTTTGGTACCCGTGGTATTGACGGAAAACTGGCAGCTATTAAATATGCCAGAGAAAATAAAATTCCATATCTTGGTCTTTGTCTGGGAATGCAGTTATCTATTGTGGAATTTGCAAGAAACGTTGTTGGGTACAAGGATGCTCACAGTATTGAGTTAAATCCTGAAACAACCCATCCGGTAATTAACCTTTTGCCGGATCAGAAAGGCGTAACCGACATTGGCGGAACTTTAAGATTAGGTGCTTATCCATGTAAATTGGATCCGAGCAGTAAAGCATTCCGGCTTTATGGAAATGAACTCATTCACGAGAGACATCGTCATCGTTACGAAGTTAATAATGACTATCGGAAAGATTTAACAGAAAACGGGATGATGCTTTCCGGTATTTCACCGGACGGACATATTGTGGAAATGGTTGAAATCCCATCTCACCCGTTCTTCGTTGCCACACAGGCACATCCGGAATTTAAGAGTCGTCCAAACAAACCACATCCTTTATTCTTAGGATTTGTAGAAGCGGCTATTCAAAATAAAAAATAATAATAAATGCCGGCAGAAAAATCTGCCGGCATTTTCTTATGTTCTTTTCTTTTTAGTAAATGTCTGTTGTAGAATCAGATGCACCTGCTGCTGCGCCTGTCAACTGGCTTCCATACATATTTACTAATGTTGTAATCATTGTAGTAATGTCATTTGCATTTGTTGGAATCTTATCCTGAATTGATTTTGTTCCTTCAGTAAATTCCATAGAAGCTGTATAATCAACAGTTGCTCCGTCTGCATCCATCTTCATTGTGATTTCAAACTTAGCATCTTTATCGTTAACTTTTGTCTTCATAACAGATTCAATTTTTGCATCTTTTACAAACTTAATTGCTTCTTCTTTGTTTTCAGAAACAGCCTTAGAAGCTTCTTCAACCCATCCAGGAATCTGTCCTTTGATTTCATCTTCAGACTTTCCTAAAGCATTTTCTCCGGAAACTTTGTAAAGGTAAGCTACAGTGTCTTCAAGAACTTTCTGTCCATCTTCCTTCAAAAGATTTTCTGTATCTTCGAGTACTTTGTCAATATTGTCAGCACTGATTGTTAATGTGTACATATCTCCGTCTGTTCCTTCAAGGTTTGCAAAATGCTTTTCAGCTAATTCAGAATATGTCTTAGATAAATCCTTCATGCTGTCAGGATTTGCGATAACATCCTTAAGAACAGCCATGTAAGTCTTAATAATAGCCTGACCAAGCTGGCTGTCTTCATCTCCGGATGCTGCTGCATTTTCCAAAATGCTATCAATCAATGGTGAAACTGCTTCAGAAACAGTCTTTGTGTTTAACTTGATTGCAGAACCGAAGTTTGATTCAATCTGCTGAACTACACTGGCAATCTGTTCATTATCCTTGTATTCCTTTAATACATTAAGAAGTCCGGAATATTCAAGGTATAATTCTTCTCCGTCAACAACAACAGTAAGCATCTTTCCGTTAATCTTAGAACCGATTGTTGCAGAAACATCAACAGCAACCTTTTCATTGCTTTCTGTAGTTACTTCTGCTGTAAGGTCTACTGCAAGATTTCCGTCTGCATCAAGGAATTCCTTGAATGTATCCTGGTTTGCGAATTCTTCTGACTTAATTACATATTTCAGGTGAATTGTTTCACATCCAGGGCCCATCTCAGCCACCTTTTCCATTTCCTTAAAGAAACAGCTGTCTTCTGACGCTACTGCTTCCTTTGTTCCTGAAGACTTTTTATCATCTTTCTTATCCCCACAACCTGCGAGGGCAGTCATAGCCAAAACCATAACCATTAATAAAGCTAAAATTTTCTTCTTCATTTTTTCATCTCCTCTTTTTTAAATTTTTCAACTCTCATTATATCATATTCATTGGTCAATTCAAGAAATTTGTCGTATTTTGTCCCTTCGCCTATACGCCACTCCAGAAATCTACCGGTTCGTAATCTCTTAAAGCCACAAGATATCCCTGCTTCTGCAGTTCTTCCTGGATTTCATCCAATGTTTCCGTAGCGTCTGCAGTCACAGTATGATAATGATATTCGGATGTAATCTGCTCCAATGGAACAGAAACGCCTCCGTAAATTCCTTCTACATATTTTTTTGCATCTTTTCTGGATTTCACATTCATCTCTACGCGAATGACCCCATACAGTTTATGATACACAAAAACATCTTCTACCTGCCCCCCTAAATCTACAATGAGGTTCAGTTCATCCAACAGTTTCTCTTCGCTGTGTTTTACCTTAAACACCCGTTGTATGTTTCCTTTTTCCTGTAATACATATCCCTTATGAGTCGAAATGATGTTGTGATTTTTTGCCCGAAGCAATGCAATATCCTGCACAACCACCTGACGGCTTACATGAAAGTTTTCCGCCAGTTTTGTTCCGGATACCGGTTCTTCGCTTTCACGCAGAATCTTCAACAGATTCTCCCTTCTTTTTTCTCCACTCATGTTATACCTCGCTTAAATTCTATGAAGATTCTTTAAGGAAATATCCATAATCGGTGCAGAATGTGTTAACGCACCACTGGAAATATAATCCACGCCCAAATCGATTAACTTTGCAATGTTTTCCTTGGTTACATTTCCGGATACTTCAATTTCTGCTCTCTGATCAATCATTTCAATGGTTCTCTTCATTTCATCGTGATCCATGTTGTCTAACATAATAATGTCTGCACCTGCTTCCACAGCTTCTTTTGCCATGTCGAAGTTTTCTACTTCCACTTCAATCTTACGAACAAAAGGTGCATATTCCTTAGCCATTGTGACTGCTTCCTTTACCCCACCTGCAGCACCGATGTGATTGTCTTTCAACAATACGCCATCTGTCAGGTTATAACGATGATTGTTTCCACCACCGATTCGTACGGAATATTTTTCAAAAATACGATTGTTCGGACTGGTCTTTCTGGTATCCAACAATTTAATCTTACTGTCCTTTAACAATTCAGCAATGGAACGGGTATATGTAGCAATTCCGCTCATTCTCTGAAGATAGTTCAGACCTGTTCTTTCTCCAACCAGCAATACACGAATATCTCCGGTTACTTTTCCCATCAGCTGTCCCTTCTGAACCTGGTCACCGTCTTTGACAAACAGTTCCACCTGAACCTGATCATCTAACAGTTCAAATGCTCTGGAAAATACCTGAAGTCCGCAAATCACGCCGTCTTCTTTACAAATCAAATCAACACTTCCCATGCAGCCTTCCGGCATAACGGAATTTGTTGTAACATCCTCGCTGGTAACATCTTCTTTAATTGCGCTTAAAATCAATGGGTCTACGTTTAACTTTAATGTAATTGGATCAAACATTTCTTACTCTCCTTTACTTCTCTTTATCTCATCATTAATTAATTTCTTATAATCCTGTTCCAATTTCTTCGCATCTTCATAAGGTGCAAAATCAAATTGTTCATATTCTCTTTCCAAAGCCTTATCATAATCCTTCATCATATCGATGGCTGCTCGCTTTGCAAAAACCATACTTTCCAGAAGAGAATTGCTGGCAAGACGATTTTTTCCGTGAACACCGTTGCATGCGGTTTCTCCGATAGCATATAACTGATTCATGGATGTTTTGCTGTTCAGATTAACTTTAATTCCACCCATGAAATAATGCTGCGCCGGAACAACCGGAATCATCTCTTTCGGAACACTGTATCCATGTTCTTTACAGTGCTTCACAATATTCGGAAAATGGCTGTTCAAATCTTCTTTGTCAATCGGTCTCATAGAAAGCCACACATGCTTACTGCCTTCCTTCTTCATCTGCTTTCGGATGTTATGTGTCAGAATATCTCGCGGCAACAATTCATCCGTAAAGCGCTGCTTCTTTGCATTAAACAGCTGAGCTCCTTCCCCTCGAACAGATTCGGAAATCAAAAAGCTCCGGTCTTTTTCGTCTTCATTATAAAATGTCGTCGGATGGATTTGAATGTAATCTACATGTTCACATTCCACACCGTGTTTCAGTGCCACAGCCACACCGTCTCCGGTCAGATGTCTGTAGTTTGTGGAATGTCTGTAAATTCCTCCGATACCACCACAGGCAAGGACCGTTACCTTTGCGGTAATCGTATCCAATGTTCCGTCGGCTTTTCGTACAACTACACCATAACAAACATTGTCTTCACACAATAAATCCACCATGCTCCAGTGTTCTTTAATGGTCACATTATCCAGTGCCTTACACTGTTCATATAAATGACTGGTGATTTCCTTTCCGGTAATATC